>CAJUAH010000012.1 GCA_910584375.1 uncultured Acetatifactor sp.
TCAAACACCAATCTATATTGTAAAGGATAATCTCGAATTATCCGTCATATATTGACGTATCCGTGAGACAATCCATAAGGAAAGCTTAAGGAAATCCCGACATGTTCTTGGCATGCCTATACGTTCATGTTACGATGCAATCATTGAAATAATTACACCACAGGGAACGGCTCCATCTGACAGAGCCGTATCCTGAACACATGGTTACGTATCGGAAACAACATATAATAGAATAGGGCCGGATTCCATTGACGATTATTGTTAGGGGAAACGGCCATCTCCTTTCCCACCAGTACGAGTAGGATATACGGATCGCTCGAAACGGGAAAGAGGAGAGGGCAAAACGGCTCTACCGAGTCCATTTATAAGAGCGAGAAGGGAAAATTGCAGGATCAGCGGCGTGATACGCTCAAGAATTATCAGGATGGTCCGAACCTTGTCATTGCGGCTCTCGGTATAGAGAACCAGACGGGTTATGACAGGACTATGCCTGTCAGGGTATTGGGATATGACAGCAGCAGTTATAAAGCGCAGATAGAACAAAGACGCGACCCTCTGCATCCCGTAATTACGATTGTATTGAATTTTAGCAATCGAAGATGGGGCGGGGTACAGGCTCTGCGGGATCTGATGGGAGAAATCCTGAAAAAACTGGAGCCATATTTCCATAATTACCGGATCCATGTATTTGACATTGCCTTTTTGAGTGATGACGTGATCGCGTCGTTTCGGAGTGATTTTCGGGTTGTGGCGCAGTTTTTTAAGAATTGACGGCTCGGAAGACCGGCTCTGTCAGATAATAAGGTGCTGGATTATCCGGCGGAAATTGCGGAATTTTTAGCTGTATTTACGGGAGATAACAGATATAGAAGTCTTAAGCCTGCCGCCGAGGCGGTACGGCAGAGAGGAGAGAGTATGGCGATATGTTGGGTGGCGCAGGAACTGATTGAACAGGGAGAAAAGCAAGGCGAGGAACGTGGAGAGGAACGCGGAGAAAAGCAGATGGCAACATTGACACAAAAGCTGCTTGCGGACGGGCGTATGGAGGACGTGCAGCTTGCGGTTGATGATGAGCAGCATAGAAAAGAGCTTTACAGGGCGTATGGCCTGCTCAGCTAACCGAATTTTATAATAATGATTGTGCTGATTTGCAACCAATAATTGAATACAAACAAACGCCAAAAAGAGTAAGCTGGCTTTCCGGCTTACTCTTTTTAATTGTTCCGTGTATAACAAAGAGGTAACACAATTCACATTGTGTTACCTCTTTACACTTACTATATCGGTGCAAAGAAATAAAACTTTAGCCCTATATAAAAATTTTTTTCTCTCTATCACAGGAACAATGTAAAACACTTCACAGGCACAGGTCAAGGAGGATAAAAATGAACACAGCGCAACCGATCAGAAACAAGGAAGATTTGGCTCATATCAAGGAGTACTATAAAGCGGTCAAGCCAAACAGCAGGAATTATCTGCTTATAATCATAGGACTCAACACGGCTCTTCGGGTGTCGGATGTGATTCGTCTGAAATGGGAGGATGTGTACGATCCGCAAAAGGGCGGTTGGCGGGAGCATATATCCCTGTCGGAGCAAAAGACCGGCAAGTCCTCGGTCATATTTCTGAATAAAACGGTGAGAGCGGCGCTGCGGGAATATGAGCAAAGCCTTTTGGAACACAAGACTCCCGCTTTACCACAGGATTATCTGTTTGCCAGCTACGGTCAGGGGGATGCGCATATATCGCGCATCCAGGCATTCCGGATCATCAGACAGGCGGCGGAGGCATGCGGCATCCAAGGCGTGATCAGCTGTCATTCCCTGCGGAAAACCTTTGGATACCACGCCTGGAGGCAGGGAGTGCCGCCGGTCATGCTTATGAATATATACAATCACTCCTCTTTTCAGGTTACCATGCGATATCTGGGGATCGAACAGGATGACCGGGACAAGATATTCTGTAATATAGAATTATAAATCGTAAATGACACTCCATGTAACATAATGTGAAATCTGTTACCAGATAGTATTCGACATAAACCAGAAAAAATTCATGGAGGAAAAAGAGATGTTGAGAATGTCCGTGGCAGCAGAGGAGTACTTAATGATCGGGGAGAATATCAAACTGGTTTTCCTGGGAGGAACGGGAAAGCACATGAGGATTATGATCGACGCCCCCAAGGAGATCAGCATTGTCAGGAGCAGAGTCATCGAAAAGGCAATCACGGATCCCGAGAAAAAGGCGGAGCTGCCAAAATATTACAAGGAGCCGGAACACCCGGAAAAGTACTGGAGAAAACCGGGGGTCATTGTCACAAACGGCAATGCGGGAAGACGGTAATAGGGCGGATGCGGGAACGGAGAGTCCGGGCCCGACTCAAAGGGTCTGCATCCGGTTTATTATAAAACCAATTAACGCGCAAACGGATTTGCGCAGCAAAACAAACACACGGAGGTAAATACTATGGTAGTACAACACAATTTAAGAGCAATGAACTCTAACAGAATGTTAGGTCTGACAACGGCGTCCCAGGCCAAGTCCACTGAGAAACTGTCTTCCGGATACAAGATCAACCGTGCGGCGGACGACGCGGCCGGGCTGGCAATCTCTGAGAAGATGAGAAAGCAGATCAGGGGACTGACACAGGCGTCTCTGAACGCCCAGGACGGCATTTCCGCAGTGCAGACCGCCGAGGGCGCGCTGAATGAAGTGCAGGATATGCTGCAGAGAATGAATGAGCTGGCAGTCAAAGCTTCCAACGGCACCATGTCCGCCTCCGATCGGCAGTCCATCCAGGATGAAGTGGCTCAGCTGGAGACGGAGATCGACCGTGTATCCGAGACCACGAAATTCAACGAGACCTATCTGTTAAAGGGAGATACCAACGGGGAAAAAGGCATTGATTTCAAGTATAAGGACGCGTCCGTTACCAAACAGGATTTGTATTACCTGGATGGCGGCACGGTAAAGACTCTTGCGGCCGGAACATATGTAGACGCTGTTCCCACAGACAAGGCTCTGTTTACCGAGATGACCGGCAAGCAGGTGGGCGAGGCATTTGCGGCCAATACAGAGTTTACCACCACAACGGATGTTATCTCCGTGACCAATTACTATCAGAAAGATACAGCCGGCAATTTTGTCCTCGTAAACCAGGGCGCTGTCAAGAACTCCAATACCTACTATACGGTGAGCTTTTCCGCAGACGGCACCATCTCTACGGCGCAGGCGGTTACCAGTGCCAGTACGGCTGCGGGCTATGTCACCTCGACGGATGTCTACGACAAAAACGGCGTTAAGATTGCCAGCGGAACATCTCTTGGCACCACAGCGCCGACAGCCACCGAGTACTTCAAGACGGTTGCCAGTGGAAAGTTTGACCCTATGGATAAGGTTGCTATCGCGGATTACACCGAGACCAAGTCTGTCCAACTGACCGACAGGGACGGCAATGAAATCGCGGCCAACGGACTGTACAGTTTCTTTGGAGACGACGGCAAGTATCAGGGCAGCGGCTTGTATATCAAAGTGGGCGATGAAGTGAAAGCCGCCACCCAGGCTGACATTGACGCGCTGGTAGACACCAGCCAGAAAAAGGAAACGGGCGCTCTGACCATGAGCCTGCATGTAGGCGCTGACGCTACCCTCAACAACCAGATCAGTTTCAAGATCGAGGCTCTCTCCGCCAAGGGTATGGGCATTAAGGATATCTCCGTTGCCGGTGAGAACAACACCAATGCGCTGAATGCCATTGAGACGATCAAGGCGGCATTGCAGCAGGTATCCGAGCAGCGTTCCACGCTGGGCACCATCCAGAACAGGCTTGAGCATACCATCAACAACCTGGACAATGTGGTGGAGAATACCACCTCCGCCGAGGCCCAGATCCGCGACACCGATATGGCCTCCGAGATGGTCAGATACTCCAACAACAACATTTTGGCCCAGGCAGGGCAGGCTATGCTGGCTCAGTCCAATCAGGCCAATCAGGGTGTTCTGTCCCTGCTCCAGTAACAGAAACAACACTACCGTCACGGGGGCTGACTTTTGGGTCAGCCCCCGTTTTACAGGAGGATCCTTATGGGACAGACAAGACCGATTCTCACCATCTCCCTGCTGTGTTCGGGACGAAAAAAGACCACCGGAAAGTGCCTGGAATCCCTGCGGCACATTGTGGACGAGGTTCCCAGCGAACTGATCATTGTGGATACCGGGTGCGATGACGACACACGCGATATTTTACTGGAATATGCGGATCAAATCATTCCCTTTACCTGGTGCAGAGACTTTTCCAAGGCGCGCAATGTGGGCTTAAAAGCGGCGAAGGGAGAATGGTTCCTTTATATAGATGACGACGAGTGGTTTGCAGACAGCGCGGAGCTGGTGGAATTTTTCAGGAGCGGCGACTACCGCAACTATGCCATGGCCAATTACATACAGCGCAACTACGCGGATTATGAGGAAAAATATTACTCGGACGCATGGGTCTCCCGCCTGGCCAGGATCACCGAAGAGCTGCAGTTTCAGAGCAGTATCCATGAGTATCTCGCGCCGATCTACGGCGAGTGCAGACTGCTCCACTCCTATGTAAAACATTTCGGATACGTATTTGATTCGCCGGAGGAAAAGTACAGACATTCCCAGCGCAATATCTCTCTGCTCTGGGAGATGATTAAAAAGGAGAGGGGCAATTCCAGGTGGTGGATGCAGTTGGCCCAGGAGTATAAAGCCATCGATGAGAACGCCAAATTGTACGATACCTGCGCGGAGGCCCTGAAATATTTTTCCAACTGGAACAACCGGATCGTGAACAAGGACAGGGGGGCCTTCTATGTGGGCAGGCTGCTGGCCGATTTCCATCTGTTCCGGTTTGAGGACGCTGCGGCGGATTATGAGAAAGCCATTCTGGATAAAAGGAACACGGATATCTGCCGGGCCAGCCTGCACCTGCAGGGGACATATGCTTTTTTTATGACACAGCAGTATGACAGATGCGGGGAATGCGGCGCGAAGTATCTGGAAATGTATGAGGCCTGGCACGGGGATGAGCAGAAGATCATCAACGAATCCGCCTTCTTTGTGCGGGACGCGTTCAACAGGGAAAACGTGGAGAAGACCTGTTCCTATCTCATTCTCGCTGGACTGCGCCAAAAACGGGATACGGAGCTGCACCGGTATTTTTCCTGTCTGTCTCTGCAACCGGATATGGATCGCATGTATTTTTATCCTCCGCTGGTGCCGGAGCTGATTGCGTATTGGGCGGAGACGGAATATGACCGGCGTTTCAGCGAGTATGCCAACGCGCTGATGCACTGCAGGCTGTTGGCGGACGCCGTGGTGCGGGAACTGCGCAGGATCGAACAGGACAGCGCCGGGGGCGGGCAATATGACAGACTGGTCAAAATCTTTTCCCGGACGGATGCGGAACATTTTTACATTATTTATATGAAGATACTGGATGCGGGAAAATGCGGAGACAGAGTCACCCTGACAGAGCATTTTCGTTATCTCTTTGCCCATGTGGTGGACATATTGCAGTTGCCGGAGTACATATGGGATATTGCCATGGAATCGCCGGAAATGATACATCAGTTATTTCTGGAAATCCCCTTTGAACAGTGGAAAAAAGGGATAGACACTTATATAGAACACGCGGACGCCTGTTCTGTGGAAAGCAGGATGAAACTGTTGGCAGAACCGCGATTTCAGGCGGATATCAGGTATGACTATTTCCGGATTCGGGCCAGAGAGGCCCTGCTGGTGTATGGGCGGTATCGCGAAGACCCTGCGCGGCAGAGGGAACTGCTGGAAGATTTCAGCCGATCCGCAGTGTCATTTTACAGCATGTTTTTTACGGAACGGGCATTTCAGGGAGAGATGGAATTTCTGCCCGCGAATTGCCGGGCGGCGGCGCATATCAGCCGGGCGTTGCAATGCGAGGGGGAGGACGCAGACAGGGCGGTGGTTTGTTATGAACAGGCGGAAATGGCACAGCTTTCCAGAGGCATTAAAGAGCGGGTTCGCGTCCTGGCACAACAGGGCTACGCCCGGGAGGCCGCCGATACCCTCCGGCAGCTGAAAGCGCTCATGCCGGAAGACGGGGAGATAGCGGAACTGGAGAGCGGTCTGCGACAGACAGATATGCTTTAATATGGCAGGATAGAACGTATAAAAAACCGGATAATCCATTGCCGCACTCTTCCACTCCATGGTATCCTGCTACTATAAAGGAGGGTCACGGCATATGGAAAAAATGAAGAACAAAAGTATTGCGGAAAGACTCGCGAAGACCAGCTACAACAATTTCAATGTGAGCGTGTACTGCCCGGTCCAGAATGTGAAGGACATCACGGATCTGGACGAGTTTGACCGGAAGTTCCGGCTGCTCTCGGACAACGTAAAGATCGGACGCGTTTATATTGAGTGCTACAGGGGAAACGTGTGGGCCGACAAAGAGCAGCTCCTCAAGGTAAAGGGATACTTTGAGAGCAAGGGAATCGCCACCTCCGGCGGTCTTACTACCTGCGCGGGCGAGACGAAGGAGGAGGGTTTTATCTCCCTGTGCTATTCCAGACCGGAAGGGCGGGAGGCACTGCGCAGGGCGGTGGCCCTGAACGCGGAAGTGTTTGACGAGTTTATCTTCGACGATTTCTATTTCCTGAACTGTCGCTGCGCGGAGTGCATCGCGCAAAAGGGAGACCGTACATGGTCCCGGTTCCGCCTTGACCAGAAACGGGAGATCACGGAGGAAATCGTGATGAAAACGGCCAAGGAAGTCAATCCTGACGTGAATGTCATCGTGAAGTTCCCCCAGTGGTACGAGGTGTTTAACGAGACAGGCTACGACCTGAAGATGGAACCGTCCCTGTTCGACTCGATTTATACCGGAACCGAGACCCGCAATCCCACCTACGCGGCCCAGCATTTGCCCAAGTATCTGAGCTACTTTGTAATGCGCTATCTGGAGAGCGCGGCGCCGGGCAGGAATCTGGGCGGCTGGTTTGATCCCTATGAATGCACCTACAATCTCACCTCCTATCTGGAGCAGGGTTATCTGACGCTGTACGCCAAGGCCAGGGAAGTGACCCTGTTCTGCCTGGGCTCCCTGATAGCCGACACTTCTTTCCGCCTGTTTGCACCTGCGGCAGGAGAGATGTTCCGGGAGGTGGACGAATATCTGGGACAGCTGGGCAATCCCACAGGAGTGGCTGCCTACAGGCCCGTCAACGCCAGGGGGGAGGACAATCTGCACAATTACCTGGGCATGTGCGGCATACCCTTTGAACCCTATATCGACTATCCCGAGCAGGAAAAAGTGATCTTCCTGGCGGAGGGAGCGGCGGATGATGACGGTATTGTCGGAAAAATGAAGAAGAGTATGCTGGAGGGAGCCTCCATCGTCGTGACCAGCGGATTCGTGCGGAAACTGGGAGACGCTTTCCAGGAGTTTATGAACGTAAAATATTCCGCCCGGAAAGCCCTCGTCAGCGAGTATGCGGACACAAGGGACAACGGCGTGACTGTCAGCGGCAAATATGCCGGCACGAAACCGGTTCTGATCCCCCAGATGGAGTTCTGCACCAACGATGTATGGGAACTGGCGGCGGCTTACGGGACGGACAACAACTTCCCCGTGGTACTGCGCTGCTCTTATGGAAAGGGGAAAATCAGCGTGATTATAATCCCTGACGATATGGGCGACCTGTATCACTATCCGGCGCAGGTACTGAATGTGATCCGGCGGGTGCTCATGCAGGAGATGCCTGTCTCCGTGGACGGCCCGGCGATGGTGCAGGTGTTCGCCTACGACAACGATATGGCGATCGTCCGTTCCGACCTGCCCTATACGGAGCAGATCACCCTGAAAATGGAGGGCGGTATAAGCGTTGTGAAGGAGATCGTGAAAAATGTGGAGTATCCGGTGCAGGATGGGAAACTGTGTCTCCCGATCGTGCCGGGCGTAAATTATGTGTTACAGTTAAAGCGTTAGGGAGCGTCTCAAAATAACCTGTTATTTCAGGACGGTTCCCTGGAGCAGGGAGAAACCGGAGGAGGCTGGCTGCGAGGCCAGCCTCTTTCAACGTTTATCTTGGCTCGATATGAAAATCCTTCCGGGGATGCTTGGACACCAGGATATCCCGCTGTTTCGCCATGGCTACATGGGTATAGATCTCCGTGATGTTGATGGAGCTGTGCCCCAGCATTTCCTGGATATAGCGGATATCCACATCGGCCTCCAGCAGACTGGTGGCAAAAGTGTGACGGAACATATGGGGAGTGATGTGCTGCTCTATGGCGGCCATGGAAACGTATTTGTTTATCATGCGGCGGACGGACTGGTCGGACAGGGCCCGACCGGACTGATTGACAAAAAAGTGGTCGCAGCCGCGCATTTCCTGTTCAAAAGTTTCCTTATACACGGCCAAAATATGCGACACGTCCTCATTTCCGATCTGTATTTTTCTCTCCTTGGCGCCCTTTCCATAGATCAGAATATGCCGTTCGCACAGGTTCACGTCGCTTATCTTCAGGGTACACAGTTCGGATATGCGCATCCCCGTGGCAAAGAGCAGCTCTATGACAGCCGCGTCCCGGAGAGCGTTTTTCCGCTGGTATTCGGTCTCCGCCTCCCGGTGTTTCTGATAGATGGCGGACAGAAAGGTCTCGACCGTGCGAAGGGGGATGGTCTTGGGGAGGATGACAGGCTCGCGGAAACGGATCTGCATTCTGTTGAAAGGGTTGCGGTCAATGATTTCCCGATACTCAAAATAGTGGAAAAGAGCCTTCAGGGACGCGATTTTTCTCTTTACGGTCCTGGGCCTGTACTTTCGGTGCAGGTCTCCCACATAGTTCTCCAACAGAGCGGGGGTGATTTCCGGGGCGTCCGCGCAGGAAATTCCCGCGACAAACTGGGCCAGGTCGATCCGGTATGCTTTCAATGTCTTTTCGTCCAGTCTCTTCTGATCCCGGCAATAGTCCAGATATTGATTTATCTGTGTCTGTAAACTGCTCATGATAAAACCTCCTTGTAAGGGTATGCATGAAAAAACAGCGCCCTGTAAGGCGCTGCCTTTTATCAATATAAAATTATAAGTATCTTACTTTTTCTTCTTAAGGTCGGATAACAGTTTTTCCAATTCCTTGATATCCTTTTCCCTTTTGGCCGCATCAGGACTCATGTTCAGCATACCGGCCACGGCGGTCTGTATGCTGATAATGGAACGGAAACTCTTATAATCCTGGAGGAATTTCTCCGTAAGGATTCCTATGGATTTTTCTGTGGCTCCGAACGTTCTGCTCAATACGTTGCCGCTGTGAGTCACACCCTGAACTTCTACAAGCTCGTTGGCCAACAGCTTGCGCAACACAGCCTGAACGGTACTCTGGGTCAACCCGGCGCCGGAATTAACGATCTCGGTTGAAGTCAGAGCCCGGTCGGATTCATGCAGGATCTTCAGTACCTCAAGTTCTCTTGGATTAAGTTTCATGATTAGTATCTCCTTTCATAGCGTCTCAAGTCAATACTATTATAGTTCATCGGACAAAAAAGTGCAAGATATGACTTTAAGTTTTCCGGAAATTATTATATTGCAAATTATCATACCTTCTCAGGCATCGTATAGCGACTTGTCATTTAGAGCTTTGTGTGCTATGGTTTGAATAGTGAATTTCCTGACAAAAGAAAGGGAACTATAATCTATGAAAAGGAAATACTTTTATCTGTGCTGTGTCGCACTGTTTTTGATACACCTGGCGGTTCTTACCGTATACGGCATCAATAAGCAGGGATACCACGAGGACGAGTACTATTCATTTTTCTCCAGCACAGGCAGGGCGGCGGTCGAACCCCGGAGCGCCTATGACGTGCGCACGGGGTATGAGATGCAGAGACAGTTTATGGTGCGGGAGGGCGAGCGCTTTCAGTATGGGGAAGTGATCCGGAACCAGGAGCAGGACGTACATCCGCCCCTGTATTATCTGGCGCTGAACACGGTCATGTCCTTGATGCCGGAGCATTTTTACAAATGGTTTGGGCTGGCGCTCAACATGTTCTGCTCCTGTGTGACGCTGGGCGGAATCCTGTTTCTGCTGCGGGGGCTGGGAGAGGGGAAAAGCTGCGACCTCGCGGTACTCCTGGCGGGACTGGCATATGCCGTGGCCCCCTCCACGGTCAGCAATGTGATGTTCATACGCATGTACGCCATGTCGGCCATGTGGACGGTGCTGTACGCCTGCGTGATCGTGGCCCTGATGCGGCATGGGGAATGGGACAGAAAGCGTTTCGCGGCCTGTACGGCGGCGGGAGCCGCGCTGTGCTGGCTGGCCTTTATGACCCACTATTTCTGTCTGCTGGTTCCCTTTTTCCTGACGCTGGCTTATGGCATAGTGGCGTTGTGGCGGCGAAAGGGAATATTGCGTATGCTGGTGTACGGCCTTTGCATGTGCGCTGCCGTCGGCCTGGCCGTGTATTGCTATCCAGCCAGCCTGCAGCATATTTTTCACGGCTATCGGGGAGACGCAGCCATTGGGAGCCTCATAAACGGAAGTTTCAGAGAATTGTGCGCCATGTTCCTTCCTGTGCTGAACCAAAATGTATATGCGGGAGCCATGTGGATCGTGCTGGGGCTCTCCGCGGCGGCGCTGGTATGGCTGACGGTGCGCGGCGGCGGGGAACGGATTGAACGTGCGCCGCTTTGCTGTGCCGCATTACTGTATCTGGCGGCTCTGGCGTCCATCGCTTTTCTGGTGAAAACCTCTCTGTTTTTGGGAGACACCTCCTGCCGGTATTTCTATCCGGTGCTGGCTCTGCTCCTGCCGCTGCAGGTCTATCTCTGGTACCGGGCGGCTGCCGCGCTGTCGGCGGTAATAAAATGGGGTAGGGTGGTCTGCGCTTTGGCGGCGCTGCTGGCGTGCCTCCCCTTCCTGGCGGGGCATCTGCAGCATAAAGTGCTGTTTCTCTACCCGGAGGAGTCGGAAAAAAAGGAACTGTCCCTGCGCTACGGACAGGAATATCCGCTGATCGTGGTATACTCCAGGGAGACGCCCTACCGGAGCTGGTATATGGCCGACCAGATCTGGCCCTATCAGTATGTGATCTACTCCGACCTGGAGCATATGCTCAAGCTGCCGGAGGATCCTCTGCTGACACAGGCGCAGGGATTTGTGGTGTATATGGATGCGCCTGTGGAGACGCTGGATCCGCTGGTGGAGCGCAATCCCTTTGTGGAAGGCTATACTCTGCTCAGGCAGGACAGGTTCTTTTGGGTGTATCTGGTAGAATGACGGAACAACAAAAATTGCAATCTGGAAACAATTATGCTATAATTTGGAAAATACAGGTACAGGCCGTTAAGAGCCATACCAAAGGAGGACGATATGCTGAATGACAAATCCATACTGATCACGGGGGGCACCGGAAGCTTTGGGAAAGCCTTCACCAGATATGTGTTGGAGAACTATGATCCGAAGAAGATCATCATATATTCAAGAGATGAGTTCAAACAGTTCATCATGCAGAATGAGTTTAAGGAGTATGCCCCGAAACTGCGTTTCTTCATCGGAGACGTGCGGGACAGAGAGCGTCTGGCCAGGGCTTTTGAGGGCGTGGACTATGTGATCCATGCGGCGGCGCTGAAACAGGTTCCCGCCTGCGAGTACAATCCGGCGGAGGCCATCAAGACCAATATAGGCGGCGCGCAGAACGTGATCGACGCCGCTCTGGATCGAGGCGTGAAAAAAGTGGTGGCTCTGTCCACGGACAAGGCCGTGAACCCGGTGAATCTGTACGGCGGCACCAAGTTGGTGTCGGACAAGCTGTTTATCGCGGCCAACGCCTACGCGGGCGGCAAGGACGTCTGTTTTTCCATCGTGCGCTACGGCAACGTGGCGGGCAGCCGGGGCTCGGTGATTCCGTTTTTCCACAATATCCTGAAAAACGGCGGCACACAGCTGCCGATCACGGACTACCGCATGACCCGTTTCTGGATCAGCCTGCGCCAGGGCGTGGAGCTGGTGATCAAGGCTCTGGAGGAGGCCCGGGGCGGCGAGACCTTTATCTCCAAGATCCCCTCCTTTAAGATCACGGATCTGGCCCAGGCCATGCTGCCCGGCTGCGAGATGCCCCAGGTGGGTATCCGGGAGGGCGAGAAACTCCATGAGATTATGGTGACGGTGGAGGATTCCCCCCACACTTATGAATACGATAAACATTTTATAGTATATCCGCAGATGGTGTGGAGCGAACGGCAGCAGGTACTGCCCGGCGGGAAAAAAGTGGCGGAGGGTTTCTCCTACAGCTCCGGCAACAACACCCAGTGGCTGAGCGTGGAGGAGATCAAAGAGTTGCTTAAGAGTGTGGAACTGGAAAAATAGAGAGCGGAAAGGAGTCGTATCGCGATTACAGTCGGGGCGGCTCTTTTTGCAATCGGCAATAAGGAAACATAACATGGAAAAAGCCGTTGAGATCGGTAAAAAAATCCTGTACCGTCTGTATCCCCTGATACTGCTGCTCTATCCCCTGCGGCATATCCGGGTGGGCGCGGAATGGTGGGATACAGGCTATAATTACGGTAACTTTACTTATATGGACCGCATGGATCCCATGTGGCTGCTCAGCACATATCTGGGCAACGCGGCGGGACATCTGCTCACATTGCTGCCCGGAGGCGGCACCATGCTGGGCATGAACATCTATACGGGACTGTTTGTGAGCCTGCTGGCTCTGGGAGGGTACTTTTTCTTTACCCGCCGGATCGGGCTGCCACGGACGGTTGTCTTCTGGGGAGAGATGTTGGCCGTCAGTTTCTGCTGGTGTCCCACGGCCCTTTTGTACAATTATCTCACCTATGTGCTGATGGGCGCGGGGGTCATACTGCTCTACCACGCCCTGTCGGGGGAGTCCCGGCACGCCTGGCGGTATTTCACAGGGGCGGGGGTATGTCTGGGCGTCAATGTCCTGGTGCGCTTTCCCAACCTGGCCCAGGCGGCTTTGATCCTGGCGGTGTGGGCCATGGCGCTGATACGCCGCCAACCGTGGAAGGAGACGGCGAAACAGACCGGGCAGTGCCTGGGCGGCTATCTGCTGGGCCTGGGAGGTGGCCTGGCGGTGATCGCGCTGCGGTACGGGCCGCGAACCTATATTGATGGGATACGGAGGCTGCTGTCCATGCCCTCGGAGGCATCGGAATACACCGCCGTTTCGATGGTGACGCAGCAGCTGCGCAACTATCTGCAAAACTGTATCTGGCTGGGCTATCTGGCCTTTTTCATGATACTGGGATTGATCGTGTACGCGATCCTGCCCCGGAAACTGAACCCGCTGAAAAACCTGGGCTATGTGGCCTGTGTGTTCTGCGGTTTCTATTACCTGATGCTGCAAAATATGTTTAACTTCAAATACAGCACCAAGGAGAGCGCCTTTCAGTGGGGAGCCGTTCTGCTCACGGCCACGCTGGCGGTGGGGGTGGTGACGATCCTGCGCAAAAAGAGCGCGGAGCGGGAAAAACTGATGTGCGGCCTGGGGATATTGGTGATCCTGATCACGCCCCTGGGCAGCAACAACCATCTGTACTCCGCCATCAACAATCTGTTCCTGGTGGCGCCCTTTACCCTGTGGATGCTGACCCGTTTTCTGCGCTGGCTCCCGGGGCGGCTCACCCGGAGCGCAGACCGGAAGGGCAGCAGCTTTTTTGGAACCGTGAGCCTCTTCCCTGTGAAGGCCATGATCGTATGCATCCTGGTGATGATCACGGTGCAGGGCACGCTGTTTGGCATCGGCTATGTGTTCTCCGAGAGTAACGGCGGGGAGAACCTGCACACCCCCATTGAGGGCAGCGAAGTGCTGAAGGGGATGCTGACCTCCCCGGAGCGGGCGGAGGCTCTGAACTCCCTGCTGGCGTATGTGAACCGGGAGGGGCTTAAGGGGCAGGATATTATTCTGTACGGACAGATTCCGGCGCTGTCCTATTATCTGGAGATGCCCTTTGCCATCTCCGCCTGGCCGGATCTGCCCTCCTACAATTATGCCGTCATGACAGGGGATCTGGAACGGCTGGCGGAAGAGATTGCCACGGGACAGCGGGATATTCCTCTGGTGTTGTTGGAAAAAAAGCAGGGAACCTGTCTGACGGCGGGGCCGGAGGCTTTGGAGGCGCTGGGAGTCAGCGAGTGGGAGAGGACGAAGATCGGGGCGGACAGGAAACTGTTGCTGTTGGAAGACTGGATAGAGGACTTCGGATACGGCGTATGCTTTGAAAACGAGAAATTTGTGATGTTCCGTGTCCCGTAGAGGGCAGCGCGGACGGGTAACTTGTAATTGACAGATATGGATATGCAGGGAAGAGTGAATATGGGTAAAAAGGAACGCTTTTGGGAAATATTGGCATGGGGAACGCTGGCGGCGGCATTTTTGCTGCTGGTGGCCATGAACCTGCTGTGGGGGGATCACTGGATCGACTCGGATATGGCGGCGGAGATGATTTTTTCCCGGCTGCTGGCCCGGGAGGGAAAGTGGATCGCCACGGAGAACTGGTATTATTCCACGGAATTTCGGGTACTGTATACGCAGCTGTTCATGGTTCCCCTGTTTCATCTGCTGGGGGACTGGCACGCGATCCGGGTCATCACCAACATCCTGACCTATCTGCTGCTGCTGGGGGCCTATTTTTACTGCCTGAGACCCTTGCGGGCGCGCAGAAGTACCGTGGTTTTCAGCGCGGCCATCCTGCTGCTGCCCTTTTCGGAGACGTTTCTGACCCATATGCAGATGGGCAATACCTATATGTGGCATGTGATCCTGATCCTGTTTGCCTTTGGCATGTTTCTGAGACTCTCCCAGCCCCGGACGGGGAAAAAGGCGGGACAGATCGCCACTGTGGCTGTCTATATGGCGCTGTGCCTGGTCTGCGGCCTGTCCGGCGTGCGGTATATGCTGGCATTGCAGGTGCCGCTGTGTATAACGGCGGGGATCTATGCGATGAAGAGCGGCGAATTTGCAACGCTACGCAGGAATCTGTCCTTGGATCATCCCTGGGAGCAGATCCGCCGGGTACTCTCCGGACAGCGACTTTCCTATCTGCTCTGGAGTCTGTTGGGGCTGTTGGGAGCGTGTGCGGGCTATCTGGTCAATGTGGCGGTTCTGGGCCGCAGATTCCGGTTCCAAATGTATGAGGCCACCAACTTTATCAAAGTGTTTCAGGGCGTGCTGCTGGAGCGCACTCAGGACACGGTGGGAAATCTGCTGCAGCTCTTCGGATATATTGAGGAAAAGGGTTTTCTGTCCGTCCGGGGGCTGATCTCCCTGTTGGCGTTTGGATTCCTGGCGGGGATATTGTTTGTGACGGTGCGTTGCGGCCGCCTGTTGGCCAAGGAGGAGAATGCGCCCGCTCATCATCGGTTTCTGCTGTGGTTTTTTGTGACGGCCTTTGCGCTGAACACCTTTGTGTTTCTGTTTACCACCAGCACCATCGTGGCCAGATACTATATCACGGTATTCCTGTTTGCGCTGCCGCTGCTGTGCGTCTATTATGAGCATGAGAATATGCCGCTGGACCGGCTGCTGCTGGCAGCGCTGCTGTGCGGCGCGCTGTGCCTTACCACCGCGAAATGCGTCTACTCCTTTGCGGACAAGGATAAAAATCAGGACAAAAGGCCCGTGGCCGCCTTTTTACAGGAGCAGGGCTATACCTTCGGCTATGCCAGCTACTGGAACGGCAATATTATTACGGAGCTGACGGACGGGGCGGTGGAGATCGCCAATATCCGGGAGATTGAAAGTATGGATCTGTTTACCTGGTCCAGTCCCGCGGCATATTATCAGGAGGGATATCATGACGGCGAGACATTTATACTTCTCACAGCCCAGGAGGCGGAGCAGTACGCCTGGCTGCCGGTGTTTGCGGCGGGCGAGGTGGTCTATGACCGGCAGGGCTATGTAGTATATCGCTATGATTCGGTGGAGCGGCTGTGGCAGGCGGCCGGATTCTGACTGCGGACAGCGAGCAGTCAGGGCGGTTCGTGACCGGCGTTGTCATGGCATGGGGGTATAACCGGCAGTATGCGGGAAAGAGGTATCTGGATGAATAAAAAGAGGATTCTGTGTACGTTTTGCTTTTGCTTATTGCAAATCCTGGACTTTGTATGCAACACCCAGAACGGGGATATTCAGAGCGTGGCGGTGAAGGCCATGGGGCTGGCGCTGCTGGGCATCGTGGGCAGCGGGTATCCTGTCAGGGATCTGCTGACAAAGGTCAATTATATCTGGACGGGACTGTGCGCCGCGGCGGCCGTGGCCTCTGTGGCAGTGGCGTTTTCTTCGGGCCGCGACAGTTTCATGCATATGTATGTGTGGGCCTTCGTTTTGGCGGTGGTCAATGTGTGGTGGATCGTCATCTATGGAAAATATATATGCGGCGGACTCTGGCGGGAGTGGAAAAGCAGTGGAAAACTGCCGTTTCAGCCGGGGGCTGTGGGCTGGATATGGGTGGCCATGACGGCGCTCATGACCTTTTCCCGCAGCGGCCGGGTGTGGCCGATCTGGTTTTTTGCCATGTTCGGCATGTTTTACCTGACAAAATACAGTCTGCGGGACCGGGACGCGCTGATGGACGGCATGATAGACGGCACGGTTCTCTCTTTCTTTATATTACAGATATTTGCCTACGGTTTCCGGCCCTATGACGTGGTGCGGTATATGGGGGCGTTCAGCAACTGCAACGTGGCGGCCCTGCATTATCTGCAGATCTATGCCATGGTGCTGTTTAAACTGCACCTGCTGCATCAGCGGGGCGCGAAGAAAGGCTGGAAACTGTTCTATTTCGTGGGCGCCTGCGGCCTGCTGGGCTTTATGTTCCTGACCATGGGGCGCACCTCCTGGGTGGCGGCTTTCCTGCTCACCGTGTTATACGGCATTTTTGTGGTACGCCGTATATGGCGGAAAAAGTGGAGAGCGGTGCTGGGGCGATTTGCGGCGCTGGGGCTGACGGCCATGCTGCTGTTTCCGGCGGTGTTCGCCACGGTGCGCTGGCTCCCCACCGTATTGCATCACCCTGTCTGGTTCCTGGCGGAGTACAGCGTGAATAAGGTGCATTCCTTTGATCCGCCGGACTCCTGGAAATATATCGAATTCGACGAATTTATGGAGACGGTGCTGGGGCGGATATGGGGTACGTTCCGGGCCGACGGGATCCGGGATCCCTTTTTGCTGGTGGCGCGGGCTGCCGAGGACGGCGGTACGGTAACGGCGGAGGCTGACGGTGGAACAGCAGCGGCAGAGGACAATAGCGGTGCGGCTGAAACGGTAGAGATCACAGGCAGGGAGGGCATGGACCAGGGCCTGGGGATTCGCTTTGATATCTATAAGACTTATCTGCGCAACCTGAACCTGCTGGGGCACAGCCAGAACGAGGGGCATTACCCCATCGCGGGCACCGATGCCATCGTCTGGCATGCGCACAACGTATGGCTGCAGGCGGCGTATTCCTATGGGATCCCCACCGGGCTGCTGTTTCTTGCCCTGACGGTGCTGCTGCTGCACAGGCGGTATCAGGATATGAAGACCCATATTGATAACCCGTATGCGATCATTCCGTTTTTCCTGTGCGTGCTGTTTTTCTGTTATGGAACCATGGAGATGGTATGGAATATGGGGCAGGCGATACTGCCGCTTTTGTTTGCGGTACAGCATCCCCGGATCTGTTCTTCGGCAGAATAGAGCAACCAAAGGGAAGGATGCCCGCCGTTGTGGGCAGATGGGAGCGGACGTGAGAGGAAAGGAAAGACTGAGGCGAAATAAATGGCAGCTGGCGGTACTGCTGCTGGTGCTGCTGGTGCAGTGCTTTTATATCAGCCAGAAGAGCGGATATCATATGGACGAGCTGCTGACTTTTGAGCTGGCCAACGCGGAGTACAATCCCTGGATCGTGCCCACCCAGCCTGTGGGGCGCCTGGCCAAGTTCATGCAGCAGGAAATCTATGAGGACAGTCTGGGAGATACGCTGGGCAATATCTGGGACACGGTGGTGGATGTGCTGCAAAACCGGGGGGCCAGTAAGCTGCTCAGCTATAAGGCCGACGTCTATGAGCAGCCGGTGTGGATCAGCAGAGAGCAGTTTCATGAATATATCACGGTGGGAGAGCGGGACGGCTTTAATTACCTGTCCGTGTATTTCAATGTGAAAGACGACAATCACCCGCCCCTGTATTTTATGCTGGTGCATACCCTGTCCTCTCTCTTTCGGGACAGGATATCCCCCTGGATGGGATGCGTGTTCAATCTGGCGGCGGTGCTGGGCTGCTGCATACTTCTGTTTGCCCTGGGACGCCTGTTGGCGGCATGCCGTTATGTACAGGCAGAGACGGGGGAGCGCTGGGGTTTGGGCAGCGCCCTGCTGTACGGCTGTTCCTGCGGGGCCATCGCCACCACTGTATTTATCCGCATGTACGGCGTTCTGACCTTTTTCTGTATGCTGTCCCTGTATCTGCATTTGCGAAAATGGCTGGGGGCGCAGGCCGGGACGGGGGAAAATTTTATGAAAAAAAACAAGGCGCTGATCCTGGTGACGGCGCTGGGTTTCTGGACGCAATACTTTTTCCTGTTCTACTGTCTGCTGCTGGCGCTGGCGACGGCGATCCTTCTGTTTCGCGGCGGCAGGAGGAAGGAGACTTTCTGCTATATGCGGAGTATGGTCATTGCGGCGGCGGTGGGCGTAGCGGTCTATCCCTTTGGGGTAAAGCATATTCTCTCAAGCGGTCGGGGCGTGGAGGCCATCGGCAACCTGATGAGCGGTCTGTCCGGGTACGGGGAGCGTCTGCTGGCATTCGGCCGCATCCTGTGGGAGCGCACTCTGGGACTGCGTCCCGTGGGAACGGCGGTTGTGGCGGTACTGCTGGTGATCGGAACCGTTCTGGCGCTCTGGAAACGCCGGAAGACCTGCGCTAAACGCGGCGGTGACAGAGGGCCTGACCGGAACGACGCCGCTCGCGGCGGAGACCAGGGATCCGATCCCAGCGGCACTGTTCGCGGCGGAGGCCAGGGCTCCGATCAGAGCGACACTGTCTGCGGTGGCGTTGGCAGACGCGCGTGGAGACGATTGGCATGGCTGCTGGTATTTCCGCCGGCGGGATATTTTCTGTTGGCCGCCCGGATGTCGCCCTACATGGTGGATCGCTATATCATGCCGGTATTTCCTTTTGCCGCCATGGCGCTTACAGGCATTATGCTGTATCTGTGGAGCCGTCTGGGCCCTGCGGGGGAGAGCAGTGTGCTCTGGACCCTGCTGGCGGTGTCCTGCGTCAGCGTCTTCACATACGACGGGGAATATCTGTATAAAGGATACGGTACCCAGCTGGGGATGGCCCGGGAACTTTCCTCTCTTCCCTGCGTCTGCGTCTACGAGGGCTATGGGTTTTATGACAATCTGCTGGAGTTTCAGACCTATGACCGCACCCTGTTGGTCAAACCCTCCGAGCTGGCGGGGAGAGAGGATATAGCGGAGCTGCCGGAGGTGATCGTCCTGTGCAAACAGAATGTGGAGGATACGGAAACGGTATGGGAGACTCTGGCGGGTTACGGACTGCGGCAGAAGAGCTGGGTAATAAGGGGGAACGGTGTCTATGGGGACATAGTGGCCCATTTTGTCAATGACTCCCTCCAGGGGGAAACCCCGGAGGCGCCTGCACAGTAGAGCGTGGCATAAGAGGTTGACAGAAACTGTCAGATAGAGGATAATCGAGAGAGAGGGCTTATCAGACTATCAGACTATCAGACGCGGAGCCGGTTTCCCGGTCAGAAACCGGCAGGCGGAAAAGAAAGTGGTGGATCTATGGATAAAATCGCGGTACTGATTCCATGCTATAATGAAGAAAAGACCATCGGGAAAGTGGTCACGGACGTGCGAAACGCGCTGCCGGAGGCAACGGTCTATGTATATAACAACAATTCCACCGATCAGACCGTGAAGCTGGCCCGGGAGGCGGGAGCTGTGGTACGCCAGGAGTACGCCCAGGGAAAGGGAAATGTGATCCGGCGTATGTTCCGGGAGATCGACGCCGACTGTTATCTGATGATCGACGGCGACGACACCTATCCTCTGGACTGCGCCAGAGAGATGGTGAACAGGGTGCTGGAGCGGCATGCGGATATGGTGGTGGGCGATCGTCTCTCCTCCACCTATTTCACGGAAAATAAGCGGCCCTTTCACAATTTTGGGAACAGTCTCATGCGCACATGCATCAACAGCCTGTTCCATGCGGATATCAAGGATATCATGACGGGGTATCGTGCTTTTTCCTATGAGTTTGTGAAGACATTTCCGGTATTTTCCAAAGGATTTGAGATCGAGACGGAGATGACGATCCATGCCGTCAATTACAATATGCAGGTGGAGAACGTGGTGGTGGAATACCGGGACCGCCCGGAGGGCAGCGAGTCCAAGCTCAATACCTTTCGGGACGGTATGCGGGTGATCCGCAAGATGCTGCAGCTGTACAAAAACTACAAACCTTTTCGGTGCTTTGGTCTGATTGCGGCCGTCTTTATCCTCACAGCCGTCATATTGTTCGTTCCGGTGCTGCTGGAGTATATGGAGACGGGGCTGGTACCCCGATTCCCTACGCTGATCGTGTGCGGCTTTATGGTGCTGGGCGCTGTTCAGGCGTTTTTTTCCGGCATGGTGCTGGACGTGCAGGTGGCGAAAGACCGCAGGGATTTTGAGTATCATCTGAACAAGATATATTCTGAAAAACAACTGAAAAACAGGATGCATGCCTCCGATGAGGCAGACGCCCATGGAGATTGTGATGAAGAAATGGCGGATCATAGGGTGTAGCGCGGTGTTTTTACTGCTTTTTATGGTGCTGGCAGGCTGTGTTGTGAAACCGGTGTATTATCTGAATGACGATGTGACCATGAGAAGCATTGTATCCGGAGCCTGTACGGGCGTGCCGGACGGACATGCGGTATATATGAAATATCCCCTGACCGGACTGTTGGCGGTATTGTACAGTCTGTCGCGGCGGCTGGGTCTGTTCGTGCCATGGTTTGACCTGTTCCTGGGGGGCTGTATCTGGCTGGCGGGCACAGGGATCCTTGCCGGGTGCGGGGAATTGTCCCGGGAAAAATCTGTCCCGGGGCGTATGGCGCTGTTGCTGGCGGGCGTCCTGCTCTTTGCGGGGCTGCTGCTGCCCCATTACCTGTATATCCATTATACTGTGGTCGCCGCGGCATTGGCTGGCAGCGCGCTGTTTATGTGGGTGTGCGGCGGCTCCAGGGGATGGCCGGCGGCATTGCTGGTTTTGTGTTATCTGGTCAGGAGCCAGGTCTTTTTTCTGGCGCTGCCTTTCCTGCTGATTGCGGTGCTGGATGATTTGCTGGACAGCGGGAGCGCGGTTGTCCCGGCGGCAGCGAGAGAGCCGTTGTGGGCCAGATTTGCAAAGAGAGTATTGCCCCCGCTGCTGCCGGTGCTTACATTGGGCGTTGTGACAGCGCTCCTGGGCGGAGCGCATTGTGTGGCCTACAGCAGTCCCCAGTGGCGTTCCTATCAGGCGTACAATGACAGCCGTACCAGGCTTTACGACTATACGGATTTTCTGTCCACAGACAGATATCAGGAGCTTTACAGACAGTTGGGACTGGACAGTGGACAGTATCAGGTGCTGGCCCACTATGATCTCCTTCTGGACGGAAACGTGGACGGGGAGACGATGGAACAGGCGGCAGAGCGTATTCAGGCCATGCGGCCGGACGCGGCGGACAGCGGATATCTGCGGCAATGTATTAAACAGTATTATCTGCATGTCCGATATGACGGCAGACCCTACAGTCTGCTGTGGGGATGTGTGTGGCTGCTGCTGTTTCTGTTGCTGGCGGCGGATAAAAACTGGAAAAAGCTGCCGCTCCTGGCCACATTGCTTTTGGGCCGCAGCCTGATATGGGTCTATCTGATCGCCCGGGGCAGGTTCCCGGAGCGGATATGGCTCTCCCTGTATCTGCTGGAGATATGTTTGCTGCTGGGCATGCTGCTGCGGGAGTGGGCGAGGCGGAGAGGGCGCAGGGATTGCGGAAAAAGGGATCCGGTCGCGGCGGGCTGCCTGGCGGTATGCCTTATCCTGCTGGGTCTGACGGCGCTGAGACAGTTGCCGGAAACCTCCCGCAGGGCAGAGGAGCAGCGGGAGAAGCAGGTATGCTGGAACCGGCTGACGGATTCCCTGGAGGAGGGACAGCTGTACCTGACGGATGTATTTTCGGCGGTGCCCTATGCGGGCGAACTGTATGGAAAAGACTCGGGACAGATACTGCTCCTGGGCGGATGGCTGTCCGGCAGCCCTCTGGTTCGGCAGCGTCTGGCGCTCTATGGGGCGGAGGACGGCGTGCAGGCGCTGACGCATCCCCAGACGCGGCTGCTCATGGCCGGGGATCGGGATGTCTCCTGGCTGGGGGAGTATCTGGCACAGCGCCTGGGGGCGGTGGAATTGCAGCCGCAGGAGTCCGTAGACTGTGGAGAGGGAGTAGAGTTTGTGATATACCGGCTGATGGAGCGGGAGATCATCTCTGGCGGAGAGACTGAGCCGCAGTAGTCATTTAGGAGGTTATCCGAAAGCCTATGAAGAAGATACCGGATCTGGTAGAGAAAGTATGTACAAAAGCAGTG
The DNA here is from genome assembly GCA_910584375.1 of uncultured Acetatifactor sp. Classification (GTDB taxonomy): domain Bacteria; phylum Bacillota; class Clostridia; order Lachnospirales; family Lachnospiraceae; genus Acetatifactor. The sequence continues at coordinate 22,650 of CAJUAH010000012.1, forward strand.
CAGGGGATGATGCTGGTCATCGCGATGACGTTGGGATACTGGGCCGTGCGATACACCCATGGCTATCCCATGAGTCTTACGGAAGACAGCATTACCATTGCGCCGGATTCTCCGGCGCGCAATTTGCTCTGGTTTTGTGCCGTGCTGGCTATAGCCTGGCTGGTGCAGCGGGTCGTGCTGCGGGGGGAAGAGGCTGCCAGGAGAAAGAGGGTGCGCCGGATCGCCGCGGCTGTCACGCTGCTGACCGGGGTGCTGCTGGCGGTGTGGGTTTCCATTTGTCATATCACGCCGGTGTGGGACCAGATGCAGGTCTATCTGGACGCTATGGATTTTAAGGCCGGGAATTTCCGGGATATGACGGGGTATATCTACATGTGTCCCCACCAGTACGGACTGACTTTTCTGTACGAGATATTTCTGGTCTTCGGCGGAGGATATCGCCTTCTTCAATATATTAATGTGCTGATGATCATGTGTGTCATCTGGTCTTCTTACGCTCTGGTGGAAGAACTGTTTGGGGATACGCGGGCCGCGCTGTACGTGGTCATGGGGGATCTGCTGTTCTTCCCCATGTGGATTTATGTCAATTATGTCTACGGGGAGTTGCTTTCCATGGGCTTTAGCATGTTGGGGATCTGGCTGCTGGCACGCTGGTGCCGCAGGAGAGGCAATATATGTCTGCTGCTGTCCCTGCTGTCTTTGAGTGTAGCGGTGCTGGCCAGAAACAATGTGCTGGTGGTGCTGATCGCGGTATGTATTACCATGCTGGTCTACAGCCTGAAACAGCGGAGATGGAAACTGCTGCTGGTGGCGCTCCTGACCATTTTGGTCCCTCTTGGCGCCATAGGGGTCATGCGGTTGAGCTATGAGCTGCGCTCCGGAATCAAGATAGAGGGAGGGATTCCCGCCAGCATGTATGTGGCCATGGGGATGCAGCAGTCCACCGGAGGGGCCGGTGTGTACAACGGGTATAATAATTCTGTGTTCCGTGGGGAGGCTGACAGCGACGAGGACAGAGCCAATGAGATCGCGATGACCTATATCCGGGGCAGGCTGCGGGAATTTCGCGAGGATCCCGGAATGGCTGAGGATTTCTACAAAGAAAAGATTCAGGAGCAGTGGAACGAGCCGACTTTCTGCAGTCTGGTGATGACGGCGACTTTTGAAGAGCCCCCCTCCGGTATCGTGGAAAGGCTTTATTATGGGGATTGGCAGCAGCGATACCGGGATTATATGAACCGGTATGTGACTGTACTGTATCTGGGGGTAATTCTGTGCTGCGGGGCCGGACTGGCGCGCAGGGCGGATATCCTGCAATGTATGCTGCTGATCGGGGTGATCGGCGGTTTCCTGTTCAGCATCCTGTGGGAGGCAAAGTCCAGATACGTGCTGCCGTATATCGTGCTACTGATCCCTTATATGGCGCTGGGGATTTCCACCGTCCATGCCGGGATAGGCCGTCTGGCGCTGCGGCTGAAGGGAAGGCTGCGCGGAACGGGGAAGAGTCTACAGTGAGGAGACAGAAGAATATGAATTTATATGGAGATCCGGCAATGCCGATCTATTTGCGGCCCATGGGATATGAGGATACGGACAATATCGTATCCTGGCGCAACCGGGACGCGGTGCGTAAAAATTTTATCTATCAGGAACCGTTCACCAGAGAGAGCCATGAACACTGGATCCATACCATGGTGGAGACCGGCAGGGTGGTGCAGATGATGATCTGCGAGACGGAGGGCGACCGGCCGGTGGGCTCCGTGTATCTGCGGGATATCGACAGACGGCACCAAAAGGCCGAGTATGGGATCTTTATCGGCGTCCCGGAGGCGAGAGGAAAAGGGTACGGCACCCTGGCGGCCCGGTTGATGGTCCGGTACGCCTTTGAGGAGATGGGGCTGCACCGGCTGTTTTTGCGGGTATTCGCGGACAATGTCCAGGCTATCCGCAGTTATGAGAAAGCGGGGTTTGCGCGGGAGGCCTGTCTGCGGGACGACGTGTGTATCGACGGCTGTTACCGGGATATCGTGTTAATGGGGATCCTGCATCGGAAATAAGTAAATCGGAAAATGCGGCGCATGGGCGAAGACCGTGACGCGCGGGAAAGAGGAGTATGAAAGAGACAGATATCATCAAAAAGACCGTCAGTTTTGTGATCCCCTGCTACCGCTCGGAGCATACGCTGGAGGGCGTGGTGGCGGAGATCGGCGGAACAATGAAAAATATGGAGGGGTACGGCTACGAGATCATCTTGGTCAACGACTGCTCCCCGGACGGAACCTGGCAGGTCATACGCAGGCTGTGCCGGGAGGACAGCCATATCCGGGGGATCGATTTCGCCCGCAATTTCGGACAGCACGCGGCGCTGATGGCCGGGCTGCGGCAGTCTGCGGGGGAGTATGTGGTATGTCTGGACGACGACGGACAGACCCCGGCGGACGAGGCGGGGAAACTGATCGGCAAGCTGGAGGAGGGCTATGACGCGGTCTATGCCAGCTACGCCCACAAGCGTCATTCTCTGTTTCGCAACCTGGGCAGCAAGGTCAACGAAATGATGACCCGCGTCATGCTGGAAAAGCCCAAAGACCTGTATATTTCCAGTTATTTCGCAGTACGTCGGTTTGTGGTAGAAGATATGATACGCTATGAGAATTCTTACCCCTATGTGATCGGGCTGGTGTTGCGGGCCACCAGAAATATTGTCAATGTGGAAGTGACGCACAGGGAGCGGCAGGAGGGCAGCTCGGGATATACCCTGAAAAAGCTGCTTGGACTGTGGTTCAACGGTTTCACCGCATTTTCCGTGAAACCTCTGCGGATCGCCACCTGTATCGGCTGTATCAGCGCGGCAGTGGGATTTCTGTACGGACTGTATACCATCGTCAAACGCCTGTTCAATCCCCTGGTGCCCATGGGTTTTAGTTCCACCATGGCCGCCATCGTCTTTTTCGGCGGTATGATCATGATCCTGCTGGGAATGATCGGGGAGTATATCGGCCGGATCTATATCAGCCTGAACAACTCGCCTCAATATGTGATAAGGGAGCAGATCAATGGGGAAGATAAAGAAGGATAACACCGTATGGGGGAAACTGTGGGGCCGGTGGAACCGGGAGCGTCGAATCCTGACGCTGAAGGCAGGACTGATGGCGCTGCTGCCCCTGCTGTGCTGTCTGGCGGCCTGTGCCGCCCAGGGCGGCAGTCTGAGCCAGGTCTATCTGCCCTCCTCCCAGTGGAATGACGAACTGTTTTATTACAAGCAGGTGGAGGGAATACTGTCCCACGGGTATCCCCAGGGATATTTTGGATTTAACGAGAGCCATGCGCTGAAACTGTCTTTCGCCGCCTGGAGCCCGGTGCTGGTGTGGCCCTGGCTGCTGCACGGCCTGGTCTTTGGCTGGGATCTGATGGCCCCGGTCTACAGTAATATCCTGCTGCTCACGGCGGCTGTGTTCCTATTTGTACTGCTGACCCGCCCCAAGTGGAAACAGCTGGGACTTATGGCGCTGCTGTTCTGTTGTTTCTGGCCCTATACCCGCTACATGCTCTGCGGTATGCCGGAGATCATCTGTTTCAGTATGCTGATCGTGTACTGGGGCCTGCTGGTACACGCCATGGAAAATGAGACGGCCGGTGAGATTGCGTTGCTCTTTGTGCTGGCCGGGGTCATGACGCTGATGCGTCCGTATCTGTTGCTGTTCATGCTGGCCCCCGCCTGGCTGTGGATCCGCAGGCACAGGGCGGCGGGTATCCTGGGTTCCCTGGCGGTGACGGGGCTGACAGTGGGCGGGTACGCGTTGATCAAGCACTATCTGGGGGCGGAATATTTTACGCCCCTGTTCAGGACCGAATGGCTGGAACCCTTTATGCAGGGACATATCTTTGGCGGAATCAAGGGCGTCCTGGCTAAGATTTATTATGAAGGCAGGACTTTTATGGCGCTGACCCTGCAGGGATTGATCAGCGGTCTGGCGGAGGGCGCTTTTTTTGCAATATATCTTGCGCTTTTGTGTATCCTGCTGTGGCAGAGTCTGGCGGATCTGCGCAAAAAAAGGAAAAAACAGGCGTTACTTAACGGATATCTTGCGTTTTGCTTTTTCAGCATGTGGATGGCGCTGCTGTTAATGTATAAAATGAAGGAGGGCAGCAAGCATCTGCTGACCTTTATGGCGGTGGGGATTCTGGCGGTGGCGCTGATGGAGACCAGATTCTATAAAAAGGCCATGATCGTCGGCGTTCTGTGTATCTATCTGTTCTGGTACCGGGGGGATCAGCCCGTGGATTATCAGATCTATTTTGCCCAGCCGGAGCGGGTGGCGCAGATGGAGCAGTGGCGGGAGATCTTTGAACGGGAGCTGGCGCTGCGGACGGAGGACGCGCCCAATTTTGACAATGTGGTGATCTGGACTTTTGATGATGTGAAGGCGGATTCCCCGGAGGGAGAGACGGTGCTCACGGACTGGCAGGCGCTGTATGCCCTGCCGCCTGGATGGGGCGTCAGCTGCTGCTACAGGGATTACGTGGGAGAGCATCTGGAAGAGCTGCAGAGCCTGTATTTGGCGATCCCGGTGGGCGGGCAGCTCCAGAACAGATGCGAGGAACTGGGGATGGAACAGATCGGGCAGGACGGCAGGGTGTGTGTGTATCGAACCAGATAGGCCGCCTGAGATAAGGGCAAGAGGTGGTGTGAGAGGTGAGCCGAAAAAGGCGAAATAGGATAAAATGGGCGGCCATCGCGACCATACTGTTGTCCGGCGCGGTACTGCTCTTTGCGATCATAGCAGAACCCCGGATATACAGAACCGTGCGGGAGGAACAGGGTACGGCCCACAGCATCAGGGCCGTCATGGCGGATCTGCGCTATGAGCGCCGGATCAAGCTGATCCGGGAGGAACTGGACGGTCTGAAAGAAAACAAACAGTATACCGCTCTGTTTTTATCCATGTACAGTGTCCGCTCCTGGGATCCCTATTGGCTTTCCTATTGGAGGGGACTGGAGACCTTCAAGACAGAGATGGTCATGGAGAACGGCAGGGAACTGGCGGGGACGGTGGCATATCTGCAGGAGCTGGGGACCATACCGGACATTCTGTTGCTGGGGCTGGATCCGGAATGTCTGGAGCCGGAATATCCCCTGGAGGACTCCCTGCTCAGACTGATTCGGGAGACCCCGGAGACGGAATACGAGATCTTGCTGGCGGATCCCTCGATATCCTACTGGAGGACGAAAGCCGAAGAGGAATGGGGAGAAATCCTGGATCGGTATGAGAGAACGGCGAAATTGCTGACGCAGGAAGAGAACGTGAAACTGTTTTTTGCCTGCGACCGGGAGTGGCTGGTGTGTAACAACGGCAACTTTGAGGAGGACAAGGCGCTCACGGAAGAGGTGGCGACCACGCTGCTGGCTTATTATACCAGGGGGGAGTACGATCTGACAGAAGAAAATCTGGAACAGCGAATGGGCGACGCCCGTAAGCTGATCGCGGACTGGCGGGCGGAAGACCGGATGTTGGACGGGGCGATCGATCGGAGATCGGATCGAACGCTGGTGTTCATCGGAGACAGCACTTTCGGCAATTTCAGCGGTTCTCTGGCCATCACCGGCGTGGTGGAGGCATTTACGGGGGCGAGGGTACTTAACTGCGGCTATGGCGGCATGGCGGCGGCCTACGGCGACTCCGAGCTTGCTTCCATGGGGGAACTGCTCAAAGTGATTGAGCGGGGCGATGGCGGCGCCACTGCCTTTTTGCCCGACGGGTCTCCGGCGGTATCGACTGCGGCGGGGCTGCGACAGGCGGTGGGGCAGGGAGAAAACACCGTGTTTTTCCTGGTATTTGGCATCAACGATTACATCAATGCCATTCCCCTCAGCCGGGAAGACCCCTATGCCGTTGACAGCTATATGGGAGCCATGCGCGTGGGAATCGAATCGTTGCAGTCCATGTTTCCCAGGGGAAAGATCGTTCTCCAGACCCCCAATTTTATCCGATACAACGATTTTGGGTCGATCCCTGTGGGGGAGGCGGAGAATGTGTTTGAGGATTATGTGGACGCCGTGGGAGAACTGGCGGAGGAATACGGACTGACATTATTGGATTTTTATCGGGAATTGGGGATTGACAGGGACAATTACAGGGAACGTCTTCAGGACGAGATCCATCCCAATGAGACCAGCCGTTTTGATATGGCGATGAGAATACTTGAGCTGCTGCGGTAGCTTGCTCTGCCGCAGTCGGCGCTGACGACAGGAAAATGCGGTTCACACGGGAAAACATGAAAGTCCTGCGGGCATGTCTGAATGCCCGCAGGACTTTGATTGTGAGGCGTACAGGGTATGAATGCGGATCATTTGGCGTAGTAGGAGACCAGTTTTTCCACGATACGGATCACGTCTTCCACATCCCGGTCCGTCAGGGAATAGTACAGGGGCAGGCTCATGACCTCCTGATAATAGCGCTCCGCCTGGGGACAGAGCCCTTTTTCATAGCCCAGATTTTCGTAGTAGGAGTGCCAGTATACCGGCATGTAATGTACCTGTGAGTGGACCCCCTCCGCCGCCATGGCGTCGAAAAACTCCCTGCGGGTACAGCGCATCATTTCACTGCGCAGCCGGAGGATGTACAGGTGCCGGGTGGTATCGGACGCGGGAATCTCCCGCTGCACCTGGATTTGGGGGATCCGGGAAAATGCCTCGTCGTATTTTTGAACGATTTCTTTCCGGCGGCGGGAAAAGCGCTCCAGCTTGTCAAGCTGGCTCATCAGCAGAGCCGCCTGGAACTCCGTCATGCGGTAGTTGAAACCGTAAGCGGTCTGTTCGTTGTACCAGGGATCGTCTGTGGGATGCGCCATCTGGTCGCGGTCGCGGGTGATGCCGTGGGCGTGGAGCAAAACCAGCCTGTCATATAACTCCCGATTGTCCGTAGTCACGGCCCCTCCCTCTCCGGCAGTCACCGTCTTGACGGGATGGAAACTGAAGGTGGTCATATCCGCGATGCTGCCCACAGGCTGTCCCTTGTAGCGCGTGCCGATGGCGTGGGCCGCGTCCTCAATCAGGGTCAGGTTATGTTCCCGGCAGATGGCCCTGATCTCGTCCAATTCCGCAGCCTGCCCGGTAAAGTCCACGGCCACCACCGCCCTGGTGCGGGGCGTGATATGGGCGCGTATGGAGGCGGGGGATATATTGTAGGTATCGGGGTCAATATCCGCAAAGACCGGCCTTGCGCCGCAGTAAAGGGCGCAGTTGGCGCTGGCGGCAAAGGTGATCGGCGTGGTGATCACTTCGTCGCCGGGGCCGATTCCTGCCGCCAGCGCCGCTATATGCAGCGCCGCCGTGCCGTTGCTGACGGCCACGCAGTATTTTGCGCCGGTGATCGCGCAGAGCTTATGCTCCAACTGTGTGATCCGGGGGCCGCAGGTCAGGTAATCGCTTTGCAGCGTTTCGGTCACGGCACGTATATCATCCTCGTCGATATACTGCCTACCGTAGCTGAGGGGGGTGGAGCGGACGGGCGTGCCGCCGCAGATTGCCGGTTTTTCCATAATATACCTCATTTCCGCCCGTCCGGGCCAATTCTCCGGCGGGCCATAGTCAACGGTAACGGAGCTGTGTCCGCGCCGTCTGGTCAATGTCTGTTTTCTATTATATATCTATCCCGCCGAATAGGAAAGAGTAATATTCCCGTGCCCAATCCCCAGGCCGCATAGGGCAGCAGGAGCAGAAAATAAGGCAGAATATAGCGGGAATTGGCCTCCCAGACCATGTGAAACAAAAAGCCTCCCAACACAGCGATAACCCCTGTATAAAAGGGCAGTCCGACAGCGCGGCCGCCGGATTTGCGGCAGCGCCATTGTCTCAATAAACAGAAGAAAGAGCATGCGTAGACTAACAGTTGATAGATGCAGCAATAGTGAATAAAGGGCCCGGACAGTTTGCCGGAATATATGGATTCCACAATATCCCTGCGGGCATTTGTATGAGCGTAGGTAGCCTGCCTGCAAAAATAGCTGCCGTCTGTCCATTGGGACAGAAACTTGTCCCTGTAAAAGCGAAAAGCATAGCCGGGATCCGCACGGAAAGCGGACAGGGACGCGGAAATAGCCTCCCTGCTTTTTTCGGCGGTGACGGCGGTGTCCAGATGACTCTCCTGATAGGCGTTAAAATTGAATCCGTTATACCAGCCGTTTCCACGGCTGGATTCCTGCATTCCCATGGCTACATAGGAAATGGCCGGAACGCCGCTGCTCAATGTATTACCTGCCCTTTGTTCGTAGATATGCTGAATCGCGGGCAGGACGGCAACGGAGCATAGCAGCAACAGAAAACTCAACAACAACAATCGGCGCCGACGGGATGTCAGCCATTCCCAGAGCATAACAAGAAAAGCGGCAATGATTATGATCAATGAGTTTTTGCGCAGCGCCACTCCGGCCGTCAGCATCAACAGACAACCGGCCATCGCAATCCTGTCGGCCCGGCGGTCAGTATGGGCAGAACTCAGATATTTCAGCAGCAGCCACAGCCCTCCGCTAAGCAGGGAAAAGGAAGGGATCTCTCCATAGACAAAAGAAGTATAGACGATCAGAGGCGCATTCAGCATGGCCAGATAAATATAGGAAACGGCGGCGCTGTCACTGTCGTTGGATAACAGGCGGACAGTGTTGTATTGAAAACATACCATTAAACAGGCCATCCCCACATTGACACACTGTATGATATAGCTGGCTGAATAGGAGATTCCAAACAGATTCCATATACGCAGGATGACCTCATAAAAGGCAATGAGGCCAATTTGCTGGGGATAGTAAGAGAGATAGGACTCGGTGGGATGGATTACTTCTGTATGGCCCAATGCCAACGCCTCGGCAATAGAATATACGCTGGCGGAGTCGGCGGCGGGGATGCCTCTGCCAAAGAGGATCAGGAATATGCCGCATGTAGAGATCCAGCATAGAGAGATCCCCAATAACAATGCCCTTTTGACTTCCGTCTGCGCATTATGAATATAGAAGAAACGCAGTAGCAGGAACAACGGAAGAATAAGGATCGCCATACAGGGGATATAGAGCGGAAAAGGCGTACTGTGGGCAATGGAAACCTGGGTTTCCATGTCCTCCGCATAATAACTCCATAAAAGACTGCATATGGTCAGCCCGCCTGTCAAGAACAGCGTAAGAATCTGCACGGATCTAAGTCCGGCAATATATATGCGATCACAGATATTCCGTTTCATACGATAAGTTCTCCCCGATCCCGCATCCTGCGGAATTTTATCCCTTATTTTGTAACATTATATCCAATTTCGCATAAAATGTCCACCTTTATCATTGCATCCCCGCCGCCCCTATTGTATACTAACATAAACTGGAAACAGCGCCTGAAGGCATGACAGGTGAAAGGAGCGACGATGGATAGAAAAGCGCGCGTATATCATATTTTGTGGTTATCCCTCCCCTATGTGGGGCTGGCGGTGTGGGGAGCCTTATGCATCACTGATAATCTGTGGTACGACGAGGCCTATACGGCGGCGCTGATCTCTCATCCGCTTAAGGAATTGGTGGAGATCACCTCCCAGGACGTTCACGCTCCTTTTTACTATATATTGCTGAAAGGGTTCTATGCCCTGTGCGGCGGCGGGACGCATTATTGGTCCCTGAAACTGTTCTCCCTGCTGTGGATGTTCGCCTATCTGCTGTTGGGAAAATACGGCGTGAAAAAGCTGTATGACGAGGAGACATCCGTGTATTTTATGCTCTTTTCGATCCTGATGCCCAGCCTGTGCGTGCAGGCGGGGAATGCCCGGATGTATGCCATGGGCCTGTTCTTTTTTACCGCTGTCGGTCTGCTGGCATGCGGTATACTGAGACAATCCTCTCCGGTAAAATGGATCCTGTTTTGTCTGTGCAGTATCGGCAGCGTTTACAGCCATACTTTCTCCATGATCGAGACTTTTATCCTGTATCTGATTCTCCTGGGAGCGCTGCTCCACCGGAAAAAATACGCCTTGCTGAAATGGTATCTGGGCAGCGGACTGGCGGTGGCGGCCTGCTATATGGCGTGGCTGTTGGTGGTCTACCGGCAGATGCAGTCCCGGATCGCCGCCGCGGGCGTCAACGAGCAGTTGTTTGTCCCCGATATGTACACGCTGATGGACTACTGTAAGGAATGGTTTTCCGCCATGGATACCCCGATCATGTCCGTGATTTATCTGGGCATGGCGCTGACGCTGTTTCTGGGCTATTACGCCGTGGACAGTATGCGGAGCGGCAAATGCTATATTCCGGGCTGGGGCATGGGGATATTGGGTCTTACCGCGCTGACGGGCGGTTTATTGTCTTACTATGTGACGCCGTGTTTTCTGGGGCGCTATATCTTTCCCGGTTTTGGGGCGTTGGCGCTGCTGTACGCCGTGGGAATGAAACGGATATCTTCTCTTCGGATCAGGGCGGCGGTGCTGCTGGTGTTTCTGTATTGCTTTGCCTTACAGTACCGGGCCGAACTGAAACTGGAATATGATAAGGGCCTGCAGGAGTATGAGGCGTTCTATGAGAGCAATATAGGGGAGGAAGATCTGCTCATGGCCACGGATATTCACCCCCTGCTCCTCAGTGTGTATCACCCGGAGAAACAGTATATGGGTTACGGCTATCTGCCGCCCTTTTCCCCCTTTCAAAACACTACGGTGTTTACCCAGTGGGAACAGTTGGAAAGTGTAATGGGCAATATCTGGCTCATCGGTTTTGCGGACAGGGACATGCCGGGTTTCAGCCCGTATTACGGATTGGAGCAGGCGTTTCAGTTCCACTATATGTACTACGATTTCGTGATCTATCGGCTGGCGCCGATGGAATGATATCAGCCATAAGCATGATTTTCGGAAACGCAATGCGATTAATGGGTTTTGCGCGAGATGGGGCGGGGGCGTTTGGCCGTTAATCGGCGGAATACGAAAAATATATTGCTTTAAAAGTGGAAAAAAGATATATTATTACTATGTGAGAGGTGTGCGCTGGAGAGAGTGGAAAAAAGAGGTAGATTATGGCCAGAACAATAGGAATTGGGAATCAGGACTATGAAACGATCCGAAAAGAGGGGTATTTTTATGTGGATAAAACCCATTTTATACGGGAGTGGTGGGAAAGCGGGGATAATGTGACGCTGATTACCCGTCCCAGGCGTTTTGGCAAGACACTGAACATAAGTATGCTGGAGAAGTTTTTCTCAGTGGATTACGCCGGGCGCGGCGATCTGTTTGAAGGACTTTCCATCTGGCAGGAGGAGAAGTACCGCCAGTTGCAGGGGACATACCCCGTGCTTGCGGTCAGCTTTGCAAAGGTGAAAGAAAACTCTTACCAGGGAGCCCGGAAAAGGATATGCCAGATTATAAAGGATCTGTACAATCGGTTTGATTTTCTTGTTGACAGCGGAAAACTCAATGACAGCGAAAAAGATGCATATCAAAAGATATCGGCCGACATGGAGGATTATGTTGCGGCGGATTCCCTAAACGCTTTGTCAAACTATCTGATGCGGTATTATGGCAAGAAAGTGATCATTTTGCTGGATGAGTATGACACGCCCATGCAGGAAGCTTATGTAGGCGGATATTGGGAGGAGTTAGTGACATTTACCAGAAACCTGTTCAATGGCACCTTCAAGACAAATCCATATATGGAGCGCGCCCTGATGACAGGCATCACCCGTGTGATCAAGGAGTCTATGTTTTCTGACTTGAACAACTTAAAAGTGGTGACGGTTACAACAGAAAAATATACGGACTGTTTTGGTTTCACGGAAGAGGAAGTATTTGCCGCGCTTGATGAGTTTGGTTTGTCCGATCATAAACAGCAGGTTAAGGACTGGTATGACGGGTTTACTTTTGGCAGCAGAAAGGACATTTATAATCCCTGGTCTATCATTAATTTTCTGGATGAAAGGAAATTGGGAGCCTATTGGGTCAATACCAGTTCCAACCGGCTGGCCAGCAATTTGCTCCGCGAGGGCAATTCCAACGTAAAGAAGGACTTTGAAGATCTGCTCAGCGGCGGCGTGCTTGAACTGGACATAGACGAGCAGATCGCCTATAACCAGCTTTCCGTTAAAAAGAACACCATGTGGAGTCTGCTGCTGGCCAGCGGTTACTTGAAGGTACTGGATACAACCTTTGTAGAGAGGACAGGCCGCACTTATTATACACTGGTATTGACCAATAAAGAAGTTACCCTCATGTTTGAGGATATGGTGCGGGATTGGTTTTTTGAGGGCGATAATTACAATGATTTTATCAAGGCTCTGTTGCTGGGAGATGTGGAGGCAATGAATCTCTATATGAATCGGGTGACCAGGGAGATATTCAGCTATTTTGACACCGGCAAGAGCGAGCACAGTGAACCGGAACGGTTTTACCACGGTTTTGTATTGGGTTTGATGGTGGAGCTGTCTGACCGATATGCGGTCACATCCAACCGGGAGAGTGGTTTCGGCCGGTATGATGTGATGCTGGAGCCCAGGGACGCGGCGAAGGATGATGCCATGGTTCTGGAGTTCAAGGTACAGGGGCCGAAAGAAAAGGAACTGTCTGATACCGTAGCCGAGGCCCTGCGGCAGATCGAGGAGAAGGATTACCAGGCGTCCCTGGCGGCAAAGGGGATACCGAGGGAACACATCCGGAAGTATGGATTTGCCTTCTGCGGGAAAGAGGTACTGATCGGCGCCGGAGAGGCATAATGCGCGGGAAGGCCGGGGCGGCGGAACGGAGAATTTATGAAGGAACGCATCTATATCTGTCACACCTATTACCATGTGTATGTGACGTTTTTAAAGGAATTGAACCGCCCCCGGGAGCAGCGGGGCCAGGCCACGCTGGTGCTCAGCAGCCTGTCCATAGATTTTGAACGGCTGGGGGAGCGGATAGAGGCCACAGGGCTGTTTGAGGCTGTGATCCCCTTTGACGAAAAGAGGGACACCGCCTTCCCGGAGCTGGCGAGATACCGTCAGGATACGGGCAACCTGGTAAAGAATCTCGTAAATCGGGTGAAGTTCACCAGAAAGTTCGCCCGGGCGCTGGCCCCCACGATCCCGGTGAACCTGCGGGAATACGGCGACGTGTATGTGTTCTGTGACTCCGATCCCATAGGGTATTATCTGAACGTGTACAGGATCCCCTACCACGCGCTGGAGGACGGGCTGAACTGTCTGAAAAACTACGACGCGGCGCGGTATGACAACCGGGGGCATTTTGGGCTGAAAGCCTTTTTGTCCGAGCGGTGCAATCTGATCTTTATCCAAAACGGATATGGGAAATACTGCAAGGATATGGAGGTAAACGATATATCCCTGTTAAAATACCCCTACCGGAAATATGTGCAGCAGCCCCGGCAGGAGCTGGTGGAAAGGCTGACCCAGGAGGACAAGGACATTATTCTCCGGGCTTTCGTGCGGGATATGGAGGGGCTGAAGGCCCAGCTGGGCGGTGCAGGCGGAGACGACGCCTCCGGGCAGGACAAGATATTGATCCTGACAGACCCGCTCTGTACTCTGGAGATTCGGGAGCGGATATTCCGGGATATCATAGCCAGATTTGAGCCGGAGGGGAAGATTTTTTTAAAGCCCCATCCCCGGGACGAGCTGGATTACCGGACGCTGTTTGGGGAGTATCCGCAGTTCGACGCCACGGTGCCCATGGAGATGCTGAACTTTTTCCCGGGTATTCATTTTAAGAAGGTGGTGGCGGTGCTGACGGAGGTGGGAGCCATACAGTTTGCGGAGGAAAAAGTGCGGCTGGGAGAGGCTTTTATGGACAAGTATGAGGATCCGCTGATACACAGGCAGAATGAGCAGATCTGAGGGTGTGTCGGCGCAGCCATGGAATTAGGAAATCAGGCAGGATTGAGAGTGTAAAATCATGGGACATATTTTAAAGAAACTGAACATCTTATTGGATAAGACACAGAAACGCTCCATGGCATGGCTGGTGGTGCTGATGGTCATCAGCGCGGCTTTGCAGACTCTGGGGGTGGGGATGATCCTGCCGGTGGTACAGATCGTCATGGACAGCGAGGCCATAGACCGGCCGGGACTGCTCCACCAGGCGTATCTGTTGTTGGGGGGCGGTTCCCGGATGCGCTTTTCCGTGATTGTCATGCTGGGACTGGTGCTGGCGTATGTGCTGAAGAACGTGTTTCTGTTTTTCCAGCAGAAAGCCACGCTGGCCTTTGTGTACTCCAATCAGTTCAGCACCTCCGAGCGGATGATGCGGGGATATCTGCGGCGGAGCTACGAATATTATCTGAACGCGGACACGGCGGTGATCCAGCGGAATATCACGGCCAATGTAAACAATATGTACGCGCTGATCCTGGCGCTGTTGCAGCTCACCTCCGATGTGATCATGTTCCTGTTTCTGGTGGGATTTCTGCTGGTGGAGGACGCGGTGATGACGATCCTGATCGCGGTGGTGATGGTTCTGCTGCTGGCGGCGATCAAGTGGGTGTTAAAGCCCATGCTGCAGCGGGCGGCGGCCCAGCACCAGGACTGCTACAGCGGTCTCCTGAAATGGATCTCTCAGACGGTGCAGGGCGTCAAGGAGATCAAGATTTCCTGCAAGGAGCAGTATTTTGTGGACGAATATTTAAATTGCGGCAACGGCTATGTCACGGCGGCCCGCAAGAACGATCTGTACAGCCAGACGCCCAAGCTGCTGATTGAGACGGTCTGTGTGGCATGTATGATCGGATACATCATCTATATGCTGGGCAGCGGCGTGGACAACAGCGACATGGTGACCACGCTGACGGCCTTTGCGGCGGCGGCCATGGCGCTGCTGCCCTGCGTCAACCGCATCAACAATCAGATGAACAAAATAGATTTCTGCGAGCCTTTCCTGATGGCGGTCAGCGACGACCTGCAGGAAGAGATCAGCGGTGAAAATGTGGATATGAGCTACGCCACGGACACGGACGAGAAACTGCCGGTGCGGGAAAAGATCGAGCTTACGGACATTGTATACGCTTATCCGGGCACGGAGAAAAAAATCTTTGACCATGCGTCTCTGACTGTCCCCATAGGGAAGAGCGTAGGGATCGTGGGGACGTCGGGCGCGGGCAAAAGCACGGTGGTGGATATTTTGCTGGGACTGCTCAAAGTGCAGCAGGGGCGGATCACGGCGGACGGCGTGGATGTGATGAGCCATTACAGGGCATGGCTGAAAAATGTGGGTTACATCCCCCAGATGATCTTTATGCTGGACGATACCATACGCAGGAATGTGTGTTTCGGGGTGCCCGAGGATCGGATCGACGAAGAGCGGCTGTGGGAGGCCCTGCGGGAGGCCCAGCTGGACGAATTTATAAAGACTTTGCCGGAAGGGCTGGAGACCAGCATCGGCGAGCGGGGGATCCGGCTCTCCGGCGGCCAGAGGCAGCGCATAGGCATCGCCAGGGCGCTGTATAACGACCCGGAGGTGCTGATTCTGGACGAGGCCACCTCGGCGCTGGACAATGATACCGAGGCGGCGATCATGGAATCCATCAACCGTTTCCAGGGGCGCAAGACCTTGATTATCATTGCCCACAGGCTGCAGACCATCGAAAAATGCGATCTGGTATACCGGGTGCAGGACGGCAGGGCCGTGGTGGAGAGGGGCAGCTTGGACGGGGGACGTCCCCGTACCGATTGACGTTATCGTGCGTGCACTGTCGGTGTGGTGCTGAAGGCGGATGCCGGCGAGTGGGCGCCGTCCGTGTGGCGCCGGGAGAGCGGAGGATATCTCATGAAACTGAGCGTGATCGTGCCGGTTTACAATATGGCGGCGGAGGGAAAACTGAATTTTTGTCTGGACAGCCTGGTGAATCAGACCGTCACCGACTATGAGATTATCGCCGTGGACGACGCCTCCACGGACGATTCGCCAAAGATTCTTCGGGAATATGCCGCGAAATATCCAGACAAGGTGCGGGTACTGACCCATGAGGTGAATAAGCGGCAGGGCGGCGCCAAGAACACGGGGCTGCGGGCCGCCGCAGGGGAGTGGATCGGGTTTATCGACAGCGACGACTGGGTGACGCCGGACTATTACGAAAAGCTGCTGGGCAGGGCCCGGGAGACCGGCGCGGATATGGTGGGCTGCGACTACAATCTGGTGGATTCCCATACCTTTGAAGTGGGAAAAGTAGTACAGAACAACTCCTCGAAGCAGACCGGGGTGCTGGATCGGGAAAAACACGGCAGCCTCATCATGCGTTCCGGCAGCATGGTAATCAAGATCTATAAGCGGCAGGTGATAGAGGAAAACCATCTGGATTTCCCGGAGGGAATCTTTTACGAGGACAACTGCGCCGGGCCGGTCTGGTCTCTGTACTTCACTCATTTTGAGCGGGTGGAAGAACCTCTCTATTACTATTACCAGCATTCCTCCTCCACGGTGCATTATATATCCGAGGAGAAATGCCGGGACAGGATGGCGGCGGCGGAACTGATGCTCCGGCAGTGCCGGGAGAGAGGTTTTCTGGAAACGTATTACCCGGAGATACAGTACCGGTTTACGGAGCTGTATTATGCCATAACCCTTTTTTCCTATATGCTGGGATGCCCCCGCAGAAAGCTTTCTTTTGTGAAGGAACTGGGCCGGGGGATGCGGGAGGCTTTTCCCGATTTTCAGGACAATCCTTACTACAGGCAGTATACGGACGACGAGGAGCAGCGGATGATCGCCTTGCAGATGCGGTCTGACGCGAAGTTTTACTATTATTACGGGCTCAAGGTGTGGGTGCGCAAATGGAAAAAGAGACTGCGGGCACGCACCGGGCGGAAAGGCGGAGAGAGACATGCGTAAGATAGCGATCATAACGGCCAGGGGAGGCAGTAAGCGGATCCCCCGCAAAAATATTCGGGAGTTTTGCGGCAAACCCATACTGGCCTATTCCATAGAGGCGGCCATAGAGTCAGGGTTGTTTGACACGGTGATGGTGTCCACGGACGACGGGGAGATCGCGGAAATCGCCCGCCGCTATGGGGCGGAGGTGCCATTTTACCGCAGCGAGAGCACGGCCAGCGACTATGCCACCACCAATGACGTGCTGCTGGAAGTGCTGGCGGAGTATGAGAAGAGAGGGGAGCAGTATGAGCTGGGCTGCTGTATCTATCCCACGGCCCCCTTTGTGACCGCCGAAAAACTGCGGGACGCTGTGGAGCGGCTTAAGAGCAGCGGCGCGGACACGCTGATCCCGGTGGTGGCTTTCTCCTATCCGCCCCAGCGGGCCATGATTGTAAAGGAAGGGCGGCTGGTGTTTGAGTATCCGCAGTATCTGGACAGCAGATCCCAGGATCTGGAGCCCCACTACCATGATGTGGGACAGTTTTACCTGTTCTACACCGAGGCTTTTAAGAGAAACCGGAAACTGATGACGGGGGATATCCTGCCCTATGTGGTGTCGGAGCTGGAGGTGCAGGATATAGATAATCTGACGGATTGGGAGATCGCGGAGATAAAGTACCGTTTTATGCGGGGGCAGCGGTAAACGGGAGATGCACATTCCCAGGTGGGAAGGGAGGAGCAGGATGGCGCACAAGAGAGAGATAAAGGGCTTATGCCTGTTTTTCTTTTTGTTTACTGTCAGCCAGTATATCGGCTGGCGGTTGCAGCGTGACGGCAATATCCGTTGGACATGGCAGGGCGTCCTGATTATGCTGCTGGGCGCTTTGTTGGCGGCGGTAGTTGTCAGCGGGGCGGTCTTGGGGTTGAAAGGGCTGATACGCCGCCGGGGTGCGGGGCGAGATGTGAAACAGACTGCCAGAGAGAACATGGAACAGGAGGCAGGACAGTGTGCGGAACAGACTGCTGGAGAGGATATAGAACAGACTGTCGGAAAAGGCGCGCAGCAGATGTTGGGTCGGGAAAAAGCACAGGCGTGGGGAAAATGGGGGCCGTCTCGATATTTCATAGCGTCGTTTTGTACTATGCTGCTGTGCTGGCATTGGGGAGCTATGGCCTACTATCCAGGCATTTGCTCCTATGATATTACGATTCAGGCGGGGCAGGTGGTGAGCGGCTCCTATGGGACGCATCATCCGTTGGCGCACACGCTTTTGGTGGGCCTGTTCATGCGTTGGGGGGAGGCACTGGGGAGCGTGAACACGGGTATTGCTCTGTATACAGCCTTTCAGATGATTTGCCTGGCGGCGGCCTTTGCCGCGGGGATCGCCTGGCTGAGAGCCGTGGGGGCGGGAAAGGTGTGGCTGGTCATAACCTGGGTCTGGAGCTGCCTCTATCCCTTTCACCTGTATATGAGCATAACGGTGACAAAGGACGTCTTTTTCACCGTGTTTTTTGTGCTACAACTGCTCTGTTTCTGCCAGTTGCTGCGGCGGGGGGTGGAAAGTCCCGGCCTCGGCAGATGGGATGTCTTCTATCTGCTGGCCACGGTGGGGATGGTACTGTTTCGCAACAACGGCAGGTACGCGCTGCTCCCAGTGCTGTTTTTCCTGGCGGTGGGATGCATCCGGCGTCGTGGAAACCGCAGGCTCCTGTTGCGGCTGCTGGCGGGGACTGTGGCGGGATTTCTGCTGGGCAGCGCGGGACTTTCCCTGTTGACCCGGGCGACAAACGCCCAGCAGGGAGACAAGCGGGAGATGCTCAGCATCCCGATCCAGCAGCTTGCCCGCACGATGCTCTATCACGGCGGCGTGGGCGTCCTGCAGGAGGATGACGCCACCATGGGGGAAGAGGATATCCGCCTGGTGAACGATTTTATACTGGATGAGGCATATCGGGAGTACCGGCCGGACATTGCCGACCCGGTGAAGAGACACACTTACACCCACGTGGTCAGATACCGCACCGGGGAATTTTTAAGGACCTATCTGCGCCTGTTCGCCCGGTATCCGGGGGACTATATCAACGCGGCCTTTGCCGTGAACATGGGGTATTACTATCTGTGGGACACAAGCCACGCCCATATCAATGAAAACGGCGTGGAGCGGGGGCTGGGCTATATACAGACCCGCCAGGTGGAGCACGAGCTGCAGGAGTACGGGATATGCAGGGATTCCCGGATGCCGGGACTGCTCGGCCTCATGGAGCGCTATGCGGACGGCAATCTGTATCTCCGCACGCCGGTATTGCGCGTGATCATGATCCCCGGCGTCTGGCTGTGGATCTGGCTCTATGCGGCAGTGTGTCTGTGGATCCGGAAAAAATACCTGCTCCTGCTGCCCCTGAGTTTTGTGGCGGGATACTACCTGACGCTGGTGCTGGGGCCGACGGTGCAGCTGCGGTATCTATATCCGGTGATGGCGGCGGCGCCTTTTGTGTTGGGGTATTTGAAGGCAGAGCTGTGCCTGGGATCCAAAGCGCGGGAGGGAGACGGATATGCAGTTTAAATATATGAGAATACAGGGCAGGGAAAATTCCTACATTACAAAATACCCGAAAGGTATCTTCAGCTTATGCTGGAATCTGATAGGGGAGAACAGACTGAGCGAGGAAGAAAAAGAATGTTTTATAGCCATAGACGAGTGGTTCAAAGAAAATCTGCCCGAACCCGAACCATGCAAGAACCGCGAAAAGGTCGTCACTTTTTTCAAGCGTGAAAATACTTCCGAGATGCTGGAAAGATTAAAGCCCGCCATGGAGATGCTTGACAAATACCATAAGCCCTATGACATGGTATACACAAATTTTGTGGGAACAATTATTTACGAGGATGACTGGCAAGTCGCTGTCCGGGTTGAGGACGGGAAAATGGCAGGCACAAAATAGTCTGTAAATGCAAGATTATTTTGTGTCTTTTTATTTTGTTCACAATGCAGATGGTTTGTGTTATACTACATTATATATTTTGAGATGAAACAGCGATTTTCCTTATATAGGGAAAATGAACAAGGCGAAAGAACGGAGAGATATATAATGGGCGATACATTACAGTTTTCAAACAGGGAGGAATTCAGGACATGGCTGGAGGACCATTGCCTGTCTGAAGATGGAGTCTGGCTCCTGTTTGGCAAGTCCGGCGGCCCGAAGACCTTAAAGGCGGAAGAGGCTCTGGAGGAGGCTCTGTGCTTTGGATGGATCGACGGACAGATGCAGAGCCTTGACGATAAGACTTATAAGAAATATTTTTCCCAGCGCAGGGAGAAGAGCAAGTGGTCGGAGAAAAATAAGGCATTAACTCAGAAACTGGAACAGCGGGGGCTCATGACCGATTACGGCAGGCAGAAGATAGAGGAGGCCAAGCGTAACGGCCAGTGGGACGCCCCCAAACCGGCGGCTGTCACAGAAAAGCAGATTGCCGCCCTGTCCGCGCTGCTGCAGGGATATGAACCCGCTTTCACCAATTTTCAGGCCATGTCTCCCTCAGTGCAAAAGACCTATACCCGGGCGTATTATGATGCGAAGACGGACGCCGGACGGGAAAAGCGGATCGCCTGGATGGTGGACAGGCTCAATAAGAATCTGAAACCGATGTAGCGGTATGTGTTTCGTCAGGCGGCACAATGAAAAAGGGACAGGACATGGATACAAAAATTGCAGTGTTATCGAATGTAAATATGAATTATGTGATCCGGCTGCTGAAAAAGGAGTATCAGGTGTACGAGGCGGAAGGGTACGGCAATGAGTTGGGGATCCTGCTGAACAGACAGTCTTCCTACTATGATTTTGCGCCGGAGATTACTTTCCTGCTCATGGACTTGATGGAACTGCTGGGCCATGATCTGCGCTGGCAGGAGAGCGGGGATACAGGCAAAACGCAGATGGAAACAGGAACCGGGGATACAGGCAGTGACAGACCGCAGAAAGACACGGAGAGCGGGAATGCAGAAAACGGCATCAGATCGCAGACAGATACGAGATCCGGGGAAGGGCAGGGAATCCCTGACATACATGGGAGTATGCGAGACTGGTTTCTACAGCTGGAGAGCTGCATAGAGCGGGGGCGGCTGTACTATCTGTCCGACGCCTGGCTGTGGGGGCCGGAGATCGGCGCCCTGCCGCACCCCTGGGTGCGGCAGCAGCTGGAAGAACAATGGCTGCAAGGCGTTCTGTGGTTACAGCGCCGACATGAGAATGTTCGACTCTTCCCCTATCGGCAGGTCATCGGCAGGCTGGGGGAGGACAACAGTTTTTCCCTGAAGATGTGGTATCTGGGCAAGATCCTGCACACCAACGAGGCGCAGAAAGGACTGGCCCGGGAGATATCGGCTCTTGTGGAGACAGAGGAAAGAGTGGCAAAAAAGGTACTGCTGGTGGACCTGGACAACACCCTCTGGGGAGGGCTGGCGGGCGAGCGGGAACATACGCCGCTGGAACTGTCGGAGGATCACCAGGGCCTGGCCTACAAGAACGCCCAGCGGGTGCTGCGCCTTATAGAGCAGTCCGGCGCGGTGCTGGGTATTGTGTCCAAAAATAACGAGGAGGACGCCCTGGAGGTCATACGCAGTCATCCCCATATGGTGCTGCGGGAGGAGGATTTCGCCATATGGCGCATCAACTGGGAACCCAAGCACGAGAATATCCGACAGATCGCCCAGGACCTGAATCTGGGCCTGGACTCCATCGTGTTCTGGGACGACAGCCCGGCGGAGCGGGAGCTGGTAAAGCAGATGTTGCCCCAGGTGGAAGTGCCTCCTTTCCCGGAGAGGCCGGAAGAACTGGCCCCGGCGCTCACACAGATCTACGAGAAATATTTCCGCAAGGGCCGACTCACCGAAGAGGACATGCAGAAGACAAAACAGTACGCGGAAAACGAAAAACGCAGTCTTTTCCAGAGACAGACAGGGGATTTTGATCAATATCTGCGGGGGCTGGGCCTCAAGGCGCAGTCCCTGGATCCCGCGGAACATATGGAGCGGCTGGTACAGTTATTTAACAAGACCAACCAGTTTAACCTGACCACGGTTCGCCATACCCAGGAAGAAATGCAAAAGATAGTGGCGGATTCTTCCAAAAAGGTGTATCTTTATAGAGTGGAGGACTGTTTCGGGGATTACGGCATCGTGTCGGCGGCCATCGTGGACATGGCGGGAGAAGAGCCAATCCTGGCGGAATGGGTACTGAGCTGCCGCGTGATGGGCAGACAGGTGGAGAATGCCCTGCTGGGCCACATGGAGGACGACCTGCAGGCAGCGGGATACGAAACGCTGCAAAGTCTCTATGTGCCCACTGCGAAAAACCAGCCGGTAGCCGGACTCTACCAGCGCATGGGCTATCAGACGATCCCGCGGGAATCTTTTCAGGAAGAGATTCTTCAGAAAGAGAAAGGCGCGTCACGGTATCGTATTCATCTGAAAGAGCGGCCCAAGAGGGGGACGCATGTGACATGGGTGGGAACCGAGGCGGGAACCCTATAGGGAGCCCTTATCACAGAAACCGCGCAAAGAAAATCTCATAGTAATAACAGGAGGAAAGCATTGAAAGAGCAGATTATTGATATCATCACAGAGATCTTACAGGTACCGCCGGGCACAGTGACGGAAGATACCCGCATAGAAGACCTGGAGGAATGGGATTCCCTGGCCCAGGTTCTGATCATCGGCGAACTGGAATCCCGTCTTGGGATCACAGTTTCTCTGGAGGAGGCCGAGGAGATGACCGGCGTGGCTGATTTCCTGAAAAAGATACAATAAAGGCCCTGACCATTGCCAATAACTATTTATCGGAGCAGTATCCCAAGCGGGGCTTGCGATATGCGGGGGTATGACCATGAGCGTAACACTGCGAGAAATAAGGGAGACGGATCTGGAGAACATCATGCGTTGGAGGATGGATCCGGACATCACCCGCTACATGAACACAGATCCGAAACTGACACTGGAAGGCCAGAAAAAGTGGCTGGCATCCATAGACAGCAATTCGGACGTCCGTTACTGGATAATCCTGATAGACGGCCAGGAGGCCGGAGTCATCAACCTCACCGGCCTTACTCGTGAGGACGGCATACTGGGCTGGGCTTACTATATAGGTGAAAAGAAACTGCGCAGTCTGAAAACCGCCCTGTCCCTGGAGATGAGCCTGTACGACCACATTTTTGACAACCTGTGCAAAAACGCTCTCATCAGCGACGTCTTCACCCTGAACAAAGGCGTGATTCAGCTCCACCTCCTGTGCGGCTGCGAGATCACCGAAGAAAAAAAATCCTATGTCAGCAAAGGCGGCCAAGCCTACGATGTAACATTTCTGCGCATGACCAAAGAACGCTGGCAACAAGTAAGAGCCACCAAGAAATACGACCGTATTTCCTATGAAATATGATATTTGCATACCCAATCATTTTTTTATGGCACAATTTTGCCCGGTTTTTACTATAGGAGGTATTCATTTATGGGTAAAACTTTTGCAGAAATGGAAGATATGTACAAAGAAGTTGTTAAAAGATTTTGTAAGATTGAGTTGCAGGAGTGGAAAGCAGAAGGTTATTTTGCAGAATTGTTAAGTGAGTAATTATATGCAGTAGGAACACTTTTCCGAAAAGGGCGATGTTTTATAATCAAATAGATATATTGGGATTGGGGGTTGTATTTTCCCATGATAAAAGATTTATATGAAAATGAGCTTGGCAAAATGATAGGAACTTTTTATTCGGATATATTTGGCTATGATATAGAGGTATGGTACGATAAAAGCATTCCGCAGGAATATGTAGAAAAAAATATTCAGTACCTCAACAATATGGATCATGACTTTTTAAAGACTATATGTATCGCTGTAAAAAGATACTATCAGGGGTACAAACAAATCATGCCGGATTTATGCGATGAAATTCCGGAGAATATTTTAACAGATTTTGAGGCGGATCCAACTTCTATTTTGACATATTTGTCTATTGGAACCTATTCACTTGATAGGTGGAATGCAGCAGATGAAAACACCCCTATTTTACATTTAAGCGGAGAGTGCGCTTGGTCTGGCGACCAAGGAATAACGATCGCCGCAAGAAAGAATCAATTACTCTATGTGGGGCCATGGAGAGAAACATTTGGCATATGGAATGACAGCATAAAGCCTGACAGAATATCCGAAATGTTCAACTATGCAAGGAACTAAGACGCAAGACCGCCCCACAGAAAGACGAGGAAACCATGAAAAAACAAATAAAAATCGGAGACCGCCTGATCACCGAAACCTCCCCCACCTTCATCGTAGCGGAAATGTCCGGCAACCACAACATGGACTTTGACCGCGCCGTAGAGATCATGAAAGCCGCCAAACAGGCCGGGGCAGACGCCATAAAGATTCAGACCTACACGGCGGACACCATCACTTTAGACTGCGATGCCCCCTGTTTTCAGATTACCCAGGGAACCCTGTGGGACGGCGTCACCCTGCACAAACTCTACGAGACTGCCTACACCCCCTGGGAGTGGCAGCCCAAACTGAAAGAACTGGCCCAGGATATGGGCCTGCTCCTGTTTTCCTCCCCCTTTGACTTCTCCAGCGTGGATTTTCTGGAGGAGATGGATGTTCCGGCATACAAAGTCGCGTCCTTTGAGATCACCGATATCCCGCTGATCCGCAAGATCGCCCGCCTGGGCAAACCGGTGATCCTGGCCACAGGCATCGCCCGCCTGGCGGATATCGAGCTGGCGGTACAGACCTGCCGGGAGGAGGGAAACGAACAGGTGATCCTGCTCAAATGCTGTTCGGCCTACCCCACCCCCTACGAGGATGTAAATCTGCGCACGATCCCCAGTATGGCCCAGACCTTTGACTGCCTGACGGGCCTGTCCGACCACACCATGGGTTCGGCGGTGGCCACCGGGGCGGTGGCCCTGGGGGCAAGGATGGTGGAA
Source organism: uncultured Acetatifactor sp. (assembly GCA_910584375.1). Lineage (GTDB taxonomy): Bacteria > Bacillota > Clostridia > Lachnospirales > Lachnospiraceae > Acetatifactor. The sequence goes on from CAJUAH010000012.1 coordinate 47,431, forward strand.
AAGCATATGACGCTGCGCCGCAGCGACGGCGGTCCGGACGCCGCTTTCTCCATGGAACCCCAGGAGTTCAAGGAGATGGTGGACAATATCCGCACCGTGGAAAAGGCGCTGGGGAAAGTGACCTACGACCTGTCGGACAAGCAGACCCGGGAGAGGGAACACAGCCGTTCCCTGTTCGTGGCCCAGGATATGAAAGCCGGGGACGTGTTTACCCCGGATAATCTGCGTTCTGTGAGACCCGCCGACGGACTGCACACCAAATACTACGAGCAGCTCCTGGGCAAAAAGATCGCCCGGGACGCCAAAATGGGAACTCCCATGACATGGGATCTGGTTGGAGAATAAAAAGCCTGGAAACGGTTCGTAAGAGGAGTGAATCTATAAGAGGGAATAAGATAAGAGGGAATAAATAAGAGGGAAAGCACAGTGGACAAGATTACAGCGGCAGAGAAAACTCCAGATATCGTGATCCGCGCGGACGGCAATGTCCAGATCGGCGCGGGGCATCTGATGCGTTGCCTGACCGTCGCGGACGAGATTCGGGAGAAGAAACGGGTCGTTTTCTGGTGCGCGGACGAAAGCGGCGCAGCGCAGGCCCGGGCCCGGGGCTATCAGGCGTTGACGCTGGGAACGGATTACCGCCATATGGCGCAGGAAATCCCCCTGCTGGAGAAAGCGGCCGGGGGCGGCGGAAAAGTATTTCTGGTGGACAGTTATTATATAGACGCCGATTATCTGCGGGCGCTACAATCTTACGGCAGCGTGTATCTGCTGGAGGATGTGCCGGGCCACACCTGGCCTGTGGACGGCGTGATTAACTATAACGCCTTTGCCAGGGAGGAGGACTACCGGAGGCTTTATGGGCGGGAATCCTCCCCACGGCTGTATATCGGCGCGGCCTATGTGCCTCTGCGCCGTCAGTTCCCCGAGCTGGCCGGGGCAATGCCCCAGGCGGGGCCGATGGAGAAGATACTGCTCACCACGGGAGGCGGTGACAGCGGGAACATAGCCGGTAAAATACTGGAGAGACTTGAAGATGTGGACTGTGCCATCCATGTGGTATCCGGTCCCTATAATCAAAGCGGGGAGTGGCTGGAGCGATATGCGGCTGCCCATCCCCGGATACAGGTACACCGACAGGTGACCGAGATGGCCCGGCTCATGCGGGAATGCGATCTGGCGGTCACGGCGGGGGGGACTACAGTTTATGAACTGTGCGCGCTGGGAGTGCCCTTTGTATGTTTTTCCTGTGCGGAGAACCAGGAGGCTTTGACAGCGTATGTGGGACAGCGGGAGATCGGATGGAATGCCGGGGCATTTCACCGGGATCCGGCGGGAACACTGGAGCGCATCGGCAGTCTGGTACGGCAGGCTCTGGCGCAGCCTGAAACGCGGCGGCGCATGTCAGCCCGGGCTGAGGCATTGGTGGACGGCCAGGGGGCTAAGAGACTGGCGGCCATATTGGAAACGGCCGGGAATTAGAATCGGCAGTGCAGAGGTGGCAGAAATTTGAAAGCGGAAAGACCGAAAGGCAAAATAAAGGATAAAATTATATATGGAACCTGCGGCGCTCTTCTGATCCTGGCGATGGCCCCGCTGCTGTTTGCCCACAGGCGGGAGGCGGATACCCAGGCACAGATTTTGTTTCTGGGGGACAGCATCGTGGGCCAGTACCGGGACGAGACCTCGATCCCCGCTCTGGTGGCGGAGATGCTGGATGTGGAGGTGGCCAACGGCGCTTTCGGCGGCACTACAATGAGCCTGCAAAACCGGGATTACCGGGATGCGTACTACTGGGACAGCTTTTCTTTCTCCAGGCTGACCAGAGCCATAGCGGCGCAGGACTTTGGCTTACAGCAGACTGTTCGCACCAAGGATTACGTCACAATGAATTTTCGTGACATCGTGGACGAGTTGGACAGACTGGAGCTTTCATCGGTACAGACAGTGGTCATCAGCTACGGAATGAACGACTATACCACCGGCAGCCCCATCGGCAGGGAGGACGCCCCTGAGGATCCCTATACCATGGAGGGAGCCATGCGGACGGGCATAGGGTATCTGCGGCAGAGATATCCGCAGCTGCGGATTATTTTTATCAGTCCCACATACTGCTGGTTCGTCAATACGCTGGGAACCACCAACGAGACCTGCGAGACCAACGACTACGGGGACGGCTGCCTGGAGGACTATGTGGAGGCACAGCGCCGCGTTGCCCGGGAGTGCGGCGTGGAATTTGTGGATCTGTATCACGATTTTTATCCCCATGAGCAGTACGGAGACTGGCAGCTGTACACAAACGACGGGATACATCCCAACGAAACCGGGAGACAGAAGATAGCGGAAACCCTGGCGGAATTGCTGCGGGACTGATCTGACAGATGTGTCGGGAGGCAAATTTGAAAAATCCTACGGAAATCTGGAACTGTATAAAAAAATATAGTAAAAAAGAGTGGAAACTGGCTTTTTTCAGTACTTTCACGCTGGGGCTACTGATACACATGCCCATTATGCTGCGGGACATTCCCAATCATGACGGCCTGGCCAGCATGTATTTTGATCAGAATATGATTACCTCCGGCCGGTGGTTCCTGACGGTGGCCTGCGGCGTATCCTCCTACTATACGCTGCCCTGGCTCATCGGGCTGCTGGCGATGCTGTACCTGGGGATCGCCTCGGCGCTGCTGACAGAATTTCTTGAGATCAGGCAGGATTGGGCGGTGGTTCTGGTTGGCGGGCTGCTGGCAGCCTTTCCCTCCCTGGCGTCCACCTTTGCCTATGTGTTCACGATGGACGGCTATATGCTGGCGGTGCTTTTTGCCGTACTGGCGGTACTGCTCACTAAAAAATACCGGCTGGGTTTTTTGACCGGCGCCCTGTGCCTGGCCTGCAGCCTGGGCACATACCAGTCTTATCTGCCCTTTGCGGTGCTGCTGAGCCTGTACGGCGTCTATATGATCGCGGCGGCGGGGGGAGCAACCCGGGAAAAGATCAAAAAAATCCTTCGCTATGTTTGGATGGGCGGGATCGGAGTGGCGGCCTACTATGTGATTCTGCGCCTTTTGCTGCTTATCCAAGGCAAGGAACTGGCCTCCTACCAGGGGATCAGCGGCATGGGCAGCGCCCCGCAGGCAGGGATCGGCGGCTCTCTCCTGCACATGTACCGGGATTTTGTGGCCTTTACCCTAAAGGGCAATGTATTTATGAACAATCTCTTCTCCTGGGGAGCCATGCTCCTGCTTGTTCTGGCCTGCGCGGCGACGCTGCTGTGCCTGTGCCTGCAAAAAAAATGGTGGAAGAGTATTTGGTTTTTCGCTATAATAGCAGTAACCGCGGCGGGACTTCCCATCGCCATGAACCTGATCCTGGTCATCTCTCCGGATGTGACCTACCATCTGCTGATGCGCTATCACTGGGTGTTGCTGCCTGTTTTCATGGTGGCCGCCGTCAGCAGACACAGCGAAAAGATCCCCTGGGCCTCCTGGCTGGCCCTGGTCTGCGGCGGGGTGCTGTTGTTTAATTATGGGGTGACGGATCAGATCGCCTACTCCAACCTACAGAAAAAATACGAGAAGACTTATGCCTACTGTGTCCGCCTGCTGGACCGCATAGAGCAGACGCCGGGTTACTACCAGGGCATCCCCATCGCTATGATCGGCGTGGTGGGAGATCAGCCCTATCCGCCCACAGACCTGACCGGAGACGTGACGGCGGGCATGATCGGCATGGGCGGTGACACCCTGCTCTACACCGGCGCCAACTACCAGGCTTTCATCCAAAATTACCTGGGGGCAACCCTGAACATCCTCCCCCCGGAGGCCATGGAAGATATGTACTACAGCGAACCCTACCGCGAGATGGGGAGTTTCCCCGCCTCGGATTCCATCCGCATCATAGACGGCGTCCTATACATCAAGACGGAGAACAAAGAATAGGCGGATCGACCGGATCCGTTTCAGAAAGGAGGGACATACCGTGGCTCTGTTATCCATAGTACTCCCCTCATACAACGAAGAACAGAATATCGCCAACACTGCCCAGACATTATCCGCTTTGTTACGGCAGGAGCAGATAGACTACGAACTGATTTTTGTCAGCGACGGTTCCCGGGACAACACTTACCGTGAGATCCAGAAAGTGTCCGCGCAGGATCCCCGGGTAAAGGGCGTGCAGTTCTCCCGGAACTTCGGCAAGGAGGCCAGCATCTTCGCGGGCCTGCAGCTGGCGGCGGGAGACGCTGTGATCGTCATGGACTGCGACCTGCAGCACCCCCCTTCGGTGATTCCGAAGATGTGGAGCCTGTGGAACGCGGGCTACGAAGTGGTGGAGGGCATCAAGACCAATCGTGGCCGGGAGAGCCTTCTGCACAAATGCTTTGCGGGCGTGTTTTATCGGATCATGAGCGGCCTGATCAAGATGGATATGAACGCCTCCTCGGATTACAAACTGCTGGATCGCAAAGTGGTGGACGTGCTGTTGGAGCTGCCGGAGAAAAATACGTTTTTCCGTGCCCTGACTTTCTGGGCGGGCTTTAAGACCGTCAGCGTGGAGTACGAGGTGCAGGAGCGGGTCTACGGGGAGAGCAAATGGTCTTTCTTCAGCCTGATGCGCTATGCCATTACCAACGTCACATCTTTCAGCACCCTGCCCTTGCAGCTGGTGACGGTGCTGGGAGTGGTCTCCATCCTGTTCAGCCTGGCGCTGGCGGTGCAGACCCTGGTGAAATACCTGACGGGCACGGCGGTGGAGGGCTTTACCACCGTGATCCTGCTGATCCTGATCATCGGCGGGTTCATCATGCTGAGCCTGGGGGTCATCGGTCATTATCTCGCCCGGATCTATGAGGAAGTCAAGGGGCGTCCCCGGTATATTATCAGTCAGATGACGGATAATGTGCGTGGGAAGGAGGCGCAGGGCGGATGAAAAAAAGGATTGTGAGCATGGAACTGCTGCGGATCCTGGCTATGATGATGGTGGTGATGCTGCACTATCTGTCCAAGGGGGAACTGCTCACCTCCCTGACAGAGGACTTTGACACCGGTTCCTATATCGCATGGCTTTTGGAGTCCTTCTCCATTGTGGCAGTGAACGTATATATGCTGATCAGCGGATACTTTCTGGTGGAGTCGGGGTTTAAGATGCGGCGGCTGGCGGAGTTGATCTGCCAGGTACTGTTCTACAGTCTGCTGATCCCGCCCATTCTGATGGCCGTGGGGGTGCTGCGCGGAGACGGACAGTCCGCTCCGATCACCGTGTACCGGCTGCTGCAATATATATTCCCAAGCCTGATGGGGCATTACTGGTTTATCACGGCCTATCTGGTCATGTACCTGCTCCTGCCGGTGCTGGCGGCGGGGGCGAAGGCGCTGAGCCGGACGCAGCTGCGCAACACGATCCTGCTGTTGCTGCTCTTTTTCTCCGTGAGCAAATCCGTGCTGCCCGTGCGGCTGGAAACGGATGCGCAGGGATACGATGGACTGTGGTTTGTCTGTGTGTTCCTGGTGGCAGCCTATATGCGTCTGTACGGGATCCCTTTTTTGCAAAGGGGCAAAAGGGCGGCGCTGTGCTATCTGGGCGGCTGCGCGCTAATCTACGGGCTGACCATGGGCGTGAGGCTGTTTTACCTGCGCACAGGAAGGTTGGATAATTTTATCCATGCGCCCTATGACTATAACCATATATTGAATCTGTTTGCGGCGGTCTCCCTGTTTTATGCTTTTTTAAGCCTGAAACTGTCGGGGGACAGTCTTCCCGGCAGAGTGATCCTGCGGGTGGCGCCCTATACCCTGGGCGTGTATCTGCTGCATGAGCATGTGGAACTGCGTACGCTCTGGCCCCACTGGCTGGGAGCTGACGCCCAGTACAGTCCCTGGATGCTGGCTCCCCGGGCGGTGGGCTGTGTGCTGGCAGTGTTTATTGTGGGCATTCTGGTGGACATGGCGCGGGGAGCGCTGTTTCGCGGGATTGAAAAGCTTGGCGTGAAGTTGCTGCGAAAGCGGGAGTGAATGTTTAGAGTGAAGTTGCTCCGAAGGCAAGATGGAAAATATCGGAGTGAAATTGATGCGAAAAGAGCGGGAGCAGGAGGAGAAAAATGATTACGTTTAATGTGCCGCCCTACACGGGCAAAGAGATGGAATATATAAGGGAATGCGTGGAGAATCAAAAGATCTGCGGCGACGGCCCCTATACCAAAAAGTGCAACGAGTGGATCGAGGGCAGGACGGGAACCACAAAATGTCTGCTCACCACCTCCTGTACCCACGCCACGGAGATGGCGGCCCTGCTCATCGGGGTAGGGGAGGGGGACGAGGTCATCATGCCCTCCTACACCTTTGTGTCCACGGCGGACGCTTTCGTGCTGCGGGGAGCGACCCCGGTGTTTGTGGATATCCGGCCGGACACCATGAACATAGACGAAAATCTGATCGAGGCGGCCATCACGGACAGGACCCGGGCCATCGTCCCCGTGCATTATGCCGGCGTCTCCTGCGAGATGGATAAGATCATGGAACTGGCGGAAAAATATCATCTGGCGGTGATCGAGGACGCGGCCCAGGGCATCATGTCCACCTATAAGGGCAAGGCGCTGGGCACATTTGGAGAGTACGGGTGTTTCAGCTTTCATGAGACCAAGAATTTCAGTATGGGCGAGGGCGGCGCGCTGCTGATCCGGGACGCGGAGAATATCGAGGACGCCGAGATCATCCGGGAAAAGGGAACCAACCGCAGCAAGTATTACAGGGGCCAGATCGACAAATACACCTGGATCAACTACGGTTCCTCCTATCTGCCCAGCGATATGAACGCCGCCTATCTGTACGCCCAGCTGGAGATGGCGGAAGAGATCACGGCGGCCCGTATGGCCTGCTGGGACAGATATTACGAAAACCTGTATCCTCTGGCGCAGACCGGGAAGATCGAGCTGCCGGCGGTGCCGGAGGGATGTGTCCATAACGCCCATATGTTTTATATCAAGGCGGCGGACATGGAGGAGAGGACGGCGCTGATCGACTATCTGAAAGAGCGGGGCGTACACAGCGTGTTCCACTATATCCCGCTGCACACTGCGCCTGCGGGACTGAAATACAGCCGGTTCCACGGCGAGGACAAGTATACCACCCGGGAGAGCGAACGCCTGCTGCGGCTCCCCATGTTCTACCGGCTGACTCTGGAACAGGTGGACGGGATCTGCGGACATGTGAAGAGCTTTTATGGGAAGTGAGCAGACTGGAAACAGGACTCGGCGCGGACGGAGAGGTAAATAGATGCAGCGAGTGGGAGTGCATATGCGGGGCGTGCTGCGGGCGGCTATAGTCTGCGGCATGAGCGTGCAGATATTGCTGGGCCTGGCCTGGCTTGTAAAAAATATGGGAGGGTCGCCATCCTTTCAGGAGAGCCGCTGGCTGCTCACGGGAGAGGGCATGGCGGGGAAACTCTACAGCGGTGCGCTGTACAGAGGGCTGGCGAGAGCGCTGTCCTCCTGTCTGTGGCTCCTGTACAGCTTGCAGTTGGCGGCGGCAGCGGTGGCGGCGTACAGCCTCTCGGCCTGCTTTTTGGGAAAGGAACAGCGGCCGCTGCGCATATGGGCGGCGCTGGCGCTGACCACCGTGCCCCAGGCGCTGCAATGTCATCTGGCCGCGCTCCCCTGGTCTTTCGGCACATCGCTGCTGATGGCGGAGACTGCCCTGTGGATAAGCCTGCTGCGGGGAGAGAACCCGGAGACTGACGGGGAGCGGGTGCGGACGGCTCTGGCTATGGCGCAGCTATGGATGCTGCTGCTGTTAATTTTGCCTGTGTACGCTCTGTTTTCCCTGCCGCTGCTGGCGGCAGCGCTGTGGCGGGCGAGAAAGGGCGGGGGAAGAAAGCGTCGGCTGCTCTGCGGACTGGCGGGATTTGCGCTGCTGGTCTGCTGCGTGGGGGCGAACTGTGGCCTGAACCCTGCCGCATGGAATCGGGAGTTGGCGGCCAACGCGCTGAGCCGCGCAGGCTGGCCTTCTTTCCAATATGACTATGAGTATATAACCGAACCGCTGCACAGCGAGATCGGGCTGGATACGGCCCGCAAGGTTTCCGCCTATGCGGACGGCGTAGAGATATCGCTGATCCCCAGGCTGGAGGAGCGGTATACGCCGGAGGAGACTACCTCTGTGCTGTGGGAGCTGGCAAGGTTTTGCCTGAAGAGGAATCTGCGGGCGGATGTGAAAAACGTGGTCTGGGATATGGCGGCTTATCACGCCACGCCGCCCATTCTGGCCATGCAGCTCAAGGGGAGGGCTTACGATTCCCTCAGCGGCCTGAACTATGAGCTGATGAAAGAACGGGCTCCCCTGCTGAGTCGGTATTATGTGACTTACGCGTGCAGATGGTGGTGGGTCATGCTGGGAATGGCGTTGCTCCTGGCAGGGATTACGCTGGCGGAGCGAGTCGCTTGCACGGGAAGAGCAATGCCTGTGCCTGCAGATGTTTTTGCAGAAAAAGGAAAGTCAGAGCTTACAGACGCTCACACAGGGGAAAATTCTGTGGATTCCGGCGCCTGTACAGGGAAAGAGAGAAAGTTTCACACAGGCGGCGGCAGACATCTCGGGGTGAGGGCGTTTGCACAGAGATGGTTTCCCGTTCTGGCGGGCACGGAGTGGATGATCCTGTATTTTGTGGCCCAGGGCAGCGGGATCATGGACTATAAAAAGACCCTGTGGGTAACGGTCTTTTGGTATGTTGCCGCGCTGTCGCGGCTGGGCAACAGGAAAGGGAGAGAAAGATGAAAGCGGTGCTGGGCTGTTTGATACTTTGCGCATGGCTTGTGGGGATTCCGCTGCTCACAGGGGCGATTCCGGCTTTTTTTACAAAACGCCGCAGAGACCTGCCTTTTATGTGGGTGAGCGGCTACATGCTCTCCTGGGCCCTGTTTCAGCTGGAGGCGGTGCCCCTGGTGCTGCTGCATATCCCCCAGGGATTTGCGGTGCTGGTACGGATATTCGGCTTTTCTTCGCTGGCATTGGCGGCGGTGGGCGCTTTTCTGCTGATTCGCTCCCGCAAAAGCGCACCCCGCCTGACTCTGGTCAGGGAAGAGGACGCCGGGAGCAGGACGAACCGGATCTACTGGGGGATATTTTTTGCGCTGGCGGCGCTGCAGCTGGTGCTGGCGGTGGCCATGAACTACCAGGACGGCGACGACGCCTATTATGTGGCGGTTTCCACTCTGACGGAGAGCAGTAATACCATGTACGAGAAGATGCCCTATTCCATGGGAGTCACAGGTCTGGATCTGCGCCACGGCCTGGCCCCTTTTCCGGTCTGGATCGCTTTTCTGGCCAGGATCTCGGGGATCCCTGCAGTCAGCGTCGCCCATGTGGCGGTTCCGCTGGCCCTGATTCCCACCACCTACCTGATCTTTTACCAGATAGGCGGGCAGCTCTTCGGTAAAAAGAAGGAAAAACTGCCGTTGTTTCTGAGCTTTACCGCTCTGCTGACGATCTTTGGCAATTACTCGATCTACACTGCGGAGAATTTCATGCTGGCCCGCAGCCGTCAGGGGAAGGCGGCGCTGGGGAGCATCGTGATCCCGGCGGTGTTTCTGCTGTTTTTGCTGATCCTGGAGCAGACTGAACTCCAGGACGGCATGTCCCCCCAGAGTTTTTCGGGTCCGGGGAAAGGCAGGCGTAAAAGTACTGTATGGATGCTCTGGCTGCTGCTGTGCGTCACAGTGCTGGCGGCCTGTCTCTGTACCACCGTGGGCACCATGCTCATATGTCTGCTGCTGGGAGTCGGCGGCCTGTGCGCCGCTTTCGTCTACCGAAAGCCAGGCTTGGCCTGGAAGACCGCCCTGTGCTGCACTCCCGCGCTGGTCTATGCGGTGTTGTACTTTATGGTTTAAGCCCTGCGGGCTGTTTTTGACACCGCCGGATAGCTGCATGCGGAAAGCGGGCAGAAAGGAGGAAATTATATGTGGGACACGGTCAGGACACTGTTCCAGGCTTTTATGGGAACAGGGCTTATCGTGGGATGGTATCTGGTATCCCTGGTATATCTGTGGTTTGCCGAAAAGGACAGACGCATTCGGGTTCTGTTCCTCTATATGCCTCTGTTGCTGCTCTTATTATACTTTAATCCCATATTTGCCCGCCTGATATGCGCGGCCACCGGGGATGAGATCTATTACCGTATCCTCTGGCTGCTGCCGATCACGGTGGTGATTGCCTATGTGACGGTGAGTATCTACGGACGGATAAAGGGCCGCAGGAAATATTGGTTTGCGCTGGTATCGGCGGTGCTGGTAACGGTCAGCGGCAGCTGCGTCTACGCCAGTCCCCATTTCCACCGGGCGGAGAATCTCTATCATATGCCCCAGGCCGTTGTGGACATCTGCGATGCGATCCAGGTGGAGGGCCGGGAGGTCATGGCGGTATTTCCCAAGGAGATGCTCTCCTTTGTGCGCCAGTACACGCCCCTGGTATGCATGCCCTACGGGAGAGAGATGCTGGTGAGCCAATGGAAGGCAGAAAATCCGCTGTACGACGCCATGGAGGCGCAGGTGCTGGATATGGATGTGATCCTGCCTCTGGCAAAGACCTATTCCAGCCACTTTGTCATCGTGCCGGAGCATAAACCGATCACGGGGGATCCCGAGGAGTACGGCTTTACGCTGATCGATCATATAGACGGCTATGCCGTTTATCAGGATACCAGCGTATACATCGGCCTGTGAGCATACATGGCTCTGATCGTCAGCCGCCGCCATGCATGCGGGGAAAGGGGCTGAGAAAGAGTCCGTCCTGCAATTCTGAACAACGGTTTTGAGCAACGCGACACTGCGGGTATGCCGGAAAGAGGAAAAAATGAGAGTCTTGTGGGTATGTAATATCATGCTGCCGGTGATCGCCCGGGCCCTGGGGCGGGAGTGCAGCAACAAGGAGGGCTGGCTGGCTGGTCTGATGGACACACTGTTGGCGGAGAGTCCCCAGGTGGAGCTGGGGGTGGCGTTTCCCGTATCTCCCGGAGAAGAGATGATCCGGGGGGAGACGGCGGGGGTGCGCTATTACGGCTTTCGGGAGGACACGGGAAAGCCGGAGAACTACGACTCCGGCCTGGAGCGGGATATGGAGGCGATACTGGGGGATTTCCAGCCGGGGCTGCTGCACTGTTTCGGCACCGAGTATCCCCATACGCTGGCGGCGGTGCGGGCCTATGGCAAGCCGGATCATACGTTGATCGGCATACAGGGTCTGTGCGCGGTATATGCGGACGCCTATATGGCCAACCTTCCCGGAGAGATACAACATGCGGTCACTTTCCGGGACTGGCTGAAAAGAGACAGTCTCCCCCGGCAGCAGGAAAAGTTTCGCCGCCGGGGACAGTGGGAGCAGGAGGCGGTGCGGCTCACCGGCCATGTGGCGGGGCGCACGGACTGGGACAGATATTGGACGGCGCAGTGGAATCCCCAAGTCCGGTATCACCTGCTGCGGGAAACCCTGCGCCCCTGCTTTTATCAGGGGGAGTGGCGTTATACAGACTGCCGCAGGCACAGTATTTTCATGAGCCAGGGGGATTACCCCATCAAGGGCCTGCATTATATGCTGGACGCCATGCCCGCTGTTCTGGAAAAATACCCCGACGCCCATCTTTATGTGGCGGGCAACTGTCTGCTGCGAAGCGGGCCTGCCGCGCGGCTGAAGATCTCTGCCTACGGAAGGCATCTGGAGAGGCAGATCAGGGAACATGGGCTGGCGGAGCATGTGACCTTTTTGGGCAGCCGGACGGGGGAGCAGATGAAGGAGCAGTATCTGAGTTGCAACGCCTATGTCTGCGTATCTTCCATTGAAAATTCCCCCAATTCCCTGGGGGAGGCCATGCTCCTGGGCGTTCCCGCAGTGGTCGGGGAAACGGGAGGGATCGGCAGTATGATCGCCCCGGACGAGGGCTGGGTCTTCCCGGGATATGTCGGGGAGGGCAGCGGGGAGCGGGAGCGGATCAGCGCGGCCCTCGCCCGCTGCGTGCTGGAAGTGTTCGACCTGGGAGAACAGGCGGCGGAGCGGACGGAAAAAGCCCGGATCCATGCCGGACTGACCCATGACGGCGCTGCCAACTTAAAGCAGCTGATGGATCTGTATGAGGAATTAGCGTGAGAGGAATCTGCATATGCGGCTTGTTTTCGTATCCAATTATATCAATCATCACCAGATGCCGGTGAGCCTGGAGCTTGACCGGCTGTGCCGCCTTCAGGGAGGGGATTACGTCTTTGTGCAGACGGAGCCCATGGAGCGGGAGCGGGTGGCTATGGGCTGGGGAGAGGATTTGGATAATGCGGCGTTTGTCCGGAACTATTGGGAGGACGAAAAGGGCTGTCAGCAATTGATCGACCGGGCGGACGCGGTGATCTTTGGCGGCTGTGAAGAGGAGAAGTATATACAGGCCAGGCTGCGGGACGGCGTCCCCGTATGGCGCTACAGCGAACCCCTGTATAAGACCGGACGGTACAAATGGATCAGCCCCCGAGGACTGCTCAAAAAATATCATGACCACACCCGGTATCGGAAAAGCCGGGTATATCTGCTCTGCGCGGGCGCTTATGTGGCAGGGGATTTCCGGCTGGTGGGGGCCTATGGGGGAAAGAGATTCCGTTATGGGTATTTCCCGGCGCTGCGGCAGCAGGACATAGAGGCGCTGCTTACGGACAAGGAGCAGAGCGGCAGGAAACTGCGGCTGCTCTGGGCGGCGCGCATGATTGACTGGAAACATCCCGAGACGGCGCTGCGGGTGGCGACGGCGCTGCGGCAGCAGGGTGTGGATTTTCAGATGGATATGATCGGCGACGGAGTCATGCTCCCGCAGATGCGGGAACTGGCGGCGGCGCTGGGTGTGGCGGAGCAGGTATCTTTTCCGGGATACCGCAGTCCCCAGGAGACCCGGGAATATATGGAAAAGGCGCATATTTTTCTGGCCACCAGCGACAGGCAGGAGGGGTGGGGAGCCGTGGTCAATGAGGCCATGAACAGCGGCTGCGCCCTGATAGCCGGGAAGGGCATGGGGGCGGCCCCCTATCTGGTAAAACACGGTGAAAACGGCTATCTGTTCGATCACAGGAGGCCGGAGCAGGCGGCGGAGCTCGCCCTGGGACTGGCCCGGGACGCGGGGTTGCGCCGCCGTCTGGGAACCGCCGCCTACGAGACCGTGCGCAGCCTGTGGAATCCCCAGGTCGCGGCGCAGCGGCTCTATGCCTGCATGGAGGCGGAGCTTGCGGGAGAAAAGATCCCGGAGTATGCAGACGGCCCTCTGAGCAGGGACAGGGTCTGCCTGTAAGTATGGGGTGGACCAGCGACCGGGACGGCGGCGAAGTTACCCGGCAAGGATAAGGTCCGGCTGCGGGGCAGTGAGCAAAAAAGGGACGGAAACCGGGGATGTACGAAGTCTCACGCAATAACAGGGACTGGTACCCATGTTGCGGATAAGCGAGGTAGATATGGATACAGGAGAATACAGAGAGAAGGCATGCGGTCCGCTGATCAGCGTGATCGTGCCGGTGTATAATATCATGGACTATCTGCCCAGATGCGTGCAGTCCTTAAAGCGGCAGAGCTATGAAAATCTGGAGATTCTGCTGGTGGACGACGGCTCCACCGACGGCACGGGCCGGCTCTGCGACGAGCTGGCTGCCGGGGACGGGCGTATCCGCGCGCTGCACAAGGAAAATGGGGGCACTTCCTCGGCCCGCAATCTGGGAATAGAGGAGGCAAGGGGGGAGTTTCTGGGCTTTGCGGACAGCGACGACTATATAGAGCCGGATATGTACGCGCGTTTATGTGAGGCAATCAGGGGAAAAGAGGACTGGCTGGTACAGGTAGGGCGGGATGAGGTGGATGAGCAGGGCGGACAGCTGCCCGGCATCTGTGAGATCCCGGAGGAGGAGCAGTCTTTCGCCGCCGTGGATTTTCTGCGGGAACTGCTGCTGCACAGGGGGGACTGCTCTTTTTGCACAAAACTGGTTCCCCGGCGGCTGCTGGGAGAAGACCGTTTCCCGGAGGAGGAGCTCAACGAGGATTTTCATCTGATGATCCGTCTTTTGCAGCGGACCCGGGGCGTAGTGTCCCTGCCGGTGTGCGGGTATCATGTGTTTTACCGTCTGGGCAGTAATACCCGGAGAAAACAGGAAAATGATTTTTCCAGAGTGTTTGCAGACAATGTGAACAACGCGGATATGGTTCTGGGGCTGGTGGAGAAACGATATCCCGAGCTGCGGCCTGTGGCGGTGCGGTTCGGTCTGTACCAGAGGCTGGATTATCTGCTGCATATCCCCGTGGGGCAGATGCGCCGGGATCATGGACAATACCGGGCCATTGTGGGGTTCCTGCGGCGGCATGTGAGGGATACGGTGCGCTCGCCCTATCTGACCGCCAGAAACAAGCTGTATCTGCTGGCGTTGACCGCAACGCCAAAGACGGTGCGGCGGCTGCACCGCTTTTTGAAAAAGCTGCGATCCTGATTTCCGCTCAGTCAAAGTATTCCAGGGCGTAGACAAAGCGCTCCGCCAGCCTCCGGCGTCCGGCGGCGTTCAGGTGCAGGTGATCGGTCAGATAGTCTCCGGCGTTTTCCTCATTGACGGTTCCGTAGATATTGTCCAGGTAGGATACCGAGTGCAGGTAGGCGATCCGTTCCAGATTGCCTGCGTAGGTAGACAGGGAATAGCCGGTGGACTTGTGGATATCGCTGCTGATGTACTCCCCGTTTTCGTCCACATAGTAGGCGTAGGTGGGAGACATGACGATGATCCGCAGATGCGGGAAGGCATTGCACAGCAGATCCAGACTGGCCTCCATATTGCCCGCAAAGGTCTGAATGTCCGTGGTGTTCAGCATATTGTACAACGGACGTTCCTCCAGATAATCGGTGGCGTCATACATGATCGCCAGTACATCCACATTCTGAAAATCCAGCGTGGAGAGGGTGTCGTAGGCATAGCGGGCGTCCTCGGGCGCAGAGTCCCCCATGGCGTCAAAAGCGCTCTCATATATGGAGGTGTTCTGCAGCGCGATCAGAGTGCTGAGCCAGTATAGATTGAAGGCGTCCATGGGATCCTCGTTTGCCAGAAAGGTTTCCCGTGCGGCAGCCAGATGGGAGTCGGCCACGGAAC
The DNA here is from genome assembly GCA_910584375.1 of uncultured Acetatifactor sp. Classification (GTDB taxonomy): domain Bacteria; phylum Bacillota; class Clostridia; order Lachnospirales; family Lachnospiraceae; genus Acetatifactor. Next base: position 62,555 of record CAJUAH010000012.1, read on the forward strand.
AGTTGTATATGGCGGCGTCGGTCATCTGGCCGATCAGGCTGACGACGCCGTCATCGGAGTCCCGCCCTTCGGCAAAGGGGGAGTTGCCCAGCAGTACCACCGTCCGTACGCCGTCTGTATCCTGTCGCCTGTCAGCGGGAACATTTACCATATGATCCAGCACTTCGATTAAATCATTGTCGTCGAACTCGGCGTCGGGATCGAAAAAAGAGGGTACGCGGGTTCCCCAGTTGGCAAAGCGAAAATAGATCAGACCCACGCACAGCGCCAGTATCAGGACAAAAGCGATATGCCAGATAAGGCGGCGCGCGGAGCCGCCGGACTTCGCAGGCTCGTCCTCCGGATCTTCGAAGGCAGAGTCTTGCGAGTCCTCGAAGGCAGTGTCCTCCGAATCCTCGCAGGTAATGTCTTCTGATTCTTCAAAGGCAATGTCCTTTGGATCCTCACGGTAAATGTCCTCCGGGTTTTTATCCAAATCGATGATCTCTATATTGGGTATATTGGATTTCCTGTGCGGTGTATGTTCCTGCTGCATGGCGTACCTCGCTTTCTGTCTCCTATTCTACTATCATCCTCGCCGGATGTCCACAATGAAATGGGGAGAGGCCGGATCATGCCTTATTTTGCGGAGAAATTAAGATTTTATGAATGTACCTTTTTCCCTTGCGGCAGCGGGGGATTCAATGGTATACTGTACAGCAGAAAACGCCCTGATAGTAAGGCCGTGCCCGCTGGAGTGGGTAGATGGGAGCTGACATGAGAAAACCGCTGGGACGCTTTGGCAGACCGATGAAAACAACAGAAGAGATCATAGAGGAATTTCAGAATGAAATGGACGAGCTGGAGTATGAGGAATACGACAGCGAGTCGGTAGATGAATATGGAGAGGACTTTTCCGAGAATGCAGAACAGGGAGAGTATGAAGAGTTAGAAGAGTACGAAGAGCCGGACGAGTACGAAGAACTGGAAGACTGCGAGGAATCGGAGGAGTCGGACGAATACGAAGAACTGGAGGAATACGAGGAGCCGGAGGAGTCGGAGGAATACGAAGAATTGGATGACTACGAGGAGCCGGAGGAGTCGGACGAGTACGAAGAATTGGATGACTACGAGGAGCCGGAGGAGTCAGACGAGTACGAAGAACTGGAAGACTACGAGGAACCGGACGAATTAGAAGAATACGAAGAATCGGAAACGTCAGAAGACTACAAAGAACCCGAAGAATATGAGGAGTCTGGTGAATATCAGTCCTCGGATGAGTACGGAGACTCACAGGAATACGAAGAACCGGAGACGTATTTCGCACAGGAAGACTATGGGGCATCGGAGTTGCCCCTGTCCTCGCGAAGAAGGAACCGGAGAGCGGACGAGGAGGATGGGGAGGATAAGGGAGACCGCATACTGGACAGGTTTATCCTGATCGCCGGGGCCGCAGTGCTGCTGATGGCGCTGATCACGGGCGGAGTCTTCATCGGCATGAGATTTCGCGGTTCGGAGCAGCAAGCCTATCAGCAAGTAGGCGCGCAGCTGGCAGATATGGATCTGATAGGGGGCCAGGGGCTGGCGGCCATAGCCGACGCCCGGCAGACTTATATTGCCATGCAGCTTGCCCAGGCCACGCCGGAACCTGTGCCCACGCAGCCGCCTGAGCGCTATGAGGAGCAGGATTACATACCGGATATTCAGGTACAGATGAATTTCAGCTCCATTGAGAAGGATCTGAAGATCAAGTTTGTGAACAAGGAGACCGGCAAACTGATCAGCAATGTGCCTTTCAGCGTTACTATCACGGATCCGGACGGCTCCGCGGTCATGTGGTCGGACGACGATATGGACGGCATCATTTATAAAAAGAATTTGACCCCCGGCCAATACAGGCTGGTGATGAACACTCTCACGGATGAAAAATATAAGAGCTACGGTCTGGTGACAGCAGAGCAGAAGACGGAAGTCAAGAAAGAGATAGAGTACAAAAAGGTGGATGTGTCCGACGAGGTCAAGACGGAGTCTCAGGTCAATGTGGCGCTGGAGGACACCAAGATTAATCAGACGGTTGTGGAAAATTATCTGCAGGACACGGTGGCCTGGGTGGAAAGCACCACCACGATGGTCACTTACGCGGAGGTGGCAAAGAGCGATATTCCCGATCCCATGACGCTGGCCATGAGCGGCAGCTTTGTACGGTTATCCCGTCTATTGTCCCAACCTCCGACGGAACTCTCCACAGACTCTGCCGGAGCGCTGACGGCGGATCCGGGGGGAGCGCCTACGGCAGATCCCGGCGGGACGACCTCGACAGAGCCGCCTGTGCCCCCGGCGGAACCGACGCCCGGATCCCCGACGGCAGAGCCCACCGCCGCCCCGACAGCGGAACCCACCGCCGCTCCCACGGCAGAACCTACCGCTGTGCCTACGGCAGAGCCCACCGCACCACCCACACCTACTCCCGCCCCCACGCCGATCCCGGTCTATGTGGGCAGGATCGATCCTGCCAGTAAAACTCTGCGGGTGGGAGAGAGCTTTGCGGTTAGCGCCTCCTGCGAGGGGGTGACGATCCAGAGCATCACATGGAACAGCAGCAATCCGGCGGCTGTCACAGTGGACGGCAACGGGACTGTAACGGCTGTAGCGGCCACGCAGCAGCCGGTATTAATCTCCTATACGGCCAGCGGCGTGGACAGCGCGGGCAATGCGGTGGGGGGCCTGACGGCATCCTGCAGCGTGACGGTTACGGCGGCGAAAAACCTGAAACTGGATAAGGCGACGGAGCTGGTCTACACGGGCGCAACTGTAAATCTAACGGCGACGCTGGAAAACGGACTGGACACAGACATACTTACCGTGGAATCCTCCGACGGCAATATAGCCAGGGCCGAGGTATCCGGCAGAACCGTGACCGTGACCGGCGTCGGAGCCGGAACAGCCAATATCACCGTAAAGTATACGGAGAACAATAATACGATCTCCGCGGCCTGTACGGTGACTGTCAAGCAGAATCCCCGGGAGAACAGGTCTTCTCTTTTGAAGGATAAGGACGGCAACGAGCTGTATGTGCTGGAGAACAACAACTACCGCCAGGCATTCTATGCGGACTATTATATTTTTGATAAGTTCTTTAAAAAGGGAGAGGCTAAATATACCGGCTGGCAGACTATAGGCGGCGCGTTAAAATACTTTGACATCAACGGAAACGCCGTGGTTGGCGAGCAGGTCATACAGGGAGTAAAATACAATTTTGCCGGCGACGGCGCCCTGATAACCGGCGCGGGCATCATGGGTATCGACGTATCCAAATATAACGGCGTGATCGACTGGAACGCAGTGAAAAACTCAGGCGTTTCCTATGTGATCATCCGCTGCGGATACCGGGGATCTTCCCTGGGCGGCCTGATCGTGGATCCCATGTTCCACAGCAATATCAAGGGGGCTACGGACGCGGGGCTGAAAGTGGGCGTGTACTTCTTTACCCAGGCGGTGGATCAGGTGGAGGCCGTGGAGGAAGCTTCCATGGTACTGGAGCTGATTAAAAATTACCGCATAACCTATCCGGTATTTCTGGATGTGGAGGCCAGCGGCGGCAGGGCCGACGGCATCAGCAAGGAGGCCCGCACCGAGGTGTGCAGGGCATTCTGTCAGACCATACAGAACGCGGGTTACACGGCGGGCGTCTATGCCAACAAGACCTGGCTGACCGAGAAGTTTGATCCGGGACAGCTGGGCGGCTACAAGATATGGCTGGCTCAGTATGCCTCCGCCCCCACATACAACGGACGATACGAGATGTGGCAATACAAGTCCACCGGCAGAGTCAGCGGCATCAGCGGCAATGTGGACTTAAATCTCAGCTATCTGGGATACTGATCTATGGACGATTTATGCACCGTATTTTGCCATGGTTGTACAAACTGGAAAAGTATGCTATAATTTATTATTATTCATGGAGAGAAAGGAAAAAATATGAGAACTTATCTGGTAACAGGAGGCGCCGGGTTTATCGGTTCCAACTATATTCACTACATGTTTAAAAAGTATGGCAGCGAGATCCGGATCATCAATGTGGACGCCCTGACTTACGCGGGTAATCTGGAGAATCTGAAAGATGTGGAGGGGCGGGAGAACTACACCTTTGTAAAGGCCGACATCTGCGACAAGGATGCCATCCGCAGGATATTTGCGGAGAACGATATTGACAGAGTGGTGCATTTTGCCGCCGAGAGCCATGTGGACCGCAGCATCCGCGATCCGGAGGTCTTTGTCCGGACCAATGTGCTGGGAACAGCCGTGATGCTGAACTGTGCCAAGGAGGCATGGGAGCTGCCTGACGGCGGTTTCAAGGAGGGCAAGAGATTCCTGCATGTGTCCACGGATGAGGTGTACGGTTCTCTGCCGGACGATGAGAACGCCTTTTTCTATGAGACCACGCCCTACGATCCCCACAGCCCCTACTCGGCCAGCAAGGCCAGTTCGGACATGCTGGTAAAGTCGTACATGGACACCTATCATTTTCCGGCCAATATCACCAACTGCTCCAACAACTACGGCCCCTATCAGTTTCCCGAGAAATTGATTCCGCTGATCATCAACAATGCGTTGCAGGGCAGGAAACTGCCGGTGTACGGAGACGGCAAAAACGTGCGGGACTGGCTTTACGTGGAGGATCATGCCAAGGCCATAGACATGGTGCAGGAACAGGGCAGGCTGTTTGAGACCTACAATATCGGCGGCCATAACGAGAAACAGAATATCGAGATCATCCACATCATCCTTGAGACTTTGCAGGAGATGCTGCCCGAGGGCGATCCCCGCAAGAGTCTGGTGAGCGAGGACCTGATCACATACGTGGAGGACCGGAAGGGGCACGACAGGCGGTACGCTATAGCCCCGGACAAAATCAAGGCCGAGATCGGCTGGTATCCGGAGACCATGTTCAAGGAAGGGATCAAAAAGACCATCGCCTGGTTCTTTGAGCATGAGGAGTGGATGAAGAACGTAACCAGCGGCGATTACCAGAAATATTATACGGAGATGTACGGAAAATAAACGGTTCCGGCAGGGGGATTGCCGCACAGGCTGCGGCAATCCCTTCGGCGCGTTTTACAATATGTTCCAGAATAAGGAGAAAATGGTATGAAGGGAATTATTTTGGCCGGAGGCTCCGGCACCAGGCTGTACCCGTTGACAAAGGCCATCAGCAAGCAGATCATGCCGGTGTACGACAAACCCATGATCTATTATCCGCTGTCCATACTGATGCTGGCGGGTATCCGGGAGGTGCTGATCATCTCCACGCCCAGAGACCTGCCTGTGTTTGAAGAACTGCTGGGAGACGGGCATCAGTTGGGCATGGAGATCAGCTACGCGGTGCAGGAGAGTCCCAGAGGGCTGGCGGACGCGTTTATTATCGGGGCCTCCTTTATCGGGAGCGACCGGGTGGCGCTGGTGCTGGGCGACAATATTTTTTATGGGCAGAGCTTTTCCAAAGTGCTGCGGGAGGCGGCGTCCAGAGAGAAGGGAGCCACGATCTTTGGATATTATGTGCGGGATCCCAGAGAGTACGGCGTGGTGGAGTTTGACGCCAGCGGCAGGGCGCTGTCCATAGAGGAGAAACCGGAGAATCCCCGCAGCAATTACGCGGTGCCGGGTCTGTATTTCTATGACAACGACGTGGTGGAGATCGCCAGAAACGTGAAACCCTCGGCCCGGGGTGAGATCGAGATCACCAGTATCAACAACGAGTATCTGCGCAGGGGCACGCTGATGGTGGAGACTTTGGGACGGGGATTCGCCTGGCTGGATACAGGCAATCATGACGCGCTGCTGGACGCGGCGGATTTTGTGTCGGCATTCCAGAAACGGCAGGGGCTGTATATTTCCTGTATCGAGGAGATCGCGTACAAGAGAGGCTTCATCGATCGGCGGCAGCTGTTGGAACTGGCGGAGCCGCTTATGAAAACGGATTATGGCAGATATCTGGTAGAGGTAGCCAATGGACTCTAAGCTGAAACGAACCTGCATCATGGCCTCCATAGGGGTGATCGCCCTGGTGGCGCTGCTGGTGTTATATGCCAACCGGGAGCAGCAAAACCCGGGAGGAGGGCAGACGCCGCCTCCCCAGCCCACGGCCAGAGTCCAGACGCAGGAGATAACATATGACGAATACGGGCAGCGCATCGGCAACGACCTGTCCGCCTTTCTGCGGGACGCTACTTTTTTTGACCCGGAGGAGAACACCTGGCTGGAGCAGAAGATGGACGAACAGAACCGGCTGTCCCTGACAGTTACGTCAGTGGAAAAGGATCTGCGGATCCAGGTGGTGGATTTTGACGGAAAACCTGTGTCCGGGCAGACCTTCCTGGTGGATCTGGAGGGGCAGGGAGAGTACAAGGATCTGGATCAGGACGGCATCCTGTACATCGGCGGACTGAACGCGGGGGAATATTATGTGAGCCTTCAGGAGATCGAGGGCTATAAGGTGCCGGTCAATCCCACCAGGGTGCAGGTCAAGGACAAGGTAGAATATGTGTTTATCGACGATATCTCTCTGCTGATCAAGACGGAGGAGGAAATCGACGCGCTGGAGGAGGATACCGGCGTGGCGGAGGCGGAGGAGGACAGCGATAAGACGGAGATCAAAAAACTCCAGACACCCACGGCCAACGCCACGGTGGGGATAGACGTATCCAAGTGGAACCGGGAGATCGACTGGGAGAAGGTCAAGGCGGCGGGGGTGGATTTTGCCATTATACGCGCGGGCTATCGGGGTTCTACCACGGGCAGCCTGGTGGTGGATCCATATTTTGAGACCAATATCAAGGCCGCCACACGGGCGGGCGTGAAAGTGGGCGTGTACTTTTTCACCCAGGCCGTCAACGAGGTGGAGGCGGTGGAAGAAGCCTCCATGGCGCTGGAGCTGGTAAATGAATACAGCCTGGACTATCCCATCTTTATAGACACGGAGGGCGCCGGAGGAAACGGACGGGCGGACGGCCTGGACGTGGAGACGCGGACGCTGGTGTGCGACGCTTTTTGCCGCACGGTGGTGAATGCGGGCCGGGAGGCGGGCGTGTACTCCGGCAGGAACTGGTTTTACAACAAAATACAGGTAAGCAGGCTGGAGAATTACTGTATCTGGTTGGCAGAGTGGCGCAGCGTTCCTCTGTACGACGGATACTACCATATGTGGCAGTATACCTCCAAGGGAAAGATAGACGGTATCGAGGGCAATGTGGATATGAATATCAGTTATATGGGAAGATAAGACCGCGCGGGCGACGGGAATCAACAGGAAACGGCGGCGGAACAATAAATAAGGAGATTGGACAAATGGGTAAAATTACAGTGGAAACATGTGCGATCGAGGGCTTGAAAGTGATCACTCCCACCGTATTCGGAGACGCCAGAGGGTATTTTGTGGAGACTTACAATTACAACGACTACAAGGAGGCGGGGATCGATGTGGAATTTGTGCAGGATAACCAGTCGGCTTCCAAAAAGGGCGTTCTGCGGGGGTTGCATTTTCAGATCCGGTATCCTCAGGACAAGCTGGTGAGAGTCATTAAAGGCGAAGTCTTTGATGTGGCCGTGGATCTGCGCAAAGGTTCTTCCACCTTTGGACAGTGGCACGGCGAGTTGCTTACGGAGCAGAACATGAAACAGTTTTATGTTCCCAAGGGTTTTGCCCACGGATTTCTGGTGCTGTCGGAATATGCGGAATTCTGCTATAAATGTTCGGAGTTCTATCATCCCGGCGACGAGGGGGGCCTTATGTACAATGATCCCGAGATTGGCGTCAAATGGCCCATCCTCGAGGGAATGGAGTTGATCTTCTCGGAGCGGGACACCAAGTGGGGAGGGCTCTCCGCCTATCTGGAACAATACGGAAGGTAAAGGATATATGGAGAAAAAAAGAACTTTGGGTTCCAGGCTGGTACAACTGCCGGCGGAACTGTGGCAGAACAGAAAGCTGATCTGGAAACTGTCAAAAAACGATTTTAAAAAGCGGTATGCCGGGTCTTATATGGGAGCGGTATGGGGATTTGCCCAGCCCCTTGTGACGGTGCTTATGTATTATCTGGTCTTTGATAAGATCTTCGGCACCAAGGCCATAGAGCTGCGCAGCGGGGTGGAGGTTCCCTTTGCGCTGTTTATCACGGCGGGACTGGTGCCCTGGTTCTTTTTCAGCGAGGCGCTCAGCCAGGGAACCATGTCGCTGATCGAGTACAGCTATCTGGTGAAAAAGGTGGTGTTCAAGATCAGCATACTGCCGGTCATTAAGGTCATAGCCGCCACTTTCAGCCATCTGTTTTTCCTGGTACTGGCCATACTGCTGGCCTGCATATACGGGTACTATCCCAGTGTGTATCTGCTGCAGGTGCTCTATTACGCCATGTGCCTGTTCCTGCTGGTGCTGGCCATGTCCTATACCACCTGCGCCGTGGTGATCTTTTTCAGGGATCTGTCCCAGATCATCGCGATCTGTCTGCAGATAGGCATGTGGGCGACGCCGATTTTGTGGAGTCTGGATTCCATTCACAATCCGGTGGTGGTGACGCTTTTGAAACTCAATCCGCTGGTGTATATCGTGAACGGTTACAGGGAGTCTGTGTACGGGCATCACTGGTTTTTCGAGGACGTCTCCGGAACCCTGTATTTCTGGGGGGTGACGGTGGCGCTGTTTTTGCTGGGAGCCGCGATCTTTAAGAAATTAAAAGTACATTTCGCGGATGTGATCTGATATACAGGCGGCGTCGGGCGGATATGGCCGGATCAGACGCCGCCGGAGTATACCCGGCGGCGCGGGAAGGTATGCGATATGCGGAGATGAGGAGACATGGTAGAGAAAAAAAATGCGGAGGTGGCCATAGAGGTCAACAATCTGAGCAAAGTATATAAGCTGTACGACAAGCCTTCCGACCGTTTCAGGGAGGCGCTGCGGCTGACCAGAAAACAGTATCGGGAGCATTACGCGCTGCGGGACGTGAATATGACCATCCGCCAAGGAGAGACGGTGGGCATCATCGGCACCAACGGTTCCGGGAAGTCCACGATCCTGAAGATTATCACGGGCGTACTCAATCCCACCGCCGGGCAGGTGCAGGTGAACGGGCGTATCTCCGCCCTGTTGGAGCTGGGCGCGGGGTTTGATATGGAGTATAACGGGATCGAGAACGTCTATCTCAACGGCACCATGATCGGCTTTTCCGAGGAGGAGATTGAGAGGAAACTGCCGGAGATACTGGATTTCGCGGATATCGGTGACTATGTACACCAGCCGGTGAAGACCTACTCCAGCGGCATGTTCGTGCGGTTGGCTTTTGCGGTGGCCATCAATATCGATCCGGAGATCCTGATCGTGGACGAGGCGCTGTCCGTGGGGGATGTTTTCTTTCAGGCGAAGTGCTACCGGAAGTTTGAGGAATTTAAGGCGAAGGGCAAGACCATCGTTTTCGTCAGCCATGATCTGAGCAGCGTCAGCAAATACTGCGACAGAGTCTATCTCCTGAATCAGGGCGTGCTGCTGGGCGAGGGCTCTCCCAAAAAGATGATAGATGCCTACAAGCAGGTGCTGGTGGGGCAGTATGAGGAGGGAGAAGAGGGAAAAAACGGCGACGGACAGAATCCTGAACTGCTGGAGTACGGTACCCACCAGGCGGAAATCAAAGAGGTGTATATCACGGATGAACGGGGGCTGCGGGCCAACGCCATCATGAAAGGCTCCACTTTTTCCATTCATATGAAGGTGGCTTTTTACGAGCATATACCCTCTCCCATCTTTGCCTACTCGGTAAAAAACGTCATTGGCGTGGAGATCACCGGCACCAATACCATGGTGGAAAAGGCCTACCTGGACAGCGGGGAACCGGGGCAGGTAAAGGAGGTGGTCTTCACCCAGGAGATGAATCTGCAGGGTGGGGAATACCTTCTCTCCCTGGGGCTCACCGGATACGAGGGGGATCGGTTTCAGGTATATCACCGGCTTTATGACGCTTTGAACATCTCTGTGGTATCAGATAAAAATACGGTGGGATACTATGATATGAACTCCCGGATATCCGTGACGGATCTGGAGTAAAAAAGATACGCTGCCTGGGCGATTCCGAGGTTGGCGGGGATGGGGAATATATGACGGAACAGATCGGGAAGATCACATTGGATCTAAGCAAATATCCGGGGGAAGACCTCTACTGCGACGGCGCGGTGGAGGATGAATTGCTTGACATTGTACGGAAGTACTCGCAGGTGGAATACGGCCGACTCATCGAGGAACGAAAGAGCTGGCCCCTGTTGTATCATCTGTCCCCCCTGCGGGAAAATATCGTGGATTTCATACCCATGACTTCCGACGACAGAGTGCTGGAGGTGGGCAGCGGCTGCGGCGCCATCACCGGAGCGCTGGCCAGAAAGGCCGGCAGCGTCACCTGTGTGGATCTGTCCAAAAAACGCAGCATGATCAATGCTTACCGACACAGCGATTACGGCAATATTACTATCCATGTGGGCAATTTCCAGGACATTGAGCCGGATCTTCCGGGAGATTATGACTATATCTGTCTGATCGGCGTGTTTGAGTACGGCCGGGGTTATATAGGGGGCGACCGTCCCTATGAGGAATTTTTGCGGATTCTGGCGGGGCATCTGGCGCCGGGAGGACGGATCCTGATTGCCATAGAGAACAAATACGGACTGAAATATTTTGCAGGCTGTAAGGAGGATCATCTGGGCAACTATTTTTCCGGCATTGAAAACTACCAGGACAGCGGCAATGCCAGGACTTTTTCCCGCAGGGGGCTGGAGAAGATATTTGCGGCCTGCGGCATGAACGAATACAGTTTTTACTACCCTTATCCGGACTATAAATTTATGACCACTGTTTTCTCCGACGATCGGTGGCCGGGCAGGGGCGAACTGTCCAACAATCTTCGCAATTTTGACCGGGACAGGATGGTGCTTTTCGACGAAAAGCTGGCCTTTGACGGCATCGTGGAGGAAGACCTGTTTTCCGTGTTCGCCAATTCCTATATGGCGGTGTTGGGCAGGCCCCTTCCCGTGGGCTATGTCAAGTATTCCAACGACCGGGCCAGGGAGTTTCGGATCCGCACGGAGATCTGCCGTGACGGGCAGGGCAAAAGAGTGGTGCGCAAGTATCCTCTGGTCCCGGAGGCGCGGGAGCATGTGCGGAAAATGGCCTGGGCCTGCGAAGAACTGACCCGGCGGTATGAGGGGAGCGGGCTGTCTGTGAACAGATGTCGGCTGGTAGAGCTGGGAGAAGACTGTTATGCCGAGTTTGCGTACGAGGCGGGACGTCCGCTGTCGGAGCTGCTGGACGAATGCCTGGAAAAGGGGGATCAGGAGGGATTCTGGCGCTATTTTGAGCGGTATCTGGAGTTGATCGGTCATCAGGAGGACTATCCGGTGACGGATTTTGACCTGGTATTTTCCAACCTGCTGGTGGATGGGGAGCACTGGACACTGATCGACTACGAGTGGACCTTTGCCAGGGCGGTGGAGAGCAGGGAGCTGGCGTTTCGGGCGGTCTACTGTTATCTGCTGGAAAATGAAAAAAGAAACCGACTGGATCTGGACCGGGTGCTGCAAAGGCTGGGGATCACGGAGGAGCAGGCCCGGGAGTACCGGGAAAAAGAATTGAAATTCCAGCGCTATGTGGAAGGAAAGACCGCCTCCATGGCGGCGTTGCGGGAGATCATCGGCAACCGGCTGCGTTTCCCTGAAAAATTGATACAGAGACAGGAGAATCAGGAGCATCTCACCCGGATACAGGTCTATGAGGACGCAGGGGAGGGATATACGGAGAACGGTTCCCGTTTTCTGGAGCAGGCTTACGACGAGGACGGGCATCTGGAGCTGGAGCTGCTGTTTCACGACGAAGTGCGCGGGATGCGGATCGATCCGGCCATGGACTGCGGGATCTGCAATATCCTGGAACTGCGCTTTAACGGGGAGCAGGTGCCGCTGAACACACCCAAACTGCTGAGCTGCAACGGCAGAACGGTTCGCTGCAAAGCGGAGGACGGCAACACATATCTGACAGTGCTCTTTCCCACGGAGGATCCCAATATCAGTATTGATATTGACCGCCTGCATCCGGGGGAGGAGAATATTTTGTATATACGGCTGGAATACACGCGGATACCCGCCCGGATGGCGCGGGATCTGGCCGGAGCCATGAAAAAATGGTTCTGAGCGCGAAGAGAGCATACGAAAGGGCAAGGGGGAAAAATTATGGGACTGGGGATCAGGACAAAGCTGCGGAACTTACGGGAGAGACAGCTGAACAGGCAGTATGCCAGGGAACTGGCTAAGTTAAAGCAGCACATACCCTATGAAGAGTGGATCAGGAAACAGGAGGGAGAGAAGAAGTACTACTGGCAGGAGTGGTCGGGTCCGTTTCTTGCGGAGCGCTGTACCGCGGCCGGACAGCAGCAGGGAGTCGGTCTGCTGCGGGAACAGGGGATTCTGCTGATCTGCCAGAGCAGGGGATATGTGGACTCCCTGGCTTTCACATGGATCCTGGAGTATTTCAGGGAACATCCCGCAATGCAGCTGCTATATGGGGATGAGGATGTCATGGAGGGAGCGGCAGAAGGCCGCCGCGATCCGCTTTTTCGGCCGGACTGGTCTCCTGATACCTGGCTGTCCACCTTTTATCTGGGCAGCGTGATTGCCCTGCGGCGGGAACTGGTACAGAGACTGCCCCGGGACATGTGGCCGGAGGAAAGAGAAATCCTGTATTTTGAGCAGCCCGATGAGGTGCGTTTGCTGGTGCATCGCCTGCTGGAGCTGGCGGGCGGGTTTGAGCGGGGGGACGACGCCATCGCCCATTTGCCCAAAATACTGTTCCATATGACCCAGGAGGGAGCCGACGCCGGTCCGCGGGAAGGGTACAGCCGGGAGAATCGGCTCGAGTGGCAGGAGACGGAGCAGGGGCGGCAGGCAGTCACCGTGTCTGTCATCATCCCGTCCAAGGATAATCCGGAAACCCTGAAACAATGTCTGGACTCTCTCAGACAGAGCCTGGCCGCTGCGGAGGACACATGGCCCGGCGGACTGGAGATCCTGGTGGTGGACAATGGGAGCAGCCCGGAAAATAAGGAAGAAATAGAAAAAATAACACATGGAATGAAATATATATACGAACCGGCCCCCTTTAATTTTTCCAAAATGTGCAACCGAGGTGCGCAGGAGGCGACAGGGCAGTTGCTTTTATTCCTCAATGATGACATAACTGTCTGCCCGGGAGGCTGGCTACAGGCCATGACCGATCACGCGCTGCGTCCCTACGCGGGCGCTGTGGGATTGAAACTGTATTATCCGGATTCCGTGAAGATACAGCACGCGGGCATCGCCAATCTGCCCGGGGGGCCGGTACACAAGCTGCAATTTACATTGGACGGACAGGAGCAGGATCACGGCTATGGCAGCCTGGACCGCAATGTGATCGCTGTCACGGGAGCCTGCCTGATGGTGGAGCGGGAACGGTTCTGGCAGGTCGGGGGATTCCCCGAGGATCTGCCAGTGGCCTACAATGACGTGGAGCTGTGCTTTTGCCTGCGGGAGGCGGGCTATCACAATATGGTGGTGAACACGTTCCACGCCTATCACCACGAATCCCTCAGCCGGGGCAGCGATATGACCCAGGAGAAGATGCTGCGGCTGCGGCGGGAGCGGCAGACCCTGTATGACAGGCATCCCCGGTACAGGGAGACAGATCCCTATTACCCTGAACCGCTGTGTCGGGAACTGGGGGATACGCATATCTATGAGAATTATCTGCATATAATATGGGCCCCGCAGGCTTTATCCGGTTTTCGGCGGCAAAGGGACTGGCCGGAGCAGGAGCCGGAGAATATGTCATACAAAGTGACGCTTTCCCGGAACGGCCGAATGGGGGACAAGATATGTGTGCAGGGCTGGGCAGTAGTTCATCAGGACAATAACGCATGTTATGAGAGAGTGTTGCTGCTGCGCGGGGTAGAAGGTACATCCGGCGTGTACGCAACGCCGTTTTATGCACAATACAGTTCACAGGTCGAGTATGGAATGCAGGAACAGCCCAACGTGGCGCTGTGCGGTTTCAAAGCATATCTGATATTGACGGAGAACCTGCGGGACGGCGACTACCGCATTGGCATACAGATCCGCAGCCGTGTGGGGCGGCGGCGCCTGACCGTGTGGACTGCCTGCAGCTTGCGTGTCAAGGACGAGGATTTTGAGATAGAAGGCCCGGAGACAGAATGCAGGACAGATTGCAGGACAGAATGCGGGACAGAATGCAGGGCAGAAAGGAATGCGTAACAGATATGGACTATAAAGATGCGTATGAGAAAGAGAAGGAGCGCTGCGTCTACCTGACGGACAGACTCTCCCAGATAGAGGAGGAGCGGGATGTGCTGCAGGCCAGGCTGGACTTTATTCAGAACAGCGCCTTCTGGAAAATGAGCAAGCCCTTCCGCAGGGCCATCCATTTTTTTATACGTCAGGCAGCCAGGGCGAGACGGGTGCTGCATCCCCGGGATCTGATCAAAAAACTGCGGTATAAAAAGCGGGAACGGCAGGCCGGGTTACAGTTTGGCACCGCCAGTTTTCCCGACCGGGCGGCTGCCGCCGCCCAGCGGGAGACGGTCTTTCCACGGATGATCCACATCAGTATCCTGGTGCCGCTGTGGAATACCCCCGAGGAATTTCTGCGGGATATGATAACCTCCGTTATCAATCAAACATACGAGAACTGGGAACTGTGTCTGGGAGACGGCTCGGACGAGGAACATAGCTATGTGGGACGGATCTGCCAGGAGTACGCGGCCCAGGCCGGGGGCAGGATCGTCTATCAAAAACTGGCCGGGAACGAGGGTATAGCGGGGAATACCAACCAGTGCTACAAACTGGCCACGGGCAGTTATATCGGTCTGTTTGACCATGACGATATCCTGCATCCCTGCGCTCTCTATGAATATGTGAAGGCTATCAACGAGACAGGCGCGGATTTCCTCTACTGTGACGAGGCCACTTTCCGGGACGGCAACCTGGACAGCCTGATCAACATGCATTTTAAGCCGGACTATGCGCCGGACACGCTGCACGGTAACAATTACATCTGTCATTTCAGCGTTTTTTCCCGGCATCTGCTGGAGGAGGACACGGAGCTGTTTCGCACCAGCTTGGATGGCAGTCAGGATCATGACATGATCCTGCGTCTCACGGACCGGGCGGAGAAGGTGGTTCATATTCCCAGGCTCCTGTATTACTGGCGCAGCCATGAGGGCAGCGTTGCGGCGGATATCGAGGCAAAGCCCTATGCGGTGGAGGCGGCCAGGCGGGCTGTGGCCGATCATCTGGAAAAGCACGGCTTTCAGAACTTCCAGATCAGCAGTACCCGGGCTTTTCCCACCATATTCCGGATACGGTATCAGTTGCTGGGGGATCCCCTGGTGTCCATCATTATCCCCAATAAGGATCACAGGGGGGATTTGGAACGCTGTATTGAATCTATAATGGATCGCTCTACCTATGACAATTATGAGCTGATTATCGTGGAGAACGGCAGTACTTCCCGGGAGATCTACGACTATTATTCCCAGCTGCTGGGCTACGATTATCAGACGGCGCTGCGGGATCGCCAGATGCAGCCGGCCACGGACAAGCCCGGTGACAGAGGCGTCATGGAGGCGGAGAGGTCCGGCAGCGCCGGGGCCAGGGTGAAGATTGCGGTCTATGAGGGCGGGTTCAATTATTCACGGATTAATAATCTGGGGGCGGCATATGCCTCGGGAGAATATTTGCTGTTGCTCAACAATGACACCCAGGTGATCACCTTTGACTGGATAGAGGAGCTCTTGATGTATGCCCAGCGCCAGGACGTGGGAGCGGTGGGAGCCAAGCTCTATTACGGGGACCGGACGATCCAGCACGCGGGCGTGGTGCTCGGCATGGGCGCTCACGGCACGGCAGGGCATCCCCATTATAAACATAATCATCAGGATCTGGGATACATGGGACGTCTGTGCTATGCCCAGAATATGTCCGCTGTCACGGGGGCCTGCCTGATGGTGAGAAAGAGCCTCTATGAGCAGGCGGGCGGCCTGGAGGAGACTTTCGCCGTCTCCCTGAATGATGTGGACTTCTGCCTGCGGCTCAGGGAGATGGGCAGACTGAACATATTTACTCCTTTTGCGGAGCTGTACCACTACGAGTCGGAGTCCCGGGGAGACGACCTCCACGGAGAAAACGCGGCCCGCTATAACGAGGAGGCGGCTCGTTTCCGGGAGCGGTGGAAAACGCTGCTGGAGCAGGGAGATCCTTACTACAACCCCAATTTTACACTGGAGCGGAGCGACTATACCCTGAAACTGCCGGACTCAGCGCGTTGAAAAGAATTCTGGAAAATTTTTTCAAAAATTTTTAACAGAATTGAAAGGATCATGCCGGATAAAACGTATCTCTTATATAAGAACACAGCACAGGTTGATTTATGCTGTTCGAAAGGAGAGAAAATTATGAGAATCATGACAAAAATCGTTTCCGTTCTATTGCTTGCCGCCCTGCTGGCCGGCTCGGCATCCGACGCGGTCTATGCCCGGTGCGGGCATCATGGCCGATCCGCATGTGCCACCGAATACGCGTCCTGTTATGCGGACGGCGTATGCACGGGGGACGGGTGCTGCGATGAGGAGGGGATCTGCTCCAACGGAGGCAGGTGCGCCGGCTATGACTGGCGGCATCATTCCGGGCGTTCCCACAGAGGCGGCTGCCATCGCTAAGGCCTGACCGGAGGAGGAAGATCTTGAAGAGCCCAGAGGATATGAACCGTGCGGTGGAACAATATGCGGATATGGTGCAGAGGATCTGCCTTGTGCATTTGAGGAACCGGGAGGACACGGAGGATGTGTTTCAGAATGTGTTTCTGAAATATATGCTGTATAGGGGAGACTTTGAAAACAGCGAGCATGAGAAGGCGTGGCTGATTAGAGTTACGATCAATGCCTGCACGGACTGGCTGAGAAGTCTTTCCCGCAGGAGATGTCTGCCTCTGGATGCGGCCCTGAAGGAATGCGGGGCATCGGATGACTCTTCCCGGGAGGTTCTGGAGGCGGTATTGCAGCTGCCGGATAAATACAGGAGAGTGATCTACCTGTTTTATTATGAGGGATACTCTGCCATAGAGATCGCCGGAATACTGGGCAGGAAGGAAAACACCGTCTATACCTGGCTTTCCAGAGCAAAAGCCATATTGCGTGAAAAGTTGGGAGGTGAGTGGGCATGAACAGGATCCGCGAGAGCATGGAGGGGATCAGAGCCTCAAGCGAGCTGAAAGCCCGGACGCTGCAGTATCTGGAACGGCGAAGGGGCAGGAGGGGTTTCAGCCTCTTACGCCCGGCATTTGCGCTGGCGGCTCTGTGTCTGCTGCTTTTGGCCGGAACGGGCGGCTATGCCTGGTACAGCGCTCCCGTCTCCTATATCAGCATGGATGTCAATCCGTCCATTGAACTGGGGATTAACCGTTTTGGCAGGGTGACGACTGCGGAGGCATACAACCGGGACGGGGAGGATGTGCTACGCCGTCTTTCCCTGAAAAACAAACCCTATGCCCAGGCGGTTCGGAATCTGCTGGAGGACGAGACTTTCGGCAGTTATCTCACCGACAGCGCCGCACTGGTATTTACCATCATATCCGATAAGCCGGACGACATGCGGAGAGAACTGGAGAGTGCCGTCACGGGGCAATCCTGTCAGGTGCTGACCTATGTCAGCGACAGCTACTGCATGCAGGAAGCCCACAGCCATCATATGTCCTTTGGCAAATACAGAGCCTATCAGGAATTGGCAGAGTATGACCGGAGCGTCACAGTGGAGCAATGCCACACAATGTCCATGGGCGAGATTCAGGAGCGCATAGACGGGTGCAGATCCGAGCATGAACAGCACCACACAAACACTACGGACACGGGACAGAATATAGAACAGGAAAGTCCGGGTCAGGAAGACACAGAACAGGGGAGTACAGGCCAGGGAAATACCGGTCATGGACATCACGGAGGACATCACAACAGATAAAACGCTGGAACAAGGATTTGGCATAAAGCCGAATCCTTGTTTTTTTGTTGAAATTTAGAGATTTTTGTGATAAAGTTTTTTAGTATCTGGAAAATATTGGTAATTATTTTTCCCAATTCGTGCTATTTTGCGAGAGAAGGAGAGGAAAAGATGCTTAGGGAGTATGAAGAATATGATGTGTATGAGAGCCTGCAGCAGCGTCTGAAACTGATCTTTGATGAATTTGAAAATATATATGTTTCCTTCTCCGGGGGAAAAGACAGCGGACTGCTGCTCAATCTGGTGTTGGATTACAGGAAAAAATTTTATCCGGATAAGAGGATCGGAGTGTTTCACCAGGATTTTGAGGCCCAGTACACAGTGACCACAGAGTATATCGAGCGGACGTTTGAGCGAATCAAAGAGGAGACGGATATTTACTGGGTCTGCCTGCCCATGGCGACCCGGACGGCTCTCAGCAGCTACGAGATGTATTGGTATCCGTGGGATGACACCAAAAAGGAAAGCTGGGTTCGGGAGATGCCAGATCGGGAGTATGTTATTAATCTGGACAACAATCCCATGACCACTTATCGCTATCGGATGCATCAGGAGGATTTGGCAAAACAGTTTGGCAAGTGGTACAGGGAATCTCACGGTAACGGAAAAACTGTTTGTCTGCTGGGTATGCGTGCCGAGGAATCCCTGCAGAGGTACAGCGGTTTTCTGAATAAGAAATACGGATATAATGGGGAGTGCTGGATCAGCAGGCAGTTCAAGGATGTGTGGTGCGCCTCCCCCCTCTATGACTGGTCCCAGAGCGACGTGTGGCATGCCAATTATCTCTTTGACTATGACTATAACAGGCTGTACGATCTGTACTATATGGCAGGACTGAAGGTGTCCCAGATGCGCGTGGCCTCTCCTTTTAACGATTATTCCAAGGATTCCCTGAATCTGTACAGGGTCATAGATCCGGAGATCTGGGTGAAACTGGTGGGCCGGGTGCGGGGAGCCAATTTCGCCTGTATCTACGGAAAGACCAGGGCTATGGGATATCGCAATGTTACGCTGCCCGAGGGACACACCTGGGAGTCCTATACCCGTTTTCTACTGGATACTCTGCCCAAGCGGCTGCGAAACAATTATGTCAAAAAGTTCAACAGCTCCATTATTTTCTGGCACAAGACCGGAGGCGGACTGGACGAGGACACGATACAGGAGCTGCAGGAACACGGTTATGCCTTCCGGCGAAACGGGGTATCCAACTATACCTTGAACAAAAAATCCCGGATCATCTTCGTGGGAAGGATCCCTGACCATACGGACGATATAAAGACCACAAAAGATGTTCCCAGCTGGAAACGCATGTGTTTCTGTATTCTGAAAAACGATCACAACTGCCGGTTCATGGGGTTTGGACTGACCAGGGAACAGCAGCGGCATATTGACGCGATTCGGCGCAAATATCAGAGCATAGAGGAAATAGGATGAGTGTTATACGCACAAAGGAGGAGAAAAGCATGGATTATAAAAGCCCTGCGTATCAGGTGATAGCGGTTCCCATAGACAAGGTGAAAGCCAATACTTACAATCCCAACAAGGTGGCTCCCCCCGAGATGAAACTTTTATATGAGAGCATCAAGGAGGACGGGTATACCATGCCCATTGTATGCTATTACGTCAAGGACGAAGATAACTATGTGATTGTTGACGGGTTTCACCGCTACCGGGTCATGTTGGAGTATCCCGATATCTATGAGCGGGAGGGGGGAATGCTGCCGGTGGCGGTCATCGACAAGCCCATAGACCGCCGGATGGCCAGCACAGTGCGGCACAACCGCGCCAGAGGTACGCACAATGTGGAACTGATGAGCAGTATCGTCAAGGAACTGCACGAACTGGGGCGCTCCGACGCGTGGATCGCCAAACATCTGGGTATGGACAAGGACGAGATCCTGCGCCTGAAACAGATCACCGGCCTTGCCGCCCTGTTTAAGGACGTCAAGTTTGGCAAGGCATGGCATCCGACGCAGGAGGAAGAGGATGACGGTATGCAGCCATAAGGGAGGGTTTACGCATTGCACAGTACCTCTCGAGTCTGGCAACAAATAACTCTTGCCTTGTTTGATTATTTCTGTTTCTGCGAGGGGGACAATTATAATGTGGATCAACTCATTGGCGGCGCGATCTCCTGCGAGCTGCTGGAGGTGAACGAGAGCAGCCCTAATATAGCCACCTATGTGGTCAGTCTGGTTTTTGACGATGCGCTGGAGGAAGACAGCAAAGTGACGCTCAGTCTTAAGGATCTGACAAAAGATCCCTATTCCTCTGAGCCGAAACTGCTGATAAGCGGGGTATGGAGCCTCACTTTTCAGTACAATACCACTGTTACCGATCATGTAGAGGTGGAGGGAAATGCGGATATGATATTTCCCTTTATCAATACCACCGCGCAGGTAAAAAGTATCGAACTGTCCCCCTTTGGGATCATGGTGTGTGCGGACGTATCCAGTTTTCCCCAGGATGAGCTGGGAATCTCGGATACCACGATCGCTATCCGCCTGAAAATGATCGACGGGAGCGAGCTGACCGTGGTGAGCCATGATCCGGAGCAGCAGGGATATACCCAGGGGGGCAGCGTTTCCTTTATGGAGGAAGAGTACGGGACGTGTCAGAGAGTGAACCTGGAGTTTACCAATGCGATCAATCTCGGAAAGGTGATGGGTGTTTACATAGAAGATCTTTATATCCCCATAAAATAAATCTGATATTTTTTGATTTTTTCCATTTTCTATTGACAATATCCGTGTCCTTTTTTATAATTTATAGCAGATGAAAGAGTATCTTTCTATGTGAAATTCTTTGCCCCCTTCAAACAGGGCAAAATTCGGACAGAATATATTGTCCGATTCCGGCGTTATCAGCCATATTTCACAAAATAATAATTTATATGGCTGGGGACTGTCCTGCGGCAAGGCTTGCCGCTACGGCGTGTTTGTGGCCGGAAAGGTTTATATGGGAAGAAAGGATATTGTGGACAGGCCATATTTTTCTGACTGTCAGCGTTTTGCGGAACTTGTGAACGCCGCGCTCTACCGTGGGAAGGACGTTCTCCAGCCGGGAAATCTGACCCCGGTAAGGCGAAAGTACCCCTCCCTGTCAAGCTCCTGCGGGGAACTGGAGCGGGATATCCTGATGCAAGACGCGGAGCAAAATCTCTGCTATGGCATAGAGATAGAGACAGAGTCCGATTACGGGATGCCGGAGCGGGTGATGACCTATGACGTCTGCGACTACGAATACCAGATGCGGGAGATGGACAGGGGGCACAGGGAGCGGAAGGACTACCGGAGTTACCGCGAGAGAAAGAGCCGGATGAAGGAGAGCGATATTCTCCTCCCCACTGTCACAGTGGTGCTGTATCTGGGAGAGGGGCATTGGAAGGGTGGGCGCAGACTGACACAGATGTTCCGATTGTCGGCAGATTGCAGGAATCTTCTGGGGACGAATCTGCATGACTATGATTTCCCCCTGCTGGAGGCGGATCATATGCAGCCGGAATATTTCAGGACAGATCTGAGAGAATTTTTCCAGTCCATGCAGTGCCGCAGGGATAAGGCGAGATTAAGGGAACTGTTTCAAACGGAGGCTTTCCGAAACCTCCCTCCGGAAACGGAGCAGGTGATTGCGAGGCATCTACATATAGAACATTTGATAAATAAAATGGAGAAGGAGGGATTGCCCATGTGCAAGGCATTTGATGATCTGCGGGATGAGCTGCTACAGGAGGGGAAGGCATCGGGCCGAAGGGAAGGACGAAAAGAAGGACGAAAGGAAGGGCGGAGAGAAGGAAAAAAGGAAGAAAAAATACGGATCATCCGGCTGATGCTGAAGGAGGGTCTGGACGAGGCGCTTATACACAGAACCACGGGGTGTACCGGAGAAGAGTTATCGGCGGCAATGCGCTGAGCGGTAAAAGCCTGTCAGCGGCAGCCATATCGTTTCCGTAAAAAATAGAAAATGCGGGGAACCTTTTTGGCCTCACATGTATCTTATTTATATAGATGGAAGATCGCGGTTATGTTGTAACATGAAAGTCCGACAGTGGAAAAGACACAGCCTGAATCTTCCTGATCAGCATAGCCCGGGCCCAAGACAGCGGAGGGCTATGACTTTATATTACATGGAGGAATGAGGAATGAAAAAGAAGGTTTTAGCGCTATTATTGGGAGGTATAATGGCAGTCGGCGGACTGGCCATGCAGACTCTGGTGCCGGTGGAGGCCATGACTGGCGAATCCGGTACGGTTTCGGCTCCGAGGACTGCGGTAGACTGTGACGGTACATTCTCCGATCCGCATATCAAGTCAGGCGAGGTTACTGCCATAGACGGAAAGCTTGCGGTGACAATTGATCTCGCGATTGAATACGAAGAAGGGTTTGCGGAGATTTATGTGTTTGAGAATCCGGTGGAAACGAGCACCGGTTACGGTTATGTGAAGGATCCAGTTACATCGGAATGGGTTTTTGGAGAGATAGAATTCTATAATGTGTTATTGGAGGCATCTTTTGGGACTCCTCCTGCGGCTACAATGCGCATCGACGGAGGAAACAACACTTACACTTTTACGGAACTTTCGGCTGATAAGACGTATCATGTGTACTGTGTCGTATATGACTGGCATGAGGCGAACGGAGAGGGAGAATCAGGTATTGCCGCGTACTCCCATTACGCAAAATATCTTGGGATTAACGGTTCCGGCAGCCAGGGAGGGAGCGAGGCGCAGCAGCCTGTCGCTGGCGGAACCGCAGCCCGTGATAATAACAGGGAGACGATAAATTCTCAGATCAGCCTGATCCAATCCGCGGAGGCCGGTTCCACCGTCACCCTGGAGAAGAGTACCACAACTCTGTCTAACGCGGTTATGAAAGAACTGCTGAAGAAGGGCGACGTATCCCTTAAGATGGAATTCACATACAACGAGCAGGAGTATGTGATCGTAATTCCCGCAGGCACAGCTCTGGACAATGATATTCCCTGGTACGGTCCCCTGTATCTGGCGCAGCAGTACGGAAACAGCGCGGGAACCGGAGCGGCGGCTGCGGCCCCGGCGGCAAACAACATGACCCTGAAACAACTGTTGGAAAAGAATCCCCAGATCAAGGACGCCAATAAGATCAGAGTGGGACAGAAGATCAATCTGTAAAAGAGCTCTCCGGAAATCGCTGCAGGCATAACGCTTACAGCGATTTCCATTTATTCTCAGCCGTCATATATGCTCGGTCGTCACGGGGAATTGACAAAACAATTTATTGGTGATACGATACCAAAGTGTATATAGAATAGAACTTGTTTTAAAAGGACCGGAGATACCATGCAGGCAACAGGCGCGACAGAAAAACGGGGCGGAAAGGGCAAAAAGAAAAGACGAATAATCTGGGCGGGAGTGGCCGTTTTGCTGCTTGCCTCTCTGGCTGTGGGCGGCTGGCTCTATGTGGACAGTCTGGCCTATAAGCTGTGCAGGGTGGAAGCGGGCGTTGCGGTGGTCCCGTCTGATTTTTTAAAAAATGTCGACGATAGCGCTGTTTTCACCGCCGACAGCCAGCCTTTTTCCACGGCGCAGCCGGGTGAATATCAGGTGCGGGTTAAAAGCGGATGGTTCACCCATAGCTGTACTCTTATCATTGAAGATACCATTGCGCCGACGGGAGAGGCGATGCCTGTGCGGCTGGAGATGGGCGAGAGCTGCGGGCCGGAAGATCTGGTAAAAAATATCTCGGACGCCACAGCGGTGGAGCTCTCTTTTGCGGTGGAACCGGATTTTGACAGAGCGGGCAGCCAGTCGGTGCAGGTGGTTCTGACGGATCGGGGCGGCAACGAGGCGGTGGTGGAGTCGGAACTGTTTCTCTCTCCCGTGGCGGAAGAACTGACTGTGGAGGCCGGGGACGCGATACCGCCGGTGGAAAGTTTTCTGCTGGGGGGCATGCAGGGAACCTATGTCACTCGCGTGTCTGCTTTTGACTGTCATGTGCCGGGCGATCACCAGGTGGTCATCCGGGTGGACGGCACGGAGTACACCTCCCTCTTACATATTATAGATACGATTCCTCCCAGGGCCCAGGTGCAGGACGTAGAGGGCTTTGCGGTGTTACCACGAAAGGCGGAGGATTTTGTTGTGGAGGTGGAAGACGCCACGGAGGTGACGGCGGCTTTTCGGCAGGACCCTGATCTGACGCTTATCGGTACACAGGAGGTAGAGATCGTCCTGACGGACGCGGGCGGCAACGAGACGGTGAAAAAGGCCTGTCTCACCCTGTGGGAGGACAGCGAACCGCCGGTGATAACGGGGGCGGTGGATTTGACGATCTATGTGGGCGACGGCGTCTCCTACCGCGGGCATGTGACAGTGGAGGATAATTGCCCGGAGGGGCTGCAACTGACGGTGGATAACAGCAGCGTCAACCTGCAGGCGGCCGGCGTCTATCCTGTGGTCTACACCGCGACGGACGCGGCGGGCAATACGGCCAGTGTGACGGTGCAGCTCACCATTATCGACCGGATCTATACCATCGACGAGGTGAACGCCCTGGCGGACGGCGTGCTGGAAAAGATCCTCACGCCGGAGATGACGGATCGGGACAAAGCGCTGGCGATCTACAACTATATCCGGCGCAATGTGGGATATATCAATCATTCCGAGAAAGGCGACTGGGTGCGGGCGGCTTACGAGGGACTCGCCAAAAGGCAGGGAGACTGCTATGTGTACGCCTGCACTGCCAAGGCGCTGCTGACCAGGGCGGGGATCAAAAACATGGATATCGCCAAGATTCCTACCAGGAGGGAGCATTACTGGAATCTGGTGGATGTGGGGGACGGATGGTATCATTTTGACACGACTCCCCGGACGGATCACACGGTATTTTTCCTGTGGACGGACGCCGATCTGATGGCATATTCCGCGCAGCATTATAATTGTCACAACTATGACAGGACTCTGTACCCGGAGATTAACTGAGCAAAGATTCATTACGCAGGAACGAGGTAAAAATATATGAAGAAACTGGGTGTGCTTGGCGGCCTGGGTCCGATGGCGTCGGTATATTTTTTACAGTTGGTCGTACAGATGACCGAGGCGCGGACGGATCAGGAGCATATAGAGGTATTGCTGCACAGTGTGCCGCAGATCCCGGACAGAACCAGATATATCCTGGGACAGAGCAGTGAAGACCCCGTGCCGCAGATGGCTGTGGCGGGAAGGGGACTGGCCGCCCAGGGGGCGCAGGTGCTTGCCATCCCCTGTGTCACAGCGCATTATTTTCAGGAACGGCTGGAGACGCAGATCGGCGTCCCCATATTGAACGCCGTCGAGGAGACGGCTCTCTGCCTGCAGCAGGCGGGAATAAACCGCGCGGGGATCCTGGCCACGGACGGAACGCTGTCCAGCAGGCTTTTTCAGACCTGTCTGGAAAAAAGAGGGATAAGCTGCGTCATTCCAGGCCCGGAGGACCAGCGGGCGGTGATGCGCCTGATCTACGACAATGTAAAGGCGGGAAAACCGGTGGAATATCCGCTGTTTGAGGCTGTGTCGGAGCGCCTTTTTGCCCGGGGGGCCCAGATCAATCTGCTGGGGTGTACAGAATTGTCGCTGATAGGAAGAGATCATGCGCTGGGGCCGGGCTTTCTGGACGTACTGGAAGTACTGGCGCGGAAAGCGGTTCTGTGCTGCGGCCGCCTGAAGGAAGAATATGAAAGTCTGATCGCGGAGGTGAATTGAAAACCATGCAAAATCATGTACTGGATTATCTGGAGCATATTGTCACCCAAAAGCCGGAAAAGACAGCCTTTACCAACGGAACGGAGGCGCTGACCTTTGCCCAGGTGCGGCAGCAGAGCCGGGCGGTGGGTACATTCCTGCATGATCGGGGAGTCTATCACGAGCCGGTGGTAGTATTTATGAACAAGCATCCCAAAGAGATCGCCGCCTTTTTTGGCGTGATCACAGGAGGGGACTTTTATGTGCCCATCGACGAGGAGATGCCGGTCAGCCGGATTCAGCTCATCCTGGACAATGTACAGGCCCGAATCCTGATCTGCGACGGCCTGACCCGGGAGATCGCGAAGAAATTTGCCTTTGACGGAGAGACAGTCCTCTATGACGATATCTGCCGGACGTCGGCGGACGAGGAGGCTCTGGCGGATATACGCCGCCGGGCCATCGACACGGATCCCATCTATATCGTGTTTACCTCCGGTTCCACAGGCGTACCCAAGGGAGTGGCGGCCTGCCACCGCTCTGTCATCGATTATATAGAACAGCTCTCCGCAGTGCTGGAGTTTGACGAAGACACGGTGTTCGGCAACCAGACGCCGCTGTATTTTGACGCCTGCCTGAAAGAGCTGTATCCCACGCTGAAATATGGCGCAACTACCTATCTGATTCCCAGGGAGCTGTTTATGCTGCCGGTGAAACTGGTGGAATATCTCAATGAGCATGGGATCAACACCATATGCTGGGTGGTGTCCGCGCTGACGATGATATCCGCCTTTGGAACCTTTCAGACAGTGACGCCCCGGTATCTGCGGACTGTGGCCTTTGGCAGCGAAGTCTTTCCTGTCAAACAGTTCGCCATGTGGAGAGCCGTTCTGCCCCAGGCGAAATTTGTCAATCTGTACGGTCCCACGGAGGGAACCGGCATGTGCTGTTATTATAAGGTGGAGAGGGATTTCGGCCCGGAGGAGGCCATTCCCATCGGAGGCCCCTTTCCCAACACGGAGATCCTTCTGCTGAACGATCAGAACCGGAGGGCAGGACAGGGAGAGACCGGGGAGATTTGTATTCGGGGAACCTCTCTGACGTTGGGTTATTACAACAATTTTGAAAAAACCCACGAGGTGTTCGTGCAGAATCCGCTCAACACCGCTTACCCGGAACTGATCTACCGAACCGGAGATCTGGGCCGCTATAACGAGCGGGGAGAGCTTATGTTTGTCTCCCGCAAAGACTACCAGATCAAGCATATGGGGCACCGGATCGAGTTGGGGGAGATCGAGGTGAGCGCGAACATGGAAGAGGGCGTGCGGCTGTCGGGCTGTATCTATGACGATATAAAGGGGAAGATCCTGCTGTACTATGTGGGGACTGTCTGCGAGCGGGAACTGGCGGCGGCGCTGCGGGAGAGGCTGCCCAGATACATGATCCCCAACCGCTTGGTACGTCTGGAACAGATGCCACTCACAGCCAACGGGAAGATCGACCGCGTGGCGCTGAAACGTCTGGCCGGAACCTTCCAGGCCCGGTCGGCACAGTGACGTTGATATAGCTGAATATTATTATATAAGGAGAATAAAAATGGAAGAATTATTGGAAATCTTAAGTGACCTGCACCCGGAGGTGGATTTTGAGACATGCGACACCTTGATCGACGATAAGATCCTGGACTCCTTTGATATCGTGTCCATCATCGCGGAGATCAACGACCGCTTTGACGTGACGGTCACGGCGGACAAGATCACCCCCCAGAACTTTAACTCCGCGGAGGCGTTGTATACGCTGATCCAGGAACTGGAAGACGAGGACTAAGACGCCATGCTTTTTACATCTTACGCGTTTTTAGGCTTTATCGCGGTACTGTTCCTGCTGTATTACCTGATCCCCAGGCGGATGCAGTGGGGCCTGCTGCTGATCGCCTCCTACCTGTTTTATTTTATCGCGGGACCGTCCTGGCTGCTGTATCTCCTGGCGACTACGATGGCAACCTATCTGGCGGCCCGCCGGATAGAAGAGGTGGGGGTGCGGCAGAAAGCTTACATAAAAGCCAACAGGCAGCAGCTTTCCGCAGAAGAAAAAAAGGCGTACAAGGAGAAGATGAAGGGCAGACAGCGTGGATGGATGCTGGCCTGCCTGCTGTTTGATCTGGGGATACTGGCGGTGGTGAAGTACACCAATTTTGCCATATCCAATATCAACGGTCTGCTGCGGCTGACGGGCAGCGCCTCCCGGCTGGATTTCTGGGATATCGCGCTGCCCATGGGAATCTCTTTTTACACTTTTCAGGCGCTGGGGTATCTGATCGACGTCTACAGAGGAACGGTGGAGGCGGAGAAAAATCCTTTCCGGCTGGCGCTGTTCGTATCCTTTTTCCCCCAGCTGATACAGGGCCCCATCAGCCGTTTCGGCGATCTGGCCCGGAGTCTGTACGAGGAGCATGCCTTTGAGGCGAAAAGGTTCTGCTATGGGCTGCAGAGGATCCTGTGGGGCTATTTTAAAAAGCTGGTGATCGCCGACCGGATCCTGGTGGGAGTCAATACTGTCATCCGGGACACGGAAACTTATCAGGGAGCCTATGTGTTTGTGGGGATGCTCTTTTACGCGCTGGAGCTGTATGCCGATTTCACAGGGGGTATAGACATCACCATCGGCATTGCCCAGGCTCTGGGGATCGAGGTGAAGGAGAATTTCAACCGTCCCTATTTTTCCAAGTCTGTAAAGGAATACTGGCGTCGCTGGCATATCACCATGGGCACCTGGTTTACGGATTATATTTTCTATCCCATATCCGTCTGCAAGCCCATGTTAAAGCTCTCCAGGGCCGCCAGGGCGCGCCTGGGGGAGAATGTGGGCAAGCGGATTCCCATCTATCTGTCCTCCTTCGCGGTCTGGCTGGCCACCGGCATCTGGCACGGGGCGAGCTGGAACTTTGTGGTGTGGGGGCTGGGTAACTGGGTGGTCATTATGATCTCACAGGAGCTGGAGCCGCTGTACGCCCGGTTTCACCGGCGCTTTGACGTGCGGGGCAGAGGGTGGTATAAGTTGTTCCAGGTGCTGCGCACCGTCTTTGTGATGAGCTGCCTGCGCACTTTTGACTGTTACCGGGATGTACCGCTGACATTTCGGATGTTTGGCAGTATGTTTACCCGGTGGAACTGGCAGATCCTGTGGGACGGTTCCCTGCTGGGCATCGGCCTGAGCGCTGTGGATTATGCCGTGCTGCTGGCCGGACTGATCCTGCTGGTGGCGGTGAGCCTGCTGCAGCGCAGCGGGAGCGTCCGGGACCGGATCGCCGCCAGACCCTATCCGACGCGGTTCCTGATCTGGTACGGCCTGTTTCTGGTCGTGCTGTTGGCGGGGGCCTATGGAGCAGGGTATGACGCCAGCCAGTTTATCTATAATCAGTTTTAGGTTGGGAGGAATGAGATAACTTTGAAAAAGGTTTGGAAATGGACTGGTACAGTGTTCATTGTTCTGGCCAGCCTGTACTTATTGCAGAGGCTGTTAGCGCCCAAATATGCCGCGGACGTGGTGGAGGGTGCGCTGATCGCCGAGTACTATTCGGAGGAAAAGGATCACGACGTGGTCTTTATCGGGGACTGCGAGGTCTATGAGAATTTTTCCCCGGCGGTACTGTGGCGGGATTACGGTATCAACAGCTACATACGGGGCAGCGCCCAGCAGTTGATCTGGCAGTCCTATTATCTGCTGGAGGACACGCTGCGCTACGAAAAGCCGGATACGGTGATCTTTAATGTGCTGTCCATGCAGTATAACGAGCCGCAGAGAGAGGCATACAACCGTATGACGCTGGAGGGGATGAGGTGGTCTTCTTCCAAGGCGGCCTCCATACTGGCGTCCATGACGGAGGAGGAACACTTTCTGGACTATGTCTTTCCGCTGCTGCGCTACCATTCCAGATGGAGCGAACTGGGGGCGGAGGATGTAAAATATATGTTCCATACGCCCCGGATCTCCCACAACGGATATTATATGCGGGTGGATGTGAAACCTGCGGAAAACGTGCCGGAGGGCAGGATCCTGGCGGATTATCGCTTTGGGGATAACGCATGGGAGTACTTAGACAGGATGACCGCGCTGTGTCGCGAGAATGATATCCGCCTGATTCTGGTAAAGGCGCCCAGCCTCTACCCCTATTGGTATGACCAGTGGGAGGAACAGATCGAGGACTACGCGGCGGCCAACGACCTGTTGTATATCAATTTTCTGGAACTGACGGAGGAGACCGGACTGGATTTTTCCACGGACACCTATGACGGAGGGCTGCATTTGAATCTGTCCGGCGCGGAAAAGATCACGGAGTATCTGGGCGGCGTGCTGCGGCGGGAGGCCGGGCTTGCGGATCGCCGGGACGAAGAAGGACTGGCGGGAGTCTGGGAGGAAAAACTCGCGGCCTACGAGCAGGAAAAAGAGCGGCAGTACGCGGAACTGCAAAAATAAAGGGTTATGTAACTCTGCACAGGAGGAGTATGATGAAAAAAGTATTGGCGATGACCATGGCGGCCGCCCTGTTTTTACTGGCGGGCTGCGGAGACAGCGAGAGAGTGATCGACGGGAATGTGGTGAATGTGACCACAGGCAGTCAGGCGGAGGAGACGACGGGGGAACAGGAGAGCGTTCAGCCCTCCCGGCAGCAGGAGCAGACAGCCGCCACCAGGGGGTATGTGTTTATGACAGGCGGCGTGACCGTGGAGATGGACGGGGACATGGCCCCTGTTCTGGGAGCGCTGGGAGAGCCGGTATCTTATTTTGAGGCGGCCAGCTGCGCTTTTGATGGGCTGGATAAGATCTATACCTATAACGGCTTTGAGATCGACACCTATCCTGCGGGAGACACGGATCTGGTATCCGCAGTGATCCTGAAAGACGATTCCGCCGCTACGGTCGAGGGGATATGTATCGGCGATTCTCTGGATAAGGTGCTGGAGGTCTATGGGGAGGGCAAGCAGGAGAACGGTATGCTCACATATGAAAAAGACGGCATGAAACTGTGCTTTATTCTGCAGGACGACAGTGTGATTTCCATCGAGTATCGCTCGACGGCGCTGTAGATATCCGGCAAATGATAAAAGAGGGATTAGAAGGGTAATGTGCGGGTGAGGAATTGATTGCCGCAGGAAAATAGTACTGTAAAAATGGAAATAAATATGATATAATACCTCTACAGGCGTCAGCCCGACAGGGCGCAGACTGGGGCGTCCCGCAAACGCCTGGCAAAACATAGTGAATTGGAGGAGGATAAGCAATGAGCTACATGGACGAGTATCGGTTCTGGCTGGAGGACGACTATTTCGACCAGGACACCAAGAAGGAACTGGAGGCCATCGGCAGCAACGAGACAGAGATCGAGGATCGTTTTTACAGAGAGCTGGAGTTCGGTACCGGAGGCCTGCGGGGGGTGATCGGCGCGGGTACGAACCGCATGAACATCTACACTGTGAGAAAGGCCACCCAGGGCTTGGCCAACTATATCATCAAGCAGGGCGCGCAGAAAAAGGGTGTGGCCATCGCGTATGATTCCCGTTTCATGTCTCCCGACTTTGCGGACGAGGCCGCGCTGTGCCTGGCCGCCAACGGGATCAAGGCTTATGTGTTCGAGTCCCTGCGTCCCACGCCGGAGCTGTCCTTTGCGCTTCGCACGCTGGGATGCACCGCGGGCATCGTGGTGACAGCCAGCCACAATCCTCCGGAGTACAACGGATATAAGGTATACTGGGAGGACGGCGCGCAGATTACCGCTCCCAAGGACAAAGAGATCATCGGCGAGGTACAGGCCATCAAGGATTATCATACCGTGAAGACCATGAGCAAGGCCGAGGCCGAGGCCGCGGGTCTGTACCGGACCATCGGCAAAGAGATTGACGATGCTTACATGGTGGAACTGAAAAAACAGATCATCCATCCTGAGATCATCCGGGAAGTGGCGGACGATATCAAGATTGTGTACACCCCCCTGTGCGGCACCGGCAATCTGCCTGTGAGAAGAGTGCTGTCCGAGCTGGGCTTTAAGAATGTATATGTGGTTCCCGAGCAGGAGAATCCGGATCCCAAGTTTACTACGCTGGATTATCCCAACCCGGAGGATCCCAAGGCGTTTACTTATGCACTGCGTCTGGCCAGGGAGAAGGATGCGGATATCGTGCTGGCCACCGATCCGGACGCCGACCGTCTGGGCGTGTATGCCAAGGACGCCAGGACCGGCGAGTATGTGGCCTTTACCGGCAATATGTCCGGTATGCTGATCGCGGAGTATATACTGCGCGAGAAGACCGCAAGCGGCACGATGCCGGAGAACCCTGCCATGGTGACCACCATTGTGACCACCAATATGACATTCCCCATAACTCAGAGTTACAATGTTAAACTGATCGAGGTACTGACAGGATTCAAGTTTATCGGCGAGCAGATCAAGCTGTTTGAGCAGACCGGCTCCAATAATTATGTGTTCGGTTTGGAGGAGAGTTACGGCTGCCTGGCCGGTACCCACGCTCGGGACAAAGACGCATGCGTGGCGGTGATGTGTCTGTGCGAGGTTGCCGCGTACTGTAAGAAACACGGTATGACTCTGTGGGATATGATGTTACAGATGTATGAGAAGTACGGCTACTTCAAGGAGACGCAGTACACCATCACGATGAAGGGCGTCAGCGGCGCCAAGGAGATTGCCGCCCTGATGGATAAGCTGCGCACCAATCCTCCCAAAGCTATCGGCGACGCCAAAGTGCTGAAATTCCGCGACTATCAGGAGAACAAGATCGTGGATATGGAGACCGGCGCAGTGTCCGAGACGGGTCTGCCCAAGTCCAACGTGCTGTATTTTGAGCTGCCCGACAATTGCTGGTGTTGCGCCAGACCTTCCGGTACGGAGCCCAAGATCAAGTTCTATATGGGCGTAGTCGGCAGCAGCCTGGAGGACGCGCAGGCCAGAGTAGAGAAACTGACCGAGGATTTGAAGGCAATCTTATAAAAGAGATCCCTTTTCAGGAGCCGCCCCGCAAGGGGCGACTTCTGTGTTTGAAAGGAGGAAAACGGCTCATGGGCAAACTGAGTATCCACAACCTGCGAAAAACCATATCGTATCTGCGGCGGAACGGACTGAGGGAGACTTTGGTCACGATTCGGGAGCATTTACCGCAGACTTCCCGGGAAACATATGTATATACGCCCGTGGCGGAGCAGGAGTTGGAGCGGCAGCGGCAGAGAAAATGGGGGGATCCGGTAACTTTCAGTATCGTGGTTCCGGCCTTTCATACGCCGGAGCGGTATTACAGGGAATTGTTGGAGTCCGTTCTGGGGCAGACCTATCCTCATTGGCAACTGGTGGTCGGCGATGCCGGGGAGGAGGACAGCCTGGGACGCCTGGCGGCATCTTATGGGGATGAGCGGATCTGTTATCACCGTCTCTCCGGTAACCGCGGTATCGCGGACAATACCAACGAGACTCTGCGGTGGGCGACGGGAGACTATGTGGCTCTGCTGGATCACGACGATTTGCTGACGCCGGACGCCCTGTATGAGATGGCGGCGGCGATAGAGGGAGGGATACATGACGGCGTACCGCCCCGGATGCTGTATTCCGACGAGGATAAATGTGACGAGAATGCGCAAAGATTCTACGAACCCAATATCAAACCTGATTTTAATCTGGATCTGCTGCTGACCAACAACTATATCTGCCACCTGCTGGTGATGGAGGCCGGACTGATAAAAGAGCTGGGACTGCGGGCGGAATATGACGGCGCTCAGGATCATGATCTGGTGCTGCGGGCGGCGGCAAAGCTCCGGCGCTCACCCGGCTCGATCCTGCACATTCCCAAAGTGCTGTATCACTGGCGCTGCCACAGCGCCTCCACGGCGGCCAACCCGGAGAGCAAGCTGTACGCCTACGAGGCGGGGGTGAGGGCCTCTCAGGATTATGCGGACAGACAGGGGTGGAAGGCCAGAGTGTCCATGACGCAGCATATGGGATTTTCCCGGACAGAGTACGATCCTCCCGTTCTGGAACAGCGCCGGGAGATCGGGGCTGTGGGCGGCAGAGTGCTGGGCCGGGCGCGCCGGATCGTGGGCGGCATGATGGATGAAACGGGGCAGGTACAATATAAAGGTCTAAAGGACGGCTACAGCGGCTATCTGAACCGGGCTCTGCTGGTACAGCAGGCCCCGGCACTGGATCTGCGGTGCCTGAAACTGAGCGAACAATGCGGCAAACTCTTTTTGCAGGCCGTAGGACAGGAATACGAGGAGGATGGGCGCACCGGCATGTATCGCTGGCAGAACCTGCCGCCTGGCAGCGATCCTGCGGTTCTGGGGCTTGCGCTGAGCCTGGCGCTGCGGGAGGCGGGATATATCCTGCTGTGGGATCCGCAGATGGTGTGCGACCTGTGCGCGGACGGAAATTCACCCTCATGAGTATGGGATGAAAAAGGGCACGGCCGCAGCTGGCCTGTCATACTGTCAGGCATGGAGAGGTAACGATGAAAATAACGGTGGTCATACCCAATTATAAGGGAAAAGAGTATATCAGACCCTGCCTGGACAGCCTGCTGGAAGAACAGGCAAGGTACCTGGACGGGGAACAGGACAAGCCCCCGCTCTTTAAGGTGCTGGTGGTGGACAACGGTTCGACGGATGGTGTTCCGGAGATTGTCAGGCGGGAATATCCGGAGGTGACGCTCCTGGAACTTGCGGAGAATACCGGTTTTTGCCATGCTGTCAATCTGGGGATCCGGGCGGCGGATACTCCCTATGTACTGCTGCTGAACAATGATACGGTGGTAAAACCGGGATTTGTGCAGGCGCTGCTTGCGCGCATGGAGTCCGACGGACGCATCTTTTCCGTCAGTCCTCTGATGCTGTCCATGGAGGACGAGTCCCGGGTCGACGATGCCGGGGATCGCTACAATGCTCTGGGCTGGGCTTTTGCCCGGGGAAAGGGGCGTCCCGCGGCGCGTTATCAAAAACAGGCCCGGATCTTCGCGGCCTGCGGCGGCGCGTCGCTGTACCGCAGGGAGGCGGTGCTGGCATTGGGAGGCTTTGACGAGAACCATTTTGCCTATCTGGAGGATATTGATATCGGCTACCGGGCCAGAATACACGGCTGGCACAATGTATACGAGCCCGGCGCCAGGGTGCTACACGCGGGGAGCGCCGTCTCAGGCTCCCGCCATAATGCCTTTAAGGTTAAACTCTCCTCGGCCAACAATGCCTATATGATTGGCAAAAATATGCCGCTCATTCAAATTTTCCTTAATTTTCCTTTCCTTTTTCTAGGGTTTTGCATAAAAACTGTCTATTTTGCCAAGAAAAAAATGGGCATGCTATATGTGAAAGGATATGCGGAAGGGATCGCGAGATGCTTTGGAAACGCGGGAAAAGAGCATAGGGTACGTTTTAAATGGCATAATCTGTGGAATTATTGCCGTATTCAGGGCACGCTCTGGTTGGATATGATCCGCATCTTCATAAAATCTTAAGTTGTTTCCGCGTCGGGATTCATGTAGAATAAGGTAAGATCAGAGAGACTTGAAGGCCCGACGGAGTGATGCCGTATGATTAAAGATAACCAGAAGGTGTTTAACAGGCTTCATGTGCTGATGGATATTATGATCACTGTGTTTTCCTATGCACTGGCCTACTTTATCAAATTTTATATTATCGACGCCGCATCTCCCGAGGTAGGTGTTCTGCCGATAGGGGATTACTTCATGGTGCTGCTGTTTCTGGTGCCGGCATATGTGATCCTGTACTTTCTATGTGATGTATACGGCCCGAAACGTACGGTAAAACGGCGCCATGAGCTCCTGGCGATTATTCAGGCCAACACGCTGGGTATGGCATTTTATATCATCATTCTGTATGTGGTGATCCGGGAAATCAACTACTCCCGATGGATGATGGTCATATTCTACATGCTGAATATTTTCATTACCTGTGTGAGCCGTATTGTGCTGCGCAAGCTGCTCCGTACTATCCGCAGCAGGGGCTATAATCTAAAGCATGTGTTGGTCGTGGGATATTCCCGTGCCGCGGAGCAATATATCGACAGGCTCCTGTGGAATCCCCAGTGGGGGTATAAAATTGCCGGTATTCTGGATGATACGGTGCCCAGCGGCACATTATATAAGGGAATCAAAGTATTGGGCAGGCTGGATAATCTGGAAGTCATCCTGCCGCATCATGAGTTGGACGAGATCGCCATCGCCCTGCCGCTGAAAGATTATGACAATCTGGAGCATGTGGTGAGCATATGTGAGAAATCCGGAGTACACACCAAATTTATCCCGGACTATAACAGCGTGATCCCCACCAGACCCTATACGGAGGATCTGATGGGTCTGCCTGTTATCAATATCCGCTATGTGCCCCTGTCTAACAACAGCAACAAGGTGATAAAGCGCGCCATGGATATCCTGGGCTCGACTGCGGGCATCGTGCTGCTCTCGCCGTTCCTGCTGCTGCTGGCAGCCCTGGTCAAGATCAGCAGCCCCGGGCCGGTAATCTTTAAACAGGAGAGGGTGGGACTGCACAGCAAACCTTTTTATATGTATAAATTCCGCACTATGGAGCAGCAGTCGGAGGAAGAAGAGAAAAAGGCATGGACGGTGCGGGACGATCCGAGAGTCACCGGCATCGGCAAATTTTTGCGCAGGACCAGCCTGGACGAACTGCCCCAACTGTTCAATATTTTGAAGGGGGATATGAGCCTGGTGGGGCCCAGGCCCGAAAGACCGCTTTTTGTAGAGAGATTTCGAGAGGAGATTCCCCGGTATATGGTAAAGCACCAGGTGCGTCCCGGACTCACCGGTTGGGCGCAGGTCAATGGGTTTCGCGGGGATACTTCGATCAAGAAACGGATAGACTGCGACATTTATTATATTGAAAACTGGACCATAGGTTTTGACATAAAAATAATATTTCTGACATTTTTCACGGGTTTTGTCAATAAGAACGCCTATTAACAGGACCCATACAATATAGGGACGCGTTACGGAAAGACAGGAGAACAGGGATGGCGACAAAAGCAAACAAAACAAAAGGAAAATCCAGAAAATCTAAAAGGATATCGAGGATGATCATATTTTCCGTGGAGATTCTGGTGATTCTGGTAATGCTGCTGGTGGTGGTAAAAGTTTTTCAGATGACGGACTCGGGGGCGGAGGGCGGCAGCGGAGGCCCCCTGATCTTTGAACCGGCCAGAGGAGAGGACAATACGGGAGACGGCTCTTTGGTCCCGCCTCAGGAGGATTTTGTGGTCAATGACGCGGTGAAAGAAGACCAGGTGATGAAGAATTACTGGAATATAGCGCTGTTTGGCGTGGATGCCACCAACTCCACGGAACTGTATAAAAGCAGCCGCAGCGACAGTATGATGATCGCCTCCGTCAATCTGGAGACAGGAGAAATCAAACTGGTGTCCGTGTTCCGGGACACATATCTCAATATCGGCAGCGACCGGTATAAAAAGGCCAATCAGGCATACCGGGTCGGCGGCGCGGAACAGGCCATTGCCATGCTGAATATGAATCTGGATCTGGATATCAAGGATTTCGTGACGGTGAATTACCAGGCGGTCATCGATGTGGTGGACGGTCTGGGTGGGATCTGGATCGATATAAACGAAGACGAGATTCTTCATCTGAATAACTATCAGGCCAGCATCATCCGGGATACCATGCCCAACAGGGATATGGAGGACTATATTTCGGTGACGGAGGCCGGGTATCAGAGGCTGAACGGTCTGCAGGCGGCGGCATATTGCCGTATCCGCTATACCAGAGGCGACGACTTCAAGCGCACGGAGCGCCAGAGAGCCGTGTTGCAGGCCATAGAGGCTCAGGCCAAGAAGGCGGATCTGAACACACTGGCAAGCCTTTTCACAAAGGTCATGGAGAATGTGTATACTTCTATTAAGTCGGATGATATTCTGACGATGATAAACAACATCAGCAGTTACCATATCGTGGATGAGGGCGGATTCCCCACGGACAATATGCGTACCACCGGCACCATAGGCGCCACCGGCAGCTGTGTGGTTCCGATGGATCTGGAGTCCAACGTGGTCTGGCTGCACAAGTTCCTGTTTGACGACGAGACTTATCAGGTGACGGCGGAAGTCAAAAAATACAGCGATATAATCAAGTCCGATACCAGTCCTTATTTGAATCAGTAAGATATACGGGAGGGAGCTGACGACAGCTCCCTCTTACGCATGAATACGGCAACATGGGCACAGCCTGTGTATGCCTGATATTCCCGCTGCAGCGGGCAGGAGTATAAACAACATGAATGTAGATGTCATCATTCCTGTATACAGGCCGGATCGGACATTTTTTGAGCTGATAGACAGGCTGGAAACACAAACTGTGCCTGTCCGGCGTATCATAATTATGAATACAGAGGAAAAATATTTTACGCAGTTGATCTATGGCACCAAATTTCTGGAGCAGCACCGGCAGGTGACAGTCTGCCATCTGTCTAAAAAAGAGTTTGACCATGCGCGCACCAGGGCGCAGGGTGTGGCCAGATCCGACGGGGAGATCTTTGTCATGATGACCCAGGACGCCATGCCTGCGGATACGCGGCTGATCGAAGAACTGACGGCCGCATTGGCGCGGGAGGATGTGGCGGCGGCCTATGCCAGACAGCTGTCAGCCCCGGACGCTGAGCCGGTAGAGGCTTATATGCGAGGTTACAATTACCCGGAAGACTCCCGGATCAAATCGCTGCAGGACTTATCTCAATTGGGGATCAAGACCTATTTTTGTTCCAATGTGTGCTGCGCGTACAGGCGGGATACCTATGACAAGCTGGGCGGTTTTATCAGCCATGCGATTTTTAACGAGGATATGTTGTTCGCGGCCCGGGCAATACATGAAGGATATCGGATCGCCTATGTGGCCGAGGCCAGAGTGATTCACTCCCACAATTATACCTGCGGGCAGTTTTTCCACAGGAATTTTGACCTGGGAGTATCCCAGGCAGACCACCCGGAGGTGTTTCAGGCCGTGCCCTCCGAGGGGGAGGGCATCCGCAGTGTCAAACTGGCCGCCGCCTGGCTGCTCCGGCAGAAACAGAGACGCAGAATACCGGGACTTTTGTTGCAGAGCGGGTGTAAATATGCGGGTTACTGGCTGGGAAAACACTACAGAATACTGCCCCGCGGACTGGTGCTTGCCTGTACGGCCAACAGAGAGTATTGGGAACAGGAGAGCAGACGCAGGGATGTGGCGGGGATTGACGCTGCCCGGGGGTATGGCAGGACCGAGCAGGAGACAAACAGATAAGAAGAGAAGACAGATAAGAAGAGAAAGACAGTAGAGGTTCAGAAATCAGGAGGAGAAAACAATGTGTGGAATCGTAGGATATATCGGCAGCAGACAGGCGGCCCCCATTATTCTGGACGGCCTGGCGAGGCTGGAGTACAGAGGCTATGACTCTGCAGGTATGGCGATATTTGACGGAGAACATATCCGCATGAAAAAGGCGGTGGGACGTCTGAAAGTGTTGGAGAATCTGACCCATGGCGGCGAGACCATGAAGGGCTGTATGGGGATCGGTCATACCAGATGGGCCACCCATGGCGCGCCCAGCGATATCAATTCCCACCCCCACCTGAACACGTCGGAGACCATTGCCGTGGTACATAACGGCATTATAGAGAACTATATTCCGCTGAAAAAGAAACTCACGGACAAGGGATATACATTTGCATCGGAGACGGACACGGAGGTCCTGGCGCATCTGCTGGACTATTATTACAAGGGCAATCCGCTGGAGGCCATCACCAAAGTGCTGCACCGTGTGGAGGGTTCTTACGCGCTGGGGATTCTGTTTGCGGAACACCCGGATGAGATCTACGCGGTGAGAAAGGACAGTCCGCTGATCGTGGGTTCCTCCGACGACGGCTGTTTTATCGCTTCCGACGTCCCTGCTATCCTGAAATACACCCGCACGGTATATTATGTGGATAATCAGGAGGTAGTAAAGCTGGGTAAGGACAGTTT
This sequence comes from uncultured Acetatifactor sp., assembly GCA_910584375.1. Taxonomy (GTDB): domain Bacteria; phylum Bacillota; class Clostridia; order Lachnospirales; family Lachnospiraceae; genus Acetatifactor. The sequence goes on from CAJUAH010000012.1 coordinate 102,398, forward strand.
GCAGTTTTTCTCTGTTGATCAGGAAGAGATCACCAAGGAGCCCGTCACCATCGACTGGGATGCAAATGCGGCGGAAAAGGCCGGATATGAACATTTCATGTTAAAAGAGATTTATGAGCAGCCCAAAGCCATCAACGATACCATCTCGCCCCGTCTGCAGGGAGATAATGTGGTAATCGATGAGCTGCACATGACGGACGGGGAACTCGCCGCCGTGAAGAGACTGTACATTGTGGCCTGCGGTTCCGCATACCATGTGGGAGTGACCGGTAAATATGTGATAGAGACATTGGCTCGGATCCCGGTGGAAGTGGACGTGGCCAGTGAATTCAGATATCGTGACCCGATCATGGATGAGAACAGCATGGTCATCGTGATCAGCCAGTCCGGTGAGACAGCGGATACGCTGGCTGCTCTGCGGGAATCCAGGAGCAGAGGAGCCAAAGTGCTGGGCATCGTGAATGTGGTGGGCAGTTCCATCGCCAGAGAAGCGGATGCCTGTCTGTATACCTGGGCGGGGCCGGAGATCGCAGTGGCCACCACCAAAGCCTACAGTGCCCAGTTGGCAGCCCTCTATATGCTGGCCATTAAGCTCGCGCTGGCGAACGAAACCATTGACAGCGCCAGGGCGGCAGGACTTATCAAGGATCTGCGCACGCTGCCGGATCAGATTGAGCTGCTGCTGGGACAGAAGGAGAAGATACAGCGTTTTGCCAACCGTTATGTGGGAGCCAAAGACATCTTTTTCATCGGGAGAGGCATCGACTATGCCATCTCTCTGGAGGGTTCTCTGAAATTAAAGGAGATTTCCTATGTACATTCAGAAGCCTATGCGGCCGGAGAACTGAAACATGGCACCATATCCCTGATCGAGGACGGCACATTGGTGGTGGCTGTATCCACACAGCCGAAACTGTATCAAAAGACCATCAGCAATATCGTGGAGGTCAAGGCCAGAGGCGCTTTCGTAATGGCTGTGACCAACGAGGAAAATAAAGCCATGGAAAAGGCCAGCGACTACTGCGTCTATCTGCCGGAGACGGATCCCTGTTTTGCCAATTCGCTGGCAATCATACCGCTGCAGCTTTTCGGATATTATGTAGCGGTGGGAAAAGGCTGTGATGTGGATAAACCCCGCAATCTCGCAAAATCGGTCACGGTAGAATAAAAATGAATTTCACAGGAGATTAATAGTTTCATCACAGTTTCATCACAAATGGCGGCTATACTGAGTGTCATAAGATCAGTAAAGGAGGAACTGTTATGTACGAAAATGAAATCTATTCCGGTGACCGTACCGGCGATCATACAACCGGTACCTATCAGAGTTATCAGGACCGCGCGTCCGGGGGAGGATATGGCAATATCCCCAAGGAGCCTGAAAAAAAGAAACATACAGGCGGATTTGGGAAGAAACTTCTGCTCTGCGCCTGTCTGGGACTCTGCTTTGGCCTGTTTGGCGGCCTGGGTCTGTACGCCGTACAGCAGGTGACAGACATGTACAATCCTCCCCGGGAGGAGAGCAGCGCGCAGGGCGCGGTGCAGCCCACTCCCGCTCCCGTGGCGGATGTGAAACTGACTACAACGGACGGTACGCGCGTTGTCAGTTCCGATGTGTCCGACATGGTGGAGGAGGTTATGCCGGCCATGGTGTCCATTGTCAAGGACTACACAGAGACTTCCAGTTTCTGGGGACGGACTTATTCGGAAGATAAGCAGGGCAGCGGCTCCGGCATTATCGTTGCGCAGGGCGACACAGAGCTGATTCTGGTGACCAACCATCATGTGGTGGACGGCGCCGACAAACTGACGGTGATATTTATCGACGGCAGCACGGCCCAGGCGCAGATCAAGGGCAGCGACGCGGATATGGATCTGGCGGTGATCGCCATTCCCATGGACAGTCTGGAGGAGAAGACCAAAAATGCTATCGCCGTGGCTCGGTTGGGTGACAGTGAAACTCTGCGGCTGGGCGAGCAGGTGGTGGCCATCGGCAATGCTCTGGGATACGGACAGTCCGTGTCCGGCGGCTGGGTCAGCGCCCTGAACAGGGAAGTGACCTACACCGACGGCACCAGCGGCGAATTTATCCAGACGGACGCCGCTATCAACCCCGGCAATTCCGGCGGAGCGCTGGTGAATATGAACGGGGAAGTGGTCGGCATCAACTCCAGCAAGATCGGTGGAGTGAATATAGACGGTATCGGCTTTGCCATACCTATCTCCGAGGCCCGTCCCATCATTGAGAACCTGATGACCAAGGAGACTCGTTTCAAGGTGGCGGAGGGTGAGACCGGCTACATGGGTATCAGCCTGCAGACCGTGACCCAGGAATTTGCCTATATGTACGGCGTTCCCGAGGGGATCCTGATAACGGACATCGAGGAGGGTTCCGCTGCGGATAAGGGCGGTATGCTGAGCGGAGATATCATCACCCGCTTTGAGGGAGAGAAGATCGTATCCTACGAGGATCTCCAGGAAGTCCTGCAATATTATGGCCCCGGCGCGAATGTGACCGTGGTGGTAAAACGTCTGCTGCAGGGCAGCTATCAGGATGTGGAACTGGAGCTGACGCTGGGAGAAAGGCCCTGACGTGCCAAACTATTCCTTTATAAAAAGTTTACTTGTGCAGATATGAAATATCTTATATAATAAACCCGGAAGAACATTTTCCGGGTTTATTGTTTCGAGATTTTTGGGCGGGCAACGGGCTGGGTTCCGTATCGGGTCGGTATGGGTATTGCATGCAGAACGAGGGAGCCGGGCGTATTGCGACTTGCTGCAGGATATTGGCTCCTGCCGCATGAGTGCATAGTGATAATAATGGCGGAAAGAGGTTGGAGATGGCAGATAAGTACGATCAGGAAGAAGAATTGGAAGAGGTAGAAGAGCGGGAGGAATCCACATCGGATCAGGCGGATTCCGAAGAGGGTAAAAAGGGCGGAACCGACAAGAGCAATGACTATGAGGATGTGTGTTTTGTGTGCCGCAGGCCGGAGAGTAAGGCGGGGAAGATGTTCAAACTTCCCAACAATATCTGCGTCTGTGACGACTGTATGCACAAGACCATGGACGCGGTGAGCCAGTTCGATTATCAGGGTATGCTCAGCGATCCCCAGTTCCAGAAAGACATGGACAATATGCTCAAGGGTAACGGCATGGCCAATATCCGATTTGTGAACATAGCGGATCTGCAGGGAGAGGGCGGCATACCCAACAAGCAGAAGATCAAGAAGAAAAAGAAACCGGAGAATGCCCAGCCTGTATTGAATATCCGGGATATTCCCGCCCCCCACAAGATCAAGGCCAGTCTGGACGAGTATGTGGTAGGCCAGGAACATGCCAAGAAAGTGATCTCGGTGGCCGTGTACAATCACTACAAGAGAGTGGCCACGGGAACCATGGATGAGATCGAGATCGAAAAGTCCAATATGCTGATGATCGGTCCCACGGGCTGCGGCAAGACCTATCTGGTCAAGACGCTGGCCAGACTGCTGGATGTGCCGCTGGCCATAGCGGACGCCACCTCCCTCACCGAGGCGGGCTATATTGGAGACGACATAGAAAGCGTGATTTCCAAGCTGCTGGCCGCCGCGGACAATGATGTGGAGAAGGCGGAGCGGGGCATTGTCTTTATCGATGAGATCGATAAGATCGCCAAGAAAAAGAATACCACTTCCCGCGATGTGAGCGGAGAGAGCGTGCAGCAGGGTATGTTAAAGCTGCTGGAAGGGGCCGAGGTAGAGGTGCCGGTGGGCGCGAACAGCAAGAACGCCATGGTGCCGCTGGCTACTGTGAATACCCGCAATATTCTGTTTATCTGCGGCGGCGCTTTCCCGGATCTGGGGGATATTATCAAGGAGCGGCTGACCAAGACGGCTTCCATAGGTTTTAACGCCACGTTAAAGGACGCTTTTGACAAAGAGAAAAACATACTGTCCCATGTGACCGTGGAAGATCTGCGGAAATTCGGCATGATCCCGGAATTTATCGGAAGGCTGCCGGTGATTTACACCCTGGAAGGGCTGACCCAGGAGATGATGGTCAAGATCCTGAAAGAGCCCCGCAACGCCATATTGAAACAGTATCAGAAACTGCTGGAGTTGGACGAGGTAAAGCTGGAGTTCAACGAGGACGCGCTGGAGGCCATCGCGGAGAAGGCCATGAAACGGGATACGGGAGCCAGGGCTCTGCGTTCCATTATAGAAGAATTTATGCTGGATATTATGTATGAGATTCCCAAGGACGACAACATCGGGCGAGTCACGATCACCCGGGAATACATCGAGGGCAAGGGAGGACCGATCATTGATATCCGCAGCAATATGCTGTTGGAGAGCAGCGATACCCTGAAAGAATATGCCATGCCCTGAGGGCAGGAATGACATCCCGGTGGGATTTTCCCACCGGGATATTTTCAGGCCGTCAGACGGTATGAGAGCTGTCCGGTTGAGTGCGCTAAAGCGCACGGAATTATTGTATAATAACAGTACGCGCGTAAAAATGGGAAACATGCGCCGCCGCGGCGCATAGAGTATCTATAAGGGAAAACAAGGAAAGAGAAGACCTTTATGGATTGCAGGGATAAGATTTTATCTGACGACTATGTGGACATCGTGGTGGATTTTCCGGTGGACATTCTTATGACGGAAGGATCGGATATATGCTATATTCCTCTGGGCGAGGGTTACTCGGTGATATATGATAAACTGCTGACAGCGCAGAACCGCTGGAGAGGGCCTTATCAATACCGTTTCACCCCCAAGGTATACGGATTGATGGAATTGGACATCGGGAGTACGGACAGCAAGGGGCAGGTAAGGGCAGCGCAGCTTGCCTCGGATCGTATTGTGGCGCAGGAGCCCTTTGACCCCACACCGCTGATATCCAGCGGTATCCTGTCCGTACAGAGGGATCCCCTGAACCTTACCGGTCGGGGATGCATTTTTTGTTGCATTGATACGGGCGTGGACTATACGTTGCCAGTCTTCCGAAACGAGGACGGCACCACCAGGATTCTGGCCATCTGGGATCAGACTATTCAGGATGGCCCGTCTCCGGAGGAGCTCAATTTTGGCACCATTTTTACTCGGGAACAGATTAACGAGGCGTTGCTGACGGAGGATCCCTACAGTGTTGTCCCCAGCCGGGATGAACTGGGGCATGGCAGCGCGCTGGCCGGAGTGGCCGCAGGCAGCAGTCTGGGCAACGGAACTCTGTATCTGGGAGCTGCGCCGCAGGCGGATATTCTGGTGGTCAAGTTGAAACAGTGCAAGCCTTATCTGAGGCAGTATTTTTTCCTGCCCGAGGATGTTCCGGCCTATACGGAAGCGGATATCATGTTGGCAATTCGCTATGCAGACTCTTTTGCGGATACTTTTAAAAGACCGGTGGTCATTTGCCTGGGAGTGGGAACCAACATGGGGGATCACAATGGGAACAGTTTTCTTTCCAGATACCTCAGCTGCATGGGGGGATATCGCAGCCGGGTCATGGTGGTGGCAGGCGGCAATGAAGGCAACGCGGCCCACCATTTCTTTGGACAGATTCCCACGGATCTGGGGCGGCTGGACAGCTACAGAGATGTGGAAGTGCGGGTAGCGGAAGGGGTAAACGGATTTATCATGGAGTTCTGGGGCAGCGTGCCGGATCTGTTTAATATTACGATTCGTTCACCGGGAGGCGAAACCATTCCCCCCATCCGCTTGGGCGTGGAGGGGGAGAACACTTACCGTTTTATATATGAGCGTACCGTGATCACGGTTCAGAGCGTATTGGTGGAGGCCAACACCGGGGAGCAGCTTGTGATTTTTCGAGTGGGTCAGCCAACAGCGGGGATCTGGAACTTCCGGGTGTCCGCGGCCGGGCAACTCTACAACGGAAGTTTCCATATGTGGCTGCCGATCACGGATTTCCTCACGGCGGATTGCTATTTTCTGAGTCCTGATCCGTATACCACGCTGACGGAGCCGTCCATGGCGGACCGGGTGATCTGTGTTTCCACTTACAATGACGCCAACAACAGTTTCTTTCTGGAGTCGGGCAGGGGATTTGCCCGCATGGGTCAGATATGCCCGGATATAGCGGCTCCTGGCGTGAATATTTCCACCGTCTACGGGCGGCGCACCGGCAGCAGCCTGGCGGCGGCCCTGACGGCAGGCGCGGCGGCCCAGTTCATGCAGTGGGCTGTGGTGGAGGGAAACAGCCTGCTGGCGGAGACGGAGGAGGTACGGAATTACTTTATCCAGGGGGCAGTGCGTACTACGGAGGTTAGTTATCCTTCGAGGGAATGGGGTTACGGACGGCTGAACCTGCGCCGGGTGTTCGACGTACTGGCGGGGGTTACGGGGGGATGAGACAGAAAAAGGAAACGGGGGCTGCTGCATTTACGCGGTGGCCCTTGTGCATATGCGGTTTCTACATAAATTTTTTGTGGGTTATGGAATGGTAGAAATCGGGAATATGTGATAAAATATAAATAAGATATTATTTATGACTCAAAAACCATGATATAAGGGAGGCGGAATATGAAACGGGAGGAGTATATTTCTGATGAGATGGTGGTAAAGCGTGTAAATGAGGCAGTGAGAATCGAATTGGAGAAAAAGAGGGCCTTGGACGTTCCAATAGTCACATATGATAGGGAAACGCAAATCATATATCAGGAGAACAATGACGGAACCAGAGTAGAAGTAGGAAGAAGAATGAGAAAGGGGCGGTATAGTGAGCGTGTCGCAAAAGAGGCCTGAAGTGGTAGTTTTTGCGGGTCCCAACGGTTCCGGCAAAAGCACAATAACAGAATTGCTAAAACCGCCAGTGGATTACATTAATGCCGATGAAATCAAAAAGAATATTAAATGCTCAGATTTGGCTGCGGCGCAGCTCGCGGAGAAACAGCGGGAAGAGCATATTGAGCAGATGAACGAATTCTGTTTTGAAACCGTACTGTCAACATGCCGGAATATTGAACTGCTAAGAAAGGCAAAAGAGAAAGGGTATTTCATACGCTGTTACTATGTTCTCACTGCCGATCCCATGATTAATGTTTGGCGGGTAAAATCAAGGGTAGAATCAGGCGGTCATGATGTGCCAGAAGAAAAAATAATTCAGAGATATGACAGGGCGCTTGAACTGATAAAAGATTTAGTACAGATATGCGATGTGTGCCATATTTATGATAATTCAGGGAGTAGGCCTTTTCGTATATTCAAGAAACGCAAAGAAGAGATTTATTATGACGAATGCGCGGATTGGTATCTACAAGATATTCAAGTTTTGACGGCAATTAGTAAAATGGAAAAAAAGAATTTGAATTGAATGAAAGTTATTTTGGATAAAGGGACCATTTTCTTAAAAATAACTTGACACTAATTCTACATCAATTTTCACCCAACTTAACACTAATTCCATATACTCCCAACGAATTTATGCGGTTTCTCAGACTTTTCCTCTGAAAAAACCTCAAAAAGTTCGTGACATTAACTTGACATACTCGGGATACGGACGCCTGAACCTGCGCCGGGTGTTCGACGTGCTGGCGGGGGGGCACGGGGGGATGAGATAACGTGCATTGTTAAACAATGTTTAGGAAAGAATATGGTTTTGGAGAAAGAACTATCTTCATGAGTAAATCATAACAGGGCAAGTTCTTTTAACCCTCATTTATATATTGCAATATTCGCCCCACGGATAGGAACTATTTAGGTAAAGTTGTAATTTGGAACATTATATTTAATATAATCAACATCTAATTACAAAAAAAACGTAATTAGATGTTGATTTTTTCAAAACATGGGTTATAATTTAAAAAAGGTTAATTTGTGGGATTTTATAATAAGGAGACTACCATGCTGATACAATTCAATTTCAAGAATTTCAAATCTTTCCGAGATGAGGTATCTCTGGATTTAACAGCGACCAAAATAACGGAGCATGAGGACCATGTAGTGGAGGTGGCTAACGACAAACTGCTGAAAGTGGCAGCGATTTACGGAGCTAATGCAAGTGGTAAGTCTAATGCGCATGACGCATTTGAATATATGACCTATTATGTGGATGAATCTTTTAATTTCGGGGATGAAGATGAACGGCGTAGGAAAACGGGAGATGTGTATGTGAAAGTAACGCCTTTTCTCTTTGATGAGGAGAGCCGCAATGCAGAGACTACTTTTGAAGTGTTTTATGTTGACAACACAGAAGATACAGGGAAAACATATCAGTACGGCTTTTCCTTGAAGAATGACGAAGTAGTGGAAGAGTGGCTGTATTCAAAAGCAAAGACGGCGAGAAATAAGTACAGAACGATTTTTTATAGAAAAAAGGGAGAAGAACTGGAGATGAACGGTTTCTCCAAAAATCATGTGGAAAATATCAAGGCATCTCTGAACAAGGAATCCCTGATCGTGTCTCTGGGAGCAAAATTACGGATCACAAAGTTGAAAAAGGTAAGGGATTGGTTTTTGAACAATGAAATTGTGGACTTTGGCGATCCTGGGGAGAACTATTTCCTTTCCCGAGTTCTCCCCAGCGGTTTTGTGGATAAGAGAGAAGTTCAGAACAATGTGGTGGAATATTTCGCCTCTTTTGACGGGGCGATACAGGATTTTGATATAGAAGAAATGCAGCAGGAGGATGAGAAAGAACAGAATAAACGATTTAAGATTGACTCCCTGCATAAGATGGGAGACAGTGGGAAAATGGCAGCCATTCCGTTGAAACAGGAATCCAGCGGAACGCTGAAAATGTTTGCTCTGTATCCCTCTCTGAGAGAAGTTCTGGATCACGGCTCCACGCTGTTTATTGACGAACTGAATGCTAGGCTGCATCCATTGCTGGTGAGGAATATCATACTGACTTTTCTGTCGCCGGAGATCAATACGCAGAATGCGCAGTTAGTGTTTACAACGCATGATATCTGGCAGTATTCCAATGAGTTGCTGCGAAGGGATGAGATTTGGATGGTCAATAAGAAACGGGACGGTGTTTCCGAACTGTATTCTTTGGTTGAATTCAAGGATGAAGAGGGAAACAAGGTACGGCGGGATGAGGCGCTGGCGAAGAATTATCTAACAGGAAATTACGGAGCGATCCCTGCGCTAAAACCCATGAAGATGCTGAAGGGGAGGACAGAGGATGACGAATAAGGGAAAAACAGCGGGAAGAAAAAGTTCTTCCGCTGGAAAACCCAGCGACAGCAGGGCCGGAAAACGACGGGACAGAAACAGATGTGTGGGAGCCAGAGTGCCGGAACTGGGATATTATTTGATTGTGACGGATACGGAGGAAACGGAGAAGAATTATTTTGAAGGTCTGCGGGACAGCATTCCTGTAGAACTGAAAAACCGGCTTGTCATTAAGGTGGAAAAAGCCAAGACTGTGGAGCTGGTCAGGAAAGCACTGGAAAGAATGGAACAGGAATCTCAGTATCGTATTCCGTGGATTGTTTTTGACAGGGATCGGGTGGAGGATTTTGACGAGATCATATGGACTGCGGAGAAAAACGGTGTGGGCGTCGGATGGTCCAATCCCTGCTTTGAGATATGGATGTATGCGTATTTTGGAGAGATGCCGGCGATTATGGAGTCCTATACTTGTTGTGAACGGTTTGCCGAGAAATTTAAGAAAGTTACGGGGCAGGAGTATTCCAAGAATGACAGGGATATTTATAGGAAATTGGTGGAGTATGGGGACGAGGAGAGAGCGATCCAGATAGCGGAGAGATGTTATAAGAAATGTGTGGATGATGGGAAAAAGAAAATGTCGAAGATGTGGCCGGTGAGTAAGGTGTATCGGTTGGTGGAAGAAATAAGGGGAAAGGTGAGTCAAAAAGAAAAATGATGTTCAATTTAGAATCCCTTAATGATTACGAGTTTGAAATGCTGTGCAAAGATATTTTGGAGAAAAAACTAGGTATTGTATTGTATACTTTTGCAAAAGGAAAGGATGGAGGAATTGATATATGTGATGCAAAATATTCCCCGGCAATAGTAGGACAAGCAAAACACTACTATAAAAGCTCTTTCAAGCAGTTGCAGTCTAGTTTGAGGAAAGAGACAAATAGACTTTATGATAAAAAGGGGCTGAAAAGGTATTATGTTTGTACAAGTCAGACGTTGACTAAGGAAAATAAAAATTTAATCTATAGTATGTTTAGTAATTATATGGATAATACGTCTTCTGTTATTGATGCTGCTGATATCAATGAATTTCTGAGCAAAGATGAGAATGCTGAGATATTAAGAAAGCATTATAAGTTGTGGCTTTGTGCAAGCAATGTATTATCCTTGATTACAAATCAAAAAGTGTTCATTGATTGTGAAGAATTAATAGACGATATTGAAAACAGTGTTAAGTTTTTTGTTGAGACCAAATCTTATAATATGGCTATGAAAAAACTGCTTGAAAATAGGATTATTGTTATAATAGGAAATCCGGGCGTTGGGAAAAGTACACTTTCTAAAATGCTAATATTAAGATTTGTTGGAGAAGGTTATTCAATAAGGTATACAACTGATAATGAAATTGGAAATATCAAAAATGCTTTGTCTTTAAATCCCGATAAGAAAGAAATAATTTTACTTGATGATTTTTTGGGTCAACATTATTTAAAAATAAAGGATAGTCAGCCCAATGAAATTAGATCTTTGATCTCGTTTGTAAAACGCAATGTAAATAAAAAGCTAATTCTAAATAGTCGTATAACAATACTAAACGAAGCAAAAAAACGTTCTATTATTTTTAATGAATTGATGGAAAATAACGATGTATATACATACCTAATTGATCTAAATGAAATGACTTACATAGAAAAGGCTAAGATTTTATATAATCACTTATATTTCAACAATATTACAAGAGAGTACTTTGATGAGATAAAGAAAGAAACAAGATATATAAAAATCGTTTATCATAAAAATTACAATCCAAGAATTATTGACTCAAACTTCCCACATCGATTTCGGGAATAAAGCCTTGATAAATGCCGGTTGGG
>CAJUAH010000013.1 GCA_910584375.1 uncultured Acetatifactor sp.
CTTGTATGGCGTCCATGCTTTGGGCCAGGGCGGTGTCGTAGGAGGGGATGTCGTTTATGAGTTTGTTCAGGATGGCGTCCATACTGCTGATGGTTTCCTGGTAGATGTCCTTCCGCAGTCTGCCGGACAGGGTGTCGATGTCGGAGCCCAGCGCGCCTACTTTGTATTCTGCGTCTATGCCGTTGTAGATGGAGGCGATGGCGGCGATGGAGGTTTCCATCTTCTGGCTGATGGCGATGGCCTGGGTCAGGATGGCTTTTCCCTGGGTGAGGAGTTCGCTTAGAGCGTTAATGTCGAAGGCTCGGTCCCGGTCTATGGATACATTGTTATGGTTTTTCATGTTGTGTTTCCCCCTCATTTTATCCGATTACTTTAAGGCAGTTTCTATTTTACCTCAAGTCTGTACTTATTACCTTCCATAGCCCTCCTGCAGAACCCGGGATTTAGTCATTCACTTCTCTCCAAACTGTAGGCCATGCTCTTTTATCTACTGTAACATGCATTTTTTTGATTGTAAACATCAATTTTCATCCCCAAATGCCCAGTAGTTTCCCAATATAGTACCCCAGCCCCAGCAGCCAGCTGGCAAAGATGCCGTACAAAATTACCGGCCCGGCGATGGTGAATATCTTGCAGCCCACGCCGAACACCTGGCCTTCCTTTTTGTACTCGATGGCGGGGGCTGCCACAGAGTTGGCAAAGCCGGTGATGGGTACCAGCGCTCCGGCTCCCCCCCATTTGACGATCTTGGGATAGAGGTTAAAACCTGTGAGCACCACGGAACACAGCACCAGGAGCAGGGAACACCAACTGCCCGCGCTCTGCTTGTCCAGTCCCAGTTTTTCACAGTAATTCAGGATAAACTGCCCGATACAGCATATGATGCCACCTGTTATGAATGCTTTCAGCATCTGCAATCCCAGATTGTGGGTGGGCGTCACCTTTTTTACGTACTTTTCATAGTCCTGTTTTTGTTGTTCGTTCATATCTCTGCACCTTTCCTTTCTTACATTCCATATGCAACATACCTGCGTCCTTTTACCCGCCTGCGGTTCTGTGCAGCTCTTGCCAGAAATAGAGCATCGAGCCGCAGAACTTTCCCACGGCCATGGCCAGCACCGCGCATCCCAGGCCGTGGCGGAAAGATATCCGCCGGGTAAATATGGGAATGCTGTCCAACATCTCCGCGATGGCCAGGGCCAGGCATCCCACAAACATACCGTAAAACAAACCGGACACGCTTAAGAATCCCTGCCCCAGCGCGTTCCACAGCCATGCAAGCGACGGCAGGCTCTCTTCCAGCCATGCGCCGATCTGCAGATAGCGGTGGAAAATGCTGAATATGCAGCCCACGATGGTTCCCACCATCACCATATCCTCATAGAGCCATATCTCTCTGGCGGAATGGGTCTTGCCGGCAAAACGGGGGATCAACCCCACCGCGCTGAGTACGGTAAATACCCCTGCCGCCGCCAGCATCCCAAAGCTCAGGCCAGCCAGCGCCAGCACACACCACATGACCGTCCCCATCAGGCGTCCACCTCCTTGCCTTCCCGGCCCGCGGTATCTACCAGCGCCTTATTGACGTCTTCCTCATAATTGCGCATGGACACTTCTATGGGCGTGGGATCCTTGGTAATGCGTCTGCCGCCGATATGATTGAAGAAAACGATGATTCCCAGCGCCAATCCCAGGCTGTAGGCCACCTCCAGCACATTCAGCCCTCCCGGCTCCGCTCCCATGGCAATCCGATAAATTTCCGTAAACACGTCATTGATACCCACATCATTGTGAAAAGCGATGATCGTAAATCCGGTACCGAAAAAGCTGACCAGACAGACCAGCGCCGTTTTAATCCACTGTTTCGCGCCTTTATACTTGGGCACTCTGACCCGTTCCAACACCACATCCGCCTCTCCCACGGACTGTACGGTGATGCCCGGACAGGCCTCCTCCATCAGGGCAATGATCTTGAGCACGCTGACCACGCAGCGCTGTTGATGCGCCCGCCCCGTCCACGGCCTTTTTCCGTTTCCTCCGGCCTGGCTGCCTCCGTTCTTGCCTCCTCCAGTCCGGCTGTCTCCGTTCTTGCCTCCTCTGACCCGGCTGCCTCCGGTCCTGCCCCCTTCGGCTTGCTCCTCCTGCGTGAAATGATGTACCTTAACTGCCTTGCACTTGGCCAGAATCTGCTGATCCGTACACTGTAAGGAGCCTATATCCTTCAAAAACACGTCTTCATTCTGACACTCTACATTGCGGTCGCATTTCAAATATACAGTGGCGTTTGGCATGATTCTTCCGATCCTTTCCAGTCCTTAACTCTCCGTTTTTGCCTTACTCTGACAACAGCGGATTTATTTCTAAGGTTTCGCTTATTCATGCCCAGATCCGTGCGGACTTATACCGAATCGCAGAACCTTTCTTTTTTCAAAACAGCTCTATACGGCAGCAAACGTTCACATCGCTGTGTGCGCGCGCAAAACAAAGGAAAAAACCTCAGGCGGACAAATGTTTCCATGTCCGCTTGAGGTTTATAAATGCTTTTACCTTACAATACTCATACGCCGTGTCTGCCGGGCCCGCCAGACCGCTCGCTATTCCCACATTTTAAACGCGATATTCATATCCACTTCCCCGCTGATCCCGTTTATATTGCCTTTCTCGGAGTACTGCCATACGCCGTAATCATAGGGATAGTACAGATCCTCGCCATAATAGGCAAACCACCTGTCATAGTTTTGCAACCGGTCCAGCTCCAGCAATAGCAGCGCCGTCTCCATGTTGTGATAGAACATGGGCTTGTATCCCGCCGCCTCTATGGTGTCCAAAAAGGCGATGGTCACGTCTGTGCGCTCCTGGGGCGTCAGTTGGTTCATCCGCGCCGTGCTGCTGCCTACCTTCTCCACGTCAAACACTACAGGACACTCAATATTGTAGGGCGCGATCCGCTCCAGCACAAAATTGGCCTCCTCTATGGCCTCCTCCACGGTGACGGCCTGGGTAAAGAAGTATACGCCCACCTTTATGCCATGCTGCAGCGCTCCCTGTATATTGGCCTGAAAAGTTTCGTCCTCCACCAGCTTGCCGCTCTCATAACCGCGCAGCCCCAGCCGCAGAAAGACAAATTCCACGCCGTCCGCCGCCACTTTCTCCCAGTCTATCCTTCCCTGATACTTGGACACGTCGATCCCCATATGGGACACCACCTGTCCGTTCTCCACATATTGGAAACGTCCGTTTTCCAATATCTGAAGATTCTCCTGTACATAACTGTGCAGCGGCAGATCCCTCTGAATCGGCACAAAATGATACTTGCCGCCGCTGACCAGCACAATATCGTCGGGATACAGCGGGCGCAGTGTTTCCAGCGCGGATTGACCGTCCGCCAGCTGTACTCTTATCCCTCCAAGAATCTCCTCCTGCTGGTTGTTCAGCGCCGCCTCCACAGCCTGCTCATTGTCCGCCTGGGCACGGGCCACAGCCTCCGCCACCTTTTGATCCAGCTCCTCCTGGGTATACATATTTCCCCCTGCCGTCATGGCGCCGCCCATAGTCTGCTGGAGCATCGCGTCCGTCTCTCCCGTCTTGGAGTCAATCCATGAATAAACGGCGATTGCCAGTATCATGACCAGAAATAATCCGCCAAACGCCACGGCCAATCCTACAAAATAGGAAATGGTATTCTTTCTCCTCAGTCGTTTCCTGCGCAGTCTGCTCTCTTCATCATAGGGGCTGGCCTGCGCGCCCGTCCTGTTCTCTTCGTTCATCTCGTACTCCCATCTTTATGTGCGATCCGGCTACATATCTACTATAATCGAATTTATGTGGATTGGGAAGAGAGAATACATAAAATTTATGATTTTTTAAGGAAAAAGCGCTGGCAGTTTATTCCACTGCCAGCTGCCGCATGTGCAGCAGGATCTTTTTTTCCAGACGGCTCACCTGTACCTGGCTGATTCCCAGAATATCGGCCACTTCAGTCTGGGTATGATTGCGGTAATAACGCAACACGATTAGCTGCCGCTCCTGCTCCTTCAGGGTGGAGAGGAGCTGCTGGAGCAGCAGATGATCGATCAGACTGTCTTTCTCCGGATCCTGGCTGCCCGCGCTGACGCTGCCGCAGCCCGCCGGACCGGAGGCCACCTTGTCCACCAGATAGATCTCGCTGCCGTCATCCTGGTATATGGAAGAATAGATGGACTCCACCCGGGTCTCAGACTCCATGGCCAGCACGATATCCTCCGGCTCTATCCCTGTCTCATGGGCGATCTCCTGGATTCCCGGCTCCCGTCCCAGCGCTCCCTGCAGCCTGGCTCTGGCAGCCCTGATCTTCACCGCCCTCTCCTTGAGGGTTCTGGACACTTTCACCGGCCCGTCGTCTCTGAGAAACCGCTTGATCTCCCCGGTGATCATCGGCACCGCGTAGGTGGAGAATTTTACATTGTAGGACAGATCAAACTTGTCCACCGCCTTCATCAGACCGATGGCGCCGATCTGGAACAGATCCTCCGGCTCCACGCCCCTCCCCAGGAAACGCCGGACGATGGTATGTACCAATCCCAGATTTTTCTCTATCAGTACTTCTCTCGCTTCTTTATCACCAGCCTGTGATCTCGCTATCAGCACTGATACTTCTTCCATGCGCTCAAATCTCCTCCTCTATCAGGGGATAGGTTCCGAGCTTTTTTGTCATATGCACCACGGTTCCCCGCCCCGGCTCGCTGCGCACCTCCAGTTCATCCATGAACGCCTCCATAAAGGCGAATCCCATGCCCGAGCGATCGTACTCCGGTTTGGTGGTATACAGCGGTTCCATGGCCTGTTCCACATTTTCCATACCCTTGCCGTGGTCCTCCACTTCTATCCGCAGTACATCCTTCTCCAGACTGCACCGCAGCCGCACCTTGCCCGGATGAATGATCAGATAGGCCGGCTGGCTGTTGCCGTGTTTACCGTAGCCGTATACATTGTCATAGCCATGGATGATGGCGTTGGTCACTGCCTCCGACACGGCTGTCTTGATATCCGCCACCTCCTCCAGAGTGGGATTCAGATGAGCCACAAAGGCCGCTACCGCCACTCTGGCAAAGCTCTCGTTGACGGATACCGCGTCGAACTCCATGCTCATCTCATTCCTCCAGGGCGCTCTCTCTGTCACGCCCCCCGTCTGCTGTAAATCCTTTTCCACTGTCATATAAACCTCTCCTCCTAGTCCATGATCTCGATCAACTTGTTCAGTCCCGCCACCCGCAGGATCCTGCGGATCTGCGGGTCGGCGTGGATGACAAATACTTTGCCGCCAAAACAGACGATCTTTTTGTATCTGCCCATGATAATGCCGATCCCCGAGGAATCCATGAACCGGGTATCCTCAAAATCAAACACTATGTTTTCCACTTCCTCCCGCAGTATATAACTGTCCGCCCTCTCACAGATATAAGACGACTTGTGATGATCCACCTCCTCCGGCAGCTTTACCATCAAACAATTGTCAATGACCTGAAAATCATCCATTCCCTTACCTCCTCCATTCCGCTCCACTCCACGCAAAAAGAGAACACATCCTTTCCGATATGTTCTCTTGTCCTTGGTAGCTTATTTAGTTTTTCAAAAGGTATCTTATCTTACTGCCCGTTCTTAAGTCTGTTGAGGATCTGCCTCGCCGTAGTGGCGCGATCCCGCATCGGGTATATCTCTATAAATTTCTCCAACGCGACGATGGCATCTTCCCCCCGTCCCACGCTGTCATAACACCGTCCCAGATCATAATAGGGATCGCCGTTTTCCGGATCGTACTCCACCGCTTTTTCCAGAGGGGCTATGGCGTCCTGAAAACTGTTCGTCAGATAAAGCGGATGCCCTATATTATAGTAGACTACGCTCATATGGGGGCCAATGGCCGAAAACAGCATCTGGTACAGATTCCGGAAGGCCTCGGGGGCTTCCTCCAGCACCATACCCGCCTCAATCTGCTCCAGCATATCCGCCGTCTCCTGGATACCCTGGTTGCGCCCTTCGCTGTTCTCCGCCTCCTGCATGGCGGTGAGATACCGGCTGGCGGCGTTCAACAGCTGCTCCATGGACTGCAAAGTGCCGTCCGTACCCGCGTAGCGATCCAGTTCGGTCTGCAAGTCCACTCTCTGCTGCTCAATATTCTTTATCTGGTTCTCCAGATCCGTTATCATATTGTTCTTGGCGTCGATCTCGTTGGATATCTCAGTAATCTTCTGCTGAGAATCGTGGAGCACGTTGGTGCGCACCGACGGAACCACCAGAAAGTACATGACGGCCGCCCCGATCGCCAGGCCCAGAAAAATGTTGAGCAGCGTGCCCACACCGCTGCGCTTGGGCTCTTTCAGTCCCTTGGGCTGGATTAGCAGTTCGTTGTCCGCCTGATAGCGCACGGACTCCTCCCTGTCCTTGCGCCGACTGATCTTGCCCGTCTCGTCCGGCGCCAGCATCCGATCCACTTCCCGCATATAAGTGAGCGTCTGGATATTGTTGCGATCCATCTCCGCGCATTTCACCAGTTCCCGTTTCGCCTTGTCCCACTGCTCGCTGTCCATATACAGCAGCGCCAGCAGCTGGTGGGCGCGAATAAATTTGGGGTTCATGGACAGCACCTTGCGCAGCTGAATCACCGCCAGATCCCTGCTGTCCTGCCTGCAGTACGCAAGCGCCTGATTATACTTTTTGATCGTCTGGTTGATGGCGTCCAGCCGTGACGCGCTGGCCTGGATCATATTGATATAGTCGTCCGCAATATTTTTATCTGGACGGGTATTTTTACTGATCACCCACTCGCTGAGAGCCGCCACGGTCTCTCCCATCTCAAAGTACACCAGACCCAGCAGATTGCGGGCCTCGATATTGTTCTTATTGAATTTCAGGCTCTGCCGCAGACTGGTGACGGCCCCGGTCAGATCCCGGAGATTGGCCCTTGCCAGTCCCTCATTGTAATACAGATTGGACAGAATCATTATCCTTTTATATAAAGACACATCCACCCCGCACGAAGTACAATAATCATGCTCCGACAAGTGGCAGCCACAGTTATAACAAAACATGCTGTTCCTCCTGCTTATCCTGCGATATCACTGTTCCTCAGTCTGCTGTACTTCCTGGAGCATCCGCACCAGCAGGTCCGCCATATCGGTCAGATCCTGATTGTAAATGGACTCCTCCGCGTCCTCCACCTCCAGGCTGGGCCGGAATTTCTTCAGTTCTTCCTCAAAATTGATCATAGCTACCTCTTTCTTCTTTCCTGCAATGTAACGCCGCCTTCACTTCCCCTGCCAGATACAGGGAACCTGCGATATATATTCTCTCATGGGGCGGCCTGTCTGTCAATATGGCCTCCAGCGCCTCGGGGACACAGCGGTACTGCGCCGCCCTGACCTGGGGGTACGCCGCCAGTTCCCGCTCGATCTCGGCGGGAGCCGTTGCCCTTTTGTTCTCCAGATAAGTGATGCTAAGCCGGTGGAACAGTCCGCTGTCCACGATCCGGCGCAGCATGGCCGGATAATCCTTGTCCGCCACCACCGCAAAGAGCAGATGCCTGTCTCCGCTATACCCGTCCGCCGCCACGGACTCCAGAAAAGCCCGCATGCCGTCCTCATTGTGAGCGCCGTCCAGATAGACCTCCGGCAGCACTTCCTCCATGCGCCCCGGCCAAAAGCAGGCGCTTACGCCCCTCTTAAGAATCTCCTGCGAAAGACGCAGAGAAGGCCAATCCGCCGCCTGCTGCCCTCCAGCCAGCACCTCCAAAGCGCGTAACGCCAGACTGCAATTCTCCATCTGATACCGGGCAATGGTAGGGATAGACAGGCTGACACTACCATAATAACGGGAAATATAAGAAAAATCAATGTTTTTATTGCTAATTTTTGAGAATCTGTAGTCAATTTCCGACACGGGATATGCCTCTGCCGACAAAGAATGCGCCCGCTCCCGTATCACATCCCCCGTTTCCGGGCAACTGTCGGCATAGATTACAGGAACCTTTTCCTGTATGATACCCGCTTTCTCTCCCGCGATGGCCCCCAGTGTATGCCCCAGATATTCCACATGATCCAGAGCGATATGGGTGATAACCGCGATTTCCTTGCGCGCCACCGCGTTGGTAGCGTCCAGCCGCCCGCCCAGCCCGGTCTCCAGGATACAGTAATCCGGGTTTTTCCGGGCAAAGACCAGCATGGCCATAAAAAACAGATATTCAAAGAAAGTGGGATGATACCCCTCTCCGGCGGCCAGCGCGTTCCAGTCCAGACAGTCATAGACTTGTAGAAAAGCCTCCAGAAAGCTATCCTCTCCGATCATCTCCCCTTCTATGACAAAGCGTTCCCGCACATCCACCAGATGGGGGGAGGTGAACACAGCCACCCTCTGGCCCGCCGCCTCCAGCACACTGCGCATGTAAGCGCAGACCGAGCCCTTCCCGTTGGTGCCCGCCACATGAAGGATGCGCAGGGCCCGGTCCGGATCTCCCAGACGGTGCAGAAATGCCCGCGTATCCTCCATGGTATTCTTGGCGGTAAACCTGGGGATATCCATGATATATTCCACCGCCTGGTCATAGGTGGCGATCTGCCGTTTTATCATATCCTGTCAGTCCTTTCCCACATATCATACCCCGCGGCCCGCCATCCATCCTTCACCCGCGGGGCATCCCGAACGGCCTGCCGGAGGTTACGCATGCTGCCCGAAACTACGCAAGCTGTCCCAGACGCTGCCGCACCTGCTCCATCATCTGCGCGTACTTCTCCCGTTTTTCCCTCTCCTCCCGGATCTTGGCCTCGGGAGCCTTGGAGAGGAACTTCTCATTGGACAGCATACCGTCCACCCGGGCCAGCTCGCCCTGAAGACGTTTCTCCTCCTTTTGCAGACGCTCTATTTCCTGGGCGATATCCACCAGCTCCGCAAAGGGAATGTACAGCGTGGCCCCGGGGATTACCACGGACACCGCATCCTGCGGGATGCCCGCCTTGTCCCGCTGCATGGACACCTCTCCCGCATAGGCCAGAGAGGCAAAGAAAAGCTTGCCCTCTGTGAAAATATCCAGGATCTTCTGGTCCTCGCTGACCACGAACACACCGGCCTTGCGGCTGGGAGGCACATTCATCTCGTTTCGCACGCCCCTTATGCCCCGCACTGCCTCCTTGATGGTCTCTATGGCCCGCTCCTGAGCCGCGTAACAGCGCTCCTCCCTGTATACGGGCCAGCTGCTGATCATGATGGACTCCTCCTCGCTCTGCAGGCTGCAGAATATCTCCTCCGTGACAAAAGGCATGTAGGGGTGCAGCAGCTTTAACGCGTCGATCAGCACGGTTTTCAGCGTCCACAGCGCCGCGTTCTGGCTGGCGGCGTCGTCCGTACTGTACAGACGGGGCTTGACCATCTCGATATACCAGTCGCAGAACTCATCCCAGATAAAGTCGTATACCTTCTGCACGGCGATCCCCAGCTCAAAGTTTTCCATATTGTCGGTCACATCCCTGACCAGCGTATTTAATTTTGACAGGATCCACCGATCCGCCGGCTCCAGATCCGCCGCGGCGGGCTCCCTTACCTCTTTCCCGTCCATGTTCATCATGATAAAGCGGGAGGCGTTCCACACCTTGTTGGCAAAATTACGGCTGTTTTCCAATTTCTCATAATAAAAACGCATATCGTTGCCCGGGGCATTGCCGGTGATCAGCGTCAGGCGCAGGGCGTCCGCGCCGTACTGGTCGATGATTTCCAGCGGGTCGATGCCGTTGCCCAGGGACTTGCTCATCTTCCGCCCCTGGCTGTCCCGCACCAGGCCGTGGAACAGCACGGTCTTAAAGGGTTTCTCCCCCATCTGCTCATAGCCGGAAAAGATCATGCGGATCACCCAGAAAAAGATGATGTCATAGCCCGTCACCAGCACATCCGTGGGATAAAAATATTGCAGATCTTCCGTCTGCTCCGGCCAGCCCAGGGTCTCAAAGGGCCACAGCGCGGAGGAAAACCAGGTATCCAGCGTGTCCGGATCCTGGGTCAGGTGTTCATGGCCGCATTTCGGACAGCTCTTCGGCATCTCCTTCGCCACCGTCACCTCGCCGCACCTGTCGCAGGTATAGGCCGGGATCCGGTGCCCCCACCAGAGCTGACGGCTGATGCACCAGTCCCGGATATTGTCGGTCCAGTTGTAATAGGTCTTCTCCATGCGCTCGGGAATCAGCCGGATTTCCCCCTTCTTCACCGCCTCCACGGCGGGCTTTATCAGTTCGTCCATCCTGACAAACCACTGCTCCTTCACCAGGGGCTCGATCGTGGTCTTGCAGCGGTCATGGGTGCCCACATTGTGGGAGTAATCCTCGATCTTTACCAGCAGCCCCTGCTTTTCCAGCTCCGCCACGATGGCCTTTCTGGCCTCATAGCGATCCATACCGGCATATGCGCCGCCGTTTTCATTGATCGTGGCGTCGTCGTTCATCACATTGACGATGGGCAGATCGTGGCGCTTGCCCACCTCAAAGTCGTTGGGGTCATGGGCCGGGGTGATCTTCACCACGCCGGTTCCGAACTCCCTGTCCACATAGGTGTCCGTGACCACGGGAATCACCCGGTTTACGATGGGCAGCAGCACGCTCTTGCCGATCAGATGGCTGTAGCGCTCGTCCTCGGGATGGATGGCCACCGCCGTATCGCCCAGCATGGTCTCGGGCCGGGTGGTGGCAAAAGTCAGAAATTCCGTGTCGCTGGGGGTTCCGTCCTCCCGCATCACCGGATACTTGATATGCCAGAGATGCCCCGCCTGCTCCTGGTACTCCACCTCCGCGTCGGAGATGGAGGTATTGCACACCGGACACCAGTTGATGATCCGGGATCCTTTGTAGATATAGCCTTTCTCATGCATCTTTACAAACACTTCGGTGACGGCCTTATTGCAGCCCTCGTCCATGGTGAATCGCTCTCTGTCCCAGTCGCAGGAGGACCCCAGCTTTTTCAGCTGGGAGACGATGCGCCCGCCGTATTCCTTTTTCCACTCCCAGGCCCTCTCCAGGAACTTCTCACGCCCCAGATCCTGCTTGTCGATCCCCTCTTCCTTCAGTTTCTCGATGATCTTGACCTCCGTGGCGATGGAGGCATGATCCGTCCCCGGCTGCCACAGGGCGTTATACCCCTGCATTCTCTTAAAACGGATCAGAATATCCTGCATGGTATTGTCCAGGGCATGACCCATGTGGAGCTGCCCCGTGATATTCGGAGGCGGAATCACAATGGTAAAAGGCGTTTTGCTGTGATCCACCTCCGCGTGAAAATATTTCTTTTCCATCCACTTCCCGTACAGTCTGTCCTCTATGCCTCTGGGGTCATAGGTCTTGGCCAATTCCTTGCTCATAGATGCTCTCCTCCTTATTAAAATCGCTGTGCGATGGCTCTGAGGGATAAAGTCTCTTCGCCTTCCCTCTCCCGATACGCAAAAAAACCCTTCGCAAACCTTCCGGCCTGCAAAGGGCGCTGTCGCGCGTTACCACCTTTTTTACAGACGCCTTGCGGCGGCTGCCTCTGTGACTTCCTGTAAAGTCCTATCCGCTAACGGAGATAAACCGTGATTCCCTACTGCGGCCCGGCACGCCGACGCCCTTCAGGAACAGGCTCAAAAGCTACCTTCAGGATGCCTTCCTTCAAGCGGCCTCTCAGCCTGCGGCCGCCCTCTCTGGCAAGGGGTCATCCCTACTCCTCTTCATCATCGCCTTTGTCTCTTTCAACTATCTTAATGAACGCAGCTGGATTTGTCAAGCCCCAAAAACTGGACTGGTAAAAAAAGTCTGTTTTGGCACTTTTAGAATATCCACTTTTGTGTAAAATAGAGAACAATTCATCTGATCAGTGAGAGAAAAGCCGCCCTGCGGCAGATTGTGAGGGATTCTATTATGGAGACAGGAAAAAATGGAGACAAGAAAAAAAGTTATTTGCTGTTGATCGTCAGCGTAGTGCTGTTTATTATTAGCCTGGCGATTACGATCTATGCCCACGGCCACAGCTACAAGGATTCCGCCGTGACCAGCGCCCAGCTGTCCGAGGTCAGGGGCCTGTTAAAGGAAATCGACGCCGGGGAGGCTGCCGGTGATGTGGAGGCCTTGAAAGCCCGGCAGACCGAGCTGTCCGATTTAAAGCTCAGCCAGGAGCGGCCCTACTCCTATGGGCTGACCGCCCTGTTCATGTCTCTGCTGCTGGTGGCAAAGGGGCTGTACAATGCGCTGGTCGGCACGGTGAAAACCCAGGAAGATATCAAGCGGCTGGCCATGGCGGGACTGATGGCGGCGCTGTGCTATATCGGCTTTGCCGTATTCAAGATCGATATACCTGTAGGGCCGGGTAAGACGGCCTTCCACTTCGGCAATGTGTTCTGCGTGCTGGCGGCTCTGCTGCTGGGCGGTTTCTGGGGCGGACTGGCGGGAGCCATCGGCATGACCATCGGCGATCTGACTACGGCTTATGTGACCAGCGCGCCCAAGACCTTCCTGCTCAAGCTGTGCATCGGCCTGATCGTGGGTCTGGTGGCCCATACCCTGTTCAAACTGAGCCGCACTCACTCAAAAAAATATATAACAGGCGTTACGATTCTTGCCTGCGTCTGCGGCATGGGTTTTAACATGGTGGCTGATCCGCTGGTGGGATATTTTTACAAGATGTATCTGCTGGGCATTCCTCAGGAACTGTCCGCAGCCCTGGCCAAGATGGCCACCGTCACCACCGCCGTCAACGCCGTGGTGGCCGTCATCGCCGCCAGCATCTTCTATCTGGCGCTGCGCCCCGCCCTGCGCAAGGCGAACCTGTTCATTCAGGTGACGCCCGAGAAGACAGACATGGACTGACGGCCCATATGCCAAAGCACAGGCCCCGGTGCGGATTTCCCACCGGGGCCTGTAGAGTTTCCTTCTATAAGAGTTTCCTTCTATAGAGTTTCCATTACAAGTGTCTCTCTTACAAATATATCTGCAACAATCCCAGCGCCAACAGATGCAGGGGGTAAAAGACATAAAAAACCATTTGTGTACGGCCTTTTTGCTGCCTCCCTGCCCGTTATAGCAGCACTGAATCAGCACCGGCACCACAAAGACACCCAGCTGGAAGATATTCGCGACGTTGAACCGACTGATGATCATCCCCGGCACGATGACCAACAGGTTGATCCCGCAGAACCAGATCCACTTTTTCTTCGGCCGCTGCCGATAGGAATAAAATACCAGCGCAAACAGTATATCCATCACCGGCCAGTCTCCCAGCACCGACAGGACGCACAGACCGATGATCCCCAGCACCTTACACCATTTGGGGCATTTCCCCTTATCCCACAGCCACAGGGCCAGCAGGCTCAGAAACAGCGTATAGATCACGCCAAAGAACGGCAGGAGCCGAACGCTGCCGGATTCGATGACCACTGGCAGCGTCTGGTACTCAAACAGGCAGAACGGCACCCAGGAAACCAACGCAAAGATTCCCAGCCGCACGGCGTATTTTTTCACATCTCGGGTATGGATATAGCCCTCTGCTACAAAATATGCCATGGTAGGTCCGGTGAGGCGGCCAATGAAATGCATGACCTGCCCCAATACGGATTCCATGGGCACAAAGGCCCAGGCGATATGGTCGATGAGCATCGCCACGATCACCAGATATTTGAGCTGGTTACGGTTGAGACTCAGCTTTTTCATCAGAAATCCACCTCTACATTCCCCATGGAACAGTCGATCTCAATGGACTTGCCCGCGCCGTTGTCTATGGACTGGCTCATCTCTACCCCGGTGTATTTATGCCCGTCGATGTCTATATTTCCAGCCACGCAGTGCAGCTCATAATTGAAATCCTCTTCATGCCCCTTCAGATCCAGACTCACATTGCCCATGGAACAGCTGATGTCCGCCGTCCCGTCTATAGAACCCGAGTACTCCAGATTGCCCATGCCCGCGGAGGCCGACAGATTCTGCACTTTCATATCCTTCGCCTTCAGCTCTCCCGCGCCGAGAGACACTTCCAGCAGCTCGACATCCATTTCCTCCAATAAAAGCTGACCGGCTCCCACATCCACGGTCATATCCTGTACCGTCATATCCTCCATTTTCAGCTGTCCCGCTCCCAGGGATACCTTCATAAAACGCAGGGAAATATCCTCGGGCAGATACAACACGATCTTGCTGTTCTTGATCTCCTCCGTCAGATTGGCGGGCCGCACGGAATTGACATGCAAAACGTCCCCCTCCACATAGGCCTGCGTCTTCCCCATATTTTTACCTTCAATATAAATATTTCCGTCATCGGAGTCCTTGATCTCCACCATACTGCCGCCGATTCCCAGCTCCAGCTCATTGATACTGCCGCTGCCGATCATCTGTCTGTCCAAATTGCCCTTCCAGACTTCATATCGATCGTCAAATACAGAACTTGCGTCAATATCATACAGCGCCTCGAACCCGGCCTCCTCCATCACCGATTCAAACACGCCCCGGTCAACCGTTTCGGGAGCCAGGCCCACCCAGTCGCCGCCAAACTCTGACAGCAGCGCATCCATATTTTCCCGGCCGTTTTTTCCCCTGCCCAGCATATAGAGCGCGCTGCCCACTATGATCAGTACGAGCGCCAGCACAAAACAATACTTCATAAATTTTTTCATAATCTCCATGCCCTTCCTTTAATTAAAATCTACGCTTTTTTCTTTTTATTTGTAAACAACCACCTCAGGCCGCGGAAGATCGCCGGTGTGGCGACGCCTGCCATGGCCACCGTCAGCATCATAAAGAAAATACCGATACCAACCGTTATGAAACCGCCTCCCACGAGGCCCAGGCCCGCCAACGGATGCAGCCCCATACCGAGTATACCCACCACGCTGATGACGACCCCTATGATAAAACAGACCAACGCGGCCAGGCCAAAACCCAGGATCAGGCAGAACCAACCCGCGATGAGTCCCAGCGCCACCCCAAGCAGGCCGACCAGCACGCTCACCGCTCCGGCCAGCAGACTGCCGACCACCGGCAGGGCAATGATACACAGGATCACGATCAGAGCGATCATACCGCCGGAAAGCGGTTTCTTGCCCGCCTTCCCTGCCTTATCTTCCTGCGCTCCCTGCCCGCTGCCTTCCCATGTGGGAGCAGACTGCGGAACGCTTTGCCACGGCCCCGCCGCGGCCGCCGTCACCGTGGCTGCCGGTCCGGGAGCCGGGCCTGCGCCTCCCATACCCTGGGCAGAGGCCCCGTATTCCGTCAATTCTCTGCCTGTGACGGGCCTGCGGGCCTCATAATTGTCCCCGTAGCCCGCGCCGTACAGATCACGGCGAATATTCTCGGCCACCCTGGCCGGGTTGCCCAGCGCCTCGATCACCGCCTGCTCATTCTCCGGACCCGCATCCGCGAAATAGTCCTCATAATATTGCAGCGCCTCCTGCCGTTCCTGCTGGGATATATTTTGCAGTAGGCTCTCCAGCTGCCTCATAAATTCTGTTTTGTTCATATCCATACCTCCTACCCCTTACCTCCAAACAGTGAAGTGACCTTTTTGGAATAGCTGCGCCATTCGCTCTCGTACAACTGCAGCTGGGCCCAGCCCCTGCTGGTCACTTTATAATAACGCCTGTTTCGTCCCGCGCATTCCCTGTCGTACACCTCCAGACAGTCGTCCTTTTGCAGACGGCGCAGCACGGGATACAGCGTGGATTCCGACAGTTCTATGACCTGCCGTACATCCTGGGTGATCTTATACCCATATGTTCCCTCAGGCTCTTTGGACACCACCGCCAGTACAATGGCGTCCAGCAGAGCGGCACCTGTGTTAAATACCATGTCTCTTCCTTTCTTTACTATATCTGCATACAATATTATATGACGTATAATATTACTTTTGAACATACTATACGCCATATAATATGCTTTGTCAATCCTTTTTTACAGGAAATGTGCCGCCGCATAAAAAAATACCTCTCGCCTTTCCCGTCCGGTAAGAGGTATTTTCCATGGTTCGTATGCATATCCGGCAAAAAGTGTCACGCCGAAACCGCGCCGGTCTTCTCCGCCGTGTCGGCTGCCTGCCCCTCCAGAATCTGCTGCCGCAGGCTGTTTTTGTGTACCACGATACCGGAGACCATCAGCATGCCGCCGCAGATCTGCCAGGGAATCCAACAGGCGTAGAGCATATAAAGGGCGCTGGCCGCCAACAGTATATAAGTGATCCTTGTCCTGCGCGTGTGAGGCCTGATACGAACCACCAGAGAAAAAAACAGATAGATGCTGCACAGAGCGAATACCGGCTCCGTGTGAATGGGCATCAGGCCGATCAGCACCCCAAAGGATACCGCGATCGCCTTGCCCCCTCTGCCTCTGTGGAAGAGGGAATAGGCATGTCCCAGCACCGGAGCCGCCATGATCAGAGAAAAAAGGCAGCCGCTCTCAAGCCCCAGCCGCACCGCCATATGCACCGGGATCACTCCCTTGAAAATATCGCCCAGCAGACAGAGAATCCCCACCGGTATCCCTGCGTGCTGCATGGCGTTGGCCGTCCCCGGATTGTGATCGCTGCTGAGCTGCACGATATCCACTTTCTTGATCAGCCTGGGCAGGTAACTGCTGAACAGAATGCTGCCGCACAGTATTCCCGCCACAATCATTATGATCTGATGCCCCCACATACTCACACCTCTTTCGTCTCCTCCCCGTCCGGCTGGCTTTCCTGCCGTTTCGCCTTCCAGTCGATACTTTTCCGTATGATAAACTCGCAGATGTCCTCTGCTGCCCTGGCATTGATTACCTGATGCTGTCTCTCTGTCATCCTCCTGCACTCCTCCGGACGGGCCAGCAGTTCCATGGCCGCCTCCACCAGTTCGATTTCCGAATCCGCGCTGACAGAGATCCCATGCGCATTATAAAAAGCCTGATTGCAGTCTTCGCATCCCGGTATGGGCCTGGTATGGGCCAGAGGGATCCCCACCACCGCCGCCTCTGTGGAGGTAAGCCCGCCCGGCTTGGTGAACAGCAGATCGGACGCTGCCAGATACTGCGCCGTCTGCTCCGTATAATCCAGAATCTGAACCCTGTAGTCCTCCCGATATGCCTCCCGCAGCCGTCCTTTGAGCCTTTCATTGGAGCCGCCCAGAATATACAGCCGATCTTCCCCTTTCATATAGGGCACCGAGGCCTGCACCAGATTTTCAATCCTGCCGTAGCCCATGCTGCCGGTCATGATCAGGATGCAGCGTCCCTGCGGCGGCATACCCAGGATTCTTCTGGCCTCCTCCCGGGAGGGAAGAGCGCGAAACCGCTCGGATACCGGAATACCCGTGGGAATCAGCTTTTCCCTGGGAATCCCCTTTTCCATATATTCCTGCAGCAGTTCCTCATGAGCTATGAAATAATAGTCCGCCTCCGTCTCCTCCGTAAACGGAATACAGGTATAGTCCGTTCCCACGAAATAAGTATGAATGTCGGGGCGGCACTCATGTTTGCGCAGCATATAAGTGAGCGCCTCCGCCGGAAAAAGATGAGGCATGACGACAGTGTCGTATCCATTGTCAACAATATAATGATACAGCTTTTCCGCATAGAGGGCGTTGGCGTAATACACCGGGGACTTGCGGCGGGAGGAGGTGATGGCCCTCCCCGCCCGGTAGGCTCCCTTGAAAACTTTCGTAGCCTTCACGGTACTCCACACATAGATCTTTTTACCGTAACTGGCTGCCTTCTCCGACGCAAATTTCAGCGCGTCCTCCATCTCGCAGGGAATCTCCCTTTTCTGAAATTGCTCCAATACCGCTCTCCCCGCGGAATTATGTCCCTCGCCCGTGCCTGTGGATAATATCAGTACTTTCATATCGGTCTCCCATGCATGCCGCAAATCATTAAGTCGTATTTATAAATTAGCATGTTTTCCCCAGAATTGCAAGACAGGAAGTGAGAACAGGTATTCCGGGATGCACGTTAGCGCAGGAATCCCAGGAATACAGGAAGATCAAGAACAGAAGTCCCAGGATACGGCATGGCGGGATCCAATTTTACATAATACTGTTGACCGTTACAGTTCCAATTTTCTTTTCTGCAATATTACATGCAAAAACCGGATTCGACAGCCAAAATGATTTTTTTGTCATATTTACGGCATTGTGGAAAAATAATCCACCGTTTCCACATACTTATCCACATGTACACATCTGTCATCGCCTTCCTTTAAGGCGTCAAAATTGCAAAAATCTTATGTCATTTTTACCGATCCTGAGAAATCCAAACGCACATTTGGTTTACATAATATCAAAAGGCCTCGGGATCTCAGAGCGCAAAAAAAGAGAATCCGTTTACCATTTTCAAGGATTCTCTTTTTAATATCTTATTATAGCCAGGAGTCCCAGAATCGCTCCACCCGTTTTGCGATACTGTTAAGGCTCACCTGTTCATAATTGGCCCATTCTCGGGGGAACATACGCAGATAGGCATACTGCAAAAACCGCTCGTCCAGCAGAGCCACGATCCCTACGTCCTCCACCGTGCGTATCACCCGCCCCGCAGCCTGCAATACCTTGTTCATCCCCGGATATCGGTACGCATAGTCAAAACCGCTCTGGCCGCACGAATCAAAATACTGTTTCAACAGTTCCCTCTCATAGCACACCTGTGGAAGACCCGTTCCCACGATGACCGCGCCGATCAGACTATCCTCCTTCAGATCGATACCCTCACTGAATATTCCGCCCATGACGCAAAAAGCGATCAGCGTCCTCTCTTCCTCGATCTCGATCTCCATGTGGATGGACTGTTCCAGATCACAGTTCTCATTGCCCTCAAACCGGGCCAGAAAAGCCTCCCGTTCCTCTTCCCGCATATATTCCGACTGTAGGATACATTCTTTGGTATCGTCCGCGAAGTTCTCAGCGTATATTGCGTATATCTCCCGCATAAAGGCATAGGATGGGCAGAATACCATGTAGTTGCCATGCCGATTCTTCACGATCTCATCTATATATCCGGCAATCCGATAAAATTCTTCCTCGGAACGTCTGGTATATTTGCTGGTCACGTCCTCCGCAATAAATAACGCTCGTTTTTCCGGGTTGAATACCGAGTTCGCGTACACTTCATAGTCGGATTCCTCGCCCCCCAGCAGGCTCTTATAATACTGGATGGGCAAAAAAGTCGCCGAAAACAGAATACTGCTGCGCCCCCGTTTCATGCACTCACGCAGATTGCCCGACGGATCCACGCAGAAAAGTTTTAACAGAAAGCTGCCGTCCTCACACAGCCTTGTATACTTAATATATTTTTCATCCAGCAGTTCGTAGATCTCCAGAAAATGAACCAGGTTAAAATAGAACTCCAGAATCTCCTCCCGCTGGGGCAGCGCGGCCTCCTCCTGTTCCTCCAGATAGGACTCGATCGTACCTTGCAGATGCGTCAGCAGGGCAATCAGCGAATCAATCTGCTGTACCACCCGGCAGTCCTCACACTCCCGTTTTAATGCCAGCATCTCCTTGTTGCAGTTCTCCAGCTGGCGGATCATGCGAGCTGCAAATCCCCGGGACACCAGCACGCTCCTGCTGCAATCGCTGTCGCTTTCCGCCGCCTTTTTCCTGCCTCCCTGGGTCTCCTGCAATTTATGCAGGCTGTTTTTCAGAGCCAGCAATTCCTCCTTGACCAGAACGGCACTGTACATCTCCCGGCCTCTTTCCAGAAGGTTGTGGGCCTCGTCGATGAGAAACAGATAGTCCCCCTTGACACCCTCCCCAAAAAAACGCTTGAGATACACATGCGGGTCAAACAGGTAATTATAGTCGCAGATAATGCCGTCCGCAAACAAACTTATATCCAGACACAGTTCAAAGGGACAGACCCTGTGTTTCCCGGCGTACCGCTCCACAACCTCCCGCCCAAAGCCTTCCTCATGGGTCAGCAGATCGTACATGGCGTCGTTGACTCTGTCATAATGTCCTTTGGCATAGGGACAATACTCGGGATTACACTCTGTCTCTTCCATAAAACAGATCTTTTCCTTGGCGGTCAGGATCACGCTCTTGAAACGCAGCCCCTTTTCCCGCAGCAGGGTAAACGTGTTCTCCGCCACCGTTCTGGTGATCGTCTTGGCCGTCAGATAAAACAACCTTTGTCCCATACCCCGCTCCATGGCCTTGACTGCGGGAAATATCGTGGATATGGTCTTTCCCACACCCGTGGGAGCCTCCAAAAACAGCTTTTTTCCATGATAGATCGTCTGATACACATAGGACGCCAGCTCCCGCTGTCCCTCCCGGTAGGGAAAGGGGAATTCCATCTGCCGGATGGAATCGTCCCGCAGGCATTTCCATTGAAATCTGTAGTCCGACCATTTTAAATAAGAACAAAGCAGCTCGTCAAACCACTCCAGTATTTCCTTTTCGTCAAAGCAATATTGAAAATATTTGATCTCCTCCGTCTCCATATGGCAGTATGTCATCTGCACACGGATTTCCGACAGTTTCCGATCCCGCAGGTTCCGCAGAAACATGGCGGCATAGACCTTGGCCTGGGCCAGATGCACTGGAACCGGCTCTTTCATATAAGTCAGTTCCCGGTAAGTTCCCTTGATCTCGTCCACTGTCACGCTGTCGGACCTGTCTATGATGCCGTCCGCCCTGCCCTCCAGCACCAGGCGATAGTCTTCTGCGGGATGAATATAGCGCAGACTCACCTCCGCCTGATATTCGCTGCCCATGCGGCGCTGTATCATCCTGTGGATCCGCCCGCCCTCCTGCATGGCATGATCCGGCGAAGTATGATGCCTGTTATCAATATCGCCGCCGCGCAGAATAAACTCTACCACCTCCCGCACGGAAACCCGAACCTCTTCCACGGATTCCTCACTGTCCTTCTTCATGATTCCTCACCTCCCGTCCGAGCCTCGCTCATATGTTCTTTTTTCAGTATAGCATTTTCCGGAGCATTCCACCATATAAAATACGCGCGGGCACAAAAAAACTCCCCGGCGCGGGCCAAAAGCTGCCCTGGGGAGTTTTTCTCTCATTTGTCTGCCGACGCCGGGACACTAGCAGGCCACTGCCATGCTGCCCAGCATATCCTCCAGCTCCTTGTTGTATCCCTCATAGGATACTTCCAGAGCCTTGGAAAAATCCAGCCCGTATACGCCAAGAAATGATTTGGCATCCACTATATATCGGTTATAATAGATGTCAATATCAAAATCACATCTGGACGTCACGCTGACGAACTTCTGTACCTGATCCTGTGTAAGTCTGATCTGCCTTACCATATTGCATCCTTCCTTTCTCAAAACAGCCCGCGCACCTTATCGGACATCCCTGTAACGGACGTCCCGTTTCCTGTACACGGAAAGACCACATGCACGTCGCCAATACCGCTCCACACGAAAAAGGAAACCGTTTTCATGTTGGATATACAATACAATATGCGGCTCTAAAAGTAAATTGTCGATTTTAACAATTTTAAGAAGATTTGGAAAATTCTATTGTGTATTTTTGGAAACGCTTGGGCATCATCTGGTTCTGAAGTCCTATATTTCTGCGCTCCCTGATGGCTATCTTATGGCAGAACCAGCAAAAGAGTTCCTCGTAGGCCATCTCTTGGGCTGAGTACCCTGATCTTTCCAGCGCCGCAAGCAGTTCCCGGCTGTCTGTCAGATACCATTCTCCGCCTGCAGGGTGAACGCCCAGCACATCTCTGCCTATGTCCCTTATGGCGAAATCTTCCTGGGGAAAACGATCCGCGAAATGTACCATCAGATAAGGCAACACCTGATTCTTGAACTGATTCTCCGCATACAGGATCCCCCGCCGCAGCTCCCGAAACCGCAAAAACTCCCGTAGCTGTGAATATTCTCTCCCGGCCTTCTGCGCCAGGCGAAAGGTTTGCAGCACTCGGCTGTCCGTCTGATGATCCAGCAGATGTCCCGGCAAAGGCCGGGTTCGCAGTCCATAGACCACCGTCTGATAAACGGCCTGCGCCTTTTCCGGGTCAGGCGTAGTCAGGGCCATGCACAGGGACTGATAATCCTCCTGTCCAAAGCGCCTGCGCAGCGTGCGCAGCACTTTCTCCGCGCGCTCCGGGTCTGTCTCCACCGGTATATATTCTCCGAACAGCATCAGCTCCCTGTCCACCCGGATCCATGTATCCTGATGCTGCGCATGCTCCTCATACGCCCGGTATATGGCCGTGCCGACCCCCTCCAGGCTGTCCTCACACTGATAGACCCGCATCTCTTCCCTCCATATACGCCGTGCCGCATCAGTCTACAGCTGCCCTGAAACCGCCCTGAAAACCGTGTCCGGTTCCGGCCGCAGACTGTAGTGTCCGTCGTCAAACAGGCTCATCTGCTGAAAAGTCATGCCGTCGCTTCCAAACTGCTCCCGATCCTTTCCGCTGGTCAGATTCCGCACGATATAATCCTCCTCCAGTCTGGTAGGATACATCATCTTTCCGCCGCAGGTGATAAAATACAGCGCTCTCTTCAATACTACGCCGATCCGCCGCAGATCTTCAAAACGCAGCCGGGCGCTGCGGCGGGCCGCCACGATCCGTTTCGCGCTCTTCACACCGATCCCCGGTACACGCAGCAACCGCTCATAGGGAGCCCGGTTGATCTCCACCGGGAACTGCTCCAGATGCCGCACGGCCCAATCCTCTTTTGGATCCAGCATGACATTGAAGAAAGGGCGGCTCTCCTCCAACAGCTCACTGGCCTGAAACCCGTAAAAGCGCAGCAGCCAGTCCGCCTGATAGAGCCGGTGCTCCCTCTGCAGCGGCGGACCGCCGGGCAGAGCGGGAAGAGCCTTGTCCTCATTGACCCGGACAAAGGCCGAATAAAACACTCTTTTCAGTTCAAACTTCTGATACAGGCTTTCCGCCACATGCAGGATCTGATAATCGCTTTCCCCGGTAGCGCCTATGATCATCTGCGTGGCCTGGCCCCCCTCCACAAAGCCGGGAGCCTGGCGGTATACCGCCAGATCGTGCCGGTTAGCCTGTATCCCGTTCTGTATCTGGCGCATAGGCGCCAGAATATTCTTCCTGTGTTTGTTGGGAGCCAGCTCCCGCAGCCCTTCCGCTGTAGGCAGCTCCAGATTCACGCTCATGCGGTCTGCCAGAAATCCCGTCATCTGGATCAGCTCCGGCGGCGCGCCGGGAATGGCTTTCACATGCACATATCCGTTGAAACGATACTGATTGCGCAGCAGATACAGCGTCCGGTAAAGCAGTTCCATCGTTCTGGAAGGGCTTTCCACGATGCCCGAACTCAGGAACAGCCCTTCAATATAGTTGCGCCTGTAAAACTCTATCGTCAGCGTGCAGATCTCCTCCGGCGTAAAAGTGGCCCGCGGAACGTCGTTGGACCTCCTGTTGACACAGTATTTGCAGTCATAAACACACTCGTTGGTCATCAGTATCTTGAGCAGAGAAATACATCTGCCGTCGCTGGAAAAACTGTGGCAGATTCCCGCCTTCACACAGTTTCCCAGATCCCGTCCGTTGCCCTTGCGGTCCACGCCGCTGCTGGTGCAGGCCACATCATATTTAGCGCTGTCGGTGAGTATGCCCAGTTTTTCCATCAGACTCATGGGACTGCCGTCCCGCACCGCTCCCGGCGCCAGTATCCCCACGCTGTCCGCCTCCCGGACAGGCGCCGATATATTCCCTTTTCCCCCCAACGTCTGAAACGTATCCATAAAGCCCGCTCCTTACCAGCATATTTCACGAACATCTGTTCGGTATTAATATAGCACATATGTTCTGGTATTTCAAGTGGGAATTTATATAAAGTTTAGAATAATTTTCCATTTGCGCGCTTGTCGCTCATAAAAAGCTGTGATATATTTGTGATACGGGAAAACCATAGAGCCCAAGGCGGCTTTACCCTCCGATACTTTGGAGGGTGTAAAAGCCCTCCGGACGAGAACGATCTTCAAGGAAAAAAAGAAATAGCCGCCAACTATCCCAAGTAGTTGACGGCTGGCCCTTTTAGGAGGGTCTAAGCTACAATATCGGGGTAGAGCCGCCTCTATGGCTTTCCCCTTTATATAATGAATATAGCACATCCTCGCATATTACGCAAGCCCCTTTATTCCCTCCTCTTAACATTTTGATCTAACCTATTTTTTCTTGAGTACCAGGTGCTGAGGCAGACCGTTTACCATAAACGGCACATAATCGCCCAGAATCAGCGGTCTCGCGTAAGCGATGAACTCATCCGTCACAAAGTTGCCTTCCTTGTTCATCCAATTGCGGGGAACCACCTTCTCGGCATTGGCAATGCGATGCACATCAAACAGGCTGGCGGAACTCATATAGGGATCGTCCGTGATACGGTCGATCGTCACCATCTTGCCGGTGTCGCCCTCTGCCGCCGCCTTGACTGCAGCGCCGCCCACCATGAACGCTTCGTCCACATCCACGCGGGAGGTCATATGGGAAGCGCTTCTCTGCAAGGTGGAGAATTCAATGCTGCGCGTCTTGCAGCCCAGCTCTGCCCCCAGATAACCGGCCAGATAGGCAGCGGTTCCCTGCAACTGCTTGTGACCAAAGGGATCCACATAATCCGCGCCGCCGGACAGCTCGCAGACATATCTGCCATCCGCGATCTTGATACCCTCGGACACGGCCACCACCACGGATTTCTTTTTCTTGAGCAGCGTCTCCGCGGTATTGCGGAATTTTTCCAGGTTAAATACGATCTCCGGAAGATAGATCAGGTCGGGGCCGTCGCATTCCTCGGTCTTGGCCAGTGCGGTAGCGCCGGTCAGCCATCCCGCGTTCCGTCCCATGATCTCCAGAATCGTGATCGTGGGTCTGTCGTTGTAAGTCAGAGCCTGCGTATCGCGAATAATCTCCTTGGTGGACGCGGCAATATATTTCGCAGCGCTCCCGTATCCGGGCGTATGATCGGTAACGGCCAGATCGTTATCGATGGTCTTGGGCACGCCCAGGAACTTCTGGCTGTGGCCGTGAATGATCGCGTAATCGGACAGTTTCTTGATCGTGTCCATGGAATCATTGCCGCCGATATACATGAAAGCCTCGATCTCCAGCTTGTCCAGAATCTTGAATATCTTCTCATAGATTTCGGCGCCCTCGTGGATATCCGGCATCTTGAAACGGCAGGATCCCAGAAACGCCGAGGGAGTCCTCTTGAGCAGTTCGATATCCATATCCGAATGGATCTGGGTAGACAGATCTACATACTGCTCGTCCAACAGCCCCTGCACCCCGTGCAGCATGCCGTAAACCTTGTTAAAACCTCTCTCCTTGGCCGTCTTGTAGACGCCTGCCAGGCTGGAATTGATCACCGCTGTAGGGCCGCCTGACTGCCCTACGATAATGTTGCGCTTTTTTGCCATTTTTTCTCCTTTCCCGCATACCGCAAGCAGCGCTTGCGATATTGCACCGATCGACGTATAAATATGGGAACTCCCACTTAACATCCGAACCGGTTTTTCCGATATATTCAGTGCGCGATACCGCCACTTTCTAAATCATACCAAAAATGGCGAAAAAAAACAATGAAAAATGCTTGAAATCCATAAAAAAAACACTTGCGCCGCCGAAATGCATATGATAAACTATATCCATAGAAAGTGGGAAATTGTAATCTGATCGATAAATGGATTTATTGGCAGTGCAATTATCTTTACCCAATGACTGATATCATAAGCCGGCTTATTTCATGGAAGAAAGGAGGCAGGGCAATGAGTGCCATTCTCAATACGATGTACAATCATTATCTG
Source organism: uncultured Acetatifactor sp. (assembly GCA_910584375.1). Lineage (GTDB taxonomy): Bacteria > Bacillota > Clostridia > Lachnospirales > Lachnospiraceae > Acetatifactor. The sequence goes on from CAJUAH010000013.1 coordinate 25,742, forward strand.
ACCGCTTACGCGCCGTCCGGTACAACCCGCTACGATACGCATAAGAAGAGCGAGCTTCGCGCCGTATACAATTCCATTGTAAAAATAAATAAAAATACGCCCTGGTATCTCCCGGTTAAAAAGCTGGACGTCCAGCAGTTTGCTATCGGACTCAAGGAAGGGGCCCGGGATCTGCACAACACGATCGCCTCTCTGGGCGGTCTGGAGGAGACCGATCTGCTCAGCAAGAAAACCGCTTATTCCACTGATTCCGATATCGCCTCCGTGAACTATGTGGGCAAATATATGGTCGGCGAGGAAGATCCCTCCATGGAGCTGGAAGTGCAGGAACTGGCGGTGGCGCAGGAAAATATGGGTAATTTCCTGCCTGCGGGCAAGGTGGGGCTCTCCCCCGATACCTATTCCTTTGACATCAATATCAACGACATGAACTATGAGTTCCAGTTTACACTGGGAGAAAATGAATCCAACCGCGATCTGCAGGACAGACTGGCCCGGCTGATCAACAACTCCGACATCGGACTCAAGGCAAAGGTACAGGACGCCTCCGGGCGCAGTTCCCTGGTGTTGGAATCCGAGGCCACCGGCCTGACCGCAGGCAAGAAGGAGCTTTTCCGCGTAAGCGACGAACACACGAGCAAGTCCAGAGGCGCCGTCAATTATCTGGGAATTGACTATACCAGCAGACCGGCCTCTAACGCCCGCTTTACCGTGAACGGAGAATCCTACTCCACAGCCTCCAACAGCTTTACTTATGAAAAGAAATTCGACGTCTCTCTCCATGGGATCAGCGCCGAAGGGCATCCTGTGACCATCGGCCTCAAGACCAATGTGGAGTCCCTGACAGACAATGTGGTACAGCTCACGGAAGGATATAACCGCTTTTTACAGGGAACCAGCAATTATCTGGATTCCCAGCCCCGCAGCAGACATGTGGTGCGGGAGATGGGACAGATTATTTCCATGTATCAGGATTCCCTGCGGGCTATGGGCGTCAGCAGACAGGAAGACGGTTCCCTGACTGTCGATCGGACAAAGCTGAGCAATGCCGTGGTCAGCTCCGAGGATGTGGCTGACACGTTCCACACGCTGAAAGATTTTTCCAATATGCTGCTGCGCAAGAGCAACCAGATTTCGCTCAATCCCATGCAGTATGTGGATCAGACCATTGTCGCCTACAAGAATCCCAATCCGGGCCGCAATTATGCCAACCCCTATGTATCCAGCGCCTACAGCGGCATGATCTTTAACGGATATTGTTAAAAAAATACAGGCGGATGATCTGCCGAGAGGAGATCATCCGCCTGATTGTTTATATGACATATGCCTATTTTTTCCTGCTCTTCTGCTGGTATCTGTCGATCTGCACAAAATCGTCCATCAGATCCAATACCTTATCCCGCCCCTCCTGGTTCAGTTTCAGGTAATTCTGCATTACTCTGTTTTCCAGCAACTGAGCTCCCAGCGGCGCGTCACGCTCCAACGAGGTGAAATCCACCGGATTCAGACTCAGCTTGTCACACATTTTGATCACAGTGCCATAAGCCATCCCCTCGATGCCGCGTTCCAAAGCTGTTACCAAAGTACTATAAGGGATATTCATTTCCAGGGCAAACTGACGGACACTGCGATACTGGCCTAAAATTTCTTTTTTCAAAATCTCAGCTTTAGTCATAGTATCTCCTCCTGAATAACATAAGGTTACCGCCTAACTTTACTATACGATAAACCCCATGATTTGACAAGAGGTTCCCCAAGATTTTATATGTTTTTTTTCTGTACTAAACCCTGCTGCGCCGCCTTGAACTGGGCCAGCAATCCGTCAATCTTTTCCTTGATGAAGGCACGGTGTTCATCCTTTACCAGAAAATACAGATAGGACTCCTCCACATAATCCGAGGGCATCCCTCTCCCGGCGATCTTGAAATTACAAAATCCCCTGTCGATATAATCGCCAATCTGCTCATTGGTGATAAAAGCAGGTCTTTCCATGCATTCCGCAAAAGTGCGGGGCTTTGACTGATTGGGGCAGGGAAAACCCGTGTGAATATCATATTCCAACTGCAGCTGAGACTGCTGACGGTAATGTTCGGCTCGCATGGTACAGCCCGGATAGCAGACCTCATTGACCAATACTTCCACCCGACCCGCCCAGGGAGCGATAGCCTCCAGCACCCCCTCGTCATGGTTCAGATCATAGTCCAATACGACCAGATAGTAGTCCCTCTCCAGCTCCTCCCGCAGGCTCTGCAAGTCCGTGATACGCTTGGTGGTGGAAGAGATCAGAGGATAACCGGGATATTCCCTGCGTATATATTCTTCCAGCACAGGGGTATTGACCAGCGCCTGGTTCAGGCCGTTATCCGCCAGCCGCATAATCAGATTGCAGTAGGTATCATACAGATGCTTTTCCTCCAGCAGAGAATTGGTCCATGTAAAGCGCACCGGAATCCCTCTGGAATTATAAATCTTCAGTATATTTTCCATATCCCGCTTACAGGTCAGGCCAAAAGAAACCCTTCCGCCGTTCCAGATGGCGCCGGGAAAGGTGCCGTACACGGACCCGATCCGGTATCCCTCCCGGAATCTGTCGGGGTAGTCCTTCATCATATTTATGAGTACCTGATTCAACAGTCTGAAATAGCAAAAACCAGGCAAGTGCCAGTACACTTCTCTCGCCGCCATATCTCGTACACCTCTGTTTTCCTTTTGCGGCTCTCTCCCAGAGAACCGCCGCTCTCCGCCGCCATTTCCCACGCTCTCCCGGCAGGCCGCTTCTCTCTGCCGCTATCACCCACGCTCTCCCGGCAGGCGCCGCTCTCCAAGGCTGTCAGTCGCTCTTCTACGGCAGGCCGAGTCAACGCACGGCTTTAAGACTCCCACTCGCTACGGCCAGCGGGCCGGTCTGGGGTGATTGACCGTGAGTACCTTGCTGCTCACCAGATTGTTCAGCAGCATAATCCGCACCTCTCCCTGTTTCTCCGGGCGGATCAAATAATGGGCATAGGTCTCCACCAGGGAAAAGATGTTGGCGGTTCAGCCTTCAATCTTGAACTGGTTGAATCCCATGGGCACGTACTTATCCCAGATGTCCTCCGGGGAAATATAGGTACTGTATCCCTGGATCGTATGGATACAGTTATATTCGCCGTACTCGCAGTACCAGTGTTCCAGCGGTTTCTGCTGCTCCTGGGGAAGTTTTCTGTTCTCCAGCAATGTCCGCTGGTTCCTGGCTATATTCTGATAGTGTTCACCCCTGCGGGGGCAGTTGGGCGTACACAGGGTATTCACCAGGATCTCGCAGCGGGCCTTGTCCTCGATCTTGGCCAGTTCCTCAAACTTATTGTTGAAATTATAGTCCAGCACCACCAGGTAATAGTCCTTTTTAAGCTCCTCATTTACCTGGGCGATGTCTCGTATCTCTTTGCAGATGGAGCTGTTCAGCTTATAGCTGGGGTATTTCTCACGGATATATCTCTCCAGGATCGGTGAAAAGATCATGACCTCATTCATGCCGTTGTCCGCTGCCTGCATGCAGAAATTGCAATAGGGATCCGCCAGATCTTCCTCGGCCAGCAGCATATTGGTGTAGGTATAGCGCACGGGCACGCCCTGGGCGTTGATGCTCTTTATTACATTTTGTATGAAAGCCGCGTCGCACTGATCGTAGTTGGAAGGTCTGCCGCCGTTCCACAGGGAGGTGGGGAACTCGCCGAAAAACGAGGCGATCTGTACGCCCTCGCGGAACCATTCGGGTTTCTGTTTCAGCATGCTCAGTACCAGCATATTCAGCGGGTAGTTCTGGCGCAGGCCAGGCAGGTGAAATTTTACTTCCATAGTGTATGACTTCCTCTCTTTTATGCTTGCAGGGGGGGCTTTCCCGGCGTGGGGAGTATGCGGCAAAGGGCCGCGCAGGGCGGATAATACCTCCGTCGTCGCCGCGCTCTCGCTCCGTAAACAATCGTAGCGGACGCTAGGCTCGAAAATACCTCGCCAAGCGCCGACGTTGTTTAAGGGGCTCCTTTGGAGGTATTATCCGCCCTGCGCGGCTTTTACCGCAGTTCCACAGGATTGTACTCTCTTCGGTTCAATTATCTGGCAGTTCCACGGGGACTGACTCTCTTCGGTTCAATTGCCTAGCAGTTCTACGGGGACTGACTCTCTTCGGTTTAATTGCCTGGCAGTTCTACGGGGACTATTTACTCTCCTGGCAATAGGAAAAGTCTGTGAACAATGCCTTGCTTTCTGTAGCCTCTTCCCTGCTGGCGTAGAGTCCTATGGTACACCCTACAAAACCGCCCGCTACTTCGGTGGACAGACTGCGGATATCGACCTGGGCTATGGGGACGTCCTGTCCCTGGGTTTTGTAGCCTGCGGTGGCCGTCAGTCCGTTTACCTGCAGGTAAAGCTGTAGATTCTGCTCTGGCTCGGGCAGCTCGATAGAGCCTGCCGGGGTATCCTGTCCGTTCTGGCATAAGATCGCTGTCAGGCGGCTCTGGGCGACTTCCAATCGCAGATGGTAGGCGTTGCTCTGGAGCAGGGCCATGCCTGCGTGGCAGCCCTCCGGCAGCTGCGCCGCCAGAGTTGCCTCTGCGCGGAAAGCGTGATGCTGCTGACGGATGCCCAGATAGGTGGGGCTGTCCTTTTCTTTCAGTGTAACAGATGTTGCCGTGAGATACAAGCCCTTTCCGGTCTCCAGCGTGTAGTGGGTCAGATCGGGATTGCGCAGGTAGAGAAATTCCTCCCCCAACGTCTGCGTCTGTGTGAAATCATAGTGTCTGTCGCTGCCGGGCACGGCATTTTTGCCAGCGCTGCGGCTGGTATAGCTCTCCGGATCCTCCTGGGGCAGCCATCTGGGCAGAGAGATCTCCACCTGCTCCTCCAGGCGTCCCACCCCTGCGTTGACCACCGGCCAGTCGTTCTCCCAGGTCACTTTTGCCAGAAATGTCTCCCGGCCCATGGTGGTGTAACCCTCCAGAGGACGCACAGCCAGCATCGTCATATACCACTCTCCCGCTGGCGTCTCGATCAGATCCCCATGACCCACGTACTTGATGGGATAGGCCCATCCCAGATGCCTGTGGGTCAGGATCGGATTGCAGAAATTGTTCTCGTAGGGCCCCCAGATATCCCGGCTACGGCATACGCTCACCGCGTGTTCCGGCCCTGTGCCGCCCTCCGCGTGCAGGATATAATAATAACCGTCCTTTTTGTACAGATGGGGGCCTTCCGGCCAGTGTACGCCCCGCAGGGCGCCGTTCCAGACGTTTTTGCGCCCGCCCGTCAGTTTCCAAGTGTTTACGTCCAGCTCCTGTATCCAGATGTACCAGTCTCCATCGTACCTGCATCCCTCCGGATTGGGGTGCGTACCGATATAATAGCACTTTCCGTCCTCGTCAAAGAACAGGCTGGGATCTATGCCGTCCGCCCCCTCCAGGTAATGGGGCTCCGACCAGGGCCCCTCGGGACTCCGGGCCGTGACCACATAATTACCTCCGTAGGATACATTGGTGCAGATCACATAAAAGACTCCCCCGTGATAGCGGATTGTAGGGGCGAACAGCCCCTGGGAGTGTCCCGCATGGGACAGGGGCAGCTGGGAGGCGCGCTCCATCACATTGCCGATCTGCTCCCAATGCACCAGATCCCTGCTGTGCAGCACCGGCAGACCGGGGAAATAAGCAAAAGTGGAATTGACCAGATAATAGTCCTCCCCCACCGCACAGATGGAAGGATCCGGGTAAAAGCCCGGCATGATCGGGTTCGTTGCAAATTGTGTCATCTTCTTTGTTCTCCTCTCTCGTACAATGCTCATTTCCATACGTCTGCAATCAGCCGTCCGGAAATCAACTCTGTATGAACGGTTCTGCTCTTAAAAAAAGGGTGGTGCCCGGAAAAACACCACCCTTCATCGCATCAATGCTTATTAACAGTTACCAGTAACAGTGTCTGGCTTATTGCAGCTTGTTACTCTCTTCAATATATGCCTGCCAGGTCTCTCTGATCGCCTCGATGTGCTCGGATACGCTCTTGCCATCCAGCAGACCGTAGGTCAGGTTGTTGCCCAGATCCAGATTGGAGATCAGGCCATGGTAGGTCAGACGGCCGTTGGTCATCATACGGGTAATGGTATAGTCAACGGACTCGCTGTCGCGGAAGTTCTTGTTGTAGTTGGCTCTCCATCCCTCATAATCCTCATAGCCGGGAACGGGATCGGTCCACAGATTGTAGGCGAACGCCAGATTCCATGCCTTCTCCGCGTCATAGCATGCGGGAATAACTACAGGGTTGTTGCTGTAAACATTGGTGTAATCGGAAGCCTTGGGCCCCTTGGGGAAACATACGAAACCGAAATCGTCTTCCATATTGGCAAAGGGTCCGCTGGCCTTGTAAGCGCCTTCGATACAGAACACAGCCTCACCGTTTAAGAAAGCCTGCTCATAGTAGTTCCACTCAGCGCCTTCGGGATAAGGCAGCTTATACTGGTTCAGGGTCTCCACAGCCCAGTTCAGAGCCTCAACAGTCTCATCGGTCTCCAGCTTATATACATACTGACCGTTCTCTCTGCCTACATAGTCGCCGTTGTTGGAATATACAGCGGCATTGATGAACTGGGAATCGTTCTGGGTCATTGCGTATACATCGATCACACCGTCACTGTCGGTATCTCTCTGTACCTGCGCGCACATCTCAGTAAACGCATCCCATGTCCATTCGCCAGCCTCCTGCAGCTCATACGGCTTGTTAGGATCGATGCCGGCATCCTCCAGCAGTCTCTTGTTGAAATAGAAACCGTCACGGGGCTCGGTGTCCTCACCGTACATAGCGTAGATGGAATCGCCTCTGCTCATCAGAGTATGCACACCCTTGTCTCCGCGCCATTTTGCCTCGGAGAAGTCCAGGCAGTCCAGAGTAGCCAGATCATACATTAATCCGGTATCAATAGCTGCCGTAGTAGCCGCGTCCTCACGAACGATAAAGATATAGTTCTCCTCGCCGCCGGTGGTAGCGTAGTCTACGAAATCCTTGGGAGCGCTGCCCCAGTCGGAAATAGCCTGCTGCTTGAAGGTAAAGTTATAGGTCTCCTGGATCCAGTCACGGTACTCATCGCGGGCTTCCTCAAAGTCATTGGCGGGTTCACCCGGCTCGCCGGTCCACCAGTCGCGCAGGATAATCTCCATGCCGCCCAGATCATATACGTTGCCGTTCTCGTCGGTCAAAGTCGTGTAAGGGCTGACCTCTTCCTCAGAGCTGCTCTCCTCGGGAGCGGCAGACTCCTCGGAACTGCTCTCCTCGGGAGTGGACTGCTCCACAGTGCTGTCGCTGGGAGTATCACTGCCGGTAGTCGGCGCCGGATCGTTGCCACATGCAGCCAGGCCTACGGTCATTACCGTTGCCAGAGAGGCTGCCAGAACTTTCTTTACAATATTGTTTTTCATTTTTCATATCCTCCTTTAATCTATATAGAATCCCCGGCGTACTCCGACGCCACAATATCTTTTCCGGGATGACGTCAAAACCGGAGAGACCATAACTATGTAAGTTACATCTTAATACCCGAACTGCTCAAGCTCTCCACAAATCCCTTCTGGGCAAACAGATACAGGATCAGCACGGGAACCACGATCATCAGCGTGCCTGTGGACGTGATACAGTTTACATATCCCACAGAGGGCATCGTCTTAGATCCCATGAGCCTCTGCAGCAAAGCGCCCAAAGCATCGCCTATCCTTGCCAGAGACATGCTGACGAGACTGATCTTTCCCAAAAACAGCTTGGAGTAAAAACCGTCCGTCCACTGCCATACAAAGGCGAACAGGAAACAGGAAGTCAATATAGGTTTTGCGTCCGGCAGCATAATCCGAATAAAGGTCTTCAATGTGCCGCAGCCATCCACATAGGCCGCCTCTTCCAGCTCCTTGGGAATGTTCCGGAAGAACTGGCGTATCATATAGATATACAGACCGTTTTTCAGACCCATACAGCCTGCGCTCATCAGGTAATACGGCAATATCGAACCTCTTAGATTGAGAGGAGAGCCCGTCACCGCCTCAAAAATTCCCAGTATATCAAAAAACCGGAAATGCAGATGCAGTGACGTGGAAATAATCTGGGGCGGAACAATGACCACCATCAGCACACAGGCAAACCAGAATTTCTTCAGTGGAAACTCAAATCTGGCAAAACCATAACCTACCAGCGTACAGACCGTAATCTGCAATACCGCAATGGTCAGGGACACAATCAGAGAATTAACAAGACTGTGACTGTAATCCATGAGTTCCGCCGCCCGCTGGTAATTTTCCGTGGTAAAATGTTCGGGTATCGCAATGACCACCGGATTGTACAGATCCTGCTCCTCCATGAAACTTACGGAAATCTTGTTAAAAATCGGTTGCAGGATCATAAAGCACATACCGAAGAGCAAAATAAATCGGCATATCCTTACTGCAGCATCCATAACCACCTTTCTAAGCAAATACCCGTTTGACTTTCTGTTCCTTTCCCAGAAGTTACTATATTTATGTGTTGCGGCTGTCTTAGTCATAATAGTAAACCCCCTTTGAAATGAACAGTGAAGTAATGCCTATAAAAGCGATTACAATCATAAAGTATATCCAGGTCATGGCCGAAGAAAAACCGTAATTGATCTGATCCACCATGACGGTGGTGATCTTCTCGATGACCTCGTTGTCGGATCTCATACAGAAATCGATGATGGTATAAATCCAGTTTACCAAAAACATGGAACTGATCATCGGGAATGTGATCTTCCACAAGCTTTCCCACTTGGTACAGCCCTCGATATCCGCAGCCTCGTACATGCTGGCGGAGATCGTCTGCAGTCCGGAGAGGAATATAATGATCTGGATACCGGATGAAATCGCTATATCATACACTCTGTCTATGATCTCGAACACCTTCTCAAAGGCCCGCACACCCACGCCCGCAGTACGGAGAATCTCTTCCACGGTAGCCGTGATGCTGACGCCGCTGGTGGTCTCCTCAATGGCCACCTGGAGCTGCGCCATCAGAGAGTTATCTGTCTCCAATCCCAGTATAACACCGGAAGACAGGATAACGGGCAGGAAAAATATGGCTCGCACCAGCGCTCTTCCCTTGAACTTCTGGTTCAGGATCAGCGCCACAAAGAAACTGAACACCATGATGGCGATGGAGTCCACAAACATCCGGCTGATCTCTTCCGTCAACAGACGGGTAAATTCAGGGTCAATGGTAAAGGCTCTCTGATAGTTGTCGATCCCCAGAAACACGGGATTGAAACTTCCGGCGTCCACCTGCACGTCACAGAAACTCATATACAGGGACTGGAAGAATGGCTTTACCATAAATACCAGAAATCCGATTATGAAAGGCGCTATGAAGATATATCCCGCTATTGCCTTACGTTTTTGAAGACCCGCTAATTTATTCTTCTGTTTCTTCATCTCTAACAACCCTTTCTATATTTTACTTCCCGGTCGCCCTGTCGGACGACCGCGCCAAGAACATTCCTACCGGACTACTTTATAGTCTCTGGCGGGAACTACCGTGCCGTCCTCCGCCGTCAGATCCGTATATCCATAGTTGACATATACTTTGGTGCCGTCCTCATAGATCGTGCAGGACAGATCCGCCGTGATCTGCTCATGCCCTGTCATCTTCTGGTTGAATATGTGTCCCAGCTCCGCGTTGTATCTGGTATAAGTCTCCACCAGCCTGTCATGCCACGCGGCAAAATCAGAGCCGTAGTATTCCGTATAAAGGGTCTTTTGAAGAACAAACGCTGTCTCGTTCATCAGGTTGAACGACAGGCCCGCGCCGTACTCGGCGCTCCGCAGCAGCTCATCCTCTGTGTTGCCCGCCATGTTCAGCGGTTCGCCGGTATAATTTACATAACCGTGCAGCGCCATCTGATAAAAGGGTACGAAAGCATCCAATATCGTGTACTCGCTGCCCTGTAGATCCATATTGGTAATCATGTCGCAATAGGGCGCCACATAGTCGTTCCCCATATTAATCATGACTTTCTGACCGCCGTCCGCCAGCTCCTTAAATCTGGCTGCCTGCTGCTGCAGCACCTCCTGCCGATGGCGTATATCCTTGCGGTAGTAATCGGCGGACAGATCCCTGCCGGTCTCCCGGAAGGCAATGCCTGTGCCGTACTTCTGCGCGGCGGCCACCAGATTGTCGGTCATCTCCTCAGCCAGATCGGTATGCAGCAGATAAAACTCGCCTTTCCACTCCGACTGCCCGAAAGATATGGGGTTGTACTCATACAGTATCGCCTTATCTTTACTGATAAACCGGGCGGCGTCCGTATAGAGGAAGAACCCGTCGAAAATATTGCTGTCATACGCGTACTGCGTCACCCCGTCCAGATAAATGTCCACGCCCAGCTCTTTGACGCTGTCTATCATATTTTGCAGATCTTTCCTGCCGCCCAGACTGGATATGGGTTTCACGCGGCTCAGCATCTTCTGCTGGAATCCGCCGTTGGCCCAGCCCACCATCTTGACCGACATATTATTCAATCCGTCCGCTTTGAGTTGCGAGACAATGTCGGAGGCTTCTTTGAAAGTAGTCAGCTCCAACGGTCTGGGAACCGGTACGCCCAGCACCTGCTTTACCTTGTCTACCGCGCCCATGATCTCCACGGCCACGGGAGCCTCGGTATCGTCGTTCATGGTCATATAGCCTTCATACCGGCTCAGCAGATAACTCTGGTAGTCCTTGGCCATATCCACATAGTCTCCGCTGTCGATAAAGCTGTACCGCTGTTTCAGGCTGCCGTCAGGCAGTTCCGGAAGATATACAAAGATACTGCTGTCGGCAATCTCGCCCACGTCGTATTTCTCCCGCAGCGCTATGCTGTATACCGGATAGACATAATTGTAACTGTTCTTTCTGCCGGAGATATCCGCGTTGATGGAGGCGTAAGACGCGCCGTCCTCCAGTATGCAGATAAAGGAATCCTCCCCCTGGCTGATGCCGTACACGTTGAAATAGTTTCTGGTGCTGTGTACCATGGCCACCCGGTTCAGCGCCATATCCCAGCCGTACATATTGGCATAATAGTCATTCTGCGCGCTCTTGCCGTTGTTAAAGTTGATCAGAGCGCCGCCGCCCTCGGGTACCAGCATATATCCCTGATCCTCTGTAGTGCCTGCGCCAAAGAAAGGCAAAACGGACAGATTGTAGAGCGGATATTCGGCCTTATACTCGATCTCCTGCAGCGGGACTTCCACTATCAGATCGCCGCCGTCCAGCCGGTAGATCACATTCACATTGTATATGGGTTTGTCAAAGCTTGACTCCGCCTGGTTCAGTTCCTTGTCGGCCTGATAATCCTCCATGGTATATCCCGCGGCCTCAAAATACTCTTCAAATCTCTTCTTGACATGATCCTTAGTGGTATCGCGCAGCACCCAGATTACCTCGTCCGCCAGGATCGGGTAATCGGCCAGCAGCTGTTCCTTGTCATCCTTTTTGCCCAGCTTGTTGATATCGTACTTTTTGTAGTACTCCTTCACCATCCCGGCGTCCTGCTGGCTCATCTGTTCCAGCCATTTGTTCAGATTCTCGTCCGTGATAACAGGAGGAATGATATACTCTTTCTCCGTGTCGCCGATGGAATAGTAGACCTTCACATAGTCCCCGCCCATCTCGATATCATATACGCCCTTGGAGATACTGTAGTCGTAATTGTTGTACGGCTGATCCACACCGGTTCTGTTACTCCAGGTCATGGCCAGGGTGGACTGCAGCCTTCCCTTCTCGCTGGACAGCGCCAGCGGATCGCTGCCGCCGCCGTCAGGGTTGGACTTCCACACCTTGCCGCTGGACTTCACCTCCAGGGTAAACTGGGTAGTGGCCGGATCCATGACAAACTTCAGCTCCTCATTCTCCAGCACTACCTCTGTGATATCGCTCTCCCAGGCATTGACCCGGATGATCTCCGGCTCTTCTTCCACATCCCTGTAATTGATAATCACCAGCACAAGGACCAAAATGATCAACGCGATAATACCGGGAGCGATCAGGCCTTTGAGCCACCGGATCAGCGCTTTCTTAAATTCTGCTTTTCTTGTCGCTTTATCTCTATACATGGTTCGATTTCTCCCATCTGCCCATCATATCAGGCATATATCCATATATCCTCTCCGTCTCTGGCGACACAACTGCCGACGGCACTCTGTCACAATCGGAACAGTATCTCTCTGCCCAGAGAGATGAAATAGGAAACGCCCTGCGTGATCATACTGAAAAACAACAGCAGGATAAACACCATCACCAGCATCGCGAACAGGGACGCGATGGTAAACAGGAAATTCTTGCCCAGAGAGTACTCGTGGATCTGCATCATGGCCGCGAATATCAGCGCCAGCGCCCATACCAGAGACAGACCGCTGAGCACCATATAGAACTCCGCCTCGTCCACTGTCACAAAGTTACTGAATACCATCAGAGGAAACTGGATCAGCGGGTAGGGAGTCAGCGCGTAACACGACGCCATATACACCTGTCCCAGCCGGCCCTTGCCGTCAAACAGCGTGGTCAGCGCCCAGTTTCCCACCACCCACAGAGCCAGGGGGAACAGTATACTGGCCAGATACAGGAAGATATTGAGAGTCTCCCAATATACCGTCATAAAGATAAAGCTGGTATAGCGCAGTTTCATCACCCGGACCAACAGCGTCAGCGCCAGAATCGTGTTAGCCGCCGCATAGGATCCTCTCTTTTCATGAGTCAGATCCCAGAACCCGTCCAGAGGATGGGTGATGCAGTACAGGGCGAACCGCAGGGTCGCGAGATAATGCGCAAATTTTAATTTTCTTTTTTCCGTGATAATTGAAGCTATCATACCGGCCTCCGTCTATAGTCTGAAGATATCAGCAGTATCAATTTCATGCCTTATGTTCTTGATCTTCCCTATGGCCAGGGGAATGATCAGAACCCCGAACACCACGATGAAGAGAATCACTATATGTTCCTCCACCCACTCCTTGCGGTACTGCTTGTAGGCCTTGGAATAGTTCTCGTCGTCATATTTCAGTTCAAAATACTCCATGGCTTCATGGTAGCGCTCCTGCCGCAGCAGGGAACGCCCGATACCGATGTAGGCCAGATCATAGTTGCCGTTGATGGCCATGACCTCTTGCCAGGTCTCGCCGGAGGCGATATAATCACCGTTGTCAAACTGATCGATGGCCTGATATACCAGGCGGCCAAATTCCGTGGGGGTGAACAGGGTAATGGCGCAGTCCAGACTGTCCAGCACCAGCAGATCGTACCCCATATGCTCTACGGCGATGGGATTGCGGAAGTATCCGTTCTCATTGCCGGGACCGCCAAAGGCATACACCATGTGCCCCTGGTCGTTGTAGCCGAACACCCTTCCTCTGTTCCGGTCTATGGACACATAGATGTCATTGTCAAACACTGTGATGTCCGTCAGCTTGGAGGGGCCGTCATAACCGGCGTTATTGCCCCAGTACAGATCGCCGTATATGGGCCATTCGCCGTTGCGCACCAGGATATCGTTGCCCATCAGGTTCAGCTTGCGGATGGGATCCGCCTTCTCTGCGTCGATATCCTCCTGGGTCACATTGCTGGTGCAGGCGTAGATGAATCCCTCGTGATCCATATAGATATTGTCATACTCCGTGGGGACAAAGGAAACCATCTGCGCCCTCTGTTCCTCGGTAGCCAGTTTTTTCCATATATAATCGGTAAAATCGTACGTAACCTTGGTGGCTCCCACAAATCCGGAGAACACGCCGTCGTTCTCATACTTGATCAGTCCCTTGTTGATACCGGTGGCGATACAGTATACGCGGCCGGCCGTATCGATCACGATCTTATTTGGAGAAAAGGTAAGCTCCGGATCCAGCGTATTGTCAACGGGCTTGTCGAACTGCATCATATAGTTTAAGTCCGCGTCCAGTTTCAGGATACGGCTGTTGCCCTTATCCGCGATATACAGATATCCTTCCTCGGAGACCGCGATATCCGTAGGGCCGGAGAAAGTCTTAACCTCCACATCGCCCTTGAACTCGTCTATGATCTGTTTCAGCTTAAAACCTTCCGCGTCCACCCGCTCCACCACCACGATGCGGTTGTTGCCCGTATCGCAGATATAGACCAGATTGCCGCAGACATACAGGCTCTGGGGATTGGACAGATTCTTATCCAGTCCCATATCCACAGAGGTATACACGCCGGACACGGCATAGGCGTTCGGAGAACCCTGCACATCCCCCCAATAATCATAATTGTATCCATATCTTCCGCCGTCTGGCATCGCGCATACCGACAGGGAAGAACTGAGCAGCATCACCGCGCCTGCCAGCAACACTCCGGCTCTCTTTATCATCTTTCTCATACGCCACCTCGTTCCCATCACAATTTCCCGCATACCTTTCCTGTTAATCCTTCAGACCGGAGCTTGCCATCGTCTCCAGGATCTGGCTCTCGGACAGGATGAAGATACAGATCGGCACCGCCATCACGATGACCTGTACCGCCGCCGACTGACCGGTTCTGGCGATACCGCCGCTCTGGATCTGCTGCAACGCGTAAACCAGCGTCTTCTTCTCCTCGGAGTAGATAAAGGTCGCCGCTCTGTTGTTCCACAGACCCTGTACGGAAAAGATAATCAGTGTCAGCCAGGCGGGTTTCACATTGGGCATTACGATACCGGAGAACACCCTCCACTCGTTGGCCCCGTCTATCTTGGCCGCCTCAATCAGCGAGGTGGGCAGCCCCTCCATAAACTGTTTCATCAGGAACAGTCCGGTAGGCAGCGCAAAGGCCGGGATAATGATGGCCCAATAGGTATCGATCCATCCCAGGGAATTGATGATCAGATAGTTGGGGATGGAGGTCACATAGCCGCTGAACATCAGAGCCACCGTGACCAGTCTGAAGAACATCTGTCCGCCGGGGAACTCGTACTTGGCCAGCACGAACGCGCCCATGGACGCCACGATCAGATGCCCGAAGGTACCCACCGCCGTGATAAATACCGTGTTGAATATGTATCTGGAAAATGTCACCCAGGACTTGCCCATCGTCACAAACAGATCGGAAAAGTTATCCATCGTCGGGTTCTTGGCAAAGACAGTGGGCGGGAACTTATACAGTTCATCCAAAGGTTTCAGCGCGGACTCAATGGCATATACCAACGGGAATACCATGGCTACCGCCATGAGCAGGAGGAACATATAGACGAAGAAATCTCCTACCCTGGATCGGTTGGGCTGCCTTCTCTTTAAGATTTTGTGTCTCGGTTGCTTTTCTCTTGTCGCTACTTTTCTCTCTTTGCTCATATCAGGTTCCTACTCTTCTCAACAGACTTTGAATTGCTTTGTTACATAAGATCATCACCAGGAACAGCATAGTCGCGATCGCTGATGCGTAACCCATCTCAAATCTGGAAAAACCATAGTCAAACAAGTGGGTGACAACGGTACGGGCCGCATAATCCGTACTGGGGTAGCCGCAGAGGGCCATGGTCACGTCGCACACGCCAAAGGACTGGGTGATTGCCATGACCGCGCCGAACATCAGCATGGGTTTCATGTTCGGCAGTGTGATGAACCACAGCTCCTGCCACCGGTTCCGCACGCCGTCTATACAGCCCGCCTCATACTGGGAGCGGTCCACACCCTGAAGGCCTGCCACAAAGGAAAGGAAACCCATACCCAGGCTCATCCACAGGATGACGACCATACAGATCGGCAGCATGTAAGTCGGGTTGGTCAGCCACAGGATCGGGGCGTCGATCAGGCCCATATCGATCAGCAGTGCGTTCACCTGTCCGTAAGCGTCGCCTCGGAACAGCACAGAGAAGATAACGAACACATTACCGGCAATGGACGGCGCGTAGAACACCACCACCGCGATCGTCCGGATCCATCTGGGCAGCTCGTTGATCAGCCAGGCAAACAGGAAGGACATGATATATCCCAGCGGCCCGGTGATCACCGCGATCATGAAAGTATTTTTCACACCCTGCAGGAAGATATCGTCCGACAGAATCAGGTTGAGATAATTCTGTATTCCGATAAACCGCGGCGACTCCAGTATATTGTAGTAGGTAAAGCTGAAAAATATGGAGCTGCACACCGGCAGTATGTAAAACAAAGTAAACAGGATCGCGTAGGGAGCCAGGAAAGCGTAACACATCTTCGCCCGTTTCGCCTTCTTCACCGCCACCCGGAAATTATGTTTCCGGAGGGTAATATATTTCTGTAAGTATTCTTTCATCCTTATCTCCTCCCCTCCTATTCCAGCGGCAGACCAAACTCTGCTCGTTTCTTGGTCAGCTCCTCGTTGATCGTGATCGCGTAATCTATGATCGTCTCTCTCGGATCTTCTTTCTTATTGATGACTCGGCGGATGGCGTTGGTGATATGCCGTCCTGTGTAATAGCCGCCGGGCACCTCGCGGATCCCCACGGTCTGCTGCCACTGGGCCAGCAGCACTTCAATATCCTCCGCGCTCCAGGCCAGCTGAGAGAAAGCGTTAATATTGGCGGTGGCATATCTGGCGGAGGATCCCAGCAGAGCCTCGATCTCCCGTCCGAACCGAATCTGTGTATCCGTCTGCGCCCACCACTTCATGAACTCCCAGGCATTCTGCTTGTTCTGCTCATCCGTCTGTTTGATCATCATTGTAGCGCTGCCGGTGATGAAATCCGAACGGTCTATGTAAGTCTCGCCGTTCTCATCCACCCTCTCCGTGCCGGGTATCAGTGTGAAATCCCACAGGCCGCGGATCTCGGGCGCCGACACCATCAGCGTATTGTAAGTCGCATAGTTCGCCACGCCTATGGGCATCTCGCCGGAACGGAAACGGCTGACAAAGTCAAAGTAAACAGGAATACCGTAATCGTTAAAATATTTGATGTAATCCGCCATGGCCTCCACACCGGCCTCTTCGTCCACCACGGTCCTGGTACCCTTCTCGTTGTACAGGTCACCGCCGTACTGGAACAGCAGACTGAAATACATACTCAAATCCGGCGCGTTGGAGGCAACCTGGGTACTGGCCACCGCGCTGCCGCTGGAACCGCCCGCGCTGGGAAGTCCGATGGACATGTTGTTGCCCTGAATCGTGGGCAGCATCTCGATCATTTCCTGCCAGGTGTCAGGCACTTCCAGTTCCAGCTGTTCCAGTATATCCTTGCGGTAGAACAGCACGTTGAAAGTCTGGGTCTCCGGCACCGCATAGATATGGCCGTCCAGAGAGTACTGCTCATAAGAGCTGGGCGTATAATTGGCAAGCACCTCCTGATAATCCGCGAATTGGGTAATATCTTCCACCGAATTACGCAACGCGTAGTTTACGGGCTGATCCGCGCCGATGGACAGCACCACGTCCGGGCCTCTGCCCGCCACCACCGCCGTCAGCAGGGCGTCCTGGGCAACGATCTCCACATTGACCTTGATGCCGGTCTGCGGAGTAAAGGTATCGTCCACCATGGACTTTAAGATCGTGCCCTGATCGCGGCCGGTCAGGATCCAGACCTTGATCACGTCGTCGCTGCCCTCTTCATACACATCGCCCACCGCGTCATAGTCCACGATAAAGGAAGCTACGAAAGAACGGATCTCATGGGCGACCTTCTGGAAGAAGTTGGCGGTGTCTTTCTCCGGCTGGGTCTGTGTGCCGCTGACCACGATATAGTCGATATCCAGTTTGGACTCGCTCATATTCAGTGTCGCGGTGCCCAGCGCCGTGATATTGTCCTTAAAGTTTACAAATTCCGTTGTGATCTTGCCCGGTTTCTCCAGAAAACGCTCCAGCTGCTGGGCTATGGTCTGGGCCGTGGCGATCTTGTCAGCCTTCTGTCCGCTGTACGCCACCACTTCGTCCACAACCTTGTAGAGCCGCATGCGCTCCAGATCCATGGCCTCCATGATCTCGGGATAATTGGTGTCAATATGATAGTCGCGATAACGGTCGGGAGTGGCGCCGGTATATACCAGAATCGTCCTGTAGATCTGGTTTAAGCGGAACGTACAGTCCTCCAGCTCCTCCATGATGGGTCCCATCTCTCCCAGCGTGGCCTCCAGCCGCAGGGTATGGGTTCCCGCCGTCAGATAGAATTCGTAGGGATTGCCCTCCTGGTCTCCCAGAGTCTTGCACTCCCAGTCGTTTCTGTAATCAAAAGAAATACTCTTGGCCTCCTCAAAGGGAATCTCGCCGTCTATGTACAGGGCCCGGCTGGACACGCTGCCCCGGGAATAATTCTGCCGTCCCTTGATGGTAATATTATAGTAGCCGTCCTCGGGCACCTCGATATCCCACTGTACCCACTGTCCCGCGTTCCTCCAGGCATCGCCGCCCACGTAGTTCAGCACGGTATGCATAACGGTGTAGGGCTGAGTGGAGGGGGAGGATCTGTCGTACTTTGCATATAAGGAGGATTCGGAACGAACGGTAGAATCCTCACCCTGTACCACTTGTATATAGGAAAGCCCTGACCCGGAAGCAGCACTTCCGGTCTGCCTGGCTCTGTACTCCGCGTAAGTGTCCGTCTTTGTCACGGGCAGAATGCTCACATTCTTCAATACCAAAGGCTCGTTCACCGCCTCAAGAGCCACGGTGTTCGTTCCTTTTTCCAGATAAAACATGTAGGGCTCCGAGATATAGCCCATGCTGTCCTCACAGTAGGCGCGCTGCCATGTAAACACCTCCACCTGGGTGGGGCGGATCTCATTGCCCTGATTGTCCACGCGCACCTCGCCGCCGTTGGTCCAGATGCGGGTGAACTCCATATTGGCCGCGTCGTCAAAGGGCAGTTCCCCATTGATATAAATGGCGCGCTCGGCAGCCACGCCCCTGGACTCGGGAGCCAGATAATCCAGCACCACATTGTAAAATCCGCTCTCGGGCACTTCCACTTCCCATGTCACCAGGGACTTGGTATCTGTAAACAGGGATTTCTCCACGCCTTCATAATCGTTGTAAACCTCCACGCCGCCTTCCGCCGTATAGGCAAAAAGATCCAGCGTCACCTCCGTCTGGGGGCGCGCCGCGTCAGCATGGGCATTGAGATAACGGGTATAGGTTCCCTCTCTCACCGCGCCCTCGGCGTCGGCAGTCAGGTCATGGCCCGCGTACTTATCCTCAAAGGTCTCTACTCCTCTCAGGTTCAGCAGCATACAGATCACCACAAATACTGCCACCGCGCCTATGAGCATGAGTAATTTTTTGACAGTCTTATTCATACATGCCTCCCTGTGTACAATATCGGATAGAAATAAGCACATGCAAAACACGCACTTTATGTTCTAATTATAGTCCCGCCCCATGAGTCTGTCTTCTTAATTTTTGCTATTTATTCTTCACACATTGCTTAGTTTTTGTGAACTTTAAAAAATTTAATTGTGCAATATTTACTTTTGCTCTCTTTGATGTTAATATTAGTTTATAGAAAATCTCTCTGTTTTTGGGCATTTTAGGCATATTTTCAGAAGATGTACCCTTGCAGTCCCAGGATGTAAAAGCAATATCTGGCAACACCAGCAATATTTGCGCATACCGAATATTGCTCCCTGTCGGATATCAAAGGTATTCTACCGGCGAAAGCTCTCAGGAGGCGCTGAAGATGGCAGATTTGAAAATAAATGGCAATTTTCTTGATTTTTATGACATAAACCATGATTTTCCGGGCATCCGGGATATTCAGGATTCCCAGGAGACCGTATCCTATCACAATAATTCCACGATCAGGATATGGCCCAACACCCAGACCGACAGTTTTGAGGCTCACTGGCACGCCGCTCTGGAGATCATCATGCCGGTGGAGAACTACTATGACGTGCGGGCCGGGGAACATTACTATCACGTGGCGCCCGGAGAGATCATCGTGATCCCGCCGGGGGAACTGCATGAGCTGATCGCGCCGGACAGCGGCAGCCGTTTTATCTTTATGTTCGATATCTCTCTGATCACCAGGCTCAAGAGCTTTGTGGGCATACAGGCCATACTGTCCCAGCCGCTGTATGTCACCAAGGAGAGTTATCCCCAGATCTACGACGACGTGTACCAGCTCCTGATCCAGATGCGGAACGAGTATTTTAACAGGAACGAGTACGCGGAGCTGACGATCTTTTCCCTGCTTTTGACTTTGATGACAAAATTCGGGTACAATCATATCAACGCCAGCAATCTCTTTCCCAACGTGCGGCTGTACAAGCAGAAGGAGTATATTCAGAAGTTCAACAGTCTGATGGAATACATAGACGACCATTATATGGAAGAGTTGAATCTGGAGACGATCTCCGAGTCCACAGGTTTTTCCAAGTACCACTTTTCCCGGCTGTTCAAACAGTACACGGGATTTACTTTCTGCGACTATCTCTGCCACCGGCGCATCAAGGTGGCGGAGGAACTGCTGGCCAGGCCGGATCTGTCCATCACCGAGGTGGCTCTGCAGGCCGGATTCCCCAGTATCTCCACCTTTAACCGGCTGTTCAAGCAGTATAAGAGCTGTACGCCCAGCGAGTACCGCTCCAGAAACGGCCGTACCCTGCCGGACGAGAATCCCTATTCGTGATAGACAAAATCCGTAAACACAGCCTCCCCGCCGCTTTCCCGGGTGGCGTATACCGCCAGGGCAAAGCGGCAGCCCGCAAAGTGATCCAGTCTGAAATACAGTCTGTGTCTCTCTCCCACCGTCTCCCAATGCTTACCGTTTTTCCAGGCAAATTCCACCGTGTCCGCCATATCCGTAAAATTGGCGGATATCCGCAGCCGCGCCACCGGCCCCGGCAGAGCCACGCGATCCAGCACTCTGCCCGGCATATAGTCCTGGGCGGTTCTGCCGATCCCCGCGTTGTCCCGCAGTCCTCTGGCGATTACCACCAAAAAGTAGCTGTTCAAAGTCCTGGTGACGGCGATCAGGCCGTAGCACCCCTGCAACGCGCACAGTCCGGCGCAATCCCCCTCCTTGAGACCCGAGCCGTCCACTGTCACCTCCCCGCTGCAACGGGGATAGCGCATGCGCTGGGTCAGGGTATTCTGGGCCTGCAGCACATTGGTACAGACTTTTCCGGTGCGGATCCACAGTCCTCCCTCTTCTCTGATCCCCCACAGCCGGGGATCGGGATCATGGTTCCACTGCCACTGCTTTTTCAGTTCGTACCGGCCCTGCCAGTCCCGCTGACAGGAGAATGCATCGGATGTGTGAAGGGACTGGCAGACATAGCCGGGATGGCCGTTCTTCAGCGCCCTGCACACGGGTACTCTGCCCTCCGTGCCAAACACCGGCAGCCCCTGCCGCCAGGTCACGGGTACCAGCACGGGCAAACGTCCCACCGCGCCGCGATCCTGAAACAGCATGGCGTACCATTTTCCGTCGGGGGTATCCACGATGCCGCCCTGGGCCACGCCCTGGTTGCGAAAGCCCATATCGTCGCAGAGCATCTCATACTCCGTAAATTCCCCGTCCAGCGAATCCGCCGCAAAACACATCTGGGTGCGGCGGCCGCGCCCGTCCTCTTTGGGCCAATGGATCGTGAACAGGTAATATCTCCCGTCTATCCTGTACAAATGGGAACCCTCATGTCCCAGATAGACCGGCTGCCGCTCCCGGACGATCTGCCGATGCAGCCCCCCTTCCCGGATGCGGGAAAAATCCGGTTCCCACTCCGTCAGCCATATGTCCGACTGGCCATGGGCGATATAGACCCGTCCTTCGTCGAACAGCAGAGCCGGATCGTGCAGATATCCCACAGCCAGCTTTTTCCGGCTCCAGGGTCCCTCCACGCTCCGGGCCGTGTACAGATACGTGCCGCTGTCCGGCACGCCGAACAGCACATGGAAGAGGCCCTGATGGAAACGCAGGGAGGCCGCCCACATGCCTTTGCCGTAGATGCTGCTCTCCCCTTCCATCCTCTCCTGGGGCGTCTCCTCCAGAGTGTCGTAGACATAAGAGGCGATCTCCCAGTTTTTCAGGTCATAGGAACGCAGGATCACGCCGCCGGGCATGAAATGCATGGTCGTGCTGATCATATAATAGGTATCCCCCACCCGAATGATATCCGGATCGGGATAGTCGGTCTTTATGATGGGCGTCGGTCTGTTCATACTCTCTCCTGTTCTCCTCCGTTTTCTCCCGCCCCGGACGGGCCGCTGATGATGACTTTCCCCTCCGTCAGTTCCAGTTTTACCTTATTGTCCTGTAGATTCAGGGAGGACAGGATATCTCTGGGAATCTGCACCCGGCCCGCCTTGTCCACGATGGCGTACTCCTCCTGCGTGTCCTCGGTGCGCCAGTCTATGGCCGCCTCCTTGATACGGTCGGCGTATTTCTCTTTCAGGATACGCTCGCTGCTAATCTTGCCGTCCCGGATGGCTACCACACGCTTTACCTTTTTGGAGAGCGCCACGTCGTGGGTGACAATCAGGACGGTCTGGCCCTGGCGGTTCAACTCTGTGAACACGTCAAATATATAGTCGGCGGTCTTGGGATCCACGCTGCCGGTGGGCTCGTCGGCCAGCAGCAGTTTGGGAGAATTGGCCAGGGCGATGGCGATGGCAATCCTCTGCTGTTCGCCGCCGGAAAGCATGTTGAGTCTGCTGCGCTTTTTGGAGGACATACCCACCAGCTCCAGCAGTTCCAGCGCCCGGGCTTTCTTTTTGCGCACGTCCGACAGGTACATGGGCATCATTACATTTTCCAGCGCCGACAGGTAGGGCAGCAGATTCCTGGCGTTGTTCTGCCAGACGAAACCCACGGTATCCCGCTTGTAGATCACCAGCTCCCGCTCCGTCATCGTAAACAGGTTCTTGCCGCCCACCACCAGCGAACCGGCGCTGGGCCTGTCCAGGCCGCCGATCATGTTCAAAAATGTGGATTTGCCGCTGCCGCTGTTGCCGATCAGAGCGGTCAGCTCCCCCTCCTCCACCGTCAGATCCAACCCCTGCAGGGCCAGCACCTCCGTCTGTTTGGTCTTGTATATCTTTACCAGGCCGTCCGCCTGTATCATTGCCTCCGCCATTTTTCCCGCCCTCTTAATTAGAGTTCCGCTGCGGCCTGTACGGCGCCATTTCCCGCAGAGCAATTTCCGGCCGCTCACGTCCGTAAATTCTCTGGGCACCGTACATGCCTTGCTGTTTTAGAGTTCCGCTGCGGTTTTAAAGTCCCGCTGCTGTTTTAGAGTTCCTCCGCAGACTCCTGCGCTGCCGTGATCTGTCTGCCATTCGCCAGTTCTATCACCATGTCTCCCGCATCCATCAGTCCCGTGTCGTGGGTGGTCATGACGATGGTCACGCCCTCGGTGCGGGTCATCTCCTGAAACAGTCTGGCCACCTCCGCCGCCATGGCGCTGTCCAGTTCCGCCGTGGGCTCGTCCGCCAGCACGATCTGCGGCCTGTGGGCGATGGCTCTGGCTATCGCCACTCTCTGCTGCTCGCCGCCGGACATCTCCATGGGCATATGGTACATCCGGTTACCCAGCCCCACCATCTTCAGGCATTCCTCCACCCGTTCCCGGCGGCCCTTTTTCACACCCGCCAGACGCAGGGAAAACTCCACGTTCTGAAAGGCGTTCATCGTAGGGATCAGGGATACGGACTGGAACACAAAACCCACTTTGGTTCTGCGCAGATTTTCCCTGGCCCGGTCCGAGAGCCTGCACACATCCCGTCCCCCGATCAGTACACTGCCCGAA
This sequence comes from uncultured Acetatifactor sp., assembly GCA_910584375.1. GTDB lineage: Bacteria > Bacillota > Clostridia > Lachnospirales > Lachnospiraceae > Acetatifactor. The sequence continues at coordinate 49,432 of CAJUAH010000013.1, forward strand.
GTGGGCGTATCCAGCGCCCCCACTATGTTCAGCAGCGTGGTCTTGCCGGAGCCGGAACGTCCCTTCAATATAGTCAGCACACCGGCGGGAATCTCCGCGCAGATATCCGTCAGAGCCTGAAACTCGCCGCCCGCCACCGGAAAAATCCGGTTCACATGGCTGATAACAATGGCAGGTTCCTTCCCGCCGCTTTTTTCCGCTGCACTCATATCTCCACACCTCTCACTTTCAGTATCCGCACGCCTCTGCGGCCGCAAAAGCGTTGTCCCGCCCTGCTGCGCGAGCGGCCCGCCGCCGTCTACTCCTCGCCCAGTTTCAGCGCTTTGGCGACGTTCATGCGAAACACGATAAAGATCAGCACCACCAGGCACAGCGCCATCACGCCCGCCACCACGCCGTAGAGACGCAGCATATCCGACTGCCGGGTGATCAGTTCCATGGGCAGCACCTGGTTGCTGGCGGCATAGGCCGTCTGCAGGATGGGCACAAACATCCGCGAGGACAGGTGCCCGATGCCCACGCCGCCCAATATGGCGAACACGCCGGAAAAGATCTGCTCGTTGATCAGCATGTAAAACATCTCTCCCTTGTGCATACCGCTGGCCCGCAGCACGCCGAACATCATCTCTCTGGAACGGATAGACATGATCCAGTAGATCAGGTATCCCACGGCGCACAGAATCAGCGTGACGATAAAGCCCATGGTAAGAATCCCGTTTGTGCCCTGCATCAGCGGGTCCGTCACGGCTTTCTCCAGATCCGCGCTCCTGTCCACATAGCGGACGATATGTACATCGTTATCCGCGATCCACTCGTACATCTCCCCGGAGTCCTGCCCTTCCCTCAGGGAGATCCACACCTCATAGGGCACCGTACCCAGAGATTTTTGCAGGGCGGCATAGTTGGCGACCACCAGAAAATTGTCCCGCGCCGCTACTTCCCCCTCCGCGCTCAGGCTTACCGTGGTGGGCTCATAGCCCGGAAAATAATCAAAAAAGTCCACGATCTTACCCCTGATTTCCTTTTTTGTATTGCTGTAATACCGTATGGTGTCCCCCGCCTTGTAGTCCAGCTGCGTCTGGAAATTGCGGGACACCAGCACCCCGGTGGGTTCCACCGCCAGCTCGTTGAGCAGCTCATAATAATGTCTGCCCAGCAGATCCTGATCCAGCCAGGTATTCTCGCCAAACTCCCGGGTATGTATGCCCAGCAGCGTCACCGTCTGCCGATCGGATCCCTGTTTCGGCACATAGGCCTGCCCGTCCCGGATCACCCGGGTATAGCTGCGGGCGCAGGACAGTCCGGCATATTTGCTGTAATCCGGCTCATAATACCGCAGTTCACCCTTCACTTCTCCGCTCCCCATGGCGTTGGTGTTCCACACTTCCCGGATGATCATGTCCGCCCCGTCCAGATATTCCACATTTGCCTGGGAATTTTGCAGGATCGTGCGGGCCACTGTGGCGTGAAACATGCCCAGCGACACTGTGAGTATCATAAACAGCATAATAAACTGCTGTCTGCGTCCGTTCCCGATGATTTCCATAAAGGAGGCGTAGCTGGCCGGACGCCAAAAGCGCCTTCCCAGCCCGTAGATCGCTTTGACCAGCAGCGGCTGCAGCCGCAGAAACAGCAGGCCCAGCCCCACAATAAACAGGGACGAACTGATATAGAGCAAAGGATCCAGCGCCTTCCCCATAAGAACGTCCTCCACCAGGACATTCCGGTTGCGGGAAAAGCTGTAATATCCGTACAGCGCCACAGCCAGGCAAATGATATCCAGAAAGCATACTTCCCACCACGACCTCTTTTTGAGAGCTTTCTGCTGTTTCAGTTTCACGATGGTGAGCCGGCTGTGTTTCAGAGCCGGCAGCGTCATGATCAGCACGCAGGCCCCCACTGCCGCCAGACCGTACAGAACCACGTCCCCCGTCCAGACGATCCCGATCTGTCCTCTGGCCTCAAACTCCAGAAAGTTCCGGGCCGAACCCAGGAAACGGCAGAACACCGTGCCCAGCGGGATCCCGCCCAGCGCGCCCAAAAGCGTCAGAAACAGGCTCTGATACAGATACAGCCGGAAGATCTGGCCGCCGGAGCTGCCACGGCTCTTGAGTACGGATATCTCATTGCGCTCCATATCGTACATCTGCCCGGAGATCATGAACAGAAAGGCTCCCAGCAGAATCAGCACCGGCACCTGGAGTATGAACAGCGTGGCCTCGATCCGGCTCTGTTTTTTGACAAAACTGTCCAGGATCTCCCGATAGGGCGGCTCTTTCAGCGTACTGCGGTAAGGGCTCTCCTGGGTCAGATAATCGGTGTACTCGCAGATCCGCGCCACATCCGCCGCCCGCAGGTCCTCATATTCAAACATGCTGTAATAGGTACAGGTTATCGTGTATTTTCCGGCGTTTTCCCCGGTGAACATCTCGTGGAAGAGATTTTCCTCCATAAAGCAGACCAGATTCAGCTCTTCCGGCTTAATCTGCCAGTAAAAATCTCCCGCCGCGGCCTCCTCATAAACCCCCGTGACTTTCAGGCGTATCTTCTTGCCGTCGGGGCCTTTCAGGGCGTCGTATTCCAGGGTCTCCCCCACCAGCAGCCCGGCGTCCACCATGCAGGTCTGGCTGATCACCACCTCTATATTGCCCTCCTCGTCCAGTCCGTCCTCGGAGTACATCTGTCCCGCCAGCAGGGACGCATGCCGGGGCAGTCCCGAGAGGCAGCTGAGGCGCAGAGAGACGGCCTCGTCGTCAGAGCGGTTCATCAGCGAGGATATGTCCGCCTTGGCCAGGCTATAATAATAGACCGTCTCCCGCTCCCGCACTCCCATCTTGTCGTAGATCTCCGCCATCAGCGATTCCACTTTTGCGATGGTCTTGCCGCCGCCGTCCTTTTTGGAGATCAGCGTGATCTCGTTCATGGTGGGCCAGTTTCCCTGCTGCGCGATCCATGTGTCCATCTCGTCCTGCAGCATCCTGTCAAAGGCCGCCGTGCGGTACAGAGGGAAACTGACCACCGTGGCGATCAACAGCAGACAGCCCAGCAGCATACACAGCGCCATCCATTTTTTATGCCAAAGCTTTCGCAACATTACTCCAAGCATAGTTCCATTCCTTCCGTCAGTCCCTCTACCACCCAGTAATTGCTCTTGTCAAAACCGCCCGCTATAAAACTGCGGCGCACGATGCTGCCGTCCGGTTCCACCACATTCACATAGGTGTGGCCTTCCGACTCCCGCACGGCCCGCCTGGGCACGATCAGCACATTGTCCATCTCCCGCAGACTTGCCTCCACGTCAAATATGGCCCGGTTCCACCAGCCGCCCCATCCGGCCGTCCCCACGGACATATCGCCGATCACCTCCGGCGGCAACAGGATAAAGGCGTACTCCTGCCTCAGGAAACGACTCACCGCCCGCCCGTTCAGACTGGCCACCATGCCCGTCGTCTCCCGCTCCTGTTCCTCGCGATCCTGATAACGCACCTGCACCCGATCGCCGTAGGAGAGGACGTCTCCCTCGTTTTCCAGCACCACATAACAGGTGTTTTCATCCGCTATCTCCACCAGATAGCTGTCCGGCTGCAATATATCTTCCGTCTCCAGATCCGCCATCCATATGACGATCCCGCTCTGGCTGGCGCGGATGACCGTGGTCTGGTAATCCTGCATCAGCTCCGTGATCTGTTCCTGTAATTTCAGGATCTCTTTCTGTCGGTTTTCTATGGCCTTTTTATTCTTTTCCTCGCCCTGGTCCACAAGATCCTGCACCCTCTCCAACTGCCGCTGCAACTGCAATGCCAGTCTCTGCACGCCGATCTCGTCCTCCGCCACCCGCACGGTGGCGATCACGTCCCCCTTGTCCACATGCTGGTACATCGCCGTCTGGAACTCCTGAAAATACACGGTTCCGTGGGTTATCCGGCTGCGCTCCACCACACTGGAAGGATAGGCCATGATGCCCACCCCCGAAAAATCGGAGTGAAAGCTGCCTCTCTCCACCGTCACCCGCTGATCGCTGTACTGGCGGCCCTGGTCGAGGCGCACCACATCGCCCTGGGCTATACCGGACAGTATCTCGGTGTACACGCCGTCGCTCATGCCTGTGCTGACTGAAGTATATATGTTTTCCTCGCCGTTTGCCACATACACATAGCTGCCTGTTTCATCCCTGTGTACCGCCTCCGCGGGCACGGACAGCGCCTGCTCCCTTTTTTTGTGTACCACTACCACCGCCGCGTAGTCGCCCAGGTTCACCTCCTGGATGTCTCCCTCCAGGTAGAGGGTGGAATATACCGTCTCCCCCTGGGTGGTCAGCCGGGTATACTCGTCGCTCTCCATGGGCACATATTCCACCTCGTAGCGTATACCGTCGATGACCGCGTACATCTCCTGGGCCGTGGCCGCCGTCTTTCTGTTGATATAATCACATTTCAGCATCCTGCGCGCGGGATCCCCCACCGCCACGATGGGAGTCTCCCCCTCGATATAGTCGCCGTAGGCATAGTCGCCCAGCGCCACCACATTGCCCGCTATGCCGGAGTGTATGGTGATATTGTTTTTACTGTCCCGCAGGAACTGCAGCTGCTGCAGCGCGTAGTCATGATCCAGCTCATACAGGGCCGTGCGCTGCTCCAACTGTAACAGGGTCGTGTTGACGCCATGATCCGCGATCCGGTAGCGGCCGTTCCAATAATCGTACTGCCTCACCCACTCTTCATAGGCCGGATTGATCTGGGGCTTATCTTCCTCCTGGGGGCCGTCGGCATCGGGGCCGCTGACGGTTCCGGGGTGCTGCTCCCCGGAGGGTTTCTCTTCCGACGTTTCTCCTTCGGTCGTCGGCTCTCCCCCGTTCGGCCTGGACACCTTGAGATACTGCTCCGGTTTCTCCTTTTCCAGATTCTTTACGATGTCCTCCAGTTGTTTCACTTCCTCCCGGGGTTTCTCCAGATCCTCCCTGACCTGCTGTTCGTACTCCGCAAACTCCGTCTCCATATCCTGAATGCGCTCAAGCTGATCCTCGATCTGCTTGTCAAGTTTCTCCGTGTCCGAATACGCCAGCACTTCTCCCCTGCTCACCGTCTCACCGGGAAAAGCGCCGAATTCCCTGAGCGTCACGTCCTCGTCAAATCCGTATTCTTCCACATAAGGAACCACGGTGGCGGAATAGATATCCGCGTCATACAGATCGCGGAGCATCGCCGCCTCCCCGCTGGCAGTCATGCCCACCGGCTCCAGCAGTTCCACATCCTGCGCCATGCTCTCTCTGGGGGGTGTCTGACCGCATCCGACCATGGTCACAGTCAGAGAAAACAGTAAGAGCAACCCCAAAAATCTCTGTCTCTTCATCGCAGTATGACCCTCTCTCCCTCGGCCAACCCGGACAGCACTTCCACAGTCTCGTCTCCGTGGAGTCCGGTCTCTACCCATTTTACCGCACGCATCTGATCCTCACCCAGCACATAGACATACTCGCCGCCGTCCGCGCTGTGGATTGCCGCCGCGGGAACACACAGCACCTGGCTGCGCCGATCCACCACAGCCACGATGGAGCCGACGGTTCCCACCTCTATGGTGGCTGTCTCCGCGCCCTCGGCCAGCGAGAATAACTGCTGTTCCCCCCAGTTTTCCATCTCATAGGGCAGCAGCGTATATTTCCCCGCCCCGGAGCCGGAGACAATCTCCATATAGATCTCTTCTCCCTCCCGGAAACAGGAGGCATATTCCGACACCTCGGTCATAAACAGGCATTCCGAGCCGTCGATGACCGTTATCACTTCCTCTCCCCGCACCGAGGTGGAGCCCTCCAGCCCTTCCTTGATATGAGATACCGTGCCGGACATGCCCGCCACCAGACGGCTGGCCGACGCCTCCTCCCGCAACAGCTCCAGCTGCCGCGTATCCAGACCGATGGCGTCCTGCCAGTCCTCCCGGTAATACTCGTAGTTCTGCTGCACCTGGGCTACACCCTCGTCCAAACGCTCCCTGTCCGCATCTCCCTGTCCGGTCTGATACAGATAGTTCAGCCACAGCGAGGATATCTCGTAGTCCTCATTGATCTGGCTGTAGTCCATCTGCAGCTGATTCCTGGCGATCTGATATTCCAGCCGCGCGATCTCATCCTGCCTGCTGCCGCTGGCAAGCTCCGCCAGCACCTGCCCTTTCTCCACGGTATCCCCCTCCTGCACATAGACTTTTTTCACGGAGATACCGCTGATTCCAAAGCTCAGGCTTTCGTCGTTGACCTGCCGATAGGTACATTTGATCCGCTGGGTCTTCTGCACATCCCCCCGCGTGACCGCCGCCATATCGTATACCACCGGCTCCGCCTCCTGCTCCACCACGATCACGCCGTCGCTGTCCTCCCGGGGCTGACCGCAGCCGGACAATACCGGCAGGGTTCCCAACAGCAGAACCGTCAGGAGACGCCGGGCTCTTTTTTCCGATCCTTTTCTGCTCTCCATACTTTTCAACATCCTGTTCCTATACCCTCAGAGACGTCCGGGGACCCATATAGGAAGTCTGTACCTGTACCCTCGGACTGTGTATCCTGATCTGTTCCAGCACTACGCCGGCCTCCAGCGCCTCCACCGTCAGCTGCTGCAGCCCCGCCTCGAAGGGCAGGTTCACACTGCATACCCTGATCTGATCCAGTACGCCCTGCGCCCAGCGGGGATCGCTGCTCTCTCCCGCGCGAAAATCCGGCGCGTTGATCTCAACCCGCGCCTGCTGTCCGGCGCCGTTTTTCACCAGCACGTACACGCCCTGCCTGCTCACCGGCGAATTGGTGGGAGCCACCAGCAGATCCACCTGATACTCTCCGGCCTGGGGGATCGCAAACTCCCAGGTCAGGGACGGCTTATCCTCTTCCTGCGCAAATACCGCCGTGCTGGGAAACACTTTCACCCCGGAGCCGTATTTGCCGTAGCCCGGTATCACCCGGTAAGCGCCTTTTTCCGTATCCTTCCTGCGCGTATAGCCTGCGGCATCGATTACGATCACACCCTGCCGCTCCAGATAAGCGCCCTCCGGCAGGCCGTCCGTACTCTGGCGCTGGCCCGTGACGTCCACCGCCACCACGGCGTCGCCTCCCTCCACCAGCAGCCGCACGGTCTCCGGCTCTCCGGGCAGCAGCTCTTCCCGGCAGTGCAGCGTCACCGTATCCAGTTCCTGACAGACTCCCTCCACGGAGGAGATTTCCAGCCAGGCGGGCATCGCGCCGTCGGGGCTCTGGACCTTGATCCGATAGGGGAAACTGCCCTCGCCGTCGTTGGCGATCTCTATCGTCACCGGCTCCGCGTCCGCATAACAGAAATCCGTCACTTTTATCGCCTGGGGAGCGCCGTAGTTCTTGACGCCGATCTCCTCCCTGTCCGCCCGGGACACGCTCATCCGGGAGATATGTACGGGACGCACCCAGGTAATCAGAGGATAGCGGTATCCGTCTTCATTCCACTTGGTAAAGCCCACATGCTGGGCCATCTCCATCCCCTTCCACTTGCCGTCCTTGAAAGCGGCCATCTCCTGCGCCAACCGGATATCCCTGTCCGCGCACTCCTGGGACAGACGTCCGAAACGGTTGGCCACGGGCCTGCCCTGACGGGCGTAATGGTTATTTTTGGCTGCGTACAGATGCATTTTCAGCAGATTCATGCTGGCCATGGCGGAAAAATGGATCATGCTGTAATAGGCGTCTTTCTCCCGGTCGCAGAGCCGCTCCATCACCTGCGCGGACAGTTTTTCCAGATCTTCCGCTCTCCTGAGCATCCGGTCCGCCTCCCCATAATGGCAGGGATGATAGATATGTTCGTTCAGGGCCTCGGGCCTGCGCAGGGCGTTGATATCGATATATTCGGTCAGCACACGGCCGATCTGTTCCCGCAGCGATTCGTCCGCCTGGGGGAAATTCTTCTCCGTCCACAGCCGGGTATACTCCCGGTAACTGTCCGGGTTGCCGTAGCCCCATTTGTCATAGTCATAAGCCAGCGCCAGGAAGTAACTCAGAGGCACCTCATGGAATTTCAAATCCCCCACATTGACGATCCAGGCGTCCCGTATACCGTATTCGTAGGCCATGCACATCTGTTCCCAGGTCTTGGCCATGGGAGTGGAATCCACCCACTCGTAGGAGATGGGGCCGCCGTGGTAATCAAAATGATAGTACATGCCCCAGCCGCCCCTGCGGTTTCTTACCTCCGGCGTGGGCAGCGTGCGCATCTGGCCGAAGTTGTCCTCGCAGAGCATACAGATCACGCCCTCCAGCTCCTCCCAGTCCTTGAGCCCGGCCACATGTTCGTCCCCGTAAAAATACGCCTCCACCTCTTTGTAGAGCGCCAACAGCTGGGGCGCCTCCTCCCGATGCACATTCTCTTTGATCAACGCCCTCTGCTTGCGGATGATATCTTTCAGCAGATTCACGTTCTCCTCCACGGTGGCCTGTTCGCCCAGCATGGAGGTGTCCCGCTCTCCCCGCATACCGATGGTAATCAGGTTCTCATATTTACCGCTGCGCTTAAGGGACTCCTCCCAATAGTTCAAAAGTCCCTGCTCATTGGTATAAAAATTCCACTCGTTGCCGTATTTCGTCTCCGGCCCCCTGACCTTGTCCCACTCTTCGCTGGCCCGCAGACAGGGTTCGTGATGGGAGTATCCCATGACCACGCCATAGATATCCGCCAGCTCTTCGTTGGCGCTGCCGGGACCGTCTATGGGAAATGAGGCGCTCCACATGGCGGGCCACAGATAGTTGCCCTTGAGCCGCAGCAGCAGTTCAAAGACATGTTCATAGGCGTCCGCGTTGAAACCGCCGAAATGACTGTTGGTCCAGTTGCCGAAACAGGGCCATTCGTCGTTGATGAAAAATCCCCTGTAACGCACGCTGGGCTCTTTGGACAGCGTCTGGATATCGTCGCCGATCTCCAGCTCCGGCCTCTCCCGGGGCTGGGCGTCTCCCCAGAAACATAGGGGGGATACGCCGATATACTCCGACAGGGAGAACATACCGTAGATCGTACCTCTCTTATCGCTGCCGCAGATCAGCAGCAGCTCCTCCCACTGCTGCAGCGGTTCGCCGGACTGCTGCGCAAGCTCTCCCAGCTGCAGCGCCGTAAATCTGCGTATGAGATAGACTTCTCTCCTCCCCCTGACCTGGGACAGATCCACCAACCCGGCCTTTTCCAGCAACTCCACCAAAGGACTCTTACCCACAGTGGCGCACAGGATCGCTCTCCCCTGCGCCGCCGTCAGCACCTGGGGCCTGTGGCCCGTAACCTTGCGGATATCCTCCGCTACCTTACCCGCGACTCTTTTCACTCCCTCAAAGGCATCCTGTTCCACCAGCAGCGGAACCGCCTGTCCGTCATATACCAGTCTCATTTTCCGTCCCTCTCCAAAATCTGTTTTCCCTGCACCACGCCCCAGCCCAGGATACTGAAGTCCCTGTCCTCCTGCCCCGGCGCCATCCGCACTTCCACATGGTACTTTTTCCGCTCCCGCTCCCGGAAACAGATCAGGGCGTTACAGTGATTCCAGCCAATAACATGGGGATCGACAACCAGAACCTTCTCGCCGTCCACCCATACCTCGGCGCAGCCCACCTGGCGGTCGGCGCTGTCCTTATACACCAGCAGCAGACTTTCACAGGTGATATCCATGACAAAGGGCCTGCCGCCTTCTGCCGCCCCTCCCCGGTACATCCAATTGTCCGGGAACTCACGGGTGCCCGCCAGATCCATATTCCGCTCCACCGCCTGGGTGTCTCCGTCCACATGGACGAAACCGCCGCAGTCGATTGCCGCCCCTTCCAGAGGATGCCTGCGATCCAGCAGCCGCACCTCGGCAAAGGCTCCGCCCAGCGGAGGCTGTACCCGCGCCGGATCCAGCGTATCCTCGTCCGCATCCTGGACGTCCACCGCCTGCAGCAGGCGCAGGAGACCGTCGGCCATGATCCTGTGCCCCGTGTTGGTGGGGTGATAGGAGTCGTAAAAGAACTGATTCTTGCTGACCACCCTGCCCTCGCCCGGCTTTTGGTAGAACTGTTCCACCACCGCGTCCCGGACGCTGACCATGGGCAGATCGTAAGCCCGGCCCACCGGGGACAGGCGCTCCTGCAGGTTGAAATCATTGGCAAACACCGCGAACAGCAGAATCACCGCCGGGCGGTTCTCCGCGCCGAGTATCTTCCGCACCAGGGAGTCGTAACACTCTCCCCTGGTCTCGTCCCCCTCGTCGTTGACGGCAAACTCCACCACCACCACATCCGGGGTTACTTTTCCGTCGTCCAGCACGTCCGTCTCATAGCGGATCATCCCCAGCTCTGAAGGAGTTCCCCCCACGCCCGCTTTCACGTAATGGACATTGTCGCTCAGCCCCCTGCCAGTCAGCTCGCAGAACCCGCAGAAGGTTCTGTACGCATAGCACTCGCTGTTAATAGGGATGGCGCCCGCTCCCTGGGTGATGGATCCGCCGATAAAGGCCACGGTCACATCCTCTCCCCTGCGGGCTTTGTCGATGGCCCTCTTGAGCCGGGCATTGTTGCCGGTCTGCACCGTGGCCCTGTCCACCATGCGCCTGTAGAGGGGCGAGTCAAAGTCCACCGGTTCCTCCTCTTCCACCTCCGGCGCGTCAAAGCCGTCCCGGAGATAAAAACGCACCGCCACCGTGGCCAGCGCTCCCGCGCAGGGAAACTCAAAACGTATCTGTCCGGGGATATCGTCGTCATCGGACCACGCACAGTTCTCCAGCTCCAGAATATGCTCCATGCCGTTGGCCTGCACCGGCAGCCGCAGCGTGGTACCCGAACCGTACACATCCCTGTGTCCGTACATCTGCAGGCAGAAATCCGCCGTCAGCTCCCTGTCATCCGCCTCCACCGTGACGCCGATGCTGTGTACCAGACGCCGGAATCCCTCTGTGGTTTCCAGCAGTTTCAGCATCTCTTCGTCGGCGATGCCGCCCACCAGCCTGGCGCTGCTGAGCATCCGCCCGTCGTTCATATACAGGAACTGTACGCCTCTCCCGTCCGCCTGGGGCGAACCCGCGACGCTCTTGCCCCGCATTATGTAAAAACTCTTCCTCTTCTTTGTGGGATCCTTTGGTGCTTTTGGTCCTTCCATGTTCTCCACTCTCCCGATCGTCTATATTTTACGGCAGTCCTACCAGATCCTGTAATTGCCGCTCAGCGCCAGAAACGCGAACATATACAGGCAGTTGTCATAGTATCTCCACTTGCCGGTACGCAGGGGCATCTTCCAGAAATGCTCCACCCACTCCCTGGCCAGCTCCCCCTGCGCCGCCAGTGATCCCTGGGCAGTGGTAGCTGTGATGCCGAAGGGATGCAGCGCCCGCTCGTCCGCGATCCGGCCGTCCACCTCGTAGATGTGATAGCTGCCCCTGCGGCAGTCGTCTATCAGAAACTGCTGTATCCGGTCCGCCGCGGCCCGCTGTCCCACATCCACGCCGAACCACTCATAGTCCAGTCCGATATTGGCGATCGTGCGGTAGGCATCGCTGAAGAACCAGTCGTGCCTGTCCCTGGTCCAGGGGATGGGACGGCTCATGGGACTGCCGTCAAACTCCGCGTACTCCGCGCTCAGCCCCGTCACGGGATGGCTGGCTTTTGCCAGATATTCCCGGCTGGCCGCGGCAGCCTCCTTCCAGAACGCTCTGTCCTCCTCGTCCGCCCACAGCGCGAAAAGCTCGTAAAAATGAGGCAGATGATAGGAGGGATCCGTGTAGTCGATACCCGGCACAAACAGGATCTGGTGATTGTCCCTGTTCCACATGGGATGGCCCTTACGGCCGTTCTCCCCCTTGTGCAGGCAGGCCCGCAGAATCTCCCTGGCCTGCTGGGAGTATGCGAAAATCCCCTCTCCGTCTCCCCATCTGTGGGAGGCGAAAAACAGCGCCATGGCGAAAAACTCTTCCCCGTCCGGGGCGGCGCCGTCGGCGTTCCTGCTGCCGTCCGTGCCGCAGGACCAGGCAAAATAGCCCTCGCTCCAGCCCTCGGTCATAAACATATATGTCTTGGCCCATTTCCAGATTCGGTCAAACTCTTCCTTCATGTCCAGCTGTACGCACATCATCATGCCGTAGGACATGCCCTCGGTACGGGCGTCATTGTTGCCGGTGTCCTCCAGATATCCCATATCCTCACCCACGGGATGATAGATCCGCTCCTCCTCGCCGCCGTAGAAAAAGGTCCGAACAATCTCCGCCAGTTTCCTGTCGATCTCCTCCTGGGAGATCCCGATCTCCGCAAACAGGTTGCGGTAAGTTCTGTTTGTTACGTCGCCCATAGTCATATCCTCCGTCAAAAGATAGTCTTATGGATAATTATAGTCTTTTCCGGGGGGGAAAATCTCTTTAAAGTTTGTCATAAACTAATCATTTCTTGCTAATTTCTGCCCGGCTTGCCTTTGGGGTTCTGATTGACCGGGGGATGGAGATGGAGTATACTAAAGCAAATATATCCCCGGAGGCTTCCCATGAACATCATTCATTTTGTCGGTTACAGTGCCGTGCATACGTCCGATTTTCTGTTTGAAATGACGCCCGCGCCGCTTGATCAGTATACGCTGCTGCTGGTATTTACGCCGGTACAGTTCCTGCTGGAAGGCCAGTGGCAGGAGTTTCCCGCCGGGACGGCCATCCTCTACGCCCCCGGCCAGCCCATCTGCTACCGCGCCTGCCGGGAAACTTATCAGAACGACTGGATACGCTTTTCCACAGACGAACCGCTGGTGACGCAGTTCCCCCTGACCGGCGTCCCCTTTCCCGTATCCGACACGGAATACTGCCATCTCCTGTTCAAGCTGCTGACCTGGGAGAGTTCCCTGACCTCCGCGGACAGCGGCAGCGATCTGGCCGTCTCCAATCTGCTGCAGACTCTGTTTCTGAGGCTCGGCCAGGACACCGCCCGCCGGGAGGCGAGTCCCTACGCCTCGCAGCTGCTCCGCCTGCGTAAAAAGATCTACAACAGCCCTCACCATCCCTGGAACATTCAGGCCATGGCGCGGGAGCTGCATCTGAGCGCCGGTTATCTGCAGATCCTGTACCGGAAGATGTTCGGCGTATCCTGCATGGACGACGTGATCGCGGGCAGGATCCGAAAAGCCAGGGAACAGCTGGCCTACACGGAGAAACCCGTCTCAGAGGTCGCCGACGCCTGCGGCTATCACAATGTGGAACATTTCTGCCGCCAGTTTCGCCAGCAGACGGGCATGACCCCCAGCGCCTTCCGTCGGGGATTCTCAGGCGCGTCCGTCCTTCCCGCCGGCGCCCCGGGCAAAGCGGCGGCAAAAAAAGAGACGTCTCCGGAGATAGGCTCCGAAACCGCCCCTTATACCAAATATCCCGACACCGCTCCTTTTATCAGTCTGTCGCACTATAATATAGCGGGATCGGATATACCGTCTGACGCTCTGGATCCCGACGGGAATATTCCCCCGCCCCGTATTCCGGATCGCTGAACCCCTATTTCAGTATCAGGCTGGTCCTGACTTGCCGGAAAGCCTCCCGCAGATCCGTCTCCTCCGTCATATCCAGCACGGGGGCTCCGTCCACGTCAAAATGCACCCGGCGGATACCGCTGCTGCGCGCCCCGTCCGTGCCGGGACGGGCGTGGTAAGTATTCCAGACGTTGCCATCCGTATCCTCCACATAGGCGTTGTGCCCGGTTCCGTACTCTCCCTCCACGCTGCGGGAAGTAAGAATCGGATAATTGTTCTTGCGCCAGCTCTCCCGGCGCAGCAGATCCCTGCCCCGCTCTGTGACCAGATAGCTCACCACATAGGAAGTGTCCACCGCGGCGGCGGAAAAAGTCACATACAGCTTATCTCCCACCGGCAGCGCATAGGGGCCTTCCTCCACAAAGGTATGATTGTTGGCCCAGCCATAGTCGGGCTTGGAGAGCAGCACCGGCTCGGAGGCCAGCCGCCAAGGCTGCCGCCGGTCCAGGCGGGCAATATACAGCCAGGCCCCCAGATCTTCCGGCAAAAACTGCCGCTGGGACCAGATCACATAATATTCTCCCTCCCAGAGAAAACAGGTCATATCAAGCGAGATCGTCCTGCCCGCCTCGCACAGGTCGCTGCCGTCCGCCCGGACGATCCTGCGGGGAGCCGACCAGTCCTCCCGCCGGACAGGGCTGCCGCCCTCACGCAGAGCCATGATATGGCTCTCCTCCTCATAAAACGGACCCGGTGTGGCGGCGTGGAATATGTACAGCCGCCCCTCGATCTCATGAAACTCGGGAGCCCACAGCAATCCGCCGATCCCCTCATAGGTCTCCGAATCCAGCAGCAGGATCTCCTCCGCCGCGGCCAGTCCCTCCAGAGTATCCGCCTCCCGTATATACAGCGTGTGATTGTTGTCCGCATCGTTGGTGGCAATAAAATAGTACTTCCCGTTCCAGCGGGTCACACAGGGATCCGCCCGGTTATACGCCACCGGGAACGGAAACCACGGGCGGTATATCTCCCCGCAGACCACTCTCCTGCCCCCGTGCGACAGATCCAGTCCCTCCAGATTCCAGTCCACGCGTTTTTCGCAGGATGTTCCGTCACTGTAGCGCGCCACCGCCCGCTGCCCGTCAAGGGCCTGCCGCACCCGGCGCAGGCGCTCCTCGGAAGTATCCGCTCCATGCAGATCCACCTCCACCTCTCTGGGCACTTCCACTCCGGTATTGACAGGCGTCAGCAGCTTGCAGCGCAGATACCAGGCCTCCCGCTCTCCGATCTCCAGGGCGCAGCCGGGCACGGCCCCCTCTATATGCGCCGCCTGGGAGAGCTCTTTCTCCCCGTTTCCGGGAAAGCCGCCCAGTATATTGTCATCGCTGTCGGGATCCGCGATACAGGACATAAGCGGCTCGCAGCCCTCGGGGCCTTCTTCCAGCACAGCCAGAGGATACAGAGCCTGATAACAGCAGCCGTCCCGCTCCTGCCAGCACAGCAGATAGCAGCCTCTCTTTTCATCATAGCGAACCTTCACCCAGTCCACATACTGCTCCCCCAGCCGCAGCAAACCCAGTTCCCTGTAGACCACAAGATCCCGGGAGGTCCACAGCAGGATACTGCCCCGACTGGAAACGTCGTCCTCCCCGTCCCCGCATATCCGCACCGCCGCCACTCCGTAGCCGCCGCCGCTCAGAGGAAAGATCCAGGGGCTCCTGAGGCTCATGGGGCTTAAGGATCCGTTCTCCTTTTCCACGGCCAGCGCAAACAGCACGCCGCTGTTGTGGTTCAGGGGCCGGAAAAATTCTCCCTCCAAAAGCGCCAGGTGCATGCTGTATGCCAGCCTGGGGTCATAGAGGACATTGTCGATAGGTAAACGGGTATAACATAACAGTCTGCTCATATTTTTCCCCCTTACTCCTGCGTCCTGCGGGCGATAAGGTCCTCTCCCGCCTTGACAAACTGCCAGCCGGACAGTTCATAGGAATCGCCTTCCCCGCAATAAAAGACAAAATACAGGTCATGTACGCCCGTGACCTCCTGATCCAGCTCCGCCTCATAGACCGCAAAGCCTTCCCCGTCTCCCTGGGCCGCGCCCAAAGGCACATAGCCCAACGCCTGTCCCTGGGGACTGTCGAGCCGCACCTGGATCAGGCCCGTCGTCTTCTCTCTGCAGCGGGCGGTTATCCGCAGCGCCCGGGGAGCGGTATCCCCCAGATCCACACCCTGCACTTTGAAAAAGTCTCCGCTGTCGATGGAGGACAGAGCCATGCGTCCCCCATTGTCCAGGGCCACTGTGTCCAGACCGCCCTGCATGGCCATGGTGACGGCGCTTATCTCCCGGTAGGGATCAAGAGTTCCCAACTGCTGCCTCCCCCTCACGGTCAGAGGGATCCTGCCGATGGTTCCGTCCTCTCCCATTACAAAGCTGTCCACATGGGTACAGCGATAGCCCTTTTCCACACCCATATTCTTTTCCAGCGTGCGGGCGTGATAAGCGATATACCAATTGTCCTTGAAACTAAAGACACAGTGATGATTATTACCGTACAGGCCGTTTAACTTGCCGGGATTCTCCAGGATCACCTCTTTGAAGGTGAAAGGCCCCATGGGGCTGTCACTCTCCAGGCTGGCGATCTCCGCGTTGTGGAAGCCATAAGTCGCGGTTCCCTCCGCATCCACCTGCCAGTTGGTGCAATATGTATAATAATACTTGTTATTATATTTGTGTATGCCGGAATCTTCAAACAGATAGGGCACGTCTATGGGCCTGGGATCGCCCTTTAAGCTGATCATGTCCTCCCCCAGCTCCACCACTCTGGCGGTGCCGGGCGCAGCCGCTTTGCCCTCCGGCACCCCGCCGCCGAAGTACAGATAAGCCCTTCCGTCGTCGTCCACCAGTACCGCCGGGTCAAAGAGCCACAGCACCTCGGCGCAGGTGGGCGTCTGTCTGGTCACCAGCCCGTGGCCGAGAGGATCGGTGAAGGGGCCCGTGGGGCTGTCCGCCGTCAGCACGCCGATGCCGCCGCCCCCGTCGGCGAAGTAGAGAAAGAATTTATCCTGCCCGTCGATATTTTTCCAGGCCGCGGCCGGAGCCCAGGAATTGTTGGCCCACCTGGCCGCTCCCCCGCTGCCCCCCACCTCGATGGAACCGTGGTCGGTAAAATTTGCCATGTCCGCAGTGGAGATCACATTGATGCTGCGTATCTTGCCGTATGTGTTCTCCTGCACCTCGTCGCCCTGGTACTCAAAAGCGTCCGCCGTCATATAGAAATAGACCCTGCCGTCGTATTCCATGGCATAGGGATCGGCCCCAAAACGCTGTGTCATCAGCGGGTTGGCGTCCCCCGGTCCCTTGTAGCTCTCTGTCAGTTTCATGTCCTGAAAATAAGTCTCGTACTCGCCGTTCATGTTGCTCTCTTCCTCCTGACCGTCCGCTCCGGTTCCTGCAGGGAGTCCATTCTCCTCGGAGTTTCCCTTCTCCCCGGCGTTATCCTCCGCTCCGGTTCCTGCGGAGATTCCTCCTTCTCCGGGAGATTCCTCCGCTCCGGTTCCGGTGAGGGCTCCGTTTTCTTCGGAGGATTCCTGCCACGCGGGCTCCCCGGCGCCGCAGCCGGTCAGCGCCAGGCACAGAGCCAGCGCCGCAGCCCCTCTTTTCCATCCCTTATTCCCCATATCTCCCGCTCCAACCTTTCCCTGTACCCATAGAACTGTCTGTTCTCTATCTGTCCAGGCCCGGCCCTCACACGCCGCCTTTAAAACATTGCAGCACTTCCGCGCCCTCCCTGGCAAAGACGATATACTCGTCCAGCTCCGCGTGGCAGACCAGCCAGCGGCCGCCCTCCTCCACATGGCCGTCCCGGGTCAGCACCCATCTGCCCGCGGGCAGATACACCCGGCGCTCCACCGCGCCCTGCTCACAGATGGGAGCCACCAGCAGATCAGCGCCGTAAAAGTACTGATCCTCCAGCGTATAGCACTGTTCATCCTCCGGGAACTCCCAGAACATGGGCCGCATTACCGGCGCGCCGGTGCGGCTGGCCTCGTCCATATAGTAACATGTGTAATCTTTCAATCGCTCCCGCAGCTCGATCAGGTCTTTCAGGATCGGGTAGGCGCGCTCTCCAAAACTCCAGATCTCGTTGTCGCCGCCGCTGGCCTCCTTGACGCCGGGATGGCGATGCCTGTGCCAGGAGGGGCGCAGTCTGGAACCGTGGAGCCGCATCACCGGACAGAACACGCCGAACTGGAACCACCTGACGATCAGCTCCCGGAAGTACTCGCTGTCTATATCGCCGCCGAAGAAACCGCCAATGTCCGAGTTCCACCAGGGAATGCCGCACATGCCCATGGACAGGCCGCTCTCTATACTCATCCTCAGATTGTGAAAGCTGGAAGCTATGTCCCCGTTCCACACGATGGCGCCAAAGCGCTGGCTGCCGGGATAGGCCGCCCGGGTCAGGGAGACGATCTCCTCCTCCCCCTCCTCCCGCAATCCGTCATAGAAGGTTTTTGCATAATAATAGGGGTACATCTGAGCCACCTGAGCGCCGTTGCCCAGATAGTATTTCAGGTGTCCCGGCTGCTGGGGATGCACCTCCGGCTCCGCCTCGTCCAGCCAGAAAGTCCGGATCCCGTGGCGGTAATAATTCTCTTTTACCCTGTCCCACACAAATCTGCGGGTCTCCGGGTTCATGGGGTCGATAAAGGTCTGCTGCCCGTAAAAGTCAAAGGTGCCGAACTGCCCGTTCTCGGTGCGCACCAACATGTTGCCCTCGCTCATCTCCACGTAATTCTCACTGGCGGGATTGATGGTGGGCCAGATGGACACCACCGGACGGATGCCCAGCTCCTCCAGCTCCCGGCACATGGCAGTCGGATCCGGCCAGTACGCGGGATCAAACTTCCACTCCCCCTGCTCGGTCCAGTGGAAATAGTCTATGACGATGGCGTCGATGGGGATCCCCCTCCTCCTGTACTCCCGGGCCACCTCCAGCAGATCCTCCTGGCTCTCATAGCGCAGCTTGCACTGCCAGAACCCCGCCGCCCAGCGGGGGAACTTCGGCGCGTAACCCGTCAGGTCGCAGTACCTTGCCATGGTCTGGGCGGGCGTCTCCCCGGCGTAGATAAAATAATCCGCCTGATAAGCGCTGTCCGCCACAAACATGGTGTGGTTGCGGGTGGTCTCACAGCGGCCCGGAGCGGGATTGTTCCAGAAAAAGCCGTATCCCAGGGAGGAGTACAGCACCGGCAGGGTGGACTTGGTGTTGTAATGGATGATCTGGCAGGTGCTGCCCTTGCGGTCGAACAGGTCTTCCTGCTCCTGGCCCATGCCGTAGAAATGTTCCCCCTCGTTGGCGTCAAAGATCACTTTGACCTGGTAATGGTCTCCCTCCACATGCATGTTGCGGTTGGTATAGTCCCCCTCGAAACGGGTGCGCAGGATCTGTTTTCCCTGGCGAAAATAGGTGATGACGCCGCCGTACCAGGGGTTTCCCGCCTCTATGGTGGCGCTGACCATGCCGTTTACGATGGTGGCATGGCTCTCGTCCCCGGACGTCACGCATTCGTCCGCCGTGGCGGGTTCCAGCACCGTCCACTTCTCCTCGGAGATCCGGCCGTTTTTCGTGCTGCGGCAGCGCAGGCAGTCCCTGCCGTAAGGCTCTATGACGGTCAGTTCGTCCCGGCGCTGAAATATAAGCTTTTTATTTTCTATGCGGATCTTTCCCATGTGTTTTCTCCTTTCGAGGAATCGCAAAACTAGCAGGGGAGGTGCAGCAGCGGCATTCCCTGTTCGTTTATGTATACCCTGTGAAAAGTGGTGCAGCGCATATTGTATTTATCCCTCTCCTGGGCGTGGTAGGCGATCATCAGGTCCCCGTTTTCGTCGCGGAAGAAAGAGTTGTGCCCCGGGCCCTCTATGCCCTCTATGGAGCCTCTGTGGAGCATGGCTGCGGGTTCTTTGTACCAATTGTTCACATCCAGCAGGTCATCGTTCTGCTCCGCCACCAGATAACCCACCGCGTAGGTGGGATCGCAGGCTCCGCCGCCGGAGTAGGCCAGGTATACCTTATCCCCCAACAGCAGGGGGTAGGGGCCTTCGTTGTTGATGGTGCCCCGCTGGTTCTCCCAGCCGTACAGGGGTCTGGACAGCAGCACCGGCTCGCTGGTCAGCACCCAGGGCCGTGTCTCGTCGGTGGAGGCGATGTACAGCATAGAGCCTGTGTCCGCCGCCGTGCCGATGCCGTAGCGGTAGGACCATACCAGATAAGAATTTCCTCCGGCCTTGAAGTAGGTCATGTCCAGAGATATCCCTCTCTCCGTCAAAAAACTCCCGTCCTGCCTGCGCACCCGCACCGGCGTCTCCCAATCCGCGGGATCGGTCAGGCGGCCGCCCTCCCTGAGCCGCATCATATGGCACTGGGGCGCCCACTGCCTGCCGCCCACGGCAAACAGTATGTAGGCTCTTCCGCCGATCACATGAAATTCCGGAGCCCAGAAGGTCTGTATGAACGCCCTGTCCTCGTCATAATCCAGAATGCGGCGGGGCTGTGCCTCCGCCGTGAAAAGCCCGGCCACCGAATCTGCCTCCCGGATAAACAGGCCGATATTGTTATTGTTGTCGTTGGTGGCCAGG
The DNA here is from genome assembly GCA_910584375.1 of uncultured Acetatifactor sp. Classification (GTDB taxonomy): domain Bacteria; phylum Bacillota; class Clostridia; order Lachnospirales; family Lachnospiraceae; genus Acetatifactor. The sequence goes on from CAJUAH010000013.1 coordinate 69,520, forward strand.
AAATACCACTTTCCCTCCCAGGTAAAGATCACCGGGTCCGCCCAGCCCACGGCCAGGGGGAACTCCACCTTCCGCGGCTTTCCCTGGGGATCGGCGGCCCAGCGCTGCCGGATCCGCTGCCACTGCTCAGAGGAGATTTCCAGCTCCCGCCCGGCTCGGGCATAGGCCTGCCGCCATTCCTCCCCCGACGCCGTCTCCTGCCAAAACCGCAAAAAGTCCTCCGTTTTCCAGAGGATCAGCTCTTCCCCGGTCTCCGCCCCCTCCGGATCCACCGGACGGGCCAGAATACCGTAGCCTCTCTCCAGCGGCAGTATCCTGGGATCCGTGATTCCCCGGGGAGCGATGGTATCGTCCGGGCGTATCTTTGCCCGGGCATAAAGCATACCGTACCCCTGGTTTAAGGGGCGCTCCCTGCCGCCTTCCTCCACATACGCCATATGTACGCTGTCCGCCAGCGCCCGGGGACAGTGGGGCTCCCGCGCCTCCCCGGTATATACCCGCAGATATCCCATTCCGGCCTCCTTATCTCAGTTCAAAACCCTTGAGCATGGCATTGCCCTGCCCCCGGAAAGTCAGATACAACGCATATTCTCCCCCTGGCAGGGCGATATCCGCCTGGGACTCCTCCCACACGTTGGCATACTCCACAGGCAGCTCCGCCAGCACCTTTCCCCTGGGCTCTGTCCGCACTTCCAATACGCCCTGGGCGTAGCCTCTGGTCCAGACCCGGATCTGTTTTGCCTCCGTGCCCCGGAAAAACTTGAATCCCGCCGTGGCCCCGTCCTGGATATTGCCTATGTATCCCTGGTTCTCGTCTCCGTCCCGCCCGTCCTGCATGACCCTGGGCTGCTCCGCGCCGCCCACATAGACCGCGGGAGTATCCGTGAACAGATTGCAGGCCAGATAAGCGGGGTAATATCCCAGACCGGGCAGGGGACCGTCGTTTAAGCCGCAGGAAGTGAGCTGGGCCTGCTCGATGCTGCCGTCCCCGCGGACTGTCAGTTTTTCCGCGCAGCCCTGCCTGCTGTACCAGGTGCCGTTGGTATGGCGGTGGTAAAACACATAGGACTGCCCCTGAATATCCACTATGCTGCCGTGATTGTTGGCTCCGTAGGCCGCAGGCTGCTCGCCGGGCTTGTAGCTGTCGATATGCAGGTCGCTGTTGCTCACCAGCACCCCTCCGTAACGAAAATCCCCGGTGGGATTTTTGCCGGTGGCATAACAGAGCTCATGCATCACCTGGGAGGAGTATATAAAGTAATAGATATTATCTTTCTTGCGGATAGAGGGCGCCTCAAAGAAAGCGTGGCCCTCAAACTCCGTGCCCGCGCTGTACTCGCACCCGGGCACAATGATCCGGGGCGCCTCCTCCACAGTCAGCATATCCCTGCCCAACACCGTAACCATGGCTCCGTGCCTGGTCTTGTCTCCCCTGCCGCAGAATCCGGTGTACAGGTAAGTCCTGTTTCCCTCCGTCAGCACGCCGGGATCAAACTGGGGCTCGTCTCCCGCCCGTTCTCCCAGCAGCGCGCCGTCCGTATAATGCACATAGCCGTAAAACTCGTATTTTCCCGCCGGAGTGTCGCAGACCGCCACGGACACCACGGATATTTTGTCCAGCACATAGTACAGATAGAATCTGCCGTCCGGCCCCACCGTCACATCCGGCGCATAGAGACACATCTTTCCGGCCCTGTTATATGGATCGTCCGTCTTTTTGTAGATCACACCCTCATACCGCCAGTTTCCCAGGTCGTCCACCGGAGCCGACCAGCACACATAATCCCCCATGCAGAACACATATCCGTTATAATGATCGTGGGAGCCGTACACATATACCCGATCCCCGAACACATAGGGCTCCGCGTCCGGTATATATTCCCAGGAGGGCAGATATGGATTCCATGCCTGTTTTTTGCTCATATTTACCTCTCAATCACTCACTTCGTCAGTTTTTCCGTCAAATGCTCCATCAGAAAACGCTTAAAGGGAGAATCCTGCTCCGGGCCGGGCCTGGGCCCCTCCGAAGTAAACACCATCTCCCAGGGATGCTCCGCCGAATAAGTGTCCCACCGGGGCATACTGCTGCCGTCCGCGTCCTCCCCGTTGGGGTCTCCCGTCTTGATAAAATTGACCCAATAGTTGCACATCTGTCTGGCCAGGTCGTAATGCCTGCCCTTAAAGGGTCTCCAGCACTTGCCCAGCGTCTCAAAGAAAAACCACAGATCCACGGAATGGAACGTGCCCGGATGATCCCAGCCCGGAATGTCCGGCGCAAAACGGTAATAGTAGTTCTGCCTGCAGCGCCCTTCCCGCTCATCCTGCAAAAAAGCGCTTTTTACCGAACATTCGATACCGCTCACCGCCGCCCGCTGTCCCTGGCCGATCTCCTGCCGCGCCTCCGGAAACTCCAGAAAGCGCCGGGCTTTCTCTCCAAAAAGCTCCTGTGCCAGTTCTTGGTACTCTTCGTCGGTATCAGCCGTTATTATACTGGGGAACTCATCCGCCGTATTGCCCGCCATCAAAGGAACCTGTATACGCTCCCCGCGCAAATACCGTCTCATGGGGTCGCCGGGACAGAAATGTCCGTCGATGCACAGACCCATGCGAAGATGATCCCTGGCATACTCCGCATATTTGTCCCTTATGTACATGGCGTCCAGTTCCCTGGCCTGGGCGATGCTGTCCACGCCCAATACCCGCAGGAAATCAACGCCCTTCTCCTCCGCTTTCTCCAGGCTGCCCGGCGTGATAAACGCGTCCTCTTCGTAGGGACTGCGGATCATGCCGCTGAACACGGCAGCTCTCTGAAACAGGCCCTCGTTGTCCGGACAGTTGATCTGCGCCAGCACGCTGGCGCCGCCCGCAGACTGGCCCGCCAGCGTGATCTGCTCGGGATCCCCGCCGAATGCGGCGATATTGCGGATTACCCATTTCAATCCTGCCTGCTGATCCAGACAGCCGAAATTGGCCGGGGTGAGCGGCTGCTCCTCCGTCAGCTCCGGGTGTGCCATAAAGCCCAGCGCACCCAGACGGTAATTGACGGATACCACGATCACGCCTCTTCTGGCCAGTCTCTCCCCGTCAAACTCCATCTCCGCCGTATATCCCCACTGGAATCCGCCGCCAAAGTACCAGATCAGCACCGGCAGCTTTTCCCCGGGTTCTTTTGCACCCGTCCACACATTCAGGTACAGGCAGTCCTCGCTCATGGGAATCTGCGGATCCACATGCCACTCCCTGCAGTATATATCCGTGCCCAGGCCGGGGGTGTCCTGCACCGAGATCGGGGCAAAGGCATAAGCCTCCCGGATCCCCTCCCAGTCCTGACAAGGCTGGGGCGCCCGCCATCTGTTCTCCCCCGTGGGAGGCGCGGCAAAGGGTATCCCCTTAAAAACCGTCACTCTGGGGTCTGCGCTGGGCAGCCCCCGCACCATACCGTTTTCCGTCTTTGCAATCCTAATCATCCCATTCTCCTATTAAAATCGCTGTGCGATGGCTCTAAAGGATAAAAATCCTTCGGCGCACTCACCCTTACCTTGTAAATCTGTCCACCACGGAACTGATTTCCTTGGCATTGTTCTTGTTGGTCTGGCTCACATTCTGCAGCTCCTCCGCCGTCACATTGGTGCGCTCGATCTTGGCTACAATATCGTCCACGCCCTCCTCGTTCTCCTGGGCGGCGGTGCGGATCACGTTCAGGCGATCCCTAATGCTGGAGACAGATTCCATAAAGCCTGCGGAGCTCTCCTCGATCTCTCCGATGGCTCCCCGGATATCCGCCACAGAATTGCCGTATTCGTTGGCGATCCCTGCGAACTCCCGGAATCTGCCCGACACATCTCCCTCCATAAAGCCTATGATGTCGTCCACGCATTCCTGCACATTGGCTATGTTGCTGTTGATCTCCTCACAGATATCCGAGATCTGCTTGGCAGTTGCGGAGGAATTGGAGGCCAGATTGCCGATCTCCTGGGCCACCACCGCAAATCCTCTTCCCTGCTCTCCGGCTCTCGCCGCCTCGATGGAAGCGTTCAGGGACAGCAGATTGGTCTGGCTGGCAATGTCCAGTATCTGTTTGGCCATCTCGTTCACCCGTGTGAGAGACTGGAGATTCAGCATGGCCTCCTCCATATTGTCACGGTTCTGCCGGATCTTTACCTCGGCCTCCTCCAGAGCGCTGCCCGCCATATGTTTCATGTTCTGCGCCGTCTCGATGAGCTGTCTGCTCTTTTTGTCGCCGGTCTGGACCTTATCCGCAACATAACCCACCAGCTCCGATATCTTTTCGATCTCCTCCACCACGTTGCCGATGGCTCCGTTGGTGGTCATGATGCTGGCCGCCAACTGCTGGGTGGTGGCGGAATTGTCGCCCACATATTCGATCAGCGTGCCGGTGGCGTCGTTCATGGTGGCGGTGGATACCTCCAGGGAATCCGTACAGCCCTGCAAAGTGGTCACGATTCCTCCCAGCGTATCGTACAGAGAGCCCATAGCCGACGCGATCTGGCTCGTCTCGCTCTTGCCGCCCATGTATTTCCCCAGTTCCGCCGGCGGCCGCAGCTCCAGATTTTTCATGCGAAGAATGGATTTTTCCACTATATGCAAAGGTTTTACGCAGAGTTTCACAGAGATCCAGGCCAGCACCACGATCAGCGCATAGGCCCCGACACATATCAGCGCCAGAATATTTCTGCTGGAATAAGCCTCGGCGTAGATCTCGCTGCGGCTGTCGCTGAGTACCACGGCCCAGCCCCTGTCCGGAATGGCCTGATATGCAACGATGCTCTCCACTCCCTCCTCGGAGACGTACTCCTTATTGCCGCTGGCGGAACCGCCGGTCACCGCCGCCATGACGGACAGCAGCATCTCATCCTCTATGGGCGTGGCCATGCGCTCTTCCTCTTCGTCAAAAATATGTACGCCGGTAGCGGTATTGATCATATAGTTTCGGGCGCTTTCCATGCCGCCGACACTGAGGCCGTCCAGCAGGCTTTTCAAGCTGTCTGCAAACTGCGCGCCGCCCACATAGCCCAGGATCGTGGTTCCGTCCGTGTCATATACCGGACAGTACAGGGATAGCGCCAGTTTTTGGGACGCCGGTGAGATGATGATACCTGTGTTGTAGATGTCGCCCGCCGCGGTCATGGCGTCCTGAAGCTGCTTAAGCGGCTCGCCCTCGCGGGTGGTGATTCCCACCACCGCCGGATTGGAGTGTGTCAGGACATGGGTGTTCCACTCTGCGATATAGATTCCTTCCCAGCCCTCCAGATTGGCATAAAAGCTCTCTGTATACGCCTGCGCCTCTTTCACCGTGGCCGCGTCCTGGGGGGCTTTCAGCAGTTCTGCCACCACCGGCGCCTTGCTGTACGCGATCAGCAGATTCTCTGCCTTATCCACATACTCTTCAATGAGCGCTGTCTTTGCCTCCAGGGAGGTCTGCATGTTGTCCACCGCCGTGTTCCGCATGGTCAGCATCATGCTGCGGCTGGCTGTCAGAAACAGCAGCAACATGCTGGCGGCCGTCACAATGGAAATAATGGCGGTGATTACTGTACTCATCTTCAAGTTTTTCATCGGTCAATTATCCTTTCATCACTTTGTGGGACAGCGCCACCGCCTGGCTCATTACAGCCTGCCCGATCCGCTGTCATATAGATTTTGTAGGGGGTTCATCTTTAAATGATAAATTGACAGAGCTTTTCTGGCAATGATTTATCCTATGGAATAATTGATCTATCGTCATATTTTTTGATTTACTCGTTTAAGTAAATAAGCACCCGGCTCTGTATGACCCCGGCCGTCTCCTCCGCGCTCTTGTCCCCGGCAAAGTAGGCTGCCGCCTCCTCCTGCACAATATTCAAAATATTGGTGTCCAGATAGCCGCGGGCCATATTGCCACGGTACAGGATCTCTTTGATGATATCGACTTCCGCGTCGGTGAGGGAGATGATTTCATCCCCTGTTTTCCACTCTGTTTTTTTCTGCTCCTCACCGTATTTTTCCAGGGCGGACGCACGGATTGGGATGCACCCCTGCGCTCCCAGTTGATATTTTTCTTCCAACAGGCTCTCCACATATGCCCAGGCCCCCTCCTTGTGCCGACTCCCGGCATATATGGCGCAGCTGTCGTTGCGCAGTCCGACCCGATACTCCTGCCCTGTGGCAGTGGGATAGCCGTAGAGCGGATACTCCCTGCCATAGGCGCCTGCAAGAGTCAGATAAGAAGAGAAATCAGGGAAAAAAGTCACACCGCATATGGCGTTTTCCTGCATCTCCTCAAAGGTCCAGCCGGACGTGTCCGGCCACTGCCGCTCCCCGTTCTCTCTGCACAGAGCCAGCAATTCCACAAATCCCTCCGACACAAAATCCGCCTCCCTGCGCTCCCAGTCTATAAATTCGCTCTGTTTGCCGGATAGCATATACCACAGCAGGATCTCCGCGTCGTCATTTCCGCCCAGCAGAAAGCGCTGCCACTGATTTTTCTCCACCAGTCCCATAAAAGCCTCCATGTTCCACTCCCGTATCTCTCCCTGATATTCCGGATGGATCACCAGCGCCTCCAGGGAAAAATGAGGCATCATAAGATACAGGCCACCGTCCGACCTGTATATATCCAGCACATTCCAGAGAATATCGTCCCGGTAGGGCGACTGCTCCAGATAGGGAGTCAGATCCTCCAGATAGCCGTTGTACACATAGGGTTCATAAGCTCCCAGCGAATACATCTCTATGATATCCGGCCCTTTTCCCCCCGCCATATCCGCCTGCAGCCTCTGTAAACCGTTCTCGCCGTAGTTTCCATAATTCCTGACTGTAATATAGTACTCCCTGTTATTCCGATTAAAGTCCATGATGGCAGTTTCAACGTTGTGCGCCTCTCCGCCATTGTATGCGCCCAATGTGCCATAGACCAATTCCGTCCGCTGCTGCTCCGCGTCGCGGGTACTTAGAAGACCGCAGCACAAATACCCTTCCCCATCCGTTCCATAGAGCCGTAAACTGTCCGTCTGCGGGTTGAACACCCCTCCCCGGACAGAGGCGATACCGCATGCCAGCAGAGAGCTGCGAGCCAACAATCCGCCTGTTTCCGATTCGATGAACAACAGTTCTTCCTCTGTAGCCAGACACAATATGCTGTCCTCAAAACTTGCGATTCCGGCAAGACGTGGAGCCGGGATCGTGAGTTCCCATCTCTTTTCCGCCTCACTCCCGGTCAGACTGTACAGGGCGATCTTATCTTGCGCCGCAGTGACACACTCCACACCGCCCTGAGAATTTTCCCTGAAAAAGCAGACTTTTCCACCCACCGAATATTCCTGGTCCGGCAAATCATCCGCCCCAAACCGGGTCACCTTTCCCTGGCTTACCAGATAGATATTCTCTTCGCCGTCCACATACAGGCCGCCGCCCACGATCTGCCAGTCTCCGACTGCCGCCTCCAGAGACGCCGTTTTCAGCCAGATACCGCCTGTGTATTTGCGGATCTCCAGCATATTGTCCTCTTCCTTATATACTTCCGCATAGAGTATCCCGTCCCGCCAGGCGATGCCCAGCAGGCTCTCCCCCTCCGCCTGTTTCCATTCGATCCGGTCGGCATCCGCTGTCTCCGGGACGTAGTCCAACCGATAGATGGGATCGCCCTTGGCTCCCGTGATCGCCCAGGCGCACTCAGGGCCGCAAAGGAGCTGTTCGGGCGCGGGCATCGCGTAGCTCTGCATGAAATCCAGCCCGTAGTTTTTCCGCTCCGCCTCCGCATCCGTCTCCCGATTCCTGCCGCAGGCAGATAAGAACGCCAAGTAAAGCAATACAACGGCGATCATATAAAAACGTCGGGTTAATGCTTTTTCAATTTGCATATTTTTATCCTTTCAACTGCTATCGCTACAAATTTAACTAATTTCCGTGACAGTGTCAGCCGTAAAAATATAACGGCGCACAACAAAACGGCTCAGGATTTTACTCTGAGCCGCCTTGTGATACTTTAATGAATTAGGGAATACTCTCTTTTACACTTTTTTGATTTGAAACAGCTACTTAATCCAATCTATACTTAATCCCCTTTTAAGATTATTCCCTATTCGCCAAAGTGTCTTTGTTACGATTATATGATAATTCACATTTCCCGGATGCGCAAGAGACAATTCTGTCAAAATATGTCAATTTGACTGTTCTGTCCCTTGTACCCACCTTTTTAGAATTGCTATAATGAATGCAGTAAAAATAAACTTTCGATTACCTAAGGAGGAATCATTATGCAAAATGTATTTAAGAAATTAATAACCGCAGCGGTTTTTATCTACCTGATCCTGTCCCTGTGGGGTCCGGCGGCACTTCCCGGCGATACTAATTCCGGGGCGGAGCCTCCTTACCAGTTGTTGAGCGATATTCCGTTGAAGGATATGCAGCAAGACTAAGTAGTCCCCTTATGTAATATATGATTTATCTTTTTATTGTAAAACTCCTCATAAAACGTATCCTTGCACAATTTGGCAAGTTGAAGACACTTTTGCAGTTCGCTTTCTACGAAAGATTTACGATCTGCAGAAGTGTTTTTCATTTGATTCCACAGATTGTTATATATGCACATATGCAGCATATTGTCTCGGCGCAAAGATAAGCTCAATTTCATAATATAGTGGCAAATTTTATCGGATTCGGCGTATTCCCCCTCATCGCCTAAATAACTCGCGACATTATACATAGTCAACTCATATGTGGACGCAAATACTTCCACTTTGTCTTCCTCTACAAGTTGTTCACATATTTTTCGCAGTAAATCCATATATACTTTTTTCTCCGCCCCCTCCATCCTGCGGGCAATATTGTGCAAACAATCCATTTCTGCCCGAGTCAGAAAGCCTTCTTCCATCTGTTTGACACATTTCAAAGGCACCGTATATTCCAGCGCCTGCTGTAATCTGCGGATGCATTCTTCATTTTTAATCTTTTTGCTGTGCCACAGATATAATGTTTCCAGAAAGTCCATCTCCTGGCGGTTGTCCGGGAAATCCATGGGCAGTATATCCCGCAGCTTGGACAGCGTGCTGCCCAGAGTTTCCATATCCTGATTGTTTAAAGCCCTTGTAGCTCTGTCAAACAGAACCATGGCCTCATACTGGTCTGTGGTGATCCTTTTTCTCTGGTAATCCGGCGCCATTCCCATGCCCTTGAGCAGTTCGCCCACGATATCCATGTGGGTGCTGCACCTGTGATTCTCTAACCGCCGCAGCGTCTTTTCACCGCAAGTGCCGTGACAGAGCGCCTTTGCATTCTTCCCCAGCATCTTCCGGCGTTTCCGCACCACGTCCCCGATGCGGTAGTTGTACATCTGCCGGTATAGATAACAGCAGTTTTCCATCTTATCCGAGACGCCCTGGCTGCCGAAGACCTCCGCCAGCACCCGGCTCCACTCCCGAACCTGCGCCAGCATGGGGCGCAGACGCATAGACTCCTTCTGTGTCATATCCTCCCGTTCGATCCAAACCGCAAGTATGCGCTCCATGATTTCCAGCGTTTCGCACAGATAGTACATCCGGTTGGCAGAGCGCAGCATGTCCAAAGCTTTCTCAGCCAGGTCGTACATCTTCCGGCAGTCCCAGTCCTCCACAGGAGATTTCATCCACTGCTGGCACAGGTAATACACTGTCTTGGGATAGATCTTCACGCAGCCATAGATATCCATGCCGGATTTCTCAATAACCTCCAGCATCTTTTCATAGGCGGCCACCTTGCAGGATCGTCCCTTGATCCGGGCCACTCTCACGTTCCCGCCGTAACGAATGTACTCCAGCAACAGATTCCATTCCTGCACAGCCAACAGGCGGCTGCTCCATTTGGCCATGGAGCAGTCGGGTATGGTAAGCGCTATGGCCTGCCGTAATGCCTCACGCACTTCCTTGTCCGCATCCTTCCGGTACTGCATCATCTGTATCTTCATCGTCAGATAGAATTGGCGCTCTATGGCATTATTCCGGGACTGATCCGTTTCATATTGATGGATCAGTCTCTCCGCCGTGGCAATATCCTTATTTTCTATGGCCTGTAACAGTGTCTGACGCTCCTTCCACAGGGCGTACTCATCCGGCGACAGAAAGTCCTCAAAGCCGTCGTTCACCATCCCCAGCCTGTCCATCAGCCGATCCCGCATCAGTTTGTCGGGCTGACGCTCTCCGCTTTCAATCCGCCCGATCAAACTGATCGAGCAAATCCCCCAGCTAAGACGCTCCAGCGTAATATTTTTCCCTTTTCGCATAGCTGCCAGGAAAATGTTAAAGTGTACATCATCGTCGTATACCATCGCTCTTCTCCATATGTATAATTCATCCTGCTATGTGTGCATCCCCTATATGGGAAACAAGGATTATTTGTCTGCCGCGGCCAATAAGATGCAATTTTCTAACCTTGTAAATCTATTATACTAGGACTGCGCGACTTTATCAATGAAATTTGAAGATTTTTTTTGAATAATTAGTAAATTAGGACTATCATGGCCGTTTTTATCTTTGCAATACGAAATCCTCTCCTGCATAGGTGCGCACGGGATTTCCCCTGACAATGCGATAGTGCTCCGACCATGCGGCGCTAAGCTGTTTTTTCTCCTGTTCCTGCCGCAGGGCGTATAGTTTCTCCTGCAGCATCTCCATGGCCCTCTGCCTGTTCTGAAACTGGCTCCGCTCCTGGGTGGATTGGGCTGTCAGTCCTGTGGGAATATGGATGATGCGCACTCCGGTTTCCACCTTGTTTACATTCTGACCGCCTTTTCCTCCGCTGTGGAATTTCTCAATGCGATATTCCTTTTCGGAGGGAATCTCCTCTCTCTCCGGGATAACGCTCACATCCACATACCAGTTTTTTCTCTTATGGTTTTTACGGAAAGGACTTTGGCAGATCCACAATACTGTCCCTTCCAGGCCGCTCAGGTCATGTTCCGTCCGAAAGCGAACGGAGTCAAGGCAGCCTCTCTCACTGCCTTTTGTTTCGGATACGATCTCCATATCGCCGTACTCTTTTTTTAGCGCCGCAAACAGTTTTGCCACCGCCAGCTGGCACTCCGCGGGGCCCTGCCCCGCGCTGATCTGGACTGTCATACCGCCTCACCTCCTGCTGCCCGCCTTGTAATTATAGACGGGTTTCAATATCTCCGATATGTCCACGGTATCCTCGATCTGTTCCGCGATCTCCGCTATGGAACGATAGGCGAAGGGCGCCTCGTCCAGTGTTTCCGCTCCCACGCAGCTGCTGTAGATTCCTTTCATTTCCCGCTTAAAATCCGATACCGTGTACTGTGTCTTTACATCCTCGCGCTTGAGCCGTCTGCCGGAGCCGTGGGGCGCCGAGCTGTTCCACTCCGCATTGCCCTTTCCGACGCCCAGGATAATCCCTTCTTTCATGTTCGCCGGGATGACCACCTTTTCTCCCTTTTGGGCAGAGATGGCCCCTTTGCGAAGGATTCCCGCGCCGTCCAGATAATTGTGGGGCACGGAAAATTGCTCCGCCGCTTTCCATTTCATCCCTTTTAGAATCTCCCTGATGATGATCTGTCTGTTGTACTCGGCATAGTCCTGTATTATGCGCACATCCTGTAAATAAGCCGCCTTTTGGTCGCCTTCCAGATAGCTCATGTAATAGGGAATCTCCACCCCCTGCTCTTTCAGGCGATTGCTGGCAAGCCCGGTGTAATACTCCGCCACCTCCTCACCCAGGTGTCGGCTGCCTGTGTGTACCGCAAGGTACAGGCTGCCGTCCTCTCCTCTGTCAAGCTCGATAAAATGGTTGCCGCCGCCCAGCGTGCCCAGGCTCCTCTCCGCCTTCTGCCTGTTGATATGCTTAAGGCATGCGAGATTACCGTAATCAAATTCTGCCGCCAGAAAATGCGGCTCTTTCCGTATGGCATATCCGGACGGCACGTTTTCCCGGATGACCCGATCTAATTGTTGGAACTCCACATTCGTCCTGTTCAATTTTGCACAGGTTATGCCGCAGCCTATATCCACGCCCAAAAGCTGGGGGATCACTTTGTCCGTGACCGTCATGGTAAGGCCGATGGGGCCCACCTTGCCGGGATGGATATCGGGCATCAGACGGATCCTGCTGCCCTGCGCCACTTCGTTGTCGCATATCATTCTGACCTGTGCCTCGGCGTACTGCTCCACATCGTCCGTGAAGATCCTGGCCTCGGTATAGATGCCTTTCACTGTTTTCATGTTGCTTTTTCTCCTTAAAATCCTTAAAAATGGGTACAAAAACAGCGCCCCAAAGGCGCTGTGGCTCCTCTCCTTCCCGCAGGAAGAAAACTATCTGTAATACACAGGGAGCGCTGTACCTTTGATTGTCAGTTGTTCTGTTCTATTCCGGTTTTGTCTGTTATTTCGCATGGTAAGCCCTCCTTTCGTCCATTCGTCTCTGTTTTCGCCAACGGGTATATGATAGCACAGGATTGCGGAATTGGCAAGCTGATTCAATATCCTGTTTTATGGTGATTTTGAGCGCCCCCCTATCATATATTAAACAGTTCGTCAAAATCTGTTTTTAAATTCGGGAACATGACAAGTTGTAGATCATCTTTGTTTTCCATTGTCACGGTTTTATACAAATAAAAATATGTTGTTCCATCTTCTCTTCCATCATTTAAATAGATTTCTACCTGTTTCTTTCTCCAGTCTACAATCCAATATTCAGAAATCCCGACTTTGCGATAAATTTCCATCTTTTCCCCTCGATCATATTCTTCTGTAGAATCAGACAATACTTCCATGACCATACGAGGAATACCCGTCAATGACACATTTTTCCTATCTCTTGTATTACAATTTATAGAAACATCAGGTATAACTATTTTATTTTCATTCTCTCGCCATTGGTATTGTACACCATCTCCCAATACACGGCACAAAGAATCTTTAATCTGTTTTCCAATCATTACCACAAAATTATTAATAATAAAGGAATGCTCTATAAATGTATTGCTCATATCCTCTATTGGTAATGTACCCACTAAATCACCCACTTTCATTTGATATATCCTCATTATACCAGATTCCACGGCATTTTCAAGCCGTTTCGTGCATATCAACCCACTGTAAGAGGAGTTCGACGGCCAATTGCACAACCTGCGTTGGAACCTTGGCGGCATTCTGATGATGTTTCGCAGATTGGCGAAATATTTGCACTTTAAAGGCTCATGCAATACGGAATCTCCCGCAGTTTTTTACCGCCTATGTTGTCCTCCAGATAATCATTTCCAGGAGTGAAACCCATTTTCTCGTAAAATTGTCTGGCCCGCAGATTGTCCTCCAGCACCCATAAGAAGATATCTTGAAAACCCAGGCGCTTTAATTCACGAATCATAGCCTCCAGCAGCTGTCGTCCGTATCCCTTACCCATGTGCTCGGGCAAAAGATATATGGATACGATCTCGCCGAATTCGCCGAACTGGGGAAATCGGGAGGCGCAATAGCTGGAAGTACCCACGGGAACGCCGTCCCTCAGCAGCAATAAGGTATGCATACCCTCTTTGTCCAGGCCGGGAGCCCACTGTCCGGCGGGTATGCCGTCCAGATAACTCTGGGGAATAATACCTTTATATGCATATTTCCAGCTTTCTTCATAGATATGACTGATGGCCAAGCGGTCATCGCCTGGGGTGAGGCTGCGAATTTCCATAGGGCATGTCCCCTCCGCCGGGGTGAGATTCCGAATTTCCATGGAGCACGTCCTTTCCGCCGGGATGGCAATAATTCGGTTTACTATGTCCTGTAAGCTCCTATTGGATGTGTCGATCTTGCGTGTGTCCAGCCGCTGATATAGCGGGATGCGGGCGATACTCCTCTCCACCGCGTCTTCCGTGCGAATCCCCTGCCGGATGTCCTTTTCCAGCCGCTCCCGCAGAGCGGGTACATTACAGAGCAGCGATATTTTCTTTACACAGCAGTCAGAGGTATCGAGTCTGCCCATAATATCGTCGATTATGCCCTGTTCGTGCATGACCCAGCAGAAGATAACATGGTCGTATGCAGTACATTGGAGGAAATTATTCAGCATATAACATATGTTATTAATTACCATCTTCTGGGTTTCTTCCGTTACCTGAAACGGGTTTGCATCCCAGCACCAGTCGCCGTCGAGCAGAACGCTGTTGTCCAGTTCCTTTTGCAGCAGGCGGCATACGGTGGTTTTGCCCACTCCCATAGGGCCGCCGATGATGTAGAGTGTTTTCATGAGAAATTTCCTTCTGGGCAAAATTAATGGGGCAAATACTCATATTATATAATTCACCATCGCATATATAATATGGCAAAGTGTAAAAATCACACAGGGAATAACCGCGATCCAATTTTTTCGGTCAATGGCAAAAGACAGGAATGCTAAGCAGGGCGGAATAGTCAAGCCTAAAACAACACCTGTAATCGTTATTCCCGCATAATAAAATCCCCAACTTATATAGTACAGCAGACAGAAAGTCAGTACGCCAATAATCCACGGAGTCAGGCCCTGCTCTTTTCGTCTCCGGTTTATGAGGATGCAAAGAGCGGCAATCATTAGTACCTGGCTGACCTGGGCTACCGTGTCAATCAGAGGGGTAACTGATTCGGTTCGCAGTATGTCATGCGGCGCCGGGACGGCGAACCAGATGAAGTTGGGGAGCATGATGATCAGGAACAGGCACAGGGAACCTATGTTAAAATGGAATTTATAGTTTTTAAGCATTTATGACCTCTCCTCTTAGCCATTCAATATCTCTTATTTCTCGTTTCATATTCTTTCCAAACTGAATCTTCGCAAAATCATAACGATAGTTATGTTTTACAAACTCTCTTTACAAAATACTGTTCCGCCACACATCCGAATAACTCTGTCAGCAAACGCGCTTTCCTCCTTGCGGTGCGTCGTGTAAATAACCGTAGACTTACTGTTTCTTATACAGTTCATCAATTTTTCGGCGTGTTCCCCGTCCAGGGACGCTGTAGGTTCGTCAAGAAGAAGTATCTTCGCATTGCTGTTGGAAAAGGCTCTGGCGGCATTTACTCTCTGCTGTTCCCCCCCTGAGAGCTGGGATATGGAAGAAATTTCACGGTTTGAAAAATCAGAAACCGCTGTAGCACTTTTTATATTCTCCAGACTTATCTCGCCAAAACTGCCCATCAAAATATTATCGTCAATGGTAGTTTCGTAAAGCTGAGAGGCGGCGGGCATATAGGAGAAAATACGGTTTTCTCTAAAATATTCCGTATCATATGCCGGGGATTTTCCAAATATTGTTATGCTGCCGGATGTGGGCGCATACATGCCCATAACACAGCGAAGCAATGTAGATTTTCCGCTGCCGTTTTCACCCATTATTGCAATATGCTCCCCCTCTTTTATACTCAAATTAATATCCGACAGAATTTTTCTGCCCTCTGATTCAAAACATAACCCGTTAATTGTCAGGGCGCAGCTATCGCCATAATCTTGAGATTTCTTTTCTCTTTTCAGACTGAAAAGCTCCTTACCATTGTCAATCGGCACGGTATTATATGGGATAAATGTCGCCATCTGCTGAATATTTTGCGTTTGATTTCCTGATTCTTCAATAATGCTTTTAACGGAGGCCAGATTTCCTCCCGCTATATTCACACTGTCAGGTAAAAATCCCAAAACAGGATAAATAAATCCGCTTACCAGCTCGCTTATAACTTTTTGCAGGGAAATATAAAGATTATTCTTTTTCAGCTGCTGGGACTGAACTCGGAAAATATCCCTTCGGGTTTGGTCAAAGCGGCTTTTCATAATATTTTGCAGGCCGTTCATGTTGATAAAATCCGCTTTATACATGAGCTCTTCGGTATTTCTATTTTTTTCCGTTTCAAAACCCTGGAGCTCAGAGGCATATTTTTCAGATATACCTTTAATCTTTTGACCCGCAAAAATTGTTATGCCTATATGAGCCAGAATAAAAAGCGAAACGGAATAATGCACATTAACCGATAAAATCAGTAAGACGCCTATCACAAGCACGCTGATTGCATATCTAATGATCATAACCCATAACGAGAGAGCAGAATCCGTAAACGCCGTGATATTCTGGAGCAAATCTTCATCGTTATATTTTGATTCTCTTTCACCGTAGGGCAGCGCAAACAGATCCTTATACAAATCCGCTGAGCCTCTGTAAATAAGGTTTGCGCACAGTACATTTCCGTATACATTGATCATGTAATCTAATATGAGCATTAATAATGTAGCCATAATAAGCGAAATAATCATCCCGGGAGTTACACGCATGCCGCTTTCTATTTTACCGATCATATATTGTATCATGAAAGGCGCAGTCAAGGGCAGCGCAAAGGATATGAAGGAAAATGCCGCCAGCAAAGCCGTAAATTTCAGCTTATGATTTTTTAAAATTATGGCTGTTGATTTAAGTCTGTTTACCATTTTCATTCGCTTTTTCCTCCCATGTTGAGAATCTTTACAGAACCTTGGGAATCATAGTCAAAATCCGTATGTGAGGACATAATAAGTATTTGGGATTTTTCTTTGAGTTGCGTAAGGATTTTTCCGAATATCTCCCCCCGCGAGTCTGGATCTACCGCGGAGAAACTTTCATCGGAAATGATCACGTCATACTCTCCGTAAAAGGCTCTGGCAAGGCATATTCTCTGCTGTTCTCCCGAAGACAGATCAAGCATGGAGATGTGGGTGTCTATACCCTCTTGAAATTTGGGCATAAGGTTCTCTAATCCGGCTGCCTCCAATGCATAACCCAGCTTACTTTCATCTGCGTCTTTAAACATCGTAATATTTTCTTTAATTGTGCCTGAAATAAGTTGAGGTTCCTGACTTAAATATAAAATCCTGCCCCAAAAGGAGTTTTCCTTAATATTTTTCAGATTTTTACCGTCACAAACTATACTTCCTTCATAGCCTTTTAAAATATCCGCAATAATTTTCAGCAGAGTGGATTTACCGCAGCCTGACGCACCGGTCAAAATCAGACATTCACCTGCCTTTATGCTGAAATTGATGTTTTCAAAGAGATTGTTTCCCTTATCATAGGCAAAGCTCAGATTTTGTGCTGAAATGGAGGTAATGTTTTCCACATCTTCAAATCCATCGGAAGTTTCGACTTGTGAGGTCAGCAAAGTGTTTATTCTGCCGTCCATACCCTTAAGCTGCTGATAATCTGATATACAGACAGGAATTTGGTATAGCGTATTGGTCAAAAATCCCACAGCCGCCAAAAGCACAATCAAATCGCTGATTTCAATGCTGCCCTTGGAAACTCCATATCCTCCGATTATCAGTAGGACGCAGGTATTCAAAATCGTGTTTGCCGAACCTAAAATTCTCTGCATTGTCATTGTGCCTAAGATTTTTCCCTGGTCGGTCTTATAGTCCGCAATCTCTTTTTGATAAGGTCTGATAACCCTTTCACCGTTGAGAACATAGGCCGCTTCACGATTTCGTACCAGCTCCGCATTGTGATTATAAATTGCACCCATATGAAAATAAAGCTTTTCATTCTGTTCCGGCAGCTTTCTTCCCCTGTAGACACTGATTGAAATTGCCGCCAGGGATACCAAAAGGGTCAAAGCCAAAAGCCACGGCTCAATCATAACGATATATATACCTGTCAAAATAACTGAAACAGCGGTTCCCATGATTTTAAGTATCAATCCTGAAAGCTGCTCAGAATATGTAAAAATATCATTTCTGATAATGGGCAGCATTTTTTCGGTATTTTCCTGGTTTTTACAATTTGAGCCAAGCCAAATGCCTATGGCTTTTTGCTCCAGCGACTCTATCAGTCTTTGCTTAATTGTCAAAGCCTTACTGTTTTGAACGCAGAGAAACACCGCCGATATAATTAAGCTTACTGAAAATACGGCAAATACGGACCCTATTTTGCCCGTATTCTTTGTTAAGACGCTGTCCGCCAAAAGCCTTATGCACTCCAAATAAATGATGCTCATGCCTGAGCCCAAACAGACGGCAAGTCCTGCCGCAAGCAAATTGCCGACAGATTTTTTCAGTATATTTTTTGAGTCGGTGTTCATTTTTGTACTTCCCTCCCTGAATGTCGTAAAGGCAGAAACGGCATCCTGCACCCTGCCAGCCTGTGTATCAGCATTTCCCTCTTGCAATTTTTTGTGAATTTCCTCTGCTGCCATTAGATCTGTATTGGGATACCTGACCGTGTGAGCACATCTTCAGCTTGTTGTTTTACTATAGGATTTATTCGCAAGCTTAAGGTTGCTGTTTTTCCGTATCAAATCATCTCTTTGGGTCCAATTGTAACGCATTTGTGGTTACCCGTCAATGTAAATACTAAATTCGATTTACATTTGCTGGCCTTATTTACTTTATCCTAATCATTGTCACGATAATATAAATACGCCCTTTTCGGAATTGTCTACCCTGGAGGAAATAAGCTGAAAATGATCCTTTAAATATACATTGTAAATGGCAGCTAAAGATTATATAATCAAATATATAAATGGGAATTTGAAGGTATGTGCAATGGAACTAAAATTAATAGAATTAACCCATAAAGACGAGGTTTGCCAGACATACGAGATTTACAGGCACTGTATGTTTATGCCTACCAGGGAAAAGTTCAGCATGAAAGCAGACCAATTTCTTAACGATAACTCTGTAAAAATCTTTGCTTGCTGCAATCAAGACATGATAGAGGGCGTGATCGTTGTTTTCTTTGCCGAACAACATAAAATTGAAGTCTTAGGCATTGCGGTTGATTTGTCCGATCGTGGCAAAGGCATCGGTTCCTATATGATAAATCAGGTGATAAAGGATTACGGTTTGCTTTATGTATATGCAGAAACAGATAACGATGCCGTTGGTTTTTATCAAAAGAACGGTTTTAGCATTACAGAGTTCCCCGAGACCTACGGCAATGAAACTGTTATTCGATATAGATGCGTATTAACCATATAATTATTTTTTAGTTTAAAGTACTGCTAGATTGTAAAAATTGTATGGCTATAGAGAATCATAAAAGGTATTGATATGCTTGATAATATCTACTAATCTGCTCTCCAGAGCAGGCAAGATTATGTTCACCGAAATAATCTTCCAGTACTTCTTTACTGATCAATAATTCCGGCAGCACGTGAGCATTTTTACAATCCTCCATCGTAAGTTGGGTGTACTGTAGTGCTTTTTCAAAAAACATGGCTTTCTTATCTGTATCCAGGTCATACTTCAATCCCCGTTTTACTTCATTTCCAATGTTTATCATTTGCTGCACAAAAGACAGGGCAAACCATCTTTCCCTCAAAACTGAATCCATTTACAAATTACCTCCGTCGCTTTCGCCATAATATCTGCATCCAATATCCCCATTCCACCGCGCATGAAACCGTGAAGTTGGTTATTATGAATATTGACAAAAGAATCAAATTCCAAGATCTCATCTATCGTCTGATTCTCGAGCCACAAATTAAATCCCCACATATCAGGCTCTTTTGATCCGCGTTTTTGTTTCAGAAAGTCTGCCAATTCATAATGCATGTCCATTAAGAACAGAGGGAGCCTTCGGCAATGTTACTGCAAAAGGGATTCCTCCTGTTAACGAAATTTATTAAAGTTTTTATACTAATTTTTTCCATACAAATGAAAAAATTTTTAAAAAGCAAGACTATGGCACAAAAAGAGCTTATCCCATTAAAATTTTTACAGCTTGCATTACATTCTCAAGTGACAAACCAACTGTCTGGTCAGGTTTTACTTGATGTTGTTCAATTTGAGTATTATGTAAATCAAGATCATCGAGAACCACCCATTCGGCAACATCATTATGCAAATTTATCCATAAAAGGATTTCATCAGCTTTTACCAAACTAAATTTCTTTGTTTGTCTAATTTTTTCTGTGGTCAAATTCGGTGTTATTCCTTTTATATGCAAATCCTCTTTTTCTAATAATTCAACCAGTTTATTTGCTTCCTTACAAAGTGGTTTCAATTCAAAATCAAACCAAAAACGCCATCCCGAATGAAGAATTATTTCCGAATTTGTCTCTCTTACTAAATATGCTGAATATTCCGGCTTCCATGTCCCTGCTGTCCGGTGATAGGAAACCACAAATCCG
>CAJUAH010000014.1 GCA_910584375.1 uncultured Acetatifactor sp.
GGGCCTTTGCCCTATTGGAATCAAGATTTTGAACTTGTTTCGCAATTACCTACATCAATATTGACAATCAGAATTTCCAGATGAGTCTTTACTGTGCGGGCAGCTCCTATGAGGACGGCGTTATCGAGGAAGATCTTTTCTATGAGCCGGAGGGTTACCAATATTTTACGGCAAACTTTGAGCCGGACGGTTTTGACTGTATGCGGGACGCTTTTCTGGGACTCTATCACACGGAGAGCGATCCGGAGGCGGTAGTCCGGGGAAAATGCGGCGGCTCTTTTGAAAAGGGTGGAAATCACTGCGGCAGTCTGCAAAAGAATCTGACGCTGGAGCCGGGCGAGGAGGCCCGTCTGGTCTATATGTTGGGAGAGGGAAACCGGGCGGCGGGACAGAAGACGCGGGAGAAGTTCGGCGACCCGGAGCAGGTGGATCTGGCTTTTGCGGATCTGCACCGCTATTGGGAGAAAAAATGCGCCAAACTCCAGATCAAAACGCCTCACGAGGGTATGAACACCCTGATCAATACATGGACTCTGTATCAGTCCGAGATCAATGTGATGTTTTCAAGGTTTGCGTCCTTTATCGAGGTGGGGGGACGCACGGGACTGGGATACCGGGATACGGCGCAGGACGCCATGACCATCCCCCACTCCAATCCGGAAAAATGCAGGCAGCGTATCCGGGAATTGATGAACGGTCTGGTTTCCCAGGGATACGGACTGCATCTGTTTGATCCGGCGTGGTTTGCCGGGACAGGGAAAGAGGGCGACGGGTTCAAGTCTCCCACGGTGATCCCCATATCCGAAAAAGACCGCATCCACGGGCCGGAGGACGCCTGCGCGGACGACGCGCTGTGGTTGGTGGCAGCCGTGGTGGAATACATCAAGGAGACGGGTGAACTGGATTTTGCGGAGGAAGTACTTCTTTACGCGGACGGAAAACAGGGAACGGTATATGAGCACCTAAAAGCGATCCTGGACTTTTCCGCACGACAGGTGGGGGCGGACGGCGTGTGCAAGGGCCTGCGCGCGGACTGGAACGACTGTCTGAATCTGGGCGGGGGAGAGAGCGCCATGGTATCCTTCCTGCACTATTGGGCGCTGTCCCATTTTCTCACATTGGCACGGCGTCTGGGACGCGGGGAAGATGTGGAGCGGTATACCCGGATGGCGGAGCGGGTCAGAAAGGTGTGCGACGATGTGCTGTGGGACGAGGAGTGGTATATCCGGGGCATCACGAAAAGCGGCAGAAGGATCGGAACCGCACAGGACGAGGAGGGCAGAGTGCATCTGGAGTCCAATGTCTGGGCGGTACTCTCCGGCGCGGCCCGGGGCGAGAGGGCCGTCAAGGCGATGGACGCTGTTGACCGGTACCTGTATACGCCCTACGGACTGCTGCTGAATACGCCCGCGTATACAAAGCCGGACCCGGATATCGGATTTATCACAAAGGTATATCCGGGACTGAAGGAGAACGCCGCGATCTTCTCCCATCCGAATCCCTGGGCCTGGGCGGCGGAGTGCAGGCTGGGCCGCGGCGGGATGGCAATGAAATATTATGACGCCCTGTGTCCCTACAATCAGAATGACAGAATCGAGATCCGGGAGGCGGAGCCGTATTCTTACTGTCAGTTTGTAGTGGGCAAAGAGCACACGGCGTTTGGCAGGGCGCGCCATCCGTTTATGACAGGGTCCGGCGGCTGGGCTTATTTTTCGGCCACCCGATATATGCTTGGGATCAGGCCGGACTATGATACGCTGGAGATAGACCCCTGTATTCCGGCAGACTGGAAAGCATTTGACATAACCAGAGAATGGCGGGGCAGCCTCTATCACATCCATGTGGACAATGGGGCGGGCGTGGAACACGGCGTCCGGGAGATCCGCCTGGACGGGGAGCGGACAGATAAGATCCCGGCTTACACGGACCGCAGCGAACACAGCGTAACGGTGATAATGGGAAGATAAACAGTACACGAAGGGAGAGCGGCATGGTAAAATTTGGGACCGGCGGTTGGAGAGCCGTCATCGGAGATGAATTTACAAAAGAGAATATACAGCGTCTGGCAAAGGCGCTGTGCAACAAGATGAAGGATGAGGACGCTGCCGGAAAGGGCATTGTGCTGGGATATGACCGGCGCTTTCTCTCCAAGGAGGCCATGCAGTGGGCCGGAATGGTGTTTGCGGCGGAGGGCGTCACCGCGTATCTGATCAACAAGTCGTCGCCCACACCGCTGGTCATGTTCTATGTGATGCGGCATCAGTTTCCCTATGGAATGATGGTCACGGCCAGCCACAATCCGGCGATCTACAACGGCATCAAGGTTTTTACGGCCGGGGGGCGGGACGCGGATGAGACCCAGACCCGGGAGATCGAACAATATCTGGGGGAGATCGAAGGGCCGGTCGCGGAGATGGAGTACGACAGAGCCAGGGAGCAGGGGCTGATCCAGGAGATCTACCCCCTCAACGAATATCTGGACAGTATCATGGACGCGGTCAATATGGAGGCCATACGGGAGAGCGGTCTGCGGGTGGCGCTGGACCCGATGTACGGCGTCAGCGAGACATCGCTGCGGGTGATCCTACAGACCGCCAGATGCGAGGTGTCCACAATCCATGACCGCCATGACACGCTGTTCGGCGGGCATCTGCCCTCCCCCTCCGCCGCAACCCTGCGCTCCCTGCAGAACTATGTGATGGACGGGCATTACGACATCGGCATCGCCACGGACGGCGACGCGGACCGCATCGGGATCATCGACGATACCGGGCGCTTTCTGCATCCCAACGAGATTCTGGTGCTGCTGTATTACTATCTGGAAAAACACAGGGGCTGGCGGGGGCCGGCTGTGCGCAATATCTGCACGACCCATGTGCTGGACCGGGTGGCGGAGAGCTTTGGGGAGAAATGCTATGAAGTGCCGGTGGGTTTCAAACATATATCCGCCAAGATGAACGAGACGGACGCCGTGATCGGAGGGGAGTCGTCGGGAGGGCTGACCGTGCGGGGGCATATCCGCGGCAAGGACGGCATCTACGCGGCTATGCTGCTGGTGGAGATGATCGCGGTCACGGACAAAAAACTCTCGGAGATCATCCGGGATCTGGAGGCGGAGTACGGCCCCATCTATATGGAGGAGCGGGACTATCATTTCAATCAGGAGAAAAAAGAGCGGATCCGGAAGATTCTACTGGAGGAGAAAGAACTTCCCGGACTCCCCTATGAGATCGATCATGTCTCTTATCTGGACGGCAGCAAGGTCTATTTTAAAGACGGCGGATGGGTGATCGCCCGCTTTTCCGGGACGGAGCCGCTGCTGCGCATTTTCTGCGAGAGAAACCGTCCGGAGGAGGCGAAGGTCATCTGCGAGCGGTACGAGGCATTTTTAGGTCTGTAAAAGCTGGGAAAATGCCGCGGCATATGATATAATATCTATTATGAAAAAACAAATGACATCCTTACGAAAAATCCTGCTGGTCGTACTTATGAGCGCGTGGCTGATTCCCATTGGCTTTCTCTCGTGGTTTATTTTCCATGATTATCAGAAGGCCTATCTGGAGAAGACGGATCATCTGATCAGCAATTCTGTGGAGGTGTCCGGCGCCGCGCTGGCGGCGGACATCGACGAGGCGATCCATAAGATATGGAAACCCAGCTACGACGGCTCCTGGGAGAGCGAGTACCGGCGTTACAAGCTGGAGATTAAAAATAGAAACGAGTATTTGACGACGCTCCGGGCCTCCCTGACATCCAGATACTATATGGACGCACAGATGGCCCGCTACGCGCTCTATCTGCCGGGGGACGGGGCGCCGAGCTGCTATGCGGGAAAAAACGGCTATTCCTGGGAGAGATACATAGAGATGGTGCAGCCCCTGGTTCACGATATTGCGGAAAAAAACGGCGGCGGCGTAGAGATCCATGTGGTGGACAGGCAGGTCTATCTGATCCGCAATCTCCATACGGCCAGGGAGGAAGAGCGGTACGCGACGCTGGTGCTGGGACTGGACGGGCGCAGGCTCCTGGAGGAACTGCCGGTGGATAATCCTCAGGATCTCCGGGTGGCGTTCGGCGGGGAAGAATATCTGGCGCTGACAGGCTCGGGGGAGAGTACGGAGGATCTGGAAAAGCTCTACGGGAAACTGCTGCGGATGGCAGAGCAGGCACAGGACGAAGGGGGGATTTTCAGCGCCGCCCAGGGGAACTATGTGGGGTATCTGTACAGCTATCATTGCGGCAATTACGATATGACAGTATTTTATCCTCTGCCCCGGCGGGAGTTAAACGCAGGTATTGAGAGACTGAATGTTACGCTGGCGGTGATCCTGTGCTGTATGGTTCCCTTCGCGCTGTTTACCGGCTATATCCTGACCGTACACATCAGCCGTCCCATGGGGGAACTGATGAAAGGGGCGAAACGTCTGGAAGACGGACAATTCGGCTATATCGTGGATCGGAATACCGCGAAGAATGCGGACTTTTTAAGCCTTGTGGACTCCTTCAACGCCATGTCGGGCCGGGTGGAATACTATTTTAACACAGTCTATAAGGAAAAACTGGCCACAAAGGACGCGCAGCTCGCGGCTTTGCAGGCGCAGATCAACCCCCATTTTCTGAACAATACGCTGGAGATGATGAACTGGCAGGCGCGGATGAACGGGGATATCGAGACGAGCCGCATGATCGAAGCGCTGGGAATCGTGCTGGACTTCAGCATGAGCCGCAACAACGACCGAACCGTGTGCCTGAAGGAGGAACTGCGGTGCGCGGACGCTTTTCTCTACATTATGTCCATGCGTTTCGGACAGCGTCTGAAAGTGGAAAAGTTGGTGGATTCCTCCCTGTATTCTTTGCAGGTTCCGCAGCTCATCCTGCAGCCCCTTCTGGAGAACGCCATCAAGCACGGCATCGAGAAAATTGGCTCCGGCACGATCTGGGTCAATATTTATAATCAGGAGCAGACGGTCTGCATTGATGTGATCAACACCTCCCGGCAGCTTGGAGAGCAGGAAATCGCGCACATCAACGGAATCATACGGGGAGAGCATGAGATCGACCGCTCAAAGCCGGGGGCGCACAAGTCCATCGGCATCTACAATGTGAACCGGCGGGTGCAGTTGATCTATGGGGACAAATACGGGCTCAGGGTATTTTTGGAAGGCGGCAACCACTTCGTCTCCCGAATCACGATGCCCCTACCGGAGGAGTAGCCGAGCCGTGGCGCAACGAAGTAAATTTATTCTTCAGAGCCGTGACATAGCGATTCACAAGGCAAAGTCGCGAAGGCGCACGAGAGGAACGTTCATGAGTGCGTTTTCTCATGAAAGTTTCTCTCCGGGGGGTGCGCCGAAGGGACTTTGCCCTTCAGAGCCGTCGCGCAGCGACTTAATTAGGAGGAAATAGGATGTACAAGGTGATATTGATTGACGATGAGCCGATCATCGTGCAGGGACTGGCGCGGAGCGTGCCCTGGGAAAAATACGGCTGCCAGGTGGTGGATACCGCGGGGGACGGTCTGGAGGGGAAAAGGTTGATCGAGAAACACGCGCCGGACATGGTGTTTTTGGACATCTGCATGCCGCAGATGGACGGTCTGGCGATGGTGGCGGCGCTGCAGTCGGAATACCGAAATACCCAGATTACGATCCTCACGGGGTTCAGGGATTTTGAGTACGCGAAACAGGCGCTCAACCTGGGGGTGGCCCGGTATTTGCTCAAACCGTCCAATATGGAGGAGATCGAAGAGGCGATCCGCTTTATGGCCTCCAGGGCGCCGGACAGGGGGGAGGAGATCCGGGAGGAGCCGACGGAGCACGGCAATGTGGCGGGTAATTTCATCGTGCGCAGTGCGCTGGCCTATATTGCGGAGAATTATAAAGAGAAACTTCTGCTTTCGGATGTGGCGGAGAAGACCTATGTGAGTCAGTGGCACCTGAGCAAGCTGCTGAACAAAGAGACCGGCCAAAACTTTTCGGAGATCTTAAACGGGATTCGGATCGACAAGGCGAAAGAACTGATGAAAGATCCGTCGCTGCGCATCAGCGATGTGGCAGAGCAGGTGGGATTTCTGGATCTGGCTCATTTTTCCAGAGTGTTTAAGAAACTCAACGGCGTGTCCGCCAATGAGTACCGTAACCAGCATCGGGAAGACTAAAGGGTTTGTACAAATTGTACAGCCCTTTTTGTTTTGCCTTGGTTTATATAACAATTTTAGCCAAAAAACAACAACCTCGTGCCGTGACATTTGCACACATAAATAATACAATGGATACAACAAAGGAAATACGGGCACTTTTTGAAGGAGGCAATATGAAAGGGAAAACAAAAAAGACACTGCTGTTATTGTCCATGGTATTACCCGGCGCGATCTGGTTTTTCCTGTTGCGCTATATTCCGATGGCGGGGATCGTGCTGGCCTTCAAGGAATACAAGGTCTACACAAAGAATCCGGGGTTCTGGAACAATCTGCTCCACAGTAAATGGGTGGGACTGAAGAATTTTGAATTTATGTTTTCCACGAAGGATTCCTGGGTCTATGTGCGGAACACGCTGCTCTACAATATTTTCTGGATCGTATTGGGACTGGTGCTGGCGGTGGCGCTGGCGGTCATTTTAAACGAGATTACCCAGAAACGAGTGGCCAAGGTCTATCAGACCTTTATGTTCTTTCCTTACTTCTTAAGCTGGGTGGTGGCAAGTTATTTCGTGCTTGCGTTTCTGGATCCCACCCGGGGGCTTCTGACCCACTGGCAGGCGGCGGGAGGAGGCGAGGTGATCAACTGGTACCACGAGCCCAAATACTGGCCGGTGATCCTGACGATCTGTAATATCTGGAAGACCACGGGATATTCCTGCGTGCTGTACCTGGCGGCGATCACCGGGATCGACGGAACCCAGTACGAGGCGGCGGCCATCGACGGCGCCACCAAATGGCAGCAGATCCGCTATGTGACGCTGCCCCATCTGCGGACGATGATCGCCATCCTGTTTATCATGAACGTGGGGAATATCGTGAAAGCGGATTTCGGCCTGTTCTACAGCGTGCCCATGAACTCCGGTTCCCTGTTCTCCACCACGGGGGTCATTGACACTTACGTCTATCGGACGATGACGGCGACGAACAACATCGGCATGAGTACCGCGGCGGGACTGCTGCAGCAGTTGGTAGGCTTTGTATGCATCATGGCGGCCAATAAGATCGTGACGAAGATTGACGAGGACAGCGCACTGTTCTAAAGGAGGCAGTTTATGAAAAACAAAAAAAGACGCATAAATACCGTAAGCAGACCGGCGGAGGCGGTGATGCATCTGATACTGGCAGCGTTCTGCCTCGCATGTATTCTGCCCTTTGTGTTTGTGGTAATCATCTCCTTTTCCTCTCAGGACAGTATCCGGGAGATGGGGTTTTCCTTCACTCCCAAATCCTGGGCATTGGACGCGTACACTTACGTGGTGAAACTGGGGCAGAAGCTGTGGATATCCTATTTTAACAGTTTCTTTATCACCATAGTCGGAACCCTGTGTACGCTGCTGGTGACGGGACTCTACGCCTATGCGCTGTACCGAAAGGATTTCAAGTTCCGCAGATTTTTTACCTTTTTCTGTTTCTTTACGATGATCTTTGGCGGCGGCCTGGCTCCCACTTATGTGATCTGCAAGCAGTTTCTGGGATTGTCCGACAGTTATGCGGCGGTGATCATCCCCATGCTGCTCAACCCGTTCAATATCATCGTGATGCGGACTTTTTTCCAGAGCTCCATACCGGGGGATCTGATCGATGCGGCGGCCATCGACGGCAGCGGGGAATATCACACGCTGTTTCGGATCGTGGTACCCATCGCCAAGCCCGGCATCGCTACGGTGGGCCTGCTGTCGGCGCTGGCTTATTGGAACGAATGGTTCATACCCATGCTGTATATCCGGGATTCCAAATATTACCCGCTGCAATATCTTTTGCAGGAGATGCAGTCGAAAGTGGATTTCCTGTCGAGAAACAGCTCGGTGATCGGCGCGGAGGCGGCGGTACGGGCCAGCCTCCCTTCGGATACGCTGAGGATGGCGCTGGTGGTGCTGATCGTGATTCCCATTGCCTTCGCCTATCCCTTCTTTCAACGCTACATTATCTCGGGGCTGACCATCGGCTCCGTGAAGGGCTGACAGACAACACGGTAGATACGGTGAGAGCCGTCTACATATATAATGCACTGTTTACAACTCATTAACAAAAAGGAGGATTGTTATGAAGAAGAAAGTATTATCCGGTATTCTGGTGGCCACGATGGTTCTGTCCCTGGCGGCATGCGGTTCAGAGCCGGCAGGGGGAGATTCGGCGGGCAGCGGCGGCGCGTCCGGGAGCACAGCGTCTGACGGCGCGGCGTCCGGCGGCACATCCGGCGCGTCGGGAGGCGGCGACGCCTCGAACCTTGAGCCGGTCACGCTGAAGATGTACTTCGGCGGCTGCGACAGCGTCACCGATGACAGTCAGACCATGGCGGCGGTAAACGCCTATCTGCAGGAAAAGATCAATGTGACGCTGGAGCCCATCTGGGGTTCCTGGAGCTCCAACGAGTACAATAAGTTCGCCAGGGACGGCTACTGGGTTCGCCTGGACAATGAAGGCAACAACCTGATTGAGAAATATGCCTCCGACCTGTGGAGTACGCTTCCCGAGGTTTTGAGACAGGGCGCCGCCATCGAGGGCGCGGACGGCTACGGTGTGTACGCGGTACCGGGTTACAAGGATATCGCGACCCAGAACTGTTGGGACGTCAATGTGCCGCTGCTGGAGAAGTACGGCTATACGGTGGAGGACATCAGGAATACCGATTATTACGGTTTCGGTGAGATTCTGGAGACGGTAAAGAAAGGGGAAGGAGACGACTTTTATCCCCTGCTGGTGGAGGGAGCGGTGCTGGAGCGTATGGTGACCAATTCCATTATCGTGACCGGCGACAGCGGTACCGGCAACTTTATGTCCTACTATCTGGATCCCAATGATGTCTCCAAGCCGGGCAGCCTTGGCGTGAGGATCGAGAACAAGTACGCCACGGACGAATTTGCGAGATTTGCCCAGCAGACCAGAGAGTATTTCAAGTCCGGTTATATCGATCCCGCATGCGCTAACACGGAGCAGGCCAACGATATCCGCACCCAGAAACAGCTTTCCGGACAGTACCTGATCGGAACCCAGTCCTATTCCCTGGGTTACGAGCTGCAGGCATCCGAGGAGAGAAAATTCGAGGTGGCCATGGTTCCCTGCACGGACGCATACGTGGACACCACCTCTTCTCAGGGGGCGATGATGGCGATCTCCACAGTGTCCAAGAATCCGGAGCGGGCCATGATGTTCCTGAACCTGCTGAATACGGATCCCAAGCTGATGACCATGTTGAACTACGGCGTGGAAGACGTTCATTACAATCTGAAAGACGGTCTGGTGGAGTTTACGGAGGAGAGAGGACAGTACCAGCCCTGGACAAACGGTATGGGCAATGTGACGATCCTGCCGCCCACCGTGGCGCAGGGAGCCGATTTCTGGAACGGTTTCAAGGCATATTACGGCCAGGCCAAGGAGATCCCTCTGCTGGGATACTCTTACAACAGCGAGAATATGCAGACCCAGATGGGCAATGTGGCCAATGTGGTGGCGGAGTATATGCTGCCCCTGTGTACGGGAGCGGTGGAACCCTCTGAAAAGCTGCCGGAATTTCTGGAGAAACTGGATCAGGCGGGCATTAACGATGTATTGAGCGACGCCAACGCCCAATTGGATGCGTTCATGAAGGCAAAAGGAGAGTAAACGATGGTGGTACGCAGGATCACGGCCGGGGAGAGGAGGCGCGCGGAGGAGATTTTTTCCATCGCCTTTGAGACTCCCTGGCAGGAGGAAACGTACCCGACGGAGAAATACGCGGCATTTTTAGAAGATGATGAGACGATGACCAGCTGCCTGTCCATCTTACCGTTTTCCGTCTGTTTTGACGGGGAAACGGTAAAGATGGCGGGGATCGGAGGGGTATCGTCTCTTCCGCAATATCGAAGAACCGGCGGGATACGCGGCTGTTTTGAGAAAATGCTTCCGGATCTGTACCGGGAGGGATATGTATTGTCCATGCTCTATCCTTTTTCCACAAACTATTACCGCAAGTTCGGATATGAGGTATGGGCCAGGGGCGCAAGGTATGAGATGGATCTGTCCTATATTCCCAAACTGTCCCGGGAGGGAGGGTTTATGCTGGCGGACAGTTCCAACCGGGACAGGGCGCTGGAGGATATCCGCCTGCTGACAAAAGAGTGGGAGGGGCGCTACAACGGCATGGTAAAACTGACAGAGCGGGAGTACGCCTTTGTGACGGAGGCGGATCCGTACCGCAAACAGGAGTTTGTCTATATCCACTACGACGGGCTGGGCGCGCCGACGGCATATATGGTGTGCCGCAGGGAACGTGACGGACAGGAGCAGCGCCTGGTATGCTCCCGCTTTGTGTTCCGGGGCAGAGAAGGAATCGAGGGGCTCCTCACGTTGGCAAAGTCCATGCAGGCGGACCACAGGAGCATTGTTTTTACGCTGCCCACCTCGCTCCGCATTGATTCGCTGATAGATGAGTGGTCCATGGGAGCTTACCGGCGCGGCGACGTAAGTCTGGGGATGGCCCGCATTGTGCATGTGGAGTCGGCGCTGAAAGCAGCGCGTTACCGGGGGAGCGGCAGAGTGTCCCTGGAGATAGCGGACGGGCAGATCGCCGAGAATAACGGCGTATTCACCGTGTGCTTTGAGGGCGGGAGAGCGGTTTCCGTCGTGCGGGACAGCGGAGAAAAAGCGGTGATCCGTATGGAGATTTCGGAATTTTCCAGATTCCTGACAGGGGCAGTCGACGTGTCCGCGCTGTTGTACAGCCGCAGGGCATACGGGTTTTCACAGGAGGATCTGGGGGTACTGGGGCAGGTATTTTATGAGAAACCCTGTTTTTTGACGGAATATTTTTGAGGAAAATGTAAGAGAGATTAAAAGGGCATCGGCGGCAGAGCGTCGATGCCTTTTTCCTGCACTCGTCCAAAGGAAAGAAGGATGAGAAAGAAAAAAGTCTTGCGGAAAATAAGGGAGCATGATATAGTGAGTGTATTAAGCGGATTAATACACTTGGAATACAAACTATTTTGTGACCCTTGATCAAAATCTTAGGGAAGGAGCATATGTTTATGATCCTGCTGGATTACAGGGACAAGCGCCCAATCTATGAACAGATGGTGGAAAAACTGGAGCGCCTGATCGTCAGCGGAGGGCTGGAGCAGGACAGTAAGATGCCCAGTGTCCGCAGTATGGCTGTGGAACTGGCGGTAAATCCCAATACGGTGCAGAGAGCCTATACATTGCTGGAGCAGGAAGGATATTTGTATACGGTATCCGGAAGGGGGAGTTTTGTGGCGCCGGAGAGGGAGTGGAGAGACGGACAGCTTGGCCGGATGCTGTCGGAATGGGTGGCTATGACCCGCAAGGCCCGGGACGCGGGTCTTTCCCGGGAAGTCCTGCATGAACAGTTGACTGCCGTATACAGCCGCGGGAATGCGGAGAATGAGAACGGCGGAGAGGACGGTGTGTCCGGGGCGGCAGAGAAGGATCACAGGCAACCGGCAGTCGGCGGATATGCGGAGAAGGACAATGGGCAACCGGAAGTCGGCGGATGCGCAGACAGGAGGCAATCATGATAGAAGTGAACGATTTACAGAAAAGCTTTGAGGATATCAGAGCCATAGACCATATTACGGCCCGGATCGAGGACGGTCATGTATTTGGGCTGATCGGGACCAACGGCGCGGGTAAGTCCACTTTTCTGCGACTGCTCTGCGGCGTACTGAAACCTGACCGCGGGCAGGTGCTGGCGGACGGAAGACCGGTGTATGACAATCCGGCGGTGAAGGGAGATTTTTTCTATATATCCGACGAGATGTTCTTTTTTAAAAACGGAACACCCAAAGATATGGCACAGTTGTATCAGACCTATTATCCGGGGTTTGACCGGGAGAGGTACGGCAAGATGCTGGAGAAGTTCGGTCTGGACCCAAGGCGCAAGATAGACACCTTTTCCAAGGGGATGAAAAAACAGCTGGCAGTGATCTGCGGTATCTGCGCGGGCACCAGATATTTGCTCTGCGACGAGACTTTTGACGGGCTGGACCCGGTGATGCGGCAGGCGGTGAAGGCGCTGTTTGCCAAAGAGATGGAGGACCGGAACCTGACCCCTGTCATAGCTTCCCACAATCTGCGGGAGCTGGAGGATATCTGCGAATATGTGGGGCTGCTGCACAAAGGCGGCATTCTCTTTGCCAGGGATCTGGACGATATGAAACTGAATCTGCATAAGGTACAGTGCGTAGTCAAGACCCAGGCCGCTCTGGAGCATATCAAAAATAATCTGGAGGTAGTGACCATGGATCAACGGGGGACGCTGTACACTTTTACGATCAGGGGTACCCGGGAGCAGTTGGTGGAGTATATGGAGCTGCTGAACCCTGTGTTTTATGAACTGCTTCCTCTTTCTCTGGAGGAAATCTTTATCAGCGAGACGGAGGTAAACGGATATGACATCAAAGCGATTGTTTCTTAGGGGAATGGCGGACGACATGCGGCATAAGGTCTGGATGCTGGCATTGTCTGTGCTGGGGAGTTTTCTGTCGATGCCGGTCTTGTGGCTGCTGCGCTACCGCGACGTGAGCGTGGGCAGCATAACAATGAGTCTGTCTGCGATGGCGCCGGAGAGGGCCGCGGAGGCCATTCAGGAATCCATCAATTCCATGGCGGATTTTTACAGGCAGGAAATGATGCTGTCAACAGGCATAATAGCCATCTTGGGGGCCCTGATCGTGGGAGTGGAATGCTTTCATTATCTGCAGCAGAAATCCATGGTGGATACCTGGCACAGTCTGCCGGTGAGCAGGCTGCAGCTATTTGGGCTCAAATATATCAACGGAGTGTTGATCTGGCTGGTTCCCTATCTGGTCAGCATGGTCCTGACGCTGCTGTTTTCCGGCGTACTGCTGGCCAGAATAAATGCTTTGAGCGGGATGACCAGACTGATCCGGGAGGCAGGGATCAATACGGCCATACTTATATTGGTCTTTTTATTGGTCTACCACCTGATGCTGCTCTCCGCCACGCTTACAGGCAACTCGCTGAATACGTTGGCTTTGGCTGTCATACTGGGCTGCGGCGCTGTCGCCGCCTATATGATGTGGCTGATATTCATGGTCACTTATTTTGAGACTTACCGCCCCACGGGAGAGGGATCGTACGCAGTCCTGGGCTGCTCGCCGCTGATTATGCCTTTCT
This sequence comes from uncultured Acetatifactor sp., assembly GCA_910584375.1. Taxonomy (GTDB): domain Bacteria; phylum Bacillota; class Clostridia; order Lachnospirales; family Lachnospiraceae; genus Acetatifactor. Next base: position 13,331 of record CAJUAH010000014.1, read on the forward strand.
TTCTGCTGTACTGTCGTGTGGAGGATGAGTTTATGGTTCCGGGCTTTCCTGTGAGTTCCATTCTGCTCTGTATAGCGGCGGCATTGGCGATGGGAGCGCTGGCATTGTTTTTTTATATAAGAAGGCCCTCCGAGCGGGCGGGGAGAGGAGTGGATATAAAGTGGCTTGCGGCGATACTGCGCGTATTTGTGGGCTCCCTGGCGGGTATGGGCGGCTGGATGTTTATGCATCTGCTGACGGGAGGCGTCGCCTGGAGCATCTTTGGGATGCTGCTGGGCGGGGGGCTGGTCTATGGCGTGTCGGATGTAGTCTTCTCCATGGATTTTAAGGCTTTTTTCCGGCATAAATGGAGTATGGCGTGTTCGCTGTTTCTGGTGCTGCTGATTGGCGTCGGGTTCAGAGAGGACTGGATGGGGTATGACAGTTATCTGCCCCCGCAGGATAGTATAGAAAAGATTTCCATTGCCTGCCAGTCCTACGGCTATGGATTAAGTTCCGAACAGATATTGGAGGATGTGGAACTGACAGACAAGGCACAGATATATGCCTTTTTGGAGAGAGGGATAGAGAATGTATTTGGCAGGGCCCACAAACCGGAGAGACAGGCGATCGTGGACGCATATCTGGGAGGAGACCGTTATCGCAGGGATACTTTTTTGGCCAGGGTGACACTGTCAGGCGGCCGAAGTTACTGCCGTGTATACCCCTATTATGAGTGGGACGAGGACGTGGTGACGCCCCTGCTGTGCAGCGAGGAGTATGCCAGAGCGGCTTATTATCTGCCGGAGGATGTGATAGACGCCTGCGTCAGTATGCATATCTCCAGCGGCATTAACAATGGCGGCGGCCTGAGGAATGTGGAGATAAAGGATGAGAGCATCATGCGGAAGGTGGCGGAGAGCTATAACATGGATCTGCTGGATGATCCGGAAGGGATCATCCGGGGACAGGATCGCCTGCTGGGGCAGATCGTTGTGAGGACGCAGGCCTGGAATCGCAGCGTCACGCTGGATCTCTTTGAGGGTATGACGCACACGTTGGAAACGCTGGATAATAGCGGTATACGGATCTTTGATCTGCCCAGGAAGGCGGAAGAGGTGGAAAGCATCACGTTTGAGGTGGATCGGGAGCGTTATCTGTATGGCGGGGACGAGCCCATCAGACCGGTGGAGTGGAGTATCCGGGGCTGGTTTGGAGTGTTTCCGGACAGTATGCCCGGGAGGGCGGAAGAGGAGCCCCGGACGGGAACGGACAGCCCATCCTCGGCGGCGGAATATGCAGCGCTTTCGGAGAGTGATGTTTCGGAGGACGACTACCGCTTTACAGTCACTGATCCGGAGAAGATCGAGGAATTGCTGGGGCTGGTTCAGTATACCCATATGCGCCATGCGGTGGGAGTGTTCACGCAGGACTTTGTGTCGGATGTGACCATACGGGACAGCGAAGGCGTGGAGTGGGAAGTATATCTGCGAAGGGGCGCTCTGCCGGAGGAGTATGTGCAGAGATTTATCCGGGAGGCGGAGAGCAACCGCTGACAGAGGGGCAATGTTGCGAGAGGCCAATTATATGGTGATAAATGACATTTTGACAAATAGTTCTACTGAGTTGTAAACTGGGGTCCATAAAATGATTGCTTTTTGTCTTAAATAATGCTATAGTGGTTTCGTGTTCGCGCACCCTTCTATCAGGGTGCGCTGTCTGAACCCCGATCTATTCGGGGATTTTACGGGGCAGTTCGTCCCGAATTTACCGGATCATACCAACAGGAATGAGCGATGCGGAGACCGATGCCGTGTCTCGTATTGCGCAGCGGTACTCTTTTATGCTCTTGTGCCGCTATCACACAACAGAAAGGAATCGCCTATGACAGACAAAGATCAGTTCCCTATCCACAATCCCAAGCTCCGGGACAACAGCAGCAAACTCATATTTTCAGACAATATCCTGAGTTCCCAATTCCTGCGGGACTACGCCGATATGGATATCCTGCGCCATATCCAGCCAGAAGATATCGAGGATGTGTCGGAACGCTATGTTCCCCTCTACAGTACGGAACGCGAAAGTGATACGGTCAAGAAAGTGAACATCTACAAGTACTTGAACCTGACGGAGGAGGAAAAAAGATCCCTTGATCCCCTGGATCTTCCCCTTTATGTCATTTCTCTGGTTGAACACAAGACAAATGTGGAGTATAATGTAGCCATGCAGCTACTGCGGTACATGGTTCATATCTGGGAAGATTATGAAAGAGAGATGAACCGGCTGTATCCTCATATCAGCGGCCGGAAGGATTTTCGATATCCGCCGATCCTGCCCATCGTATATTATGAAGGGACTGCCGGATGGACGGCTCCTCAGGATCTGGCAGACCGGATCCTGTGTGGGGAACTGCTGGGGAAATATCTGCCCCATTTTCAGTACCAGCTCATAACGCTGCATGATATCAGCAACACAGACCTGTTGGCAAAGGGCGACGAGATATCTCTGGCCATGCTGATCAACAAGATCCAGACTCCGGAGGACATGTCCGCGTTTGCGGGACTGTCCGGGGAGCAGTTGGATGGTATACTGAAGGACACTCCCGAGCATTTGCTGGAGATCCTGTCCAAAGTATTCCGGGCGCTGCTCTACAATATGCATATGCCGGAGGACGAGGTGGAGGACGTCGTCGCCAGGATAAAGGAGCGCAAGATGGGAAGACTGTTTGAAAATGTGACGATGGACATACAGGCGGAGAGACGTAACACGGCCGAGGCACGGGCGGAGAGGGATCTCGCGCTGCAGGAGAGAAATGTTGCGCTGCAGGAGCGTGATATTGTGCATCGGGATCTGGAAATTCACAAGCATATTCTCCGCATGATCGCCCGGCGCTGTCCCGATGACGAGATCGTCGCATCCTTAACGCGGCATTTCCATCTGACCGCCGAACAGGCAGCGGAAATATTAAAACAGGCATTTGAGGAATAGAACCGGATACAGGAAAGGAAGAACAGGCAGGGTTATGGGAAAAGAAGACACTATGAAAGAGATAAGCGAACAAAAATACTCCCGAAATATGGCGTTGAGCCTGCTGGCTGGAATCGTGCTGGGAGCGGTCATCGTGCTGGCGATGCTGTGGGCGCTGGGATATATTCCGAATAAGGGGCAGGGAGGCGCGGGAGCGGCCGGATCGGATTCTGTTCTCTCCGTGGGAGCGGAGCAGGATACCCGCGGGGAGAACGGGCCGGGTAGCGGCGAAACGCAGCCCGAGCCCGCAGTCACCGAAAAACCCACAGCCACCGTGGAACCGGCAGTCACTGAAAAACCCACAGCCACCAAGGAACCGGCAGCCACTGAAAAACCCACAGCCACCGAAAAACCTGAGCCGGAAAAGACACCCCGGCCCACGCCGTCCCCGCAGGACGGAGACGGCGAAAAGTCCGGGGACGGCGTACAGCTCTGTCTCGATTTCCAGCTTAGCGGCAGTTGGGGCGGAGAAGGCGGCTATTACTATCAGTATGTGGCCTCCATCGAGAATCTGTCGGACAGGAAGATCACGGACTGGGAGATCAAAGTTCCCGGTTTTGAAGACTGCAAAGTGGACTCCTACTGGTGCTGTGAGGTGGATGTGGAGGATGACTGTCTGACCGTTACGCCCGCTGATTTCAATGAGGAGATCTGGGAGGACGGCAAGGCGGAAGGTATCGGCATCACCGTTCTTGCGGAGGATGAATGGGAGCTTGCCGCGGCTACGGTAGAGGCCGAAACGGAGCAGGGCAGGATTACGGCTGCTCTGGGCGATGCTTTGGCCCGAGGGGGACAGACGGAGAAAACCCGGGAGGATAAACCCTCCGGCGCAGCGCCCGTGCAGAGCCAGGGCGCCAAAGGCCCGGATATCCAGGCGGGAGACGACCTGGGCGGCTATGCGCTGGGAGAGGATACGCCGGTGGGCGAGCATGGCAGACTGCGGGTGGAAAACGGCGGTCTGGTGGACCAGGAGGGCGATCCGTACCAGATGCACGGCGTCAGCACCCACGGACTGGCCTGGTTCCCGGAATATGTTTCCGAGGAGACTTTCCGCACGTTCCGAGAAGACTGGGATGTGGATGTGATGCGTCTGGCAATGTATAGCGATGAAAATGGCGGATATAGTAAAGACGGAGATCAGAAAAAGCTGAAAGAGCTGATCGACAAAGGTGTGGAATACGCGTCCAAACAGGGAATGTATGTGATCGTCGACTGGCATGTGCTGGGGGAGGGAGATCCCAATATCCACAAGGAGGACGCCATCGCCTTTTTTGATGAGGTTTCGGAAAAATACGCGGACTACGGCAACGTGATCTATGAGATCTGCAACGAGCCCAACGGCGGCGTGTCATGGAAGGACGTAAAGCAATACGCGGAAGAGGTCATTCCTGTAATACGGGCCAACGACCCTTACGGTATTATTCTGGTGGGAACGCCTCAGTGGAGCCAGCTCATCGGGGACGCGGCGGCGGACCCCATTTCGGACTATGACAATATCATGTACACCCTGCATTTTTATGCGGCAACCCACAGGGAAGGTCTGCGGGGAGATCTGGAGAAGGCGCTGCAGGACGGTGTGCCCGTGTTTGTCAGTGAGTGCAGTATCTGCGACGCCTCCGGCAACGGCGGAATCGACGGGCAATCCGCTCAGGCCTGGGTGGATCTGCTGGATCGGTATGACGTGAGCTTTGTGGCATGGGCGGTCAGTAACAAAAACGAGACAGCGGCGCTGATCTCCGGCAACTGCAGTAAACTCAGCGACTGGAGCGACGAGGAACTGTCCGATACAGGGCGCTGGTTTAAGGAACAATTCACAAAATAGTTTTAAAAACTACATGAAAAAATATCGATACTACAAAATGTTACATATCTATTGCAAAAAATGGATATTCATGTTAGACTACTTATGAATGAGAGCCGACAGGTCGGCAGTATGTAGACAGAGGAAGGATATTTTTTCTATGAGTAAACTATTTCATATCATAACAGACGGTTCCTGCGACCTGCCCCCGGAGTGGGCGGAGCGGATGGGGTATTCGGTAGTGCCTTTTTATGTGTCTTTTGACGATACCCATTATTACAAGGAGATTCAGGAGATCGGCATCCGGGATTTCTATCAGCAGATGGTGGACCGTAAGGGGGTATATCCCAAGTCTTCCATGCCCTCCACACAGGACTATGTGGATGCGTTCATGCCCTGGGTGGAGCAGGATATTCCTGTGCTCTGTATCTGTATCACATCCAAGTTCAGCGGTTCTTTGCAGTCGGCCATGAACGCCATGCAGATGATTAAGGAAGAACGGCCCCAGGCCCGGATACAGGTGATCGACTCCATTGTGAACACGGTTCTGCAGGGGATTTTGGTGCTGGAAGTGGTGAAATGCCAGCAGAGCGGCATGAGTTATGAGGATACATTGAAAAAGATCGAGGAGATCAAGGGTACCGGCAGGATATTCTTTACCGTGGGCGATATGGAATATCTGGCGCACGGCGGGCGCATCGGCAAGGTAAGCAGCGTTGCGGGGAGCCTTTTGGGCATCAAGCCCGTGATCACGCTGAAACAGGGCGAGATCTTCCCCAGCGGCATCGGACGCAGCAGGCGCAAGAATCTGGATAAGACCATCTCTCTGCTGACGTCTTATCTGAAAGAGTCGGGAGAGGACGCGAGCCGTTTCAGCATTGCCGTGGGGTACGGTTATGACTATGAGGAGGCCGTGGAATACCGTGCCAGAGTGTTGGAGGCGTTGGGCGGAAAGGTAAAAGAGGAGGATATGCCGATCCTGCAGATCGGCGCCACGATATCCGTGCATACAGGTCCGTATCCTTTGGGGCTTGGCATAATCCACAAAGCGTTGTAGAATATAAATAGACATGACGACCTGACCGGCCCGGCGCCTGTCAGGTCTTTTTATGAGGTGAGTACAGATGAAAATGCTGCGATATCCGCGAGAAGATGTGAAAAAAGTGATCGGCATGGCCTGGCCTGCGGTGCTGGAGTCATTTTTTACGGCGTTTGCCGGGCTGGTGGACTCTCTGATGGTCAGTTCCATGGGCTCTGACGCCGTGGCGGCGGTGGGACTGACCACGCAGCCCAAGATGGTGGGTCTGGCTCTGTTTTTTGCCGGCAATGTATCCATATCGGCGCTGGTGGCCCGGCGCAAGGGCGAGGGGCGGAAAGAGGATGCCAACCGGATCTTTGTGACCTTCCTGCTCTTTGTTCTGGCGGCTGCGGCGGTGATCGGCAGTCTGGCGGTGGCTTTCGCGGACCCCGTTATCCGTCTGTGCGGCTCCGAGACGGAAACCCATGCCTCGGCAGTGCTGTACTTTCGGATCATTATGGGAGGCATGGTCTTTAACTGCGTGCAGATGGGGGTCAACGCCGCCCAGAGAGGCGCGGGAAATACCCGAATCACCATGCGTACCAATCTGGTTTCCAACACCATCAATATCCTCTTGAATTATCTGCTGATTCAGGGACATATGGGCTTTCCAGCTCTTGGAATCCGGGGAGCGGCGCTGGCCACGGTGTCGGGTACGGTGGTGGCCAGCTTTATGAGTCTGTGGTCCGTGAGAAAAGAGGAAAATTTCGTGAGCCTGACCTATATATGGCGGCAAAAGATCCGTCCGGGGATAGAGGCCATGGGGCAGATCATCCATGTGGGGTACAGCGTGTTCGCCGAGCAGCTCCTGATGCGTATCGGCTTTATGATGACCTCGCTGATGGCGGCCAGCCAGGGAACCGCGTCCATGGCGGCTCATCAGGTGGGTATGAATGTGATGAGCCTGTCCTTTTCCTTTGGGGACGGCCTGCAGGCTACGGCGGTGGCCCTGATCGGGTACAGTCTGGGCGCTCGGGATGAAAGGAGGGCCCGGCAATACGGGGCCATCTGCCGGATGCTGGGGGGATGCGTCTCCGTGGTGCTGGCGGTAGTCTATTTCTTTGGGGGAGAGTGGCTGTACAGCCTGTTTTTCACGGAAAAAGAGATCATCGCCATCGGCGTACAGATCATGCGGATCATCATTTTCGTAGTGCTGCTGCAGATTGCGCAGGTGATCTATATGGGTTGTCTGCGGGGGGCCGGGGATACCCTGTACACGGCTGTTGCCTCCACCGTCAGCGTCACCGTGATCCGCACGGCGGGCTCCTGGTTCTTTGGATATGTGTTAAACTGGGGGATCGCCGGAATATGGATGGGCGTGGTGGCCGACCAGCTGGCGAGATTCCTGTTCGCCTCCATCCGATTTAAACAGGGGAAGTGGACGCGGATAAAAATATAAATGGCAAATCCCATGAAAATAGCTTGTGTGAACTATGGAGATATGGTACAATGAAAAAAGTATTCATATCATTAATTACTACATAACAGTTCAGAGAGGGCAGCATAGATTATGAAAGAACAGAAGAACAAGGTTTCATTTTTTCACTCCATTAAAGTAAAGATTCTGTTATTGGTATTTGGCACCGTATTGTCCAGTGTGGTGATTTGCATAGCTACTGCGGTTCCGCTCTCGCGTAACAGCGTGTCCAGCCTGACGGAGAACTATATGGAGGACATGGTATATATTGCCGGGGAGAGCCTGGTCAGGGATGTGAAGGCCCGCGGGTATGACGCGGTCATGACGGCGGAGGTGCTGAGCAGCTATCTGAGCGGTGTGAAAGTCAGAGGTATGGACAGCAGCTATGCCTACCTGGTATCCAGCGACAGCATGATGATGTATCATCCCACGCCGGAGAAGATTGGCCAGCCGGTGGAGAATGACGCGGTCAAGCAGCTTGTAGGCGAGATTGCCCGGGGCAACAGGCCGGAAACGGATGTTATCATTTATGACTTCAAGGGCGTGACCAAGTACGCGTCTTTCTATATTGACCCTGATATGAAATTTATCCTTGTAGTGACGGCGGATGAGAAAGAGATCCTCTCCGCGGTGAGGAAACTGACGGTAAACAGCAGTATCGGCGGACTGATCGTTCTGTTCCTGTGTAATATCATAGGCTTTATCGTGGCGCTTAAGCTGGTGAAACCCATCGAGAGGACTACCCAGGAGGCGGCCCGTCTGGCGGAACTGGATTTCACGAAAAACGAGATGAAAAAGGGGCTGCTTAACAGAAACCGCAAAGATGAGACCGGCGTGATGAGTCGCGCGATCTCGGTGCTGCAGCAGGAGCTGGCTCTCGTAGCCACCAATATCAACGAACAGTGCGGCAAGCTGCATGAGTCCGCAGGCAGCATGGCCCAGAGCGTGGACGAGACCATGAACACGGTGGAGCAGGTGGAGAAAGCGGTCAATGAGATCGCCGAGGGCGCAACCAGCCAGGCGCAGGAGACCCAGACCGCTACCGAGCAGATCATCGTTATGGGCAATATGATCGAGGAGACCGACGCCAAAGTGGAGGAATTGCGGGAGAACGCTCGCAAGATGCGCAGCGCCGGAGAGCAGGCCATGGAGATCCTGGGGGCGCTGGGCGAGGTAAACCAGCAGACCAAGGACGCGATCGCCGTGATTGCCAAACAGACGGATGTGACCAACGAGTCTGCGATGAAGATTAAGACGGCGGTGGACATTATTACAGATATCGCAGAGGAGACCAATCTGCTGTCTCTGAACGCCTCCATAGAGGCGGCCCGCGCGGGAGAGCAGGGCAGAGGCTTTGCCGTGGTGGCGGGACAGATCCAGAAACTGGCGGAGCAGTCCAACGAATCCGCCCAGCAGATCACCTCGATCATCGAACTGCTGATTCAGGAGACCCAGCGTTCCGTACAGACCATGGCGGATGTAAAAGCGGTTATCGAAAAGCAGGATGAGAACGTGACTTTGACGGAAAAGGCTTTTGGGGACGTGGAGCAGGGGATTGCCCTGTCCATTGAAGGAATCCGCGCCATCGCCAGACAGACCAAAGAGCTGGACGAATCCCGGGTCAAGGTGGTGGATGTGGTGCAGAATCTGACGGCGATCGCCGAGGAGAACGCCGCCAGTACGGAGGAGACTTCCGCGTCTGCCACGGAGATGAGCGCCATAATGGAAAGTATCGACGGCAATGCCCGCAACCTGAATGAGGTGGCGGATCAGTTGCATGAGACCATATCCAAGTTCAAGATCTGAGTAAGCCTGCAAATACTTATCAGGAATCGGGAACCTGTGGGGAATTTTCCACAGGTTCTTTTTATGGAGAGGGGCGAGCAAATGGAAGAATGTAGTAAATTTAGGAAAAAAGTCATAGACAGAATATACAATGCGCACCGGGATATTTACCGACATATTTCACAAAGTTAAAGAAAAATCTGAAATATTACTGACATCACTGGTTTAAAAGTGTTAAAATATAGGCAGAATATAGGTAATGATCGAACACTTATAAATCATGATGGAAAGGCAGGTAAGTATGTACAGTGTGGGGCAGTATGTGGTGTGCGGCAATAAAGGCGTATGTACGATAGAGGATATCACGACGCTGGATATCTCCGGCGTGGATAAGGCAAAGCTGTATTATATCTTGAAACCGCAGTATATTTCAGCCAGCACTGTCTATGTGCCGGTGGAAAATGCCTCGTCTCTGCGGGAGGTGCTCACTCGGGAACAGGCGCAGCAGCTGGTTGAGGAGATTCCGAACATTATGCCGCTGAAGATATCCAACGAAAAGATGGTGGAGCAGGAATACCGCAGTTGTATGAGGAGCAACGACAGCACGGAGTGGGTACGGGTGATCAAGACGATCTACGAGCGCAGGGAGAAACGTCTGCAGGCCGGGCGTAAGGAGACAGCGGTGGACGGCAGATATATTAAGCTGGCGGAAGACAGTCTGTACGGCGAGCTGGCGGTGGCGCTGGGGATGGAGCGCGGCCAGGTGTGCGCCTACATCACGGACAGGCTGCGGGGTGCGGCGCCGGTATAGGAAAATACGAATATCACAGGAGCCCTTTTGGCAGAAATAACGCCGAGGGGTTCTTTTTTTATGGACATTTTGTCCCAAAAATAGTATGATATAAATATATATCCAGACAATTTGACCTGCATGTAGGAGCGGACGTGGGAGGCATCATGAAAAAGATCGCATTGTTTGTGGGAGAAGTATCGGCAGAGTATCAGTCGGATGTCACGGTGGGGATCATCGGAGAGGTTCGGAGACAGGGATACAGCCTGCATATTTTTAACAATTTCGGGTCATACAGTCCCAATGTCTTTCATGGCTACGGTGAGAAGAGTATCATACAGATACCGGATCTGCCCAGCTATGACGGAGTAATCCTGGCGGGAGATACGTTCAATGTGGAAGGAATGTACGAGGAGCTGACGCAGATGCTGCTGGAAAATACAGACTGTCCGGTCGTCTGCCTGCGCAGGGAAGATCCCCGTTTTCCCTCGATTTCGGCGGAAAACTATGCCCCGGTCTGTAATATGGTGGAACATTTTATCCAGGTACACGGTTTCCGGAATATCTGTTTTATGTCGGGAAAGAGGGAGATGCAGGACGCGCAGCTGCGGCTGAAGGCGTATCGGGATACCATGGAAAAGCATGGGCTGCCGGTGACGGAACATATGGTGTTCTACGGCAATTACTGGAAGAATATGGGAGATGAGGCGCTGGACTGGTTTCTGGAGGAGGGTAAGCCCTTGCCCCAGGTCATTGTCTGCGCCAATGACTATATGGCGATGTCCATCTGTAACGGACTGCAAAAGAGGGGGATCCGGGTGCCGGAACAGGTGTGCGTATCGGGTTTTGACGATGTGGAGGAGGCCAGCGTATCTATCCCCGCTCTGACCAGTATCCGGGTTAATTATCGGGACATGGGGCGCAAGGCCGTATATATGTTGGAAAATCTGTGGCAGGGGCGGGAGGCCCACGAGGGTACAGATCGTGTGGAGATCGTCAGCAAGTTCAGGGGATCCTGCGGCTGCGCCGAGAGTATCGATACGGAGGCGGTCACGAAACTGTTTCACCGCAAGGAGCAGCTGCAGAACGCGCTGTACCATGGCAGTTCCATGCATGTGGATCTGGAAAATACGGATACGTTCAGATCGCTTATGAACGTCGGCCGGGCATATATCAGCGCGATCCGGTTTGAGCGGATTTACGTCTGCATGTGCGATGAACAGGAACGCCAGCAGGAAAAAGCCGCCATGATGAGCCAGTACACGGAACATATGATTCTGCGGAATGTGATGAATATGAAGGAGGATATTCCTCATGAAGAACGTTTCCCGCGCGGGGAACTGTTACCTGCGGCTTACCGCCGGGAGGGGGAGATCCTGTATATCAGTCCCCTGCATGAGAGGAACGACTGTTTTGGCTATGTGGTGTTGACCACGGATTCGCCGGACGAGCTGAGATATCAGTTTCAGACCTGGATAGCCAGCGTGTCCATGTCTTTGGCCAAGCTACAGATGTATGAGGAGAACCAGGCTCTGAACGAGATGCGCAGACAGTACGGCAGAGACGAACTGACCGGGATACCCAACCGCCGGGAGATGGAGCGGGTATTACAGAAACAGTACGATCACCTGCGGCAGAGCGGGGAGAGTTTCTTTTTGGTCAGCGTGGACATGGACGGCCTGAAATATATCAATGACCATTTCGGTCATCTGGAGGGAGATGAGGCGCTGAAAGCGCTGGCGCGGATTCTGGCACAGGAGCAGGGGGAGACGGGTGTGGCGGCCCGCACCGGGGGAGATGAGTTTCAGATCTGTATGGCCACCCAGTCTCAGGGGATCGTGGAGTCCAGAATCGCGGCGATACGCAAACAGATCCTGCAATTCAACGCAGGCAGCGGCAAGCCCTATGAGCTTTCCGCCAGTATCGGTTACGCCCGCTGCGACCAGTGTGTGCCGTTGCTCAGCTGTCTGCAGCAGGCGGATAAGAATATGTATCAGGAGAAGAGCGGAAAAAAACATGCCAGAAAACCGGAGTGACCGGGGATTTTGGCGGAGGAAGAGGAACAGGAAGACATGATGGGATACGAAAGGACAGGCGGCAGAAGAGCCATGGGCTGCGCCGCGCTGCTTGGCTGTATGATCCTGCTGGGCGGCTGCGGGAAGACGGAGGAGAATACGGCGCTGGGCATGGAGGCGCTCAAGGCGCTGGACTATCATAGTGCCATAGAGTATTTTGACGCGGCCAGGTACGCCGGAGAGGGCGGCAAGGAGCTGGCCAGGGCGGAAGGGATCGCCTATATGGGATTGACGCAGTATAGTGAGGCGTCGCTGTATTTTCTGGAGGCCCTTGGCTATTCCGACGGCTGGGTGGAGGACGTGGATTATGATATCAACTTCTATCTGGCGGCGGCCTATACCAAGGAGGGGAGGCTCCCGGAGGCGGAGGAGATATACAATGCGATCCTGGATATGCAGCCAGGCAACGAGGACGCCCTGTTTTTACGGGGGAATGCCCGCATGGGGCAGGACAATTACGTGGGGGCCAAGGAGGATTTTGACAAAGTTATCGCCATGGACGGCAAGAATTTTGACCGTTTGATTCAGATCTATGAAGTGCTGCACAGCCACGGTTATAAAGAGACGGGACAGACCTATCTGCGGGCGGCTATGGATACAAACGAAGAGCAGATGAGCGCCTATGATAAGGGGAGGATGTATTATTATCTGGAAGAGTATCAGTCCGCGTATCTGGCGCTGGAGACTGCCAAGGACCAGGGAGGGGCTGAGGCGTCCCTGTATCTGGGCAAGTCCTATGAGGCTACCGGCGATTACAACTATGCCGCCAGCGTGTACAACAATTATCTGGCCAAGGATACCTCCGACGCCCGAATCTACAATCAACTGGGTCTGTGCGAGATGGCCCGGGGGGACTATTACGCGGCGCTGTCCGCTTTTCAGGCAGGTATGCAGATCGAGGGCAACGACATGATGCAGTCGCTGCTTTTTAACGAGGCGGTGACTTACGAATATCTGCACGATTATCGGCAGGCGGCGGTACTCATGGAGAGCTACCTGAGGACTTATCCCGACGATCAGGTGGCGAAAAGGGAATATGACTTCCTGTCCACCCGCTGAGGAACCGGGTTCAAACGGTTACTGACGGGGATTTATACAAGATTTTCCATATACTCACAAACGAAATACAATATATTGTGGCAGAACGATTGACTTATTTTCCAGACAATGGTAGAATAGAGATATTCTACGACGAATGGGGAGAAATGCAGATGATTCAGGTAATGAAAAGGGATGGGAGCAAAGTAGATTTCACTCTGAGCAAGATCAACGACGTGATCATGAAAGCTTTTACGGCTACGCAGAAGGAATACAACAACGATATCATTGACCTGCTGGCGTTGCGGGTGACTGCGGACTTTCAGCCCAAGCTGAAGGATGAGACCGTCTATGTGGAGGATATTCAGGACAGTGTGGAGAAAGTTCTGGGGCAGGCCGGCTATGAGGAAGTGGCCAAGGCATATATCCTGTACCGCAAGCAGCGGGAAAAGATGCGCACCATGAAGTCCACGATCCTGGACTACAAGGATGTGGTGAACAGTTATGTGAAGGTGGAGGACTGGCGCGTGAAGGAGAATTCCACCGTGACCTACTCCGTGGGCGGACTGATTCTGAGCAATTCCGGCGCGGTGACGGCCAATTACTGGCTGTCCGAGATCTATGACGAGGAGATCGCGGAGGCCCACCGCAACGCGGATATCCATATACACGATCTGTCCATGCTCACCGGTTACTGCGCTGGCTGGTCTCTGAAGCAGCTCATCAAGGAGGGGCTGGGCGGCATCACCGGCAAGATTACCTCCGCCCCGGCCAGACATCTGTCGGTGCTGTGCAACCAGATGGTGAATTTCCTTGGCATCATGCAGAACGAGTGGGCGGGGGCCCAGGCATTTTCTTCCTTTGACACGTATCTGGCGCCCTTTGTCAAAGTGGATAAACTCTCCTATGGGGAAGTAAAGAAGTGTATCGAGGCGTTTATCTATGGGGTGAACACTCCCAGCCGCTGGGGCACCCAGGCGCCGTTCTCCAATATCACGCTGGACTGGACCGTGCCGGGCGATCTGGCGGAACTGCCGGCCATCGTGGGCGGTCAGGAGATGGATTTTAAATACAAGGACTGCAAGAAGGAGATGGACATGGTCAACAAGGCGTTTATCGAGACCATGATCGAGGGGGATTCCAACGGAAGAGGTTTCCAGTATCCGATTCCCACCTATTCCATCACCCGTGATTTTGACTGGTCCGACACGGAGAACAATCGGCTGCTGTTTGAGATGACAGCAAAATACGGCACCCCGTATTTTTCCAACTATATCAACTCCGACATGGAGCCCAGCGATGTGCGCAGCATGTGCTGCCGTCTGCGGCTGGATCTGCGGGAACTGCGCAAAAAGACCGGCGGTTTCTTCGGCTCCGGAGAGAGCACCGGCAGCGTGGGCGTCGTGACCATCAATATGCCCAGGATCGCATACCTGGCGGCCAACAAGGATGATTTTTACAAGAGACTGAATCATATGATGGATATTGCCGCCCGGTCGCTGAAGATCAAGAGAGGCGTGATCACCAGACTGCTGGACGAGGGGCTGTACCCTTATACCAAGCGATATTTGGGCACTTTTGACAACCATTTTTCCACCATCGGCCTGATCGGCATGAACGAGGTGGGATTAAACGCCAACTGGCTGCGGGCGGATATGTCGGATCGGCGCACGCAGGAGTTTACCAGGGAAGTGCTGAACCATATGAGAAACCGTCTGTCCGACTACCAGGAGCAGTACGGCGATCTGTACAATCTGGAGGCCACTCCGGCGGAGAGTACTACTTACCGTCTGGCCAAGCACGACAGAAAGAAGTGGCCTGCCATCAAGACGGCGGGCAAGCAGGGAGATACTCCGTATTATACCAATTCCTCCCATCTGCCTGTAGACTATACGGTGGACATCTTTGACGCGCTGGATATTCAGGACGAGCTCCAGACCCTGTACACTTCCGGCACCGTGTTCCATGCGTTTCTGGGAGAAAAACTGCCGGACTGGAAGGCGGCGGCGTCTCTGGTGAGAAAGATTGCGGAGAATTACAGACTGCCCTATTATACCATGTCTCCCACTTATTCCATCTGCAGACAGCACGGGTATCTGGCAGGGGAGCAGGCCACCTGTCCCCACTGCGGCAGCAAGACGGAAATCTACAGCCGTATCACCGGTTATTACCGTCCGGTACAGAACTGGAACGACGGTAAGCTCCAGGAATACGCTAACCGGACCGAGTATGTGGTGGAGAATTCGGTGTTGAAACGTCCCATGCGCAGTATGGTGACCCTGTCAAATCTGGCGGTCGATTCCGCCGACGAGGTAAAGGTGGAGGTGCAGGCCCCCCGGAATGTGAAGTATCTGTTTACCACCAAGACCTGTCCCAACTGTAAGCTGGCCAAGGAGTACCTGAAGGGGGAAAAGTACATGCCCATAGACGCGGAGGAGAACATGGAACTGGCAAGACGCTACGGCGTCATGCAGGCTCCCACGCTGGTGGTGGTGGAGGGAGACGATTTCCACAAGTATGTGAACGCGTCCAATATCAGGAAGTATACGGAGCAGAAACTGGCGGTATCGGTGTAACGCGGCAGCGGTGAATGAGCGTACAAAATAGAGCGTTGGACTTGCGAAAGTGCAGCGCTCTTGTCATATCAGGAACAAAATATACGCAAGAAAGGACAATAGAACAATGATCAACAAATTAGTCGGCAGGATCAGGCAGACAGGCGCTCCCATTGTGGTGGGGCTGGACCCTATGATGAAATTTATTCCGGAGCAGATTCAGGAGAGGGCTTTCGCGGAGTACGGAGAGACTTTGGAAGGGGCTGCGGAGGCGATCTGGCAGTACAACAAGGGGATCGTGGACGCCATATACGATCTGGTTCCCGCGGTGAAACCCCAGATTGCCATGTATGAGCAGTTCGGCATTCCCGGCATGATGGCTTTTAAAAAGACTGTGGACTACTGCAAAGAGAAGGGGCTGGTGGTCATCGGTGACGTCAAGAGGGGGGACATCGGTTCCACCTCCGAGGCTTACGCGGTGGGACATCTGGGCAAAGTGCAGGTGGGGACGAAGATCTGCCGCAGCTTTGACGAGGATTTTGCTACAGTGAACCCCTATCTGGGTTCCGACGGCGTGAAACCGTTCATAAAAGTCTGCCAGGAGGAAAAGAAGGGGATCTTTGTGCTGGTGAAAACATCCAATCCCAGCAGCGGAGAACTGCAGGACCGCATAGCGGAGGGCAGGCCCCTCTATGAGATGGTGGGCGAACAGGTGGCGGCCTGGGGAGAGGAATGCATGGGCGATACCTACAGCTACATAGGCGCGGTGGTGGGCGCCACCTACCCGGAGCAGGGCAGAATCCTGCGCAAGATCATGCCGAAAGCTTTTATTCTGGTGCCCGGTTACGGCGCACAGGGAGGAAAGGGAGCGGATCTGGTGCACTTCTTTAATGAGGACGGCCTGGGGGCCATCATCAACTCCTCCAGAGGTATCATCGCCGCCTATCAGCAGGACAAATACGCCGCATACGGAGCAGAAGGCTATGCGGATGCCGCACGGGCGGCAGTGCTGGATATGCGGGAGGATATCGCCCAGGCTTTGGAAAACAGAGGATAACAGGGCAATTTTTATGCAAACAAACCGCCGGGAATTGTGCTATCCTGTATCTGGAAGAGGCAGTCTCGTGGAAACAGGACTGCCGAAGATGCGCAGGGAACTGATAAGATGTTCGCGGACACCGTGCCGGTCAGGAACGGGACGCTGCGCAACAGAGGTTTACAGGGACTTCAAGACAGGAGGAAGTATATATGGGAAAGACATCCGTAGCGGAAAAAGTGACAGCCTATGTCGAGGACCATCCCGAGCAGGAGCTGTCTCTGGAAGAGATTGCCAGGGAACTGCATTATTCCAAGTACTATATGGCCAGAGAGTTCAGAAAGAGTACCGGGATCACGCTGCACAAGTATATTCAGGGCAGACGGCTGGAGGAGGCGGCCAGAAAGCTGGCCCAGACGGAGCAGCCCATCCTGGAGATCGCCTTTGACGCGGGCTATGGCTCGCAGCAGGCGTTCACGCAGGCTTTCCGCGTGGAATATCTGTGTACGCCCCAGGAATACAGGCGCAGGGGACAGTACATCTCCAAACGCGCCGCATCCGGACAGCGTAAAGCCGACGGTGGTATGCGTCTGTACTGCTCCGTGAGGGGAGGGATGGCGGCATGAGCCTGATACCTTATGTGGTGGAACAGACCGGCAGGGGAGAGCGCAGTTACGATATCTATTCCCGCCTGCTGGCGGACCGGATCATATTTCTGGGGGAGGAAGTCAGCGACGTCTCCGCAGGTCTGGTGGTGGCGCAGATGCTTTTTCTGGAGGCCCAGGACCCGGAGAAGGAGATAAAGCTGTATATCAACAGTCCCGGCGGCTCCATACCGTCGGGACTGGCAATCTATGACACCATGCAATATATCAAGTGCGACGTGTCCACGATCTGCCTGGGCATGGCGGCCAGCATGGGTTCCTTTTTGCTGGCAGGCGGCGCGAAGGGCAAGAGATATGCCCTGCCCAACGCGGAAATCATGATCCATCAGCCTGCCATCGGGGGCGGCGTCAAGGGGCAGGCCACGGATATTAAGATCGTATCGGACCATCTCCAGCAGACCAGAAAGCGGGTGAACCGCATCCTGGCCGAACAGACCGGCAGAACGGAGGAGGAGATTGCCGCCGCCACCGAGAGGGACAATTATATGTCCGCCGAAGAGGCGCTGGATTTTGGGCTGATCGATCGGATCATCGCGAGAAGATGATCCGGTGGAGGATCAACAGCGCAGGGAGAAACAGAAGGTGGCTCCTCCGCCCTCCGTATCGGACACGGTGAGCGTTCCCCCGTGGGAGGAGGCTATTTCCCCGGCAATGCACAGCCCCAGACCGAAGTGGGAGCGGTCCGTGTGGGACTGCTGGGCCCGGTAGAAACGCTCAAAGATATGGGGCTTGTGGATGTCCGGGATGCCTGGGCCATTGTCGGATACCAGGATCTGTACGGTGCGGGCCCTGTCCGTGGAGAGCCGGGCGCTGAGGGTCACAGTGCCCTCCTCGGGAGTATAATGCAATGCGTTCTGCACCAGGATGGTGAGGAGCTGCTGGAGCCGGTGCCGATCCCCCTGTATATGGGGCAGGGCATCCTGCGGAAGACGGAGTTGCAGGCGGATCTTATTTTGGTTCGCCAGCAGCTCCATTTGTTCGTATACGGTCAGCAGCAGTGTGTCCAGGTCCACGTCCTGACAGGGGGGCGCGTCTGTCTTATCAAGCTGGCTCAAAGTCAGCAGATCATCTATCAGGCGTCCCATCTGGGCGCATTCCTGATCTATGGTCCGCTCGTAGGCGGGGGGCTTTGCGTGCAGACAGGCCCGTATTACCGCCAGGGGGGTGCGCAGTTCATGGGAGGCGTCCGCCACAAAACGGATCTGCCTGTCATGGCTCTCCCGCAGAGGGCGCAGCATTTTCCCGGTAAAAAACCAGGCAAACAGCGTCAGCAGCAGGATACCGGTGAGATCGATCAGCAGAAAACGAAGCCGCTGCTCCCGGAGCTGCCGCGTCAGTCCGTCCTGGGGGGAAACGACCAGCAGCGTGACGCCTGGCGTTTCGGATGTGGCCAGGATCTGGACGCCGGAGCGCTGTCCGATGCTCAGACGAGTCAGATAGACCTGATATTCTCTGCCCGATTCCAGTTTCAGATGGGCCAGAATCAGATTCTGACCGGATGACAGCAGGGTGTATCTGACGCCGGGAAGGGCGGTCGGGGCGGGCTTTGCCCTGCCGGGGGAAGGGGAGGCCAGGGAGAGCTCCCCGCTGCCGGAGGAGAGCAGGGAAAGCAGCAGCTCCTGCACTTCGGCGGACAGGGTATGGCCGGATATTTCATTGAAATGATAGGGAACCCCATGATCCCAGAGATAGATCTGGTAATCGTTGTTCTGTTCCAGCGTATTCAGATAGCTGTGGGTGATCACGGTCTGCTGTTTCAGGCTATCGGTGAGATTGGCCATGCTCTGGCTGAAAGCCAGTTGTTGGTTGTCCTGGAGCGTGCGCTCGGCCAGATAGAGATAGAGGCAGGAGAACAGGCAGAGGATGGCGGCGGTAATCCCGGCGCACAAAAAAGTCAGACGGCGGTGAGCCGTCCGGAACAGGATACGATCGTTCATACACTGACCTCCAGCCGATATCCCACGCCCCGCACGGTCTGGATCCTGACCGAGGAGGACAGGGCAGTCAGACGTCTTCGCAGAAAGAAGATATAATTGTCCAGGTTGCCGTCCTCCACCTCGGTGTCCGGTCCCCAGACGCTGAGCAGCAGTTGACTACGTCCCAGCGTCTGCCGGGGATGGCGCAGCAGTGCCGCCAGCAGCCCGCACTCCCGGCGGGACAGGGTACACTCGCCCTCCGGCCCTGTGAGCTGGCAGGAGGACTCCCGCAGTGTCAGATCTTCCCAGCACAGTTCGTCGCTGGCCACATGGAAGGCCGCTCCCCGGCGGGAGAGGCTGCGTATCCTGGCCATCAGCTCTTCCATGGCGAAGGGCTTGACCAGGTAGTCGTCCGCCCCCAGATCCAGCCCCGTGATCCGATCCTCCAATGTGCCCATGGCCGTCAGCAGCAACACCGGCGTGGCGTCTCCGGCCTGGCGGCGCTGCCGCAGCAGCTCTGTTCCGCTCAGGCCGGGCAGCATCCGATCCAGCAGCACCAGATCCGCGGTACCGGTCTCCATATAGTACAGCCCTTCCTCGCCGTCATAAGCGGTATCCACTTCATAGCCCTCTTTTTGCAGCGCGCAGCAGAGGGCCTCGCTTAATTTCCTGTCGTCTTCGATCAGCAGAATGCGCATTGATTGACAAATCCTTTCTAAATACAAAAACTAAATTTCCTAAAATATAGTAACATAGTTTTCTCTAAATATTCTTTAATATTTTGTAAACTCTCTTTTATATCCCTTTTTGTGGACCCGCATATAGATATGTGCCCAAACGGGTAACAGGCCCCAACAGGGGGCGCGGTTTTAGAGCAAAATTTGAGGAGACTTAGAGGCGGATTAGAGATTGCGCTGGTATACTGGGGCATATCAGGGCGACGGAAACGTGTCTGTGGGATGTAAAGCCGCCCGGGAAAGGAATTGAGAGGAGAGTATGAAGAAAATGCGGACAATGATGAAAAGAATACTGGCGCTGGGGCTGGTTTCCCTGCTGTTGCTGGCGGGCTGCGGCCCCAGTGCCGGCGCGGGAGAGGACGGCGCAGCCGGGCAGTCCGGCGCGGCGGGGTCTGTCGGAGGCGGGCAGGAGGCGCCGGGAGACGGCGGCTTTGAGAAGACCATGGGACGCTATATGGAGTCTCCTGTGACGCTGCCGGAGGGAGTGGAGTATGTAAAGGATATCTGTCTTAAAGATAACGCGCTGGAGTTTACCGCCATGGACGGCACGGTGTACCGTCTGGAGGAGCAGGGGCAGAGCTGGCAGGAGATAAGCCGGGCCCCGGAGGAATTGCAGTATCCGCTCAGCGCGTATACCATGGACTATTATCAGCGCAATCAGGCCGGAGATATCCTGGCGGGATATATCCTATTTCCGCGGGATGAGGAGGGAAACGTCAACTATGACACTTTCTCTTATGTGCATGCCTTGTTTCTGGCGGACGGTACCCGCATTGCGGTGGATCTGTCCGAGCAGGAGTATATCTCTTCGGCGGCCTGCGACGGGAGCGGCACTTTTTATCTGGGAGGGCGCGACCGCATCTACCGCGTGAACGGCCAGGATGGCAGCCTGGAGGTGCTGACGGAGTTCGCGGATCGATGCGACTATCTGTCTGTCTGCGGAAAATATCTGGTCATCCAGGGAGAGACGCTGCAGTTTTATGATCTGGAAGAAAACCGGATGGCGGAGCAGGAACCGGTGCTTGAGGAGTTTTTAAAGGCATGGCTTGGGCAGTCGGGAGATATAGGCAGCAGGCCATATCTGCTGTCCGTGTCCGGCCAGGAGGACAACAGCCTGTATGTGCTGACCCGGGAGGGGCTTTATCGCCATGTGCTCTATGGCAGCACCATGGAACAGATCATCGACGGGTCACTCTGCAGCATGAGCGACAGGGCGCACAGCTTTGTCAATATGCTGCAGCTGGGAGAGACTTTTTATGTGCTTTACAACGACCAACTGAAAAAGTATGTGTACGATCCCGGGGTGCCCACAGTGCCGGAGCATACCCTGCGGGTGTGGGGATTGCAGCTCAATGAGGATATACAGAGAGTGGTGGGCGCTTTTGCCCAGAGCCACCCGGATCTCTATGTGACTTACGAACATCCTCTGAGCGAGGATACGGGAATGACCCGGGAGGACGCCCTGAAAGTGCTGAGCACGGAGCTGGCTACCGGCAACGGCCCGGACGTGCTGCTGCTGGATGACCTGTCCTATGACACCTATGCGGAGAAGGGCGTGCTGGCCGACTTGACGGCGACGCTGGACGGCACGGGGGAACGCTACATGGATGCGGTGCGGGCGTCCTATCGCAGAGGAGAGGGACAGTATGCCATGCCCATGTCGATGGCAGTGCCCGTGCTTATGGGCGCGGAGGATAAGATACAGGGCGTTTCTGATCTGGAGCAGCTTACGGAGCTGATCGAACAGTCCCGGGCGGCCCAGCCGGAAGGGACGCTGCTGAGCTTTAACCGACCGGAAAACGCGCTGCAGCTTTTGGCTGTGGTCTCTATGGACGACTGGATGGATGAGAGCGGCGGTGTTGACAGCGAGGGAGTTAAAAATTTCCTGACGCTGGCCAAACGGATCTATGACGCCCAGGTCTCCGGGATGACGGTCAAAGAGATGGAGGGCATGGACCAGCTTGTGGGCTATATAAACGGAAGGGAACAGATCTGGACGCAGGCAGGTTATCAGGTGGAAAACGCCCTGTATTTCCACCAGCCCTTCGCCATGGGCCTGCTGAACAGCAATATGTCCGTGATGGGCGACTACAATATGACTTCGGAGATCATGAGCATGCTGGGTATGACCATGGTTCCCCTGGCGGGAGAAAACGGATATATCGGCCGGGCGTACAATATACTGGCGGTGAATGAAGGCTCTGGGGTAAAAGAGCAGGCTCTGGAGTTTGTGGCCTATGCGCTGTCCAAACAGTTTGCCACCGAGAGCTATATCGGAATGGGTTCCGTCAACTGGGATGTGCTGGAGGAGCAGATCCGCAGAAGTCAGGAGGACGGCATCAGCGCATTTATGAGTTTTGAGGATATCGACGGCAAGCCGCAGGCAGTGGAAGTGGATAATCCCTCCCAGGAGGAGCTGGCGGCGCTGCGGCAGATCCTGGAGGCCTGCCAGGGCGTCAGCCAGTGCGACAGCCGGGTATATGACGCGGTGATCGAAACGGGGGCAAAGGCTCTTACCGGGGAGATCACGGTGGAGGACGCTGTGAAGGAGATTGAGAAAAAAGTGTCTCTGTATCTGGCCGAATAGGAGATCGGTATGAAGAAGATTGCAAAAAGATCTGTAAGGCGGGGCGGGAGCCGGGGACTGTGGTTCCTGGCTCCCAGCCTGTTGGGGGTGGGCTATCTGGTGCTGCTCCCCACGGGGGATGTGCTGCGGCGTTCCTTTGCCACTGCCCTGTCCGGCCAGTGGGCGGGGCTGGACAATTACCGCAGGGTGCTGGAAAACGAGGCGTTTCGGCTGGCGGTGACAAATACGCTGCGGTTCCTGGCGCTGAGTCTGCCGCTGCTGCTCTTCCTGGGGCTGCTGCTGGCGCTGGTGATCTGCCGGGTTCCCCGGCTGGAGCATTTCAAAGCCATGTACCTGCTGCCCATGGCAATCCCGGCGGCAACGGTGGTATTGGTGTGGAGGCTGGTTTTTTCCCGGCAGGGCTTTCTCAACGCCTGGCTGGGAACCCATGTGGATTTTATGGGGGAGAGTTCTTCCCTGGCGATCCTGGTGGGCAGTTATATATGGAAGAATCTGGGGTATACGATGGTGCTGTGGCTGGCGGGGCTGAAAGCCATACCCGCGGAGCAGACGGAGGCGGCCAGAGTGGACGGGGCGGGGCGGATACGGTGCTTTTTTCAGATCACTCTGCCCAATTTAAAGGGCAGCGCCTACACGATCACGGTGCTGTCCCTGCTCAATGCCTTCAAGTCTTTCCGGGAGGCGTATCTGGTCAGCGGCGCTTATCCCCAGCAGGATATCTACCTGTTGCAGCATCTGTTCCAGAACTGGTATACCAAGCTGGACATGGATAAGCTGGCGGCGGGAGCGGTACTTATGGCGCTGGTGCTGGGGGCGCTGTCCCTGTTGCTGCAAAGGTTATGGAACACGACGGACGCTCTGTGACGGGCCGTTTCCACAGACGGTCAATCAGGCATGTCGCGCAGGACAATTGACAGATGAGATATTGCGGATAAAGTTGGGGGTAGATCCATGAAGAAAAAAATAGTGAACTGGATGGCGGCAGGTATATTCCTGGCCCTGGGCGCCGCCATATGTCTGCCGGTGCTGATGCTGGTCAGCGGGTCCCTGGCGGACGGACAGGAGTGGATGCAGCGGACGGCGGGCTATCTGCATGACACCCAGGAGTATATCGGATGGCGCTGGATACCGGACTATCCCACGGTGGAGCATTACCAGCGGTTGCTGTTTTACTCTCCGGCCTTTTTCCGGCTGTTCTGGAACTCGCTGGGCATGACGGGAGGGATCCTGCTGGGGCAGTTGGTTATAGCCGTGCCTGCGGCCTGGGCCTTCGCCGTGTATCGGTTCCGGGGGAAAAACTTGCTGTTTTCCCTGTATGTAATCCTGATGCTGCTGCCCTTTCAGGTGACGATGCTGTCCAAGTATCTGGTGCTGCAGCAGGCGGGGATGATTAACACCCGGTGGGCGGTGGTGCTGCCCGCCATATTTTCCACTTTTCCCGTGTTTTTGATCTATCGGAGTTTTGCGGGGATTCCGGCAGAGCTGTTGGAAGCGGCCCGGGTAGACGGAGCCGGGGAACTGCAGAGCTTTGTCCGGGTGGGACTGCCGGTGGCCCAGGGCGGGATTCTGGCGGCTATGATCCTGAGTTTCCTGGAGAGCTGGAACATGATGGAGGAGCCGCTCACTTTTTTACAGGACAAATCTCTGTGGCCTCTGTCCCTGTATCTGCCGGAGATCGCCATGGACCAGGCGGGCTATGCCTGCGGGGCCAGCGTGATCACGCTGACGGTGTCCCTGTTCGTGTTCGCCATATTTCATGACGCGCTGGAGCAGGGGATCATTACGTCGGGGCTGAAGGCGTAAGGAACTGTCCGAAAATAACTTGTGCAGATGACGCAGGATAAGTTCGTACAGGCAAGGCGGAAGAGGGAGGCATCGGGGTACGCTGACTGATGACAACGCAGACTGTGCGGATTTAGACAAGTCAAATGCACAAGTTATTAATGGACAGTTCCTAACTGCGGAAAATTGCTTCGCAGGGGAGAGTTTAAGGAGAGATTGGAAGAGTTTGGCATGAAGATATAAGGAGCGGAGAAGATGGATAGAAAGAGAAAAGCAGTGGTGGTGGGATTTATCCTGTTTTTGGCAGTGATGGGCATATGCAGCCTGGTGACAAAGGGCATCTATATGGCCAGGCTTCCCCGGGTGACCACCACCGTCCCCAGGGAGATGTGCCTGTACCACGAGGTGTCCGCCGCGGGGGCGGTGGAGACGGGGCAGGAGTACGGTATTTATGCTCCGTCCGGGTTGCGGATAGCGGCGATCGGCGTGCAGAAGGGGGAGGCTTTCTCGGAGGGGGACGGATTGCTGCAGCTGGATGTGGAAGATCTGGAGCGCATCATAAAAGAAAAAGATCTGGAGTACCAGAAACTGGCCTGCCAACAGCGGGAGGCGGAGAGCCAGGGCGCGCTGGGCAGTCAAAGCAGCGCAAGGACGCTGACCCGCGCCCAGCAGGATTGGGAGACAGAGCAGCGGGACGGAGCGGTGCTGCTCAGCCGGGTCAGGGAAGACCATGCCCGCGCCCGGGCGGCCCGGGATCAGACCGGGAGGGAATTGGATCAGGCCCGCAGGGATCTGGAACAGCATAAGAAAGAGACGGTGCACGGCGGGCAGCAGGGGAACGGCGCGGACACTGTCAGCGGCGGAGACAACACACAGCCTTCCGCACCCGGCAGCTGCCAGCGGTGCGGGGAACTGGAGGATGCCATCGCGCGTCTGGAGGCTCAGGCGAGCCAGCAGGATCAGGCGGTAATCCAGGCGGCGCAGGCAGCGGAGGATACCGAATTGTCCATCGGGAACCGTCTTGTGGCGGCCTGGCGCGGCGTGGAGGACGCCTGGGCGGCGTCCCAGAGTAGCGACTATCAGGCGGCGGCAGACCTGGCCAGGCTGGAACAGGACTATCTGGAGAGCGAGATCCGGGAACTGCGGGAGCTGGTGGAGGCGGAGGGCTGGATCCGTGCCCGGGAGAGCGGGAAGGTGACGCGGCTGTGCGTGGGCGTGGGCGAGCGGACTCCCGATACGGCGCAGCTGCTCTACACGCCAGACGACGGCCTGCGGCAGCTCTGGGCACAGCTTACCAAAGAACAGGCCAAATATGTGTCTGTGGGCACGAGGATGCAGTTGGATTATGAGACCGTCAGCAGCGGAAAACGCAGCCAGGAAGGGATCGTCAGTTATCTGGAGTCCCAGCCCGACGGCAGTCTGCGGATCCTGTTGGACGTGACAGATATGGGGATGGATCTGGGGCAGCAGGTGGCGCTGAAAAGTACCTGGCAGTCGGAGAATTTTGATATGGTGGTGCCTCTGTCCGCTCTGCACAGAGACGGGAACAACAGCAGCTTTGTCTACACCCTGCGGCAGGAGAACGGCATCCTGGGCGTGGAATGGCATGTGACGGCGCTGTATGTGGATGTGGCGGATCAGAACGATCGCTACGCCGCCATCCGGTCGGCTGGCCTGTCCCCGGATACGGCCATCATCCTGACCTCCACGGCGGATCTGAAGGAGAATCAGGTGGTGCGGGTGGTGGAATAGAAGCGGATCCGGATGCTGCCGTTTTCAAATAGCCAGCCAGTTCGGCCGCTGTTTCCCGCATCCCGCGCCTGAGCCAGACCTCAATCCAACCATACAGAAAGAATGCCACATAAGCGGAAGAATAGGCGGAAACCACATCCTGCTCCGGATTAAAACCGCACAGATCCAGGAGGATGTCTTTTAGAAGATAGGTCAATCCTCTTTTGTAGAGCAGACCGTAAAAATCCCGGTTTCCTTCAAGGTGGGAGAACACTTGATAGACCACTCTATCCAGAGGGAGCCCGGGATTTTTAGCCAGTTCGTCCATCCACCCGTGAAAAAGGAACGTAATATGTGCTTTGAGAATATCTTCTTTGGTCTCAAAATTGCGGTAAAAGGACGTCCGTCCCACACCGGCCGCGTCACACAGTTCGCTGATGGAGATCTCGTTGAGCGGCTTATCCGCCAACAGGGCCAACAGCGAATCCGTAAGATGCTCCAGCACATAGGCGTTGCGGTTCTTATTGCTAAACGGTGAAACACTTTTCTCTCTTTGTTCCATTTTCCCTACTCCCATTGACAAATACATCCGTTGCTGATACATTTGTATTGATGTTACACATGTATCAATATAACATGTGAAAATCAT
The DNA here is from genome assembly GCA_910584375.1 of uncultured Acetatifactor sp. GTDB lineage: Bacteria > Bacillota > Clostridia > Lachnospirales > Lachnospiraceae > Acetatifactor. The sequence goes on from CAJUAH010000014.1 coordinate 39,979, forward strand.
TCTGTCAAGGGAGGATATGGGAGATGACATTAACGCACAGACGCATTCTTATTTTACTGCTAGTCGTTATGATCGCCGCCGTTTTGGGGAGGTTAGCGGTGCGGGCCACGATGAACCTGCTGCTGGGCGGCACGCTGTTTGGAGGGAATTTTTTATGAGCGGATTTACTGTGAGCGGATCTTCTACGGATAATCAGAAAACAGGTAAAAAGAAAACGGGAGGACGGGTGATGTGGGGATTTATTTATGTGGGGGCTTTTATAACGGCGTTTACGGTTTCCGCTATCCTGAAGATGAAAGTAGACCCGTTTGCGGGGAAATACACGGTTCACTGGGACAGCTCCGTGGGAACGGTCTATACGGATCTTTCCTATGGGGACGGCGAGGCTAACAAGTTTGATCTCTATGTGCCCGCGGACAGCGGCAGGGAGAGTTACGGGCTGGTGGTTTATCTTCATCCGGGAGGGTTCACCAGCGGCGACAAGAGCGGCGATCAGGAGATGCTGGCGTGGCTTTGCGCCAAAGGCTATGTGGCGGCGGGCATCAATTACACCCTGTTCAGCGAGGAAAATCCTCAGGCCAATGTCTATACCCAGTCTGTGGAGATCAGGGACAGCATTCCCTTTGTGATCGCCGAGGCGGAAAAATTGGGATACCCCATTGACAAAATGGCGGTGGCAGGCGGTTCGGCAGGCCATGCGCTCGCCATGCTGTACGCGTATCGGGACGCCGATATATCGCCTGTTCCGGTGAAAATGGTCTTCGGCGCAGTGGGGCCGTCCTGCTTTTACCTGGAGGACTGGATCAACATGGGGGCCGATCCCGAACATCCGAATCCGGTGGATCCCAATACGGATTACAGCGGTATAGCGGGTCTGTTTTCCGTTATGGCCGGGAAGGAGATCACGGCGGATATGTTTGCTACGGGCGCTTATCTGGAACAGGTGAAAGATATCTCCGCGGCTATGTGGATCGACGAGGATTCCGTGCCCACCGTGTGCGCTTATGGCGCGTGGGACAGGGTGCAGGCGTTTGGCGCCTCCAGGCGGCTGGAGGCGGCGCTGACGGAAAATAATGTTCCTCACGAATACATTGTGTTTCCCCATTCCGGGCATGGTTTGCAGAACGACAACCGACTGTATGGGAGCTATATGGACAAAGTGGAGGAATATTTGGAGATTTATATGCCGATAGACAGGAAGTAGAGCGCTTATGGCTCTACTTCTTCAGCATCTAGAAACTGCGTTGCAGTCATGCACTTGGGATGTTCCATATTCAGGCATAAAAAATCTTTGTCGCCCGTTAATATAATATCCACATTATAAAGTATGGCAGAGTTTAAAATGGGTTGATCTTTTGTATCTCGTATCAGCTTTTGTGCGTTAGGCACAGCAGGGATCAATTCAAAAGGTAACTCTGCCAGTAATACTTCTGCATCAGGCAGAGTCTGCGGAGCCTTTCTGCTTAGGACTTCTCTAAGTTCTGCCAAATTTTGATCGCATAAGACCATCTCATGATTTTCTGCAATATATACCAAGGCTTTTGTCGGTTTTGAACAGGGAAATAAAACGGCAGAAATCAGAATGTTGGTATCCACAAGTATCTTCATTATCATTCCTTTCCTGTATCGCTTTGCAAAGTGTTTTTGCGTATTTCGTCAACTAATGCCTGTACATCCTCTTCATTATATACTCCCATCTGCTCGGCCACGCCCGCAAATGCTTTCTGAGCTTTGTAAATCGCCTGTGAAGAGGCGTTGTTGATTACGACTTCACCGTTTGGATTCTGAAAAAATAAAATTTTGTCGCCAGATTTTAGGTCAAGCAGACGGCGGATCTCGACGGGTACAGTAATTTGACCATTGGCGGAGATTTTTGCTAAGTTCATGTAAATCCTTCCTTTCTTATAATGGTGCTATCCGGTATAGGTAAATATGCAGAAAGTTTGGAATTTAGAGATAGCTTTTTACTTTCCATTTCTATTATATCGCTAATAAAGGGAAAGTAAATGTATTTTAAAAATTTAATAAATTGCAGAGGGAGTTTAAAAGGGGTAATGTTGACATTGACGTATAAAAATAGTATGATACATTACAAGATGGAGAAGAGTCTTCACACAGAACAGAGGTAAGAATTTCAGTTGCCATTTAGTTTCTCAGGCCAGGATATCAATATCAGTCGCTTAAAACAGATTATGCTGGCAAGTCAATTGATGAAAAATTTTTAGTCTATACCACATCGTATATTGTTTCAACAAATGAAAGGCAGGAACAAGCGTGATGAATGAACTTGAGAAAATGAACAATACTGATATCATGAGTATTTTTCAAAAATCAGACAATATCTTAACTGATATCCAGAATATCATAGAGACGTCCCAGCGGCAGGCTTACCGCGCGGTGGATACCATTTTGTCCCAGAGGAACTGGCTGATTGGGTATCGGATTGCTGAGGAAGAATTAAGAGGTGAAGACCGTGCGGAATATGGTGCAAATGTTATCAAGACTTTGTCATCTGAATTGACAAAAGTATATGGGAAAGGTTTTACAAAAACCAATTTGTATAGTTTTTATTCTTTTTACAAATGTTTTCCTGAGATTTTCCACTCACTGAGTGGAAAATCTCATAGGGTTCTCTCATGGACACATTATAGATGTTTAATACAGGTCAAGGACGAGAAGGCGCGCAAATGGTATGAAAAAGAGGCATTTGAGCAGACCTGGAGCGTCCGAACTCTGCAACGCAATATCAATCCCCAGTATTACTACCGGCTTTTGCAGTCCCAGCAAAAAAATGCGGTGGAACAGGAGATGCGGCAGAAAACGGCTGCCCTGCAAAATGACAAACTGGAGTTTATCAAAAATCCTGTCATAGCTGAATTTTTAGGGCTGTCATCCAACACCGACTTTACAGAGACCGACCTGGAGGCCAGCGTCATCAGCAACATTCAGAAGTTCTTGATGGAACTTGGAAAGGGATACGCCTTTGTGGCCCGGCAGCAGCATATAAAAACGGAGAAAGAGGACTATTTTATTGACCTGGTATGTCATCATGAATGTTTGTCCGGCATATGAGACGGATGCTCTGGTGCGCCGGGTGAACGTAGACCGATATGACGACCGGGAGATCGTTAGAACCAATCTGGTGGAGAGCTTTGAACAACTGATGGGTTTTGCTAGGAAACATTTGCCGGACAAGTTTTTCCTGGAGGATGAAAACAGAGTAAGTCTGAGAAATATCATAGCAAGGGAAATGGTCAGCAATATACTGATGCATCGGGAATATACCAGTTCCTATGCGGCGAAATTTGTGATCCAGAAGGAACAGATGTATACTGAGAAGGCAAACCGCGCCATCGGTGAGGGCTATATTACACCGGATAATCTGGAACCCAATCCAAAGAATCCGATCATAGCGTCCTTTTTCCGCAATATTGGCAGGGCGGACAGATTGGGCTCCGGCGTGAGGAATCTGTTTAAATACAGCAGATATTATTCCGGGCAGGATCCGAAATTTCAGGAAGGGGATATATTTCGGATTGTTGTTCCGTTAAATGAGGGATATTCTTTTGATCAAGGCGCAAGTGAAGAGACTACCGGAAAAACTACCGGAAAATTACCGGAAAACTACCGGAAACAGAAGAAAAGATTATTGAGATTTTACAGAAAAATCCAAGGACAACGCAACCTGAGCTGGCGATACAAGTTGGTTTATCTGTAGATGGTGTTCGATACGCCATTAAAAAGCTAAAAGCCAGCGGCATATTGATAAGAATTGGCTCCAAACGATCTGGTAGCTGGCAAATCCATATGCCTAAAAAGGAATAGTATTATTCTTACCAAAGGAGACTTGCATGAAAAAATTCCTAAACGGCGGCGGCTGTGGCCAGCAAACCGCCCCGGCGCTTAAAAGGTTCAGCGACGTCATCGATCGCACAAAACCGCTTTTGTACATCCCCCTGGCCATGGAGCGGGCACAGTATCCGGGCTGTTTTTCCTGGATACAGGATGAATTGAGGGAAGTAAAAGTGCCTTCCATAGAGATGGTGACGTCGGCGGATGAGATTGTTCAAAAGGAGTTGGATGCCTACTGCGCGGTGTTCATCGGCGGCGGAAACACATTCAAACTCCTCTACGAGTTGAAAAAGAGCGGCGCATTTGATAAAATAGAGCGTTTCATAGAACGGGACGGCATTGTATTCGGCGGGAGCGCTGGGGCAATCATTTTTGGGCACAGCCTGGAATCCTGCGCGCTGGCGGATAGGAATGACGTGGGCCTTGAGGATATTGCGGGGTATGATATCTTAAACGGCATTTCCCTCCTTTGCCATTACACAAACCAGACAGAGGAAAAACAAAGGGAGAGTACGGCATATTTGACTGAACTCTCCAAACGGATGCCGATCATTGCCCTTCCGGAAGAAGATACGCTCTTTGTCAATGGCGAAACAGTGGAAACTATCGGTACGAAACAGTTTTATCATTTTGAAGGCGGGATCGGGATTGAGCGTGAACCGGGATATACATACACCATAAATCAAAAGCTGTAAAACGCAGTACAGTGAATGAACGGGGCATACAGAAATGAGGAAGAACATGAATACGGCAGAAAACATGAACGGGACGAAAGAAAGAAAAGGAACAAAGAAAACGTTGATTTGGGTAGCCATGATCGCATTCATCCTGGGGCTGTTCGCTGGTTGCGGGCAGCAGGAGGAACCGACTGCCGTACGGATTGGCGGTCTGAAAGGCCCCACCTCTATGGGGCTGGTGTTTTTGCAGGAGCAGGCTCAGAATGGACAGGCGCAGCAGGAATACGCGTTTACGATGGCGGTGGGGGCGGATGAACTGCTGCCCCTGATGATAAAGGGAGAGCTGGATATCGCGCTGATTCCCGCCAATGTGGCCAGCGTGCTATACGGCAAGACCGAGGGTGGAATCTCCGTCATAGATATTAATACGCTGGGCGTATTGTATATGGTGTCCGGGGACGAAAGCATTGACAGCATGGAGAGCCTGCGGGGCAGGACGATTTATCTCACAGGAAAGGGAACCACCCCGGATTATGTACTCCGGTATCTGCTCACGGCAAACGGCATCCCTGTGGAGGACTGCACTTTGGAATACCGCTCGGAGGCCACGGAGGTAGCGGCTCTGCTGGCGGAGCAGCCCCAGGCCATCGGCCTGCTGCCCCAGCCTTTTGTCACAGTGGCCTGCGCCCAGAATGAAGATCTGAAAGTGGTGCTGGATATGAACCGGCAGTGGAACATGGCGCAGGGAGAGGGCGGCAGCATGGTCACCGGGGTGACCGTAGTGCGAAATGCCTTTTTGCAGGAACACCCGGAGGCCGTCAAAACTTTTCTGGCGGAGCATGCGGCCAGCGTCCGTGCGATACAGGAAGACCCGGACAGGGGGGCGCAGCTGGTGGTGGATGCGGGGATCATTGCCAGGGAACCCATCGCCCGAAAAGCGATCCCGTTTTGCAATATCACCTATATGGACGGAGAGGACATGCGCCGGGCGCTCTCAGGTTACCTGCAAGTACTGTATGAACTGGAGCCGGCGGCTGTGGGCGGCGCACTGCCGGGGGAGGACTTCTACTACATTCCGTAAGGCGACTGCGGGGACAGTGTAGTAACATCCTACTTTTCGGAATTATGTATCTAATGGGAAATGACTTATAAATATACATTGTAAATGGCGGATAAAGATTTATAATCATATATAAATCGACATTTAGAGGAGGGAATACAATGATAAGACATATATGTATGTTTGCATTAAAAGAGGATAATAAGGAAAATAATATTATTGAATTTTTTGAAAGAGCTGAAAAGTTAAGAGAGTTAGAGATAATAAAACAATTTAATATAGTTAGAAATGCGGAAAGAACACCGGTTTCTAATTATGATGTTGCTCTGATTTTTGACTTCGATACAGTAGAAACATTAGATAAATACCAAAAATCACAACTGCACATGGAATTTGGAGAATTTGTATATTCCATTAGAGTTGATAGAGCTTGTATTGATTATGAAATTTGAATTAGCTTAAAAATTGGGAACACTTTCCCGAAAAGGGAAATAATTTATAATCAAATCAATAAATCAGAACTTCACGGAGATAATCATGGCGTTTGATTTTAAGAAAGAATATAAAGAATTTTATATGCCCAAGAATAAACCGGAAATAGTAAATGTTCCAAAGGCTAACTATATTGCCGTCAGAGGTAAAGGAAATCCCAATGAAGAAGGCGGGGCATATCAGCAGGCCATCGGCGTTTTGTATGCCGTTGCATACACATTAAAAATGAGTTACAAGACAGATTACAAAATGGAAGGTTTCTTTGAATATGTCGTTCCGCCGCTTGAAGGATTTTGGTGGCAGGATGATGTTGATTGGGCGGTAGAAACTGCAACGAAAAAGAAAAAAATAGATTGTTCATCAGCAGAATATTTAACGATTGATGAAGGATTATGTGTTCAAATAATGCACTTGGGCCCTTTTGATGATGAGCCTGAAACGGTTGCATTGATGAATGATTACCTAGCACAGCATGGGTACAAAAATGATATCAATTCCACTCGATTACATCATGAGATCTATATGTCCGATGCAAGAAAAGTTGCGCCTGAAAAATGGAAAACCGTGATCAGGCATCCGATCAAAACAAGAAATAATTAAATGGATAAAAATTGGGGGAAACCAATATTTGTGGAGTTGAGAGAAGAAAATCGGAAATTTCGGAGGCACAGAAATGAGAAAATGCATTCTCGAATTGGACTATTGCGAATTGGTCAATTTACATAAGGCGCTATTGGAGGCAAAGTTCCATACAGCGCCGGACAATCCGTCAGTTTCTGGAAGTCCGATTATAGCAAACTTGTACATTCAAATCAGAGATTGGTTGATAGAGAGCGAAAAAGGGGAGGAATGGAACGCCTGGTTTCATCTGAGCAACCAGCCCGATCGTAGAAATCAAGCCGTTTTTTTGATGGGGAGCTGTAAGCAGTGGGGCAAAGCAGATCCTGACAAAAAACGCAAAATCGCTCACAATTATTTGGCTCCGTTTCTCTTTGGTGAGGAGGAACTGATGGATGTGATAGAGGAAGTAGACAGGTTTTTTTGAAAAAGAACAATTCCAGTTGATCGGAGTAGCTATATATGGGAAGAAATACAAAATATAAATCAGCTAATTTGTGCATTGCAATATTCATGCTTTGTTTGGCCGTGAGGTTTGTAGAATATTTTCTGATCGAAACGGATAAAACGATTATTGGAGAAAATGTGTTCCATAAATCGGTCGGAATTATCCTATTGACGTTGGCATTGAAAAGGATAAAGCTTTCCTGGAGCGATATTGGATTCCAAAGAAACGGTTTTGTGAGCAGTACTTTGAAAGGTTTGTTATTGGGCAGCGTTTGCTTTACCGTTTCGTATGGGGTAGAATTGGCAATTTTAGCTCTGCAAGGCAATCCCGCACATTTGGAAATATATATCAGCGGTTTTTCTTTAACAGGTTCTCCATTAAGAAATACGGATTTCATATTCTTCATGCTTTGCGTGGTTTTCAATGTCATCAATGTATGGATGGAGGAAGGTGTTTTTCGCGGACTGTTCATTAAAATACTTGCCGAAACAAAGCCATTTATGCAGGCAAATTTTATCGCCGCGTTCTTATTTGGAATTTGGCACATTGTAATGCCGATCAGAAGTTATATAGACGGCGAAATGTCATTGGCGGCAATGGTTATGCTGGGTATCGGCTATATCATCCTTGCCGGGATCATGGGAATCAAATGGGGACTTCTTTACCGCGTAACGGGAAATATATGGGTAGGACTTGGCGACCATTTGCTAAACAATACCGTTGCCACCAATATGTTGCATGTCGTTTCTCAAGAGGGCGCGGACGAATTACAGATTGTCCGAATCATGGTTGCGCAAATTATTTCCTTTGCTTTTGTGCTGGCAATTTATCGTCGCAAGAAGAGAAAAGGAGAACTAAACAATTAGAAAAACAACGGGGCCGCAGAAAGAAACGACTTTTTCACGGCCCCGCAATGTATTAGAATATCGGATATGTATGTTGTTATTTTTTCAGTTCTACGGGAATCCAGATCTCATAGTACCGATTCTTCTGGCGAAGATCGGAGTCAGTCCAGAGGTGCAGAACCTCGATCGTGAGATCATATTTCAGCCTATACTCAGAAGCAGGGAGCCACGAGTCGAAAATCAACGCAAACAGTTTGGGAAACTCCTCCCAGGCCAGCCCGCCGCATTCCGTTCTGAATGCGGCATATGTCCCCGCGGGAAGTGTCTTTGTCTCAAGCGCACCGGTCTTTACATCGGATCTCGCGCGGGAGATCATATATTTGCCGTCCTGCCAGACGCCGTACCAAACGCCATCGTAAGAGGTGTTTCCGGGCTGATTCCAACTGCCCGCGCAAAGCTGACCGGGGACATCGTCACAACAGTTTCCTCTAATTCAATAATTCTGAAATCCATCTCTTTTGCTCCTTTGATCATAATGTGAAAGGAAACCGGTGAATACACCTTGAGAGAACCGCCGTCTCTGCGATAAACTGACGGCGTAATGCCGTGCTGCTTTGCAAAGGCTCTTGAAAAAGCAGCGACGCTGTCATATCCGTATTTTATCGCAATGTCTGCGACCGGCGTCTCGCTGTGTCGCAGATCCTGCGCCGCAAGTGTCAGCCGTCTGCGCCTTATGTATTCCGTCAGAGTCATACCGGTCATGTAACTGAAAAAGCGAATAAAGCTGTCGGCAGTGACACAGGCGATACCGGCTGCCGTATCAAGATCGAACTCTGCGCACAAGTTCGCCTCAATATATTCAATGGCGGCGTTCAACTGTTTTAGCATATTCATCCGTCTCACCTCCCACACGTAGTTTAGCAAAAAAATCTTCAGGGTGACTGACTTTCCCCGGGCAGGAATAATTCTTTTTCCAACACGTCAGCAAAGCGCTGTATGGGTTCTCCAAGCGTTTCCGCATAGTCGAAAGTCTCTTTTTGATCCTTGTATTTCAAAGGATTTTTGCGAATCCTTATAGCGGTCGTCAGGGCATACGGATCGGGACAAAGGTTATTATGGAACGCCCATTCTCCAGCCTCGGTCTTGGCAATGATCCTGCCGGTGCGAAGTGTGTAGAGGCACCGGGCTATATCCAGCATCCAACCGAAAGAATAGTAATTTCGTCCGGTTTTCCGCGCGTATTTTCTGATCGTTTCATAATGGCGTTTCACATCGGCATACAGCTCGTGACAGTCGGGATACTTTAGCTCTTTCCTTATATCTTTTCCGTATAAAAGAACGCCGCTTTCGACCAGCTCCGCCATGCCGAAACTGTCAAACATATAGCGATCGGCAATTCTTTCTCCGCTTGTCCCCCAATATACGACCCGGTCGGGTTCCTGGGAGAGAAAAGCCCGAAGAGTGAGCATTCCGCCCTCAAAGGAACGGTAATAGGGATTGCCGGGTTCCTTTTCGAGCATGGTTTGCCGGAGTCCCACAAGCGAATTTGCCTGCATTTCCGCAATTTGCTTTTCCGTCAATACCAGAATATCAATGTCGCTCCATCCTAATCGGAAATCATTCAGAGCAGACGAGCCATACAGGTAAACGGAAGGGGCGCAATCCGCGAGAATATCAGTGATCTCCCGAACCATACGGTTGATGGCAAGCTGCCTGTCCCTGCGCTCGGCACCGATGGGATGAAGGATGTATTTTTGATTTGGATAATCCATCTCCTCAACAAGAGCGTCGGCAACAAAGCCGTACTTTTCATACAACGCTCTTGGCGCAGGCCCCTTTTCATCGTCAGCCCGGAACGTAGAAACGGATATTTCCTTTGCTCTGTCCAAGTTGTCCAGCGCTTCATCCATCAGCATTGCAGCTACGCCCAGGCGGCGGTACTTTGGAGAAACGGCGAGACAGCAGATCATGTTGTGCCCTCGGGAGAACAGCATGACACCGGCGATCTCGTCTCCCTCTTTTGCGCAGATAGCCTGTCGCTTACCCATAAATTTGAGGACGGTGGCTCGATACTCGTCTAATTTTTCCTCTGTTTCCAGACCGGGGAAATTCCATCTGACCTGTGTTACCAGTCCCATCCATTTTTCAATATCTTCGGGTACTCCATAAAAAAGCCGCACAGCGTTTCGCCTCCGTTTTTAAGTCGATTAGTTATTCGGAACAGTTCGTCCTGATATAGTAGATTATATCGCGAAGACGTGAATATTTCTAACAGTTTTTGTATTTCCCCTTTTTTCGGGAAACTTTATCGTGCCTAACAGAATTGTGCCTCAAAATCTTCAAGGAACTTGAACATTTTGAGAATTTGTAATAAAATTCTATTTGTAAACAGATTTATGGGTCGGATTGCGTGGAGCGTACCGATTTTGATTTCGAACTTTTGGGAAATAAAAAACGGGCTGGATATCACTGGGAATGGTGAAAGTACAATAAAGAACTTGAAGATCAATTTTGCGTAGACTGTTAAGCGTAAGATAAGATGAAAATCGAGAGTAGTAGGGTAAAAATGAAATTGCATGAAGTTATAGACGCAATACAAATGTGGACTGGAACTGTTCAAGAAATGTATCATAGCGAAATAAATGTAGAATCTCTTATAGAACATGAAGACTATCTGCGATACGTCATTGAAAGCGCGAATTATCTTGCTGAACTGGTTGTTGAGCCAGAAGGATTTCATCCGCATCATTTTGTATTTTTTGAGGCTTTAGATAAAAGAAAAGACGCACTACAAAAACCATACTTTTATTTAGATGAAAAAGACAGTTCAATGGAAAACATACTGGAAAATCTCAATAAAGGAATATTGTACATTGTTGGACGATAATGATAAGTTCTGCGGTTTTATGCAATTAGGAACACTTTTCCGAAAAGTAGGGAGAATATTATTGAGAAAATGGCGGAGCGGGAGGAAATACGGTAAAAAGGTGTTGGCGGCAGTATTTTGGATTGCCCTGTGGCAGTTGGCGGCTTATCTGGTGGGAAACCGGATCTTGCTGGTGGGGCCGTTGGAAACTTTGGGAGCTCTTGGGCAGCGTATTTTTGGGGGGAGTTTCTGGCGCACGGTGGGTTCTTCCCTGCTGCGGATCGGGGCGGGATTTATCGCCGGTTTGCTGCTGGGGTTGTTGTTGGCGGCAGTTGTCAGCCGAGTTGCGCTGCTGGAGGAACTGCTGGCTCCTGTAATGGCGTTGCTGAAGGCTGTCCCGGTGGCCTCCTTTGTGGTGCTGTTTCTGATCTGGTGGCGCAGCGGCGTGCTGGCTACCGCCGTCAGCTTTTGTATCGTACTTCCCAATATCTATGTGAATACGCTGGAGGGGATACGCCGGGTGGACAGGCGGCTGTTGGAGATGGCGGACGTGCTGGAGATTCCGGTGTGGAACCGTTTTTTCTACATTTACCGGCCCGCGCTGAAACCCTATCTGGACAACGCGGTGCGGATATCGGTGGGCATGAGCTGGAAGTCCGGCGTGGCGGCGGAGGTCATCGGGATCCCGGCGCTTTCTGTGGGGGAACAGCTTTACCTGTCCAAGATTTATCTGGATACGGCGGGGGTATTGGCATGGACTGCGGTGACGATCCTTGCCAGCGTGCTGTGCGAGCGGTTGGTGCTGGCCCTGTGGAACAGGTTTCAGCGCTGGGAACCCAGGTGCCGGGCAGCGGGAAGACGTGGCGGCCGGGCCGTGTCGCAATCGGTGTACACCGTGGAGGGGGCCGGCGGGCAGGCTGTTTCAAGATCGGAGTATGAGGACGGGAACCGCCCCGCCGTTCAATCCGTACCGGAACCGGGATATGAGTCGGCAAAGCGTCCTGGCGGGCAGACCGTGCTGGAGTTGGAGCATGTGAGCAAGAGCTACCGTGGCCAAACGGTACTGCGGGATGTGGCGGGGCGTTACGAGAGAGGGAGAACCTATTATTTCCGCACTCCTTCCGGCAGCGGTAAGACCACGCTCTTTCGCCTGATCGCGGGGCTGGAGGAGCCGGATAATACAGAGCCCCGGGCGCAGATCCGTCGCTATGGCAGCAGAATGAGCATGGTCTTTCAGGAAGACCGGCTCTGTGAGGAATACAGCGCCTTAGTGAATGTGGATATGGTCACAGGGGACAGAGAGAGATCCCGGCAGTATCTGCGCGGTTTGCTGGATGAAAGGGATCTGCAAAAGCCATGCAGGGAACTCAGCGGCGGCATGAAAAGGCGGGTTGCCATAGCCAGAGCCATAGCGGCGGGCGGGGATGTGATGCTGCTGGATGAGCCGTTCTCGGGCCTGGATGCCGAGAGCCGCCGCCGAACGGAGCAGTATATATATGAACAGGAGAAGGACAGCGCCCTGCTGGTAGCCACCCATACGGGGGAGCCGGAGGCAAGTAACCCGGATAGACATGGGCACAAACAGGCGTAATAGCACAAAAAACATTTGCATCATGCTGCAATCTATGCTATAATCTTCAAATGACTGTGGTCATGTCCGTCAGAGAATGGGCATGTGAAGATACAGAGGCGATGAAGGAGGAAATGATAGAATGAGTTTACAGGTTGAAAAGTTAGAGAAAAATATGGCTAAGCTGACCATAGAGGTTCCCGCCGAGGAGCTTGAGAAGGCCATCGAGTCTGTTTATCAGAAGGAGAAGGGCCGTATTAACGTTCCGGGTTTCCGCAAGGGCAAGGCGCCCCGCAAGCTGATTGAGCAGATGTACGGCAAGCAGGTATTCTATGAGGATGCCGCCAACGAGTTGATTCCCGAGGCATATGAGAGGGAACTGAAGAACTGTGAGGAGGCTATTGTCTCCCAGCCCAGGATCAGCGTGGTGCAGATCGAGGTGGGCAAGCCCTTTATTTTCACAGCCGAAGTAGCGTTAAAGCCAGAGGTGACGCTGGGCAAGTACAAGGGCGTGAAGGTGGATGCCGCCGATCTGGAGGTGACAGAGGAAGAGATCGATGCGGATATAAATAAGGAGCGTGAGAACAGCGCGAGAACCATCTCTGTAGAGGACAGACCTGTCAAAGACGGCGATATGACGGTCATCGACTTTGAGGGATTTGTGGACGGTGTGGCCTTTGAGGGTGGAAAGGGTACGGACTACCCTCTGACTATCGGCTCCGGCGCGTTCATTCCCGGTTTTGAGGAGGAACTGATCGGCGCTGAGATCGGCAAGGAGACAGATGTAAACGTCACCTTCCCGGAGGATTATCAGGCCGAGGAGCTGGCAGGCAAGGCGGCGGTTTTCAAATGTACGGTGAAGGAGATCAAGGAGAAGGAGCTGCCCGCGCTGGACGACGAGTTCGCAGCGGAGGTTTCCGAATTCGAGACCTTGGCTGAGTATAGAGAGGATACTAAAAAGAAGATAGCGGAGCGCAAGGCGGAGGCCGCCAGGAGCGCCAAAGAAGAGGCGGTTATCAATGCCATCATAGAGGACGCCCAGATGGAGATACCCGACGCCATGCTGGAGACCCAGCAGAGACAGATGGTGGAGGATTTCGCTCAGAGACTGCAGATGCAGGGACTTTCCATGGAACAGTACATGCAGTTTACCGGCGCGGATCCGCAGATGCTGCTGGAGCAGATCAAACCTCAGGCCCTGAGACGTATTCAGTCCCGCCTGGTGCTGGAGGCCGTGGCTGCAGCCGAGAAGATGGAGGCCACCGAGGAGGAATTTGAGGCCGAGGTGGCCAAGATGGCAGAGGGCTACAAGATGGAGGCCGACAAGGTGAAAGAGATTCTGGGTGAAGGCGGCAGGAAACAGGTGATGGAAGACATCTGCGTGAACAAGGCCGCGGAGTTTGTGGTAGAGAACGCCAAGGAGACCAAGGCCGCCAAAAAATCCGCCAAAGCCAAGGAAAGCAAGGATGCGGCGGACGACGCGGAGTAATCTCAAAGCGAAAGAGGATAGATAAAATCAACAGACAGAGGATTGATTAATTTTTTATGAAATCCTCTGTTTTGTGATTGTAAAAAAATAACATGTAATGTATAATAAGTAAAGTGTTTTGTTATCAAAGTTCCGTAAATAATATGTGCGCAATAGCGTGCGGGAGATATTGCAATACATTGGGCCGTCAGGCCCGGGATTGGAGGAAATTATGAGTTTAGTGCCTTATGTCATCGAGCAGACCAGCAAGGGCGAAAGATCTTACGATATTTATTCCAGACTGCTGAAGGACAGGATCATTTTTCTGGGGGAGGAAGTCAATGAGGTGACGGCCAGTCTGGTTGTGGCGCAGCTGTTATTTTTAGAGTCCGAGGATCCGGAGAAAGATATCCATCTGTATATTAACAGCCCCGGCGGCAGTGTGACGGCAGGAATGGCGATCTATGATACCATGCGTTATATCAAATGCGACGTGGCCACGGTATGTATCGGTATGGCGGCCAGTATGGGCGCGTTTTTGCTGGCAGGCGGCGCCAAGGGTAAGAGATATGCTCTTCCCAATGCAGAGATCATGATTCATCAGCCTCTGGGCGGAACCCAGGGCCAGGCCACGGAGATCGAGATAGCCGCAAAGCATATTTTAAAGACCAAGGAAAAATTGAACCGGATGCTGGCGGAGAACACCGGCAGGGATTATGAGACCGTATGCGCCGATACCGAGCGCGACAACTGGAAGAGTGCCGAGGAGGCTTTGGAGTACGGCCTGATCGACCAGATTCTGAGCTCCCATGCTATGATTGAGCCGGAGGATAAGAAGTAAACCGCGTAATATGCAGGAAAGAGGAATGTGATGGCAGGTAAAAATTTTGACGGAGATATTAGATGCTCGTTCTGCAATAAGTCCCAGAGCCAGGTGAAAAAGCTGATCGCCGGGCCGTCAGGGGTTTATATCTGCGACGAGTGCGTTGAGATCTGTGAGGATATTCTGGAGGAGGAGCTGGAGGAAGAGGAAGAATCAGCCCTGCAGGAACAGGATATCAAGCTCCTGAAACCCAAGGAGATCAAAAAGTTTCTGGACGATTATGTGATCGGCCAGGAGCAGGCTAAAAAAGTATTGTCTGTGGCGGTGTACAATCACTACAAGAGAGTGACCGCCCCCAGAGATTTAAATGACGTGGAACTGCAGAAGAGCAATATCATTATGATCGGTCCCACCGGTTCGGGTAAGACCTATCTGGCTCAGACCCTGGCCAAGATCATCAATGTGCCTTTTGCGATTGCCGACGCCACCACTCTGACAGAAGCCGGCTATGTGGGCGAAGATGTGGAGAACATCCTGCTCAAGCTGATACAGGCGGCGGACTATGACGTGGACAGGGCGCAGTATGGCATTATCTATATTGACGAGATAGACAAGATCACCAAGAAGGGGGAGAATGTGTCCATCACCCGGGATGTATCCGGCGAGGGAGTACAGCAGGCCCTGCTCAAGATCGTGGAGGGAACCGTAGCCAGCGTCCCCCCCCAGGGCGGCAGAAAGCATCCCCATCAGGATCTGATCCAGATAGACACCACCAATATTCTGTTCATCTGCGGCGGCGCGTTTGACGGGCTGGAAAAGATCGTGGAGTCCAGACTGGATCGCAAATCCATCGGTTTTAACACGGTGGTGTCCCAGAAATCCGCCAAGGAGATCGGCGAACTGTTGCAGGAGGTGACTCCGCAGGATCTGGTCAAATTCGGACTGATTCCGGAGTTTGTGGGCCGCGTTCCCATCAATGTATCCCTGAAGGGACTGGACAGAGAGGCGCTGGTAAAGATTCTGAAAGAGCCCAAGAGCGCTCTGATTAAGCAGTATCAGAAACTGTTTGAGTTTGACGAGGTGGATCTGGAGTTTGACGAGGATGCCATCGAGGCCATTGCCGACAAGGCATTTGAGAGAAAGACCGGCGCCAGAGGTCTGCGCTCCATTATGGAGAGCGTGATGATGGATCTGATGTATCAGATTCCGTCCGACGAGACCATCGGCAAATGTGTGATCACAAAGGACTCGGTAGAGGGAGTCAGCGAGCCCCTGGTGTTTATGCGGGATATGCCGGTAAAAAAAGCCCAATAAGAGAATACCAATGAGAGAATTGGGACAATCTGACGCCGCCTGTGACAAGTGCGGCGTCATTTGACTATATCGCCGACGCATGGACTAACGCCGCGGCAAGAGCATAGCAGGGTTATGCAGGAAACAGTTAAGTTTGTTGGAACGCGCGCAGAAATGCGCAAGAGGTATATTCATGATCATAAAAAACGTAGCGCTGGAGACGGTATGCGGTATCACCAGCAAGCTGCCGGAAAACGGCAGACCCGAAGTGGCTTTTGCGGGTAAGAGCAATGTGGGCAAGTCATCCCTGATCAATGCGCTGATGAACAGGAAGAGCCTGGCCCGCACCAGCTCTCAGCCCGGAAAGACGCAGACCATCAATTTTTACAATATCAATGACAGCATCTATTTTGTGGATCTGCCGGGCTATGGCTACGCCAGGACCAGCGAGCATGTAAAAGAGCAGTGGGGTAAAATGGTGGAGAACTATCTGCATCGGTCCCGGCAGCTGAAGGCGGTGTTTCTGCTGATCGATATTCGCCACAAGCCGTCGGAAAATGACCGTATTATGTACGACTGGATCAAAAACCACGGGTACCAGCCCATCATCATCGCTACCAAACTGGATAAGATAAACCGCAGCCAGGTTCAAAAACAGGTTAAACTCTTAAAGGAAACGCTGAAAGCGGAACAGAATGTCCGCATCGTTCCCTTTTCGGCCACTACGAAACAGGGCAGGGAGGAAATTTATGAAATCATCGAGGAAATACTTCAAAGCGCTGACTAATCTGGGGGTGGCAGTGGCGATACTGCTGGTGGTCATATTGTTGCTGCCCCGGTTGCTGGTGTTGTTCATGCCCTTTGTGCTGGCGGGGATCATCTCCATGATCGCCAGTCCGCTGGTGCGCTTTTTTGAGGAAAAGATTAAGCTGAAGCGGAAATGGGCCAGCGCCTTTGTGATCATAGTGGTCATAGCTCTGGTGGTGCTGGTGCTGTATCTGGTGGGAGCCAAGCTCATAGAGGAAGGGATAGGACTGTTGGGGGCGCTGCCGGAAATGTGGGACTCCATGAAAGCGGATCTGGCCAGTGTGGGCGAAAGCCTCAATGGGATATTTGAAAAGCTGCCCCAGGACACCCAGCAAACCATCGCCAATCTGGGAGATCAGGTGGGACAGTTTATGGCAGGGCTTTTTGAGCGCATCGGAACGCCCACCATTACGGCGGCGGGCAATTTTGCCAAGCAGCTGCCCTCGGTGCTGATCGGCATCATCATGTGTCTGCTGGCGTCCTATTTCTTTGTGGCGGATCGTTATCAGATCGGCAACTGGATCAGAAAGCATACGCCCGCGTCCATTATGGCCCGGTATGATATGGTGCGCAGGAGCATTCTGAAATCGGTGGGCGGATACTTTAAGGCCCAGCTCAAGATAGAGGTATGGATGTATCTGCTGCTGGTGGTGGGTTTGACGATACTTCGGGTAGACTATGCGCTGCTTATCGCGGTGGGCATCGCCTTTTTGGATCTTCTGCCTTTTTTTGGAACCGGCACGGTCATGGTTCCCTGGGCGATTATCAAGATCTTCGGCGGAGATTACAAGATGGCTATAGGGCTGCTCGTCATATGGGGCGGCGGCCAGCTGGCCCGGCAGATCATCCAGCCCAAGATCGTGGGGGACTCCATCGGCATGGCGCCGATTCCCACTCTCTTCCTGTTGTATGTGGGGTATAAGCTGGGCAGCGTTGTGGGAATGATTATCGCCGTACCTCTGGGGATGCTGGTGTCAACCATGTATCAGGAGGGAGTGTTCGATACCACCAAAAACAGTATAGCCATTCTGGTATCCGGCTTGAATCATTTCCGCAGGCTCCAGCCGGAGGATCTGGAAGTGGTGGAGGAGATGAAGGATAAAAAAAACTGAAAAAAACCGCAATTATCATGAAACATTTTGGCCCGTAAAGCTGTCTTATAGTTAGCGGGTCAAATTTTTTTGTAAAAAAACAGAGAAACTTGCAGTATAATGAACAGTAGGTGGATTTTATAAATAGAGCAGATTGCTGGAGACGGATACAAACATGATACAGGACACGGCTAGAATGCAGGAGAAACTACAAGAGAAGATCGACGGCTACAGCGATATGCTTTTCAAGATTGCGTATGTCAGGACGGGAAACAGGGCTGATGCCGAGGACATCGTGCAGGAGACTTTTTACCAGTATCTCAGGACTTCAAAGGTATTTGACAGCGAGGAATATGAGAGGGCATGGCTGATCAGAGTCACCATAAACGGATGCCGCAAGATGTGGCGCAGCGGCTTTTACCGTCGCCGCAGTGATGTTCCGGCTCCGGAGTCAGGGACTGCCATAGATTTTGGGGAGGCCGAAGAGCAGGGACCTGAGGAACATTTTTTGGACAAGGAGAGGGCTCGGACAGTGCTGGAAGCGGTTCGGGAACTCCCTGCCGCGTACCGGGATGTGATCCATCTGTTTTACTATGAGGAATTGTCGGTGAAAGAGATCGCGGAGATACTGGAACGAAAAGTATCCACGGTGACCTCGCAGCTGACCAGAGGCAGAGAGCTCCTGAAAAAGAGTCTGAAGGAGGAATATGACCTTGCGTAGTTTCAGAGAAGAATATCAAAAAGAAATAGATCGGGTCGGGACTTTTCATCTGGATGTGAAACAGGTGTCCGATGAGATTCATCATCACAAGATGCGGAATGTCCGCAGAAGGCGGATGATGGTTTCAGTGGCCTCTGCCGCGGCGATTTTTCTGTTGGTGGGAGGCATGGCTACGGCTATGAATTACGGCGGCGGTTTCATCCAGGTTCGTCACAACGGATTTTCCATTACCAATCGGCCCGCGGGAGATGAGGACAGCGCGGAGGGTGGCGTGGACGCCGGGCAGATTCCGGCGCCGGTCAAGGAACGCGCCAGACAGGAGACGGAGGAGATAGACGAGCCGGAAACACCGTGTATTATTGCATATAGTATGGAACCTGCGGAGTATGACTCGTTGGTTTCTTTTCAGGAGCAGACCGATATAACCGTACCCATGCCGGATATGCGGCTGTTAGGCGGAGACGCGGCGCAGCAGTATATTCATACGCTGGGAGATCAGGTGTATATCCGGATTCAGGATACGCAGGAACGCAGTTTCAGTATCATACAGGTGGATCATCGGGGCGATCAGGCCTATGCGTCCTCCAGCGCCTATTCAGGAGAGGCAGCCAATGAGCGCAATTATACCACCGCGCAGGGGTATACCTACAAGGTGATCGACATTATGGATGGGGACGAGATCAGCAGCATAGAGTGCGCCATATCTCTGTATGGCAGGGACTTGCTGGTAGGATTTCGCGGGTATACCCAGGAGGAGGCCTATGAGGTGCTGCAGGCGATGGACCTGGGGGTATATACCGTTGATGAGTAACAGAGGCTTGAGGAGGCATTAACGCGGGCAGTCCCGCGATATGCATAGAAATGCAAGGAAGGATCGTGAGACTTATGGACAAAAATATTGTAATCTACAACAACAATACGGGGATTACGGCATCCCTGCGGCCGCTTTTGAGAGGAGAGAATATCAGGCTGCTGACGGCGGAAAGCAAAAAGCAGCTGCGTCAGATCATAGCGGCAGAACAGATTCATTTGTTGATCACAGATGTGGTGTGGTCCGATCAGGAGCAGGACATCACGGAAGGGCTGGAAACGCTGCAGCAGATCCGTCAGATGAGCAGTCTGCCGATTATCGTGGTATCTTCCCGGGATGATGAAACCAGCAAGATATTGGCGCTGAACGCAGGAGCGGACGACTATGTGGTCAGCGGGTGCAATCCCCTGGAACTGCTGGCCAGGATCAAGTCCCAGCTGCGGCGCTATACCCAGTTGGTGAATGTATGTGCCAATATAGATAAGATCTATCAGGTGGACGATCTGATGATCGACGACAATACCAGGCAGGTTTTTGTGGATCAAAAGGAGGTCAGACTGACTCCCATTGAATATAAGATCTTAAAACTGCTGGTGCAGGAGAGGGGAAGGGTACTGTCCATTTCCCAGATATATGAGGCGATATGGCATATGCAGGCCATCGGAGCTGACAATACCATCGCCGTGCATATCCGCCACATCCGGGAGAAGATTGAGCGCAATCCCAAGGAGCCCAGATACCTGAAAGTGGTGTGGGGCACGGGATATAAAGTGGGGTAAGAGGTAATACTGAAAATGATCCCGCTGCGGGCGGCATCTCGCCGAGGCGGCATCCGTACCGAGGGGCGGGAAGGAGGAGTGACAGCACATGGGTGTCTTATCGGGACTGAAACCGGAAAAGGTGTTTACTTATTTTGAGGAGATTGCCCGGATTCCTCACGGATCCGGCAATGTGGAGGCAATCAGCGATTATCTGGCGGGTTTTGCCAGAGAGAGAGGACTGTATTATATTCAGGACGAGGTCAAGAATGTGATCATCGTCAAGGAGGCCAGTCCGGGGTATGAGCAGGAGCCTGCGCTGATCCTGCAGGGTCATATGGATATGGTGGCTGTGCATAAGCCGGAGCTTACGATTGATATGACCCGCGAACCGCTGAAACTGGCGGTGGAGGGGGATCGCATCTATGCCGAGGGAACCAGCCTGGGGGGAGACGACGGCATAGCCGTGGCCTATGCCCTGGCCCTGCTGGATGACGATACGTTGCGGCATCCCCGTCTGGAGGTGGTGATCACCGTGGATGAGGAAGTGGGAATGGACGGAGCCAGGGCCATAGACCTGTCCATGCTGCAGGGGCACAGGCTGCTGAATCTGGATTCTGAGGAAGAGGGAATATTTTTGACGAGCTGCGCAGGAGGGGCAAGGATTCGCTGCGCCGTCGATCTGTCAAAGCAGTGCCGGGAGATGACGGGCGAGATCTATGAGCTGACGGTGGGAGGCTTGCAGGGCGGCCATTCCGGCGCCGAGATCCACAAGGAGCGGGGCAATTCCAATCTGCTGATGGCCCGATTGCTGCAAAAGCTGGCGGGGAGTATCAGAGCGGGACTTTGCGGCTGCGAGGGCGGATTGGCGGATAATGCCATTCCACGGGTGACGAAAGCCCGTGTGCTGGTGGAAAAAGAGGACGAGGCAGATTTCAGGGATTTGGTTGCCCGGTATGACGCGGTGCTGCGAGACGAGCTGGCTACCAAGGATCCGGAGGTATCTGTCACGGCGGCGTCTCAGGGAACGGGCATGGAGCGGTGTCTGACCGGGGACGGGCTGCGGCGGGCGGCGGACTATCTGTACAGCCTGCCCTGCGGCGTACAGGCCATGAGCGCGGATGTGCCCGGACTGGTGGAGACCTCTTTGAATCTGGGGATTTTGAAAGTCTGCGACGGAATAGTCGAGGCGGAATTCTCCGTGCGTAGCTGTGTGGACAGCAGCAAGCAGGCTCTGCTGGATAAAGTGCAGGCATTGACCGCTCTGGCAGGCGGGCGCTGTGAGGTCACCGGGGATTATCCCGGCTGGGCCTACCGGGTGGATTCCCCTCTGCGGGATAAGATGATCGCTCTGTATGAGGAGATGTACGGCGAGAAACCCCGGGTCGAGGCGATCCATGCCGGTCTGGAGTGCGGCATTCTGGCCTCCAAGATCTCGGATCTGGACGGCATTTCCTTTGGGCCGAATATGTATGATATTCACACTACGGAGGAGACTTTGAGCATATCCTCCACGCAGCGGGTGTGGGAGTACTTGGTGCGGCTCCTGGAGACGAAGGGCTGATGGGCAGGGAGCAAAATTAGCAGAGTGGGCTCAAACTTGACGGTGACATATTTGCCCAAGGATGACATAATATGGAAATTTTCAAGACGATATTTAGAAAATGATGGATTTTGCATAATTTTGAAAAAAGGGCTTGCTTTTTTTGATGTGTCAGGTTATAATAGTTTTTGTTACGGGGTGTGGCTCAGCTTGGTTAGAGCGCCGTCTTAGGGAGGCGGAGGTCGCGAGTTCGAATCCCGCCACTCCGATATATTGAAACTGTCAGGGTATTGCATTCGCTTTGAACCTGGCAGTTTCTTTTTTGACTGTAAAGCCAGAAGGCAATCCGCCCTATGTACGGTCAGAAAGTAAATAAGGCCAGATACAGTTTAGTTTTGTATTCGGTAAATTGGGATGGATGAAAAGGATAAGCGGCTTGAAATTGTAATATAATTTGCTTATAATAGAGATACAAAAAATGGGAGGTGACAGCAAATGGATTTAAACTTACAGATAACAGATATGGCAGGAGCAAGGCCAGAACATTCAACGGTTATTGTTAATTTTGTGGCTGCGGTAAGAAAGCAGTTGATGAATAGTACGTGTTATGTTTTTTCTGATAATATCCAATACAGGTTTAAGACAGATGCGGGAGAAGATAAAGCAGTTATCCCGGATGCGTCTATCAACTGCCGTATTAAATCCAGACGTGGAAGTTCTTTTATTGAAGCTCCCCGTTTTGTAATGGAGGTTTTATCGGATTCAACAGAAGAGTATGACCGTGGTGAAAAAAAAGAGCTGTATAGACAACAGGAGATTGATGAATACTGGATCGTAGACTGGCGAAGAAAGCAGGTCGAGATATACAATCTGGATTATGACCAGGACGGGTCACCGCAATATTATTTATGGGAGACTATTACAGAAAGAAACAAAGAAGAATTGAAAATTGTTCACTTTCCGAATCTGAAAATCACTTTTGATGACCTGTTTGCGGAAGTGGATATAGATTATTAGGGAGAAACGGCAAAATCTGCTATAAAACAGATATTCAACAATTTTTGGAAAAAATATGCATATATTTACGGTCTTGTCCATATACTGAATTAAGGGTGGGATATATTTCCAGAATTCCAACTTTTTTCCCTGAGCGCGGCACTGCGCGATACGCAGGCAGGCAGGGTTATAAAAATATAGGCGCACGGCGCGGAAAAGAGGTAAATATGGCAAGAGGACCGAGAAAAACGCTGGATGAAAAGATTGCGGCAAAGGAGGAACTGATCGAGGCTCTGATGACCCGTATTGAGTCGGAGAAACAGGAGCTGGCGGAGATGTACAGGGAGAAACGCAACATTCAACTGGAGAACATCGACAATATGTTGGAGGAATGGGCGCTGAGTCCCCAGGAGGCCGAGGAGGCTCTGCGCAGATATGTGGATCAGAGGGAAGAAGAGGCGGTGTAGAGTACTTATTGCAGGAAACCGGATAGGAGAAGGAAAAGAGAGTGGGGTGTGACCTGCTCTTTTTTTGGTGGGAGCGGATGGCAAAATTGCCAAATAAAATATTTACGGCTAAACAATTCTTTGTTAAAATATATTTTAAAAGATATATAAGCTGAATGAATACTAATGTTAGCCAGATGCCTGTACAGAAGAGTGACAGGCGTAACAAGTCGCAGATATGTATAAAACCGCGAGTGCAGGCAGAGGACGTATTGGATGGGACAAGACGGGAATAAACGAGAAAAGAAAAAAATGCTGCCGGAAGATGTGAAGACTCAGAAAAGGACAGCGGCGTCTATTCCGATAAAAGGCGCCGGGGAAGTATCATGCGCAGTGGCAAAGCGTTGCGGCGGCTGTCAGTGGATGGACAGAGATTATCAGGAGCAGTTACATGAAAAGGAAAAGCAGGTGAGAAAAATCCTGACTCCATATTGCAGGCTGGAGGGAATCGTGGGTATGGATCAGCCTTTATATTACCGGAATAAGGTACATGCGGTGTTTGGGGAGGATCAGAAACATCGGCCTGTCTCCGGTATTTATGAGGAGCGCACCCACAGGATCGTGCCTGTGGACAGTTGCCTGATTGAGAACCAGACGGCGGATGCGATCATTGTGTCTGTCCGGGAACTGTTGCCCTCCTTTAAAATACGGCCTTATAACGAGGATACAGGGTATGGATTGCTGCGCCATGTGCTGATTCGTACAGGACGGATCTCTGGGCAGATTATGGTGGTGCTGGTGCTGACATCGCCCATATTGCCGTCCAAGAACAATTTTGTTAAGGCATTGCTGAAACGCCATCCGGAGATTACTACCATTGTGGTCAATGTAAATTACCGCAGTACCAGTATGGTTCTGGGTGAAAAGGAACAGGTGATTTACGGTAAGGGTTATATAGAGGATATGCTGTGCGGTAAAACTTTTCGGATATCACCCAAGTCGTTTTATCAGGTCAATCCGGTGCAGACGGAAACACTGTACACAAAAGCTATGGAATATGCCGCTCTGACAGGCTGCGAGACGGTGGTAGACGCGTACTGCGGCACGGGCACTATCGGAATCATCGCCAGTGACAAGGCAAAACAGGTGATCGGTGTGGAATTGAATGCCGATGCGGTGAGGGACGCCCGGTGTAATGCCAAGATAAATCAGGTGAGGAATATCCGGTTCTATCAAAACGATGCAGGACGGTTCCTGCTGGAGATGGTCTCCCAGGGTGTCAAGGTAGATGTTGTCCTTATGGATCCGCCCCGCAACGGCAGCAGCGAGGAGTTCCTGGAGGCTGTGGCTCATATGGCGCCGGGGAAGGTGGTGTATATCTCATGCAATCCGGAGACTTTGGGGAGGGATATGAAATATTTGACAGGGAGGGGATATAAAGCGGAGAAGGCGGTGGCGGTGGATATGTTTCCATTTACGGGGCATGTGGAAAGTGTCGTATTGATATCAAAAGTCGAGAAGTAGACATGCTGAAAAGGCTTGAAATCAAGGGATTTTCAAAAATAAAGTGTGATTTTTGGTTGCATCAAGTTGGCGAAAATTCTTGTAAAATCAAGCTGTGGGAACATATTCATCCGAAGAGTTGAGTTGATGGAATAGATATTGGGTATGCTACGCAGACAGGATTGTTGAATTTACTAATTACTATTTGGTATTACACGTTTATGCTAATTAGTCGGAAGATGGGAGGATGGTAAAATATGCAGGAAAACTCAAAAATACATTTTATACCTCCGGTGCCAAAACGAGAAAACGTGTTGGTATTTACTGCCGTGTAAGTACAAATTCGGCGGAGCAATTTCAAAGCCTGACTGCTCAAGTATCTCATCTAACAAGACTTACGGCAGTTATGCCACAATGGTTGCTGTCAGATGTTTATATAGATGTTGCGACAAGTAAAACGGGGTCGTTACGCAAAGAGTTTAATCGAATGTCAGATGACTGCCGATCAAATAAACTGGAAATAGTTCTTACTAAAAGCATTAGTAGGTTTGGAAAAGATACTGTTGAAATTTTAGACGCACTACATCAATTGAAGCAACTTGGTGTAAGAGTGATATTTGAGCAGGAAGAACTGGATACAGCAAATATGGATAGTGATTTAATGATTTCGATTATTGAATGTCTTGCGCAGGCGGAAAACGAATCAAGAAGTGATAATATGAAATGGGGCATTAAGCAATGAGCAGCATCAGGAACTTCAAAACTGTATGACAGGAAATCCCACCTGCGGGCAATGCCAACTATGCATGGATTCAGCACATGATCCATCATCTCGCACCGGGCGGAAAAATCGGTCTGGTGCTTGCGAACGGAGCCCTTTCCACGCAGTCCAGCGGCGAAGGTGAAATCCGCAAAAAGATCATAGAGGACGATTTGATCGAGGGCATCATTGCCATGCCGACACAGCTTTTCTATAGTGTAACCATCCCGGTTACACTGTGGTTTATCACAAAGGGCAAGAAACAGAAAGGCAAGACGCTCTTTATCGATGCCCGAAAGATGGGTCACATGGTCGACAGAAAGCACAGGGATTTCTCCGATGAAGATATTCAGAAACTGGCGGATACCTTTGCGGCATTCCAGGACGGAACGCTTGAGGATGTAAAGGGATTCTGTTCTGTAGCCGCCTTGCAGGACATTGCAAAGCAGGATTATATCCTGACACCGGGACGCTATGTGGGTATCGAGGAGCAGGAAGATGACGGCGAGCCGTTTGAAGAAAAAATGGCTCGGTTTACGTCAGAGCTATCTGATATGTTCGCTAAGTCTCATGAACTGGAGGACGAGATCAGGAGAAAGCTGGGGGCGATTGGGTATGAAATTTGATGAGAGCTCACTCTACAACATAAAATCAGATCTTGATGGCATCAGATGTTCATTATTTGATCTTGCTGCTTGGAAGAATGGCCTTGCATTTAAGAAGATAGATTTTTCAGAGACAGGCCGACCGGTGATCAAGATAGCAGAATTGAATAACGGGATTAGTTCCAATACATCTTTTACTCAAGGCGATTACGGCGAAGATGTTTATATCCGGCGGGATGACCTTTTGTTTTATTGGTCTGGGAATCCCCAAACATCAATAGATGTATTCCGTTATCGTCTACAGGATGGTTGGCTAAATCAGCACATTTTTAAGGTGACGGCAAATGAAGAATTTGTCACCAAGGATTTTCTTTACTATGTTTTGAAATATTTAAAACCTCATTTTTCACAAATAGCGGCGAATAAGCAAACGACAGGATTGGGACATGTTACGATTGCAGATTTAAAACGCATGAGTTTAGTGGTTCCCTTAAAGGAGGTGCAAGAGCAGATTGTTTTGGTTTTGAAAGCTATTGATGACAAGATCGAAGTGAATAAGAATATAAACGATAATTTAGCGCCTTAGAGGTCGAGTTCTGAGACATCTAATTCGCCAGACATTAGCTTTGGCAAAAGAGCATCACGAAGCATAGCAAGTTTCATATTTTGAGCACAGTTTGTGAAAATGGTTGTAAATATAGGCTGAACCCACTTGCAGAATTCCTGCACGCGAGGATGAGCGGGATGATATATCCATAGTTCATTTACGTTTTGTTGGTTGATTCCCGGGATAGCAGCCTTTCCGCCATTATTTGCGAGCCAGTGATATGGATAATCAGTCTGCATATACAAATATGCAAATTCGTTATATCCATGATCATTGAAGTCAAGCTTAAATACATGCTCGTTGATATAGAATTCCTCATAAGGGAATCCTTCTCCGAACATGGAAAAATGCGGTATAAATGTTCCAGGTTTACCGCCGTCTTTATACAGGAGAAGTTCATAGCCTTCGATTTTGCCTTTTTTCATTGTCTGTGCAAATTCACGAGGAATGTATTTAGCAGAGGATGAGTCGAATACTCCTAATTCTTTCACATTCTCTGCACCGACACTGGGTATACCTTTCGAAACAGCACCGCCCTTGGGACGTTTGCCAGTTTCCAAGACATGAGGAAGATCCTGTATTTGAACCATTTTAAGAGAACTCGGCACTTTAAAGCCTGTTGGAGCTTCAATCATAGGTTCATCAAAAGGAGCAAAATCGACAAACCAAGACTTGAATATAGTCTTCGCTTGCTGCTCTAAATTATCGTTTATCAGTAATAATAAATATGAAAGGAAACTGATAACATGAACGATCGCATATTCACAATTCAAGATATAAAGGCTTTGGTTTCGCCGATTGCTCAAAAATACAAAGTTCGGGAAATATATCTATTCGGTTCTTACGCAAGAGGTGAAGCTAACGAAAACAGCGATATCGATTTTTTAGTGTTTGGCGGAGAAAATTTCAAGCTTACTATGATTTTTTCGCTTGCTGAGGAGTTGCGAGATGTGCTGAAAAAGGACGTCGATGTGTTTGAAATAAATGAAATCAACAGGGACAGCGATTTTTACCACACTATCATGAAAGAGAGGCTGCTTGTGGTATGAAATATTCCGATGAACAGCGCATTAAGAAAATCTATGAAAACGCTGTAAAGCTGCATGAGTATATTGTGAGCAACAGTGTCAAAAAGGAAGATTTATTGAAAGATGTTCCTTTGCAGTGGCTTGTCACAACGCCACTCTACAACATAGGCGAACATGTCTATAACCTATCCAGCGAATATAAAAAAGAGCATGGAGAAATTCAATGGACGATGATATCCGGGCTTCGGCATCGTCTGGTTCATGATTACGAGGGTACGAATTGGAATATTATCGCCGATGTTGTGTTCGAAGAATTGCCAATCCTGATTGAGGAACTGAAAAATCTTGTATAATAGCTAAATACTCCTACCAACGGCGGGAGTTAAAATACGGGAACTGCCGTTGCTGTCGTTCTCCTCGAAGAATAATGATATTGTGAAGGACTACACTATCAAAGGCTGGGTCATGGATGATGAGCGTCTGAAAAATGGCGTCTCTGTGCGTACAGCAGAATACTTCGACCGCTTGCTTGAGCAGATTCGTGAAATCCGTTTGTCGGAGCGTAGTTTTTTAGAAGATAACGGATATATATGCAACGGCACTTGACTTTGACCGCACAGCGAAAATGTCAGTCGGAAAGACTGCCTGCGCTGCGTGATTTGGCTGTGAGACAAATGCAGACATTGGATTCACTAAATACAACGAGATTGTCTCAGAGGGGAACGGGTGAATAAATCTCAATCTTGCGCTTATATTCAGTAAATTTGAGGAGGGAATATGTCAAATAGAAATAAACATGCTAAGGGGCAGCAGAATGGTATAAAAGGTAAAAAAATCAAAATAAATGTGAATAAAGAAAAGTTTTTTGACAGGATGGCAATATATTTGCCTATAATAATTTCGCTCATATCTCTATGGGTCGCTTGGCTTGCAATGTATACAAGCAATGCATTGGCAATAAACAATTCTGCATTAAATTTTTCTTATGAACAATTTAGTGTCAAGCCCAAAGATATCAAGGAGGGAATAGAATTTGAAGTTAGTGAAGAGACAATAACTCAGGGCAGTTTGAAAATCCGTATTGACGTGAAAGTGATATCAGGGCAAATTGCCTCATTATATTTGATACAGAATCATAAGGAAGAATTTGTGTTTACACTTTTAAATGACGGAGAAATTCAAAATAAAAGTTCAAAAGTTAAGTCGTATGAGACAGATATGAATTTTGATATGCAGGTAAAAGGAGAATATGAAGGTACTTTAATAGGATCGGGATGGGTGTATGTTTTGTCAGAAGATATGAGTGGGCAAGTTTTTATAGATGCAATCCAAATTGTCGGGCCTGTTTTTGAAGAGAGTGCAAATGGAAAGACTAACCTCTATGTTTCGGATGCGGATTATGAGTTTAATTATATTAAAAACAATAAATTAGTGACTATTCATGACGATTGCAGCATTGGGGAAGGCTGGATTAGCTATAGAAATGTATATCCCTCAGAATTTAAAACAATTAATGTAGAGGAACTTGAACATGATCTTGAAACAATAAAAGAGATATATTCGAGATATAAGTATTGATTTTGGGGTTCCGAGTAATACAATAATGATAATTCATGTGTATTCCAATGGAAACAGTATTTTAGGGATTGTGCGTCCAGCGTAAAAGTAATAGAATAAGGCTGTTATTTGGGTATGCTTTGAAAGAAACTACATGATGGAGAACAGTGATGACATTGAAAAAGGGAGTATACGCAATCTGTATTGTGATGTCGTTCGGCGTTATGGGCTGCGGTAATTCTTTTGCAAATGGCAACGAAACTGATGAAATAGCGAATGAACTCGATGTTTCGCATATTTCAGAAGAGTTTTCGTCACAGGGCGGGATGCAGGAGAGCGGGCAACAGGAAGATAGGCAATTTGATAACGGGCAACCTCAAAGTGGGCAACCGGGCAACCAGCGTTTAGAGGATATCTGTCTGAAACTTTACACCCAGGCGGCAGAGGAAAACAAGTTGTCCGACCTGGATACGATCCGTAGGATCGCGGCAGCGTTTGGAGAACACGGATATCCGGCGGTTGACAGTGCAAACCAGATCGATATGACAGAGGCGGAACAGGTTGTCCGCTTTTGCGAGAAGGTGAATGCCAAAGAAAACGGAGAGATAACGATAATGGAGATTGGCTATTGGGGCGGATTTATAGCCTATGACCTGCGGACGGAGGACGGACGGGTAGAAGTAGTCAGAAACCGCTATAAATATGAAAACGGAAAGTTGCAAACAGGCACGGCAGAGCGTTATCAGGCAGACAGTTGGAGTTATACCCCGGAAGGCTATCTGATGTTCTCGGGTACAGGATATTCGGAAGATATTTATATACTTACACTCAGCAGAGAGGAGAGACATACTGCGCTCAAAGTCCGGCCACTGGATGAGACATGCCGAGAGTTAAACGGGAAATATCTTCTTCCCATAGGCTATGAACGGAACAACATGTTCCTGACCGACTGGAGCGAAGAAGATTTTGGGGATCTGGACTTTTATGATCTATATGATATTCTCTATCCGAAAATAAAGGGAAAACCTGTTCCCTATGCGGCGGATGATAATTTGGCGGTAGGCGCTGTCTATCAGGTTCCCCGGAGTGAATTTGAAGAGGTCATAATGACTTATTTTAACATAGACAGCGATACATTGCAGTCTAAAACGGTGTTCCATCCGGAGGACTCCACCTATGAATACAGACCCAGGGGATTCTACGAGGTGGAGTACCCGGAATATCCGTATCCGGAGGTCACAGGGTATGCAGAGAACGGGGACGGAACGGTCACTCTTCTGGTGAACGTGGTATTTCCTGCCGAGGATGATTCCAGAGTGTACGCCCATGAGGTGGTGGTGCGACCGCTGGAAGATGGGGGAGTACAGTATGTTTCCAACCGGGTCATTCCCGGAGAGGACAACCGGGAGGCAGCCTGGTATATGCCTCGTTTGACCAGGGATGCCTGGCAGGAAGTATATGGGGCCGAACTTCCATAATCTTTTGCCATAGAAACATACTGTCAGAGCCATAAGGAAACCAGAACGGAGAGGAGCCAAATATGATATTGAGCGTGAGCAGGAGAACGGACGTCCCCAACTACTACTCCGATTGGTTCATAAACAGGATCAGGGAAGGGCATCTATATGTGCGCAATCCCATGAATCCCCATCAGATCAGCAGAATAAACTGTTCGCCGGATGTGGTGGACTGCATCGTGTTTTGGACAAAAAATCCCGCCAATATGCTGGAAAAACTGGACAGCCTGCGGGACTATGTATACTATTTTCAGTATACTCTCACAGGATACGGCAGAGACATGGAGCCGAACCTACCGGATAAAAAGAGGGTACTTATTCCCACATTTCAGAGACTGTCCGATACGATAGGAAAAGAAAGAGTGATCTGGAGATATGATCCGATCCTGCTGAATCCAAGATACACAATGGATTACCATTTGAAAGCTTTTGGGGAGATCGCGGACCTCCTGGCAGGGTATACGGAGAGGGTGGTCATCAGCTTTATCGACCTGTATGCCAAAATCCGGCGAAACACCGAAGAACTTGCCATGCGGCCGCCGACAAACGGAGAGATGAACGATCTGGCGGCGCAGATGGCAGGGATCGCCGCGGCGCATAACCTGAGAATCGAAACCTGCGCGGAACAGATCGACTTGCAGGCAGCAGGCATCTCTCACGGCAGTTGCATAGACAAAAAACTGATCGAGAGACTGACCGGCTGTAAAATAGTCGGTGAAAAAGACAAAAACCAGAGAAAAGAGTGCGGATGCCTTGAGAGCGTCGAGGTGGGAACATACAATACCTGTTTAAACGGCTGCAAATATTGTTACGCGAATCACAGTGAGGCGCAGGTTAAAGAGAAAGCCGGGCTGTATGTCCCAGACTCTCCGCTGCTGTGCGGCAGTATAGAACCCGGCGACAGGATCACGGACAGGCCGGTGAAGTCGCTCACAGATACACAATATAGTTTCCTTGAGTAGAGCCTTTTAACAGGGAGGAGGCATATTATGATAAAAATGTATGAGCAGCGGGGAAAATATTCAGTGGCAACATATGGGATAGAGCTTACCCCCGCAATGAAATACGACGCCCTGTCTTTCGCAAGGGACATCATACTTTCCGACAATCAGTATTCCCGGCTGCTGCCAGCGGACATTCAGGCATCTCCCGATGTAAAGCTCCAGCAGAAAATAGAGATTCAGCGCACCTACATGGGGAAACTGTTTTTTATCAATTTCTTGTGGAAAATGGGAAAGATGTGAATATCGACGGTATGTTTGATATTTATGAAGGGCAGCAAAATGTAGATTCCTTTGACTTTGTAACCTGGGACGGACATACGGTTGACGTAAAGACAGGTTTTCGCTCCATACATACCCGTCTGCTGGTCAATACAGAGCAGTTTGACAGAAATCCCAAGAATTATTATGTAGCCGTAAAAATAGACGCGGCGGACGTTGATTCCCGGCAAAAGCTGGTGGACTGGCAAAATGTATCCCAGGCCCGGATCATTGGCTATGCGGAGTATGAATTTCTGGAAAGAAACGCACCGGTCTATGACTTCAGAGAAGGCCCTGCCAGGTGGAGATACTACAATCAACTGATGGGCATAGACAGACTGCTTAAGGAGTTCTGACTATGGGGTAAAAGCATAGATCTCCGGTAAAATATCGAAGGTTTTGCGTTTCCCTGACTGAAACACGGGGCAGGGAGAAATTATAAAAACCTATTGGGAATCCATCAAAAATATGCTACAATATTCCCAAAGCAGTGTACGCCCGTAGAGTGTTTTGACTAAAGGCAAGCATGTACGGTACAGCAAAAATCAAGAATCCGGAGCGGCGCCAAGATGCCAACTGAAATACTATTAGACGCATTGCGTATTACCAATAGATATTTAACGCAAAATTATACCAGCAGCCAGCGGCAAATGTTATATTCCGAATTGCGCATTTTGACAGACAGCGCGGAAATGCCGGATGAAGCTGGCGATCATCATTTCATAAACAGTCCCTATGACGAAATCCAGCTCGCCCTGGCCTGTCTGAACGAAAAGGAATCCATCAGAAAAGATAAGGGCGTCTATTACACGCCCTCGGATATCGTACAGTTTATCCTGACGAACAGTGTGAAGATGGCCTGCATAAAGCGCGGACCGGACAGCCTTTCCGACATGGATCTGGGCGGCGTGCCCTACGGCGCTTTCTGTTATCGAAAGACCGTCTACGACCCTACCTGCGGCACAGGAGTTTTTCTGGTGGCGGCCCTGGAGATGAAACTGGGCATGCTGGCCCGGTATCAGGTGAGCGCTACCCGCGGCAGGATACGGCAGATCGTGGCGACGATACGGGGGAACGATCTGAACAGCGATTCCGTAGCCATAACCAAGCTGCGTCTGTTTCTCTGCGTGTTGCACCGCTATGGGGTGGCAAAGGCAAGAGGGCTGGCACAGTTGCTGAATACCTGCTTCACCGTATGCGATTTTGTGACCCATGCGCCGGATGCGGGCGTCCGATACGATGTCATCATCGGCAATCCTCCCTATGTGGAGGATACAAAAAGCGAATCCATACCAAAAGAAAAGTACGGAAATATCTATGCCAATGTGCTGGAAAACGCGGCGCTGCGTCTGCAGCCGGGCGGCGTCATGGGTTTTATCATCCCACTGTCCTATATCTCCACGCCCCGGATGGAGAAGATACGAAATGTGCTATACCGCCATCTTCCGGAGCAGTACATATTGAGTTTTTCCGACAGGCCGGACTGCCTGTTTTCCTCCGTACACCAGAAACTGTGTGTTCTGTTTGGAAGAAACACAGGAGATCAAAAAAAGGGGGACAGAGCCAGGGCCGTCTACACCGGGAATTACCGGTATTGGTACCGGGAGGAGCGCCGGGAACTGTTTCGCACCATCGAGGTGGTGAAAAACGCTTTGGGGACCCAAACCCATATTCCCAAGCTGGGGAATATGCGGGATATCAGCATCTACAAAAAAATCATGTCGAAACGCACGCCGCTGCTGGAGCTGCTGCAGGGGGGCGAAAGCAGGGTCTATCTGAACATGCGGGCTGCATTCTGGATCAAGGCATTTCTGGACGAACATTCAGGGGCAGAGTATAAAGCCTTTGGATGCGCGGACGAATCTCAGGCCAATTTTGCCCTGTGTCTGCTGAATTCCTCGCTGTTTTGGTGGTATTGGATCTGCGCGTCTGACTGCTGGCATATAACCCGTAAAGAGCTGGAGGGCTTTAAAGTGCCCCGGATACAGGACTACAGGGCGACCAAAGAACTGGCGGCGGCTCTGGAGAGGCGGCTGGAGGAGACCAAGGTCTATGTGGGAACCAAACAGACCGAGTACGAGTACAAACACAGGGCCTGCGTGGCGGAGATCCACCGGATCGATGATTATATAAACGCGCTGTATGGACTGACGGCGGAAGAGAGCCTTTATATAAAAAAATTTGCATACCGCTACAGGATAAGCGGGGGAGTGGAAGATGAATGTGATTGATCTGTTCTCCGGGTGCGGGGGACTGTCTCTGGGCTTTAAGCAGGCGGGTTATGATGTGACGAGAGCCGTTGAGCTGGATCCTGGCATAGCGGCCACCTATAGGGAAAACCATCCGGAGACGGATATGATCGTGGATGATATACGAAATATCGACAATACCGGCGTTTTCCGGGAAGGAGACGCGGACGTGATAATCGGCGGCCCTCCCTGCCAGGGCTTTTCCATGGCGGGGGCGAGGATCCGGGGAGGATTTATCGACGATCCCAGAAATTACCTGTTCAGGCACTATTTTAATGTGGTGAGGACGGTGCGGCCCGCGGTCTTTGTCATGGAGAATGTGAAGGGGATCACCACCATGCAGGGCGGCAGGATCTTTGAGGAGATACTGGGGACTTTTTCGGATCCGGAGCTGCTGGGCGGACGCCCTTACCATGTATATCCCCGTTTGGTCAGAGCCATTCAATTTGGCGTCCCGCAAAAGAGGGAGCGTATGGTACTCATAGGAACTCTCCGGGAAGTCGGGGATATGGACGCCTTGTGGAAGGAGACGCGGGAGGATATTTGCAGGGAATATCCCCATTATTTTGACCCCGTGACGGTCAGGGATGCCATCGGCAATCTGGGAGCCACCTCGGCAGACGGAAAAATCGCGAATCCCGTTGCCCGGACAGAGTATCAGCGCTATCTGGCATGTGACAGAGAATCTGTCACGAACCATACCCAGACCAGGCATTCGCCCGTTGCCACCGACAGGATGCGCCGGGTGGCCAGCGGGGAGAATTATACGGTGCTGGAGGAGACCATTCGGTCTGTACACAGCGGCTCTTACGGGCGGCTTAGTTGGGAGGAACAGGCTCCCACGGTCACTACCCGGTTTGACACTCCGGCGGGCGGGCGCTTTATACATCCGGAGGAGGACAGGACGCTGTCGCCCCGGGAGGCGGCCCGTATCCAGAGTTTTCCAGACGATTTTGTATTCTGTGGGACAAAGACTTCCATCTGCAAGCAGATCGGAAACGCCGTGCCGCCCAAGATAGCCTATTTTCTGGCCCGGCTGGCTCAAAAGATTATAGATAATGTACACGGGGAGGCGAAGGATGAATCCGGTATTACAGAAAAAATGGGATGAACTGAATGGAGCCGATGACTATGCGTGCTGGTATCTGGTAAAGCATCCAGTGGCTTTCGACAAGCTGTGCTACCTGGTTTCTTTTCTGGAGGAATATAAGGAACAGGACGGGGAGGGGAATCTGAAAGCGTATGTCAGCCGCAGGATCGGGGAACTGAATGCGGGAAAGCCTGAGCTGGAAATCTCGGACAACTACCGCACCCTGCGGGTGGCGGCATTTTTTGGCTTGATCAGAATGGATGGTGTCCGGTATGAGAGCGCGGAGGTCACGGAGACTTTTGAGGAGATCCGGGACAGATGCGGCGGGGAATTTGAGAAAACAGATCTGTATGGCGATATTATTGAGAGGCAGATTGAAAAAGTCTTCATCAGTTCTCCTATAGATGAGGAGTATGAGACGGTCAGGAAGGATTTTCGCCTGTACCCTGTCATGTTGCTGTACAAGGTGCTGTTGGAACTGGGGCGCTGCATAGGGGAGTACAGGATCTCCATGTCGGAGTACAGATATCTGGCAGCTACCGCAAAAGTGTATGAGGACTATCTGGACACGCTGCTGTGGATTATGCTCTTTCGGGAGGATGAGACGGCGGCCGGGGAGTTTGAGCAGTTTAAGAGTAAATTTGACAATCGGCTCATACAGGCACTAAAGCTGCTGCCCGCCTTGTGCGTGGACAGGGACAGTATTACGCTGAGAGACGAGTATGTGGATGAAGTGGCGGAGAAAATATACCTGTATGAGAGGGATCCGAGAGTCTACCATGATGAGGCGTACATTGATTTCCTGTGTTCCGTCAGGCCTTTGACAGAGACTGGGCGGCTGGGAGCCGGGCAGGGGAAGGCGGCGCAGAGAGACGGCCAGGAGCGACACGGTGCAGGGGAAGAAGGCGCGGAGAGATACGGCCAGGAGCGATATGGAGCAGGGGAAGGCGGTGCAGAGGGAGACGGTCAGGAGCGACATGGAGCAGGGGAAGACGGCGCAGAGGGAGACGGCCAGGAGCGACATGGAGCAGGGGAAGAAGGTGCGGAGAAAGACAGCGCAGGGGAAGAAGGTGCGGAGGGACAGGAAACGGATAGGGATGCCGGGATCGATGAATCCCTCCGGGTCAGCACGGGAGAAAACATCCTTCTGTACGGCGTGCCGGGCGCGGGAAAAAGCTGGGCCATAGAGCATGAGTATTGCGATGACGACGCCTGCATGGAGTGTCTGGTATTTCACCCGGATTACATGCACTCAGACTTTGTGGGACAGATTCTGCCAGTAGTTGAGAACGGAAGTAACAAGGTCAGATATCGGTTTGTTCCGGGGCCGTTCACCAATATAGTAAGGAAAGCCTACAAAAATCCCACCCAGTCCTTTTTCCTTGTGATAGAGGAGATAAACAGGGGTAATGCCCCCGCCATCTTTGGGGAGATATTTCAGTTGCTTGACCGCCGGACGGAGGACGGCGGCGGTTTCAAAAAGTGTACCAGCGCATACGGTATCACCCATCCCGATATTGCCCGGGAAGTGTATGGAAACGCGGACAGAAAGGTGCGTATTCCCGCCAATCTGTCCATCATCGGGACGATGAACACCTCCGACCAGAACGTGTTTACGCTGGACACGGCCTTTCAGAGAAGGTGGATCCTGCGCATGATCCCCAACTCTTTTGCAGGCCATCCCTATGCCGATGAAAAGATCTTGGACACGGATGTCTCCTGGCGGCAGTTCTGTGAGGCCGTCAACGGGGAGATCTTGCGCAGGGACAATATATCCTCGGCGGAGGACAAACGCATGGGGGCCTATTTTGTGACCAGAGACGATCTGCGCCTTGAGACAGTGCTGCCCGGAGCCGATACCTTCACGCAAAAGCGGGTGGAACGCCACAACGCCCGGTTTGCCGAGAAGGTACTGAAATATCTGTGGGACGACGCTTTCCGTTTTTCCCATGGGGACGCTTTTGACACCGGAAAATACCGGAGTCTGGAGGCGGTGGTGGCAGGTTTCATGAAGGGGAAGGGCAACGGACGCTTTCGGGTCTTTGGAGAAAGCCTGCGCCAGACGATCATAAACGGGGCGGAGGGTAGTGACAATGCCGTTCTTGACGGAGAGAACGGGAACGAAATAGAGGATGTGGGCAGTGCCCCCGTTGTCAGCGGAAACGGGACAGAGGGCGTCGGCAGTGCCACCGCTGCCGCCGGGAGCGGAACGGAGGGCGTCGGCAGTGCTGCCATAGAGAACGAAACAGGCATTGACGGCGACAGCGTTGACGATGGAAACGGGGCGCAGTCATGAGAGGGGATGCAGATTTGAGACGCCGCTGCCATGTAAACAGTGGGGGAACTGGCGACAGATTCGTGGGCGTAAGGGTTGATACGGACGGAGCCAGGGTCTGCTTTCCCCTGGGCTACCATCTGCCGGAGGGCGAAGAGGAACTGCGGCAGGATATCCTGCGGTTGATAGATGTACTCGCTCTATGCGGTGATACCAAAAGGAGCACGCTTGCGGAGCGGACCTCGGAGGCTGAAGAGCAAATGAATTTCCCGGTGAGCGCCTATCTGAACCTGATCCGGCGTTTCCTGGAGCAGGGCTGTTACTTCACGGAGAGAGAGCAGATCCGTAAGACCGGGGACAGGGGGCGGATCGACTGGGCGGCGTCTCTGAAGAAAAATGTGGCCTTCCTGCAGGAGGACGGCTCCCCCTTTTTTGACCGGTATACGGTGAGAGGATCCCTGCCAAACGAAAACAACCTTATTACCCAGGTACACAAATTCTGCGTTTATGAGAGCTTTCAGACGCTGGGCTGGCTTTTTACGTCCTACATGCCTCCCGATCCCCATATCGAAAAGGACACCCGGCGATTTCTCCATGCCCTGCGCAAAAAGGCCGGGATAACGCACAACGACAATGACAAAAGACTGCTGCAGGATATGATCTCGATAATCCTGTATCTGGACGGTGAGCGCAGCCGTGAGCGGCGCTATTTTGGCACGGACAGATTTGAATATGTGTGGGAAAAACTGATTGACGAAATCTTTGGCATCCGGGGAAAAGAAGAATATTTCCCCAGGACGGACTGGCAGCTTAAGTACGGGCAGGACAGGGAAAATCACGCTTTGGAGCCGGACAGCATCATGGTTTGTAAAGGCAGGGTATATGTGCTGGACGCCAAGTATTACCGCTATGGCATAACCGGGGATATCAGGCATCTGCCCCAGTCCGCGTCCATCAATAAACAGATCACCTATGGGGAATATGTGGCGGGCTGCCGGGCCATGAGAGATAAATATGGGGATGCTCCGGTGTATAACGCCTTTCTGATGCCCTATGACAAAAAGAACAATCCCTTTGAGATCCGAGGGCAGGACTTTGCCAATATCGGCGAGGCAGTGAGCCGGTGGAAAAAGGGAGCATATCCCTACGAGAGGGTGCAGGGTATTGTGGTGGACACGCGATTCCTGTTAAAACACTATGGCGGATTTCACAAAAGCGAGATATTGAAACTGGCGGACATGATAGAGGGTGCTCTGGAAGAAAATACTCTGGGAAAAAAAGCGGGGCGGCTCCGGCGGATGGAGGAAAACCATAGCAGGAGCAGCAGGGCAAATATTTCAGGAGAGGTGATACATATGGCAAACATAATCCGGCTGCGGCCCGGAGACACGGAATATTTGCGGATGAGCAACAGGCTGACGGACGTATTTATCAATGTGCTGGTTCTGAGCGGCTCGAGAGCGGCCCGGACGATTGACGAAAAGCGTTTGATTGTCTGGCTGGCTGAAAGAGACCAGAGCAGGGTTGGCAGTGGGACAGTGGGTTTTGACTTATCTGACATGCCCTGGAATAAGCAGACCTTTGCGGAAAACAGGACTTTTTTACTGAATGTGATTGCCGCCGCCAGAAATCGAACCGGCTGGGAGGCGCTGGAATATAAGCCCAATGAGGAAATGCTGTTTCCCTGTCTTGACAGATTTGCCGCACTCGTGTCCTGCATGGAAGTTGCGGATGTGGCGGCGGACAGTCTGGAAAAATGGCTTGAATCGGAATCTGAGTCAGACCCCGCGGCGCGGGATTTTTCGCTGTGCCCCAGGCA
Source organism: uncultured Acetatifactor sp. (assembly GCA_910584375.1). Classification (GTDB taxonomy): domain Bacteria; phylum Bacillota; class Clostridia; order Lachnospirales; family Lachnospiraceae; genus Acetatifactor. The sequence goes on from CAJUAH010000014.1 coordinate 79,436, forward strand.
TCATGCGCTGCTCACGGAATTTGGATGCCAGATATGCAACAACTGATTCGGGGAGGGAGTCTATGAGAACTCTGTATGTATCGGACTTGGACGGAACCCTGCTGCAAAGCAGCGCCAGGACTTCGCCGTACACAAATCGTACCATTAACGCGCTCATAGAGAAGGGAATGCTGTTCTCCTACGCCACCGCCAGGTCTTACCTTACTGCCTGCAAGGTCACGGCCGGGCTGCGGACGGACATTCCGTTGGTGGTCTACAACGGCGCTGCGCTGGTGGACGGCAGGGACGGAACGCCCATATACAAGAACTTTTTCGGGACGGAGATAGGGGGAGTGCTGGAAGAACTGTTCGCCCATGACATATACCCCATTGTCTATGCCTATCTGGAAGGACGGGAAGTATTTTCCTATATTCCCGCCAGATGCACTTCGGGAATGGAGGCTTTTTTAGCCAGCAGAAAAGGGGATCCGCGCACGCATCCCGTGGAGGATGCGGCAAGTCTGTGCGGGGGAGAGATATTCTACCTGACCTGTATTGACCGGCGGGAAAAGCTGGAGCCCTTCTATGAAAAGTATAAAGACAGTCATCACTGCGTATTGCAGACAGAGCTGTATACACGGGAGCACTGGCTGGAGATCATGCCTCTGGCGGCGTCAAAGTCCCACGCCATAGAGCAGCTTAAAAAGCAGCTTGGGTGCCAGCGTCTGGTGGTGTTCGGGGACGGGAAAAACGATACGGATATGTTTCAGGTCGCGGACGAGTGCTATGCGGTGGCGAATGCGGTTCCCGAACTGAAAGCCATGGCCACTGCCGTCATCGGCGGCAACGACGACGACGGGGTGGCGAGATGGTTACAGGAACATTATTCCGGCGGACAATAAACCGGTGCCGGAGATACTTGCATGTTCCGGCATGAAGGCGTATGCTGTGGGAGCGGCGACTGTTTTGGGCATAGGAAAAGTCTGTCAGAGTTCAACCCAGGTAGGCTTTCAGCAGCGCGAAAGTGTTGGCCACGCCGTCCCTGTGGGAACGCTCATAGCCGTGGGAGGCGTATACACCCGGCCCGATAAGCCCGTGGCGGGCATCCGCTCCGGCGTCCAGGGCAGCGTCCGCGTCGGAGCCGTAATGGGGGTATACGTCCGTGGCATAGTCGATTTCCCCTTCTTTCGCGGCCTGTATCAGGGCCCGCAATGTCTCATAATGGTAGGGGCCGTGGCTGTCCTTGACACAGATGGACACCTGGCGCTCGGTGCATTCCAGGCCATCTCCCACACAGCCCATATCCACGGACAGGACTTCTTCCACCTCCCCCGGCACGGAACCGCAGGCTCCATGCCCAACCTCCTCAAATACGGTGATATGCTGATAGACCCTGCGGGACAGCGCTACCTTTTCTTCCTTTATATAGCGGGCGTATCCCAGCAGGATGGCGGTGCTCAGCTTGTCGTCCAGAAAGCGGCTCTTGATATATCCCGACCCGGTGATCCGGGTGCGGGGATCCATACACACATAGCTGCCGTTGCCGATCCCCAGAGCCAACACATCCTCCTTGGAACTGACCGGCTCGTCCAGCAGCAGCTCAACGGTATCAAAGCTGCGTTCTGTCTCCTGATATTTCCCGTTGACATGGAGGGAGGCGTCCATCAATTGCACGGTGCCCTCATAACTGCGTCCGTCCAGGGTGCGGACCACGCAGTTTTCCGTCTCCACATTGTGGGCGTTGAGTCCGCCCAAAGGGGTCAGGCGCAGGCGGCCGTTTTCCTTGACCTCCGCCACCATGGCGCCCAGCGTATCCACATGGGCCATCATCAGCACCGCGTTGCCGCTGCCGCCCAGATCCGCCAGCACGCCGCCTTTTCTGGTTCGTGTGACCGCATAGCCCAGACGGCCATACTCGGCGGCCAGATATTCGCCCACCTGTCCGGTATACCCGGTGGGGCTGTCGATGGCCAGCAGGTTTTGCAGCTGTTCCATAATGTAATCCATATACTTGTCGCATATTTTTTGCATATTTTCTTTCATGTAGATCCCTCCGTTATGAATGCCTCATATCTCGGTCCATTTTCGGGAACGGCCGTTCCATCGTTTGGGATGCCCGGATATCCGTCTCTTGTATTGTCCCAGGACATATTGTTTTACATGATCTTTCAATTTATTATAGCAGATACAATATGAAAATTACAGGGAAAATTGACATCCGGAACGGTTCCCGGCAAGGATGTCGATTTCTTGTTGGAAATCTGGCAACTGTTTTAGGCAATCGGCGTTAAATAGAGTTGCAAATTGCATATTTGACAGAATTTTCTAATAAAATGTTTTTCATTTACAAATAAGTATGGTACAATATCATATACATAGAATCAATAAGGTTCTAAAAAATATTAGGAGGGAAACAGATATGATAAGTGCTTTATCAGAATTTCTTGGCAGAATTGTTGGCGGTCTGGGTTCCATCGTCGTTGCGGCGCTGATTTTGGTGATTGCCTTTGTGGTGGCCTCCATTGTGAAATCGCTGGTGCTGAAACTGATCGACAAGACCAAACTGCACAATGTATTGGCCAAGATCGACACGGAGGACAAGCCCGGCGGCGCCCGGGAGTTTATCGGCAAGCTGGTATACCTGCTGGTATTTCTGCTGTTCGTACCCGGAATTTTTTCCGCGTTGGGCCTGGGCAGCGTGATGGCTCCCATCAGCAATGTGCTGGATACCATCTGGGGTTATGTGCCCAATCTGGTGGCCGCCGCCATCGTACTTATGGTGGGTAATCTGATCGCCAAGCTGGTGCGTCAGTTGCTGGTGCCTGTCTTTGACAAGCTGAATGTGAACAAATTGCAGGAGAAGGCCGGTATCGAGGTGAAAAACGCGGACAGGCTTTCCAACACATTGGCTTACATCGTGTACGTGCTGATCCTGATCCCCACGGTGATCATGGCTCTGAACGTGCTGAATATCACGGTAATCTCCGTACCTGCCGTGAGTATGCTGAACAGCGTGATCGGCTTTATCCCGAATATCGTGATTGGCCTGGTCATCATCGTCATCGGTTGCATGATCGGCAAGCTGGTAGGACAGATTGTGACCAAGCTGATCGCCTCCGCCGGTCTGGATGCCAAGCTGCAGGGACTGTTGGATGAGAAAGCGCAGAAGTTTGTGCTGTCCAAAGTAACCGGCGGTGTGGTGTATGCAGTGATCGTGATCTTCTTTGTGGTAGAGGGACTGAACGTACTGAAACTGGACGTGCTGACCAATGTGGGCACCTTTATTATCGCCTATATGCCGAATGTGCTGGCGGCCGTACTGATTCTGGCTGCTACCATGATCGTCAGCTCCATGGTGGAGAAGGCTCTGCGCAAGAACGGCATGAGTACTTATGCCGTGGTGGCTAAAGTGGCTATCATTGTCGTAGGTGTGTTCATGATCCTGAGTCAGTTAGGTATTGCCACCGCCATCGTGAACGATGCGTTTATCCTGCTGGTGGCCGCTGTGGCTATCGCTTTTGCCATCGCTTTCGGTATCGGCGGTAAGGAGTTCGCGGCCAAGACATTGAAAAAGCTGGAAGAGAAGAAGGAAGACAAGGCAGAGTAGATGTCTGAACTTGGCGTTGAATAACCGGAAAGCCATATCCGCGGGAGGATCCCGCCTGATATGGCTTTTTTTTGTGGCTTTTTGACAAAAACAGGAAACCATTTTTGTGAAAACAGTTTCTTGTATTGCACGGGAAGACTTGCTACAATAATGGAAACGAAAATGTAAAAAGCAGTTTCCAAAAAGCAAGAAAAATTCATATATTTATGGACGGGGGTAGAAATGGAACTCAGGGAGACAATATTGGAAGGAGCGATTGCGGTTTTCAACCAAAAGGGTCTGAAATTCACGATGGATGATGTGGCCAGGGCGCTGTCTATGAGCAAAAAGACCATTTATACGGTATTTGATGACAAGAAAAGCATGTTCCTGACCATGGTGGATTACATTTTTGACAAGATCAAGGACAGTGAGCGGAAGATTCTGGAGGATGATTCTCTGGGGACGCTGGAAAAGATCCGCAGGATCCTGGGAGTCATGCCAGAGGGATATCGGGACATCGATCTGCGGCAGCTTTACGCTCTGCGGGAAAAATATCCCGGCATATATGCCCGGGTGGAGGAGCGGCTGGAAAACGGCTGGGAGTCTACCATTGCCCTGATAGTCAGGGGGATGGAGGAAGGGGTGATCCGCCCGGTGTCCGTTCCGCTGGTGAAGATGATGCTGGAAGCGTCTTTGGAGCAGTTTTTCCAGAGGGATATCCTGATCCAGAACCAGATGAACTATGTGGACGCGTTGGAGCAGGTGGTGGATATACTGGTGTATGGCATAGCGGCGGAATGCGGCGATAAGGGCTGCCGGGGAGACCATGCGGATTGAGGAAGGAGGCGCGGATTTGGAGAGGTCAAGAGATATATTTGGCAACAGAATGAAGGATTCGGTATACCGCAAGGCGGTGAACTCCAAGCGGAAATATCAAAAGAAATTTGGAGATGACAGTCAGGCGGAGTATCAGGTTATTTTGAAAAAGAATCCGCATATCGGCGAGAGCCTGGGCGTATGGAATGTGGAGCTGGGAGAGCAGCCCGGACAGGAAACCTTTGACACGCAAAAGGGGATCATCGTGGGCAATATCCGCATGGGTTTCGGACACTACCGGATCTCTATGGCGATCGCGTCAGCGGCGAAGTCCATGGGCTATATCCCCTATTGGATGGATCTGAATTCTTTTCCCCAGACCACCTGCACCAAGGTGATCAGCGCCCAGAACGATCTGTATTCCCTGGGTTCCCGGATTTCCCAAAAGAGCAGGCTGTTCAACCGCCTGGTCTGGGAGCCCATGAATTATGAGGGATTCCGCAAGCTTTCCTACAATGCGTCGGATCAGAAAAACGCGGAGCTGATGGCGCCGGTATATCGGCATGTGCCCAGGGAGATCCCGGTGGTAGCCACCCATGTGTGGCCTGCCCAGGCGGCGGTCCATGCGGGTATGCGGTATGTGGTCAACGCCATTCCGGACAACTGGCCCATGGCGCTGCATCTCTCGGAAGGAAGCCTGCATACGGTGCAGACCCATTACGCCTATCAGGGATATCGGATATTAAACGGCATGCAGGGCAAAGAGGTGTTAAAGCCCATGGGGGATAAAGACCTGGTGTACACCGGGCACTATATTGACCACGAGCTGGTGAGCAATATCGAGACGGATTGCGGCCGGAGAAAAGCCAGGAAAGCGGCGGGAGAACCCATGCGGTTCCTGCTGACCGTAGGCGGGGCCGGCGCCCAGCGGGAGACATTCGCGCGGATCATACGTTATCTGCTGCCCCATATACAGGAGGGCCGAGCGGCCCTGTATGTGAATGTGGGGGATTACCGGAATGTGTGGGAGGAGCTTTTGCGACAGATCCCGGAGATGGGGGCAATGAGCACGGAGCATTTTGACGACTGGGAGCAGACCCAGGCCTTTGCGGAGGATGCGCTGGCCAGGAAAGTGGAAGGCATACACGGTTTTTTGCACAGGGACATCTTTCAGGCAGTGTACTGTACCAATCTGCTGATGCGCAGCTGTGACGTGCTGGTCACAAAACCCAGCGAACTGGCCTTTTATCCGGTGCCCAAACTGTTCATCAAGCGGGTGGGCGGCCATGAGCAGTGGGGTGCAATCCATTCGGCGGAGCTGGGAGAGGGAACCCTGGAGTGCCGGGATATCCCTCACACTCTACAGATGCTGGAACTTTTTTTGAAGGATGAGAATTATTTGGGCGGCATGTGCGACGCGATTCTGCGCAATAAGCAGGCGGGAATCTATGACGGCGCTTACAGGGTGGTGGAGCTGGCCATGGGACTGAGACAGAACAGTCTGACAGAGCAGGCAGGAAAAATATGAGGAGGACGATATGAAACTGACATGGAAAGAAAAGGTATCTTACGGTCTGGGCGCAGTGGGAAAGGATATGGTTTACATGCTCTCCGCCAGCTATGTGCTCTATTATTATCAGGATATCCTGGGGGTGAGCGCCATCGCCATGGGCATGATCCTGATGGCTGCCCGGGTCTTTGACGCATTCAACGATCCCGTCATGGGTGTGCTGGTGGCCAAGACCCGCACCCGTTTTGGCAAATTCCGGCCCTGGCTGCTGATCGGCACACTGCTCAACTCCGTTGTGCTGTATCTGCTGTTTACCGCGCCTCCCGCACTGGACGGAAACGGTCTGGTGGTTTATGCCGCCGTGATCTACATTCTGTGGGGTGTGACTTATACGATGATGGATATTCCCTACTGGTCCATGATCCCGGCCTTTACTCAGGGCGGCAGGGAGCGGGAAAATCTGTCCACGCTGGCCCGTTCCTGCGCGGGCGTCGGATCAGCCGTCATCACCGTCATTACCATGCTCTGCGTGAACTGGCTGGGGCAGGGCAATGAGAGAGTGGGATTCCAGTTCTTTTCCCTGATTATTGCCATACTGTTCTCCGTATTTATCCTGATCACCTGCCTGGCCATCCGGGAAAAGTCCACCGTGGATGTGGAGGCTCCCTCCGTGGGGCAGATGTTTAAGGCGCTGGTTCAGAACGACCAGGCCATGACGGTGGTGATCGCCATTGTGCTGATCAACAGCTCCATTTATATCACCTCCAATCTGGTGATCTACTATTTTAAATATGATTTTGGCGGAATGGACTGGCTGTCAAGCTACACCCTCTTCAATGTCTTTGGCGGAGCGGTTCAGATCCTGTCCATGATGCTGCTGTTCCCGCTGCTGCGCAGGTTTATGAGTTCCATCAAAGTATTTTACGTGAGTTTCGGCATGGCGATCGCGGGATACGCGACGCTGCTGTGTCTGATGTTCATCAACCTGCAAGGCGTGTATATGCTGTTTATCCCGGCCTTCTTTATCTTTGCCGCCAATGGCATACTGAATGTGCTGACCACTGTATTTTTGGCAAACACCGTGGATTACGGGGAGCTGAAAAACGACCGCCGGGACGAGAGCATGATCTTTTCCATGCAGACCTTTGTGGTAAAGCTGGCGTCCGGCGCGGCGGCGCTGGTGGCCTCTCTGGCCCTGAGCCTGTGCAATATCAGCCGGGATACCGAGAGCGATGTTCCCGTTGCGGGTGGCAATGTGGTGGGGCTGCGCATGACCATGACGCTGATTCCCATCGTGGGGTTGCTGGTGGCAGTATTCTATTTCCATAAAAAATATCTGCTGTCGGAGCAGAAGGTGGAGGAGATCGCCGCGCAGGTGCGGGAGAGGAGAGAGCGGCAGTGACGCAGATGGGATATGCGGAACTTAAATAGAAGGGCAAAATTATGGGAATCAGACGGATAGATCGGGCATTTATTTTGGAGACGGAGCATACCTCCTATATTTTTCACATTCTGGACACCGGCCATGCGGAGCACCTGTATTACGGGCGACGCATACATATCGGGGAGCAGGGCCAGGGCCTGGAGGCGCTGGCGGAAAAGCGGGCTTTTCCCCAGGGCAATACCAACAGCTATGACAGCACCCATGAGAACCTGACGCTGGAAAATATCTGTCTGGAGATGTCTTCTTACGGCAAGGGGGACATCCGGGAGCCTTTTATCGAGGTGACCTGCGGGGACGGCGGCAGCACCTCCGACTTCCTGTTCCGGGAGGCTGCGGTCACGGCGGACAAGCCGGAGTACAGGACGCTGCCCGGCTCCTACGGCGGGGCGGGGGAGGTGGAGCATCTCTGTGTGACGCTGGAGGACAAAGGGTATGGGCTGCGGTTGGAGCTGCACTATTATGTGTATCCCCAGTGTGACGTGATCGCCCGCAGCTGCATACTGTGTAACGACAGCGAAGGCACGGCCTGGGTGCGTCGTCTCATGAGCCTGCAGCTGGATCTGGCGGACACAGGCTATGTGATGAGCACCTTTACCGGAGCCTGGGCCAGGGAAATGCATCGGACGGATATCCCGCTGCAAAGCGGCAGATACGCAAATGCCTCCTACACCGGCACCACCTCCAGCCGGGCCAATTCCTTTGTGATGCTGTCCCGGCCAGGAACTACGGAAGATACCGGCGAGTGCATGGGTTTTCATCTGGTCTATAGCGGCAACCACTATGAGGCGGCGGAGGTCAGCCCCTACGGCAAGACCCGGCTGGTGACCGGGATCAATCCCCAGTCCTTTTGCTGGCGCCTGGAGCCGGGGGAGGAGCTGGAGGCCCCGGAGGCTTTTTTCACCTGGTCGGGGCAGGGCTTTAACGGCATGAGCGGGCGGTTACATACTTTTATTCGGGAACATATCGTGAGAGGGGAGTGGAAGGAAAAGGAGCGCCCGGTATTGCTGAACAGCTGGGAGGCAGCCTATTTTGATATCAGCGAGTCCAAACTTTTGCGGCTGGCCAAAGCCGGAAAGAGCGTGGGAATAGAGCTTTTTGTCATGGATGACGGGTGGTTCGGGGAGAGGGACGACGACACTTCTTCGCTGGGGGACTGGCAGGAGAACCGCAAAAAGCTGCCCGGCGGCGTGGCCGGTCTGGCAAAAAAGATCCGGGAGCTGGGGATGGGATTTGGCATCTGGGTGGAGCCGGAGATGGTCAGCGTAAAGAGCGGACTTTACCGGGAGCATCCGGACTGGACGCTGGAGATCCCAGGACATGCCCACAGCGAGGGGCGGCACCAGCGGCTGCTGGATCTGGCCAACGCGGAGGTGCAGGATTATGTGATTCATAGCATGAGCCAGGTGTTTGCCAGCGGGGAGATATCCTATGTGAAGTGGGATATGAACCGCACATTCACAGATTATTTTGCCCCTTCCCTGCCTGCAGAACGCCAGGGCGAGACGGCGCACCGCTATATGCTGGGGCTGTACCGCTGTATGCGGGAGCTGACGGAGCGTTTTCCCCATATTCTGTTTGAGGGGTGCAGTGCGGGAGGCAACCGTTTTGACCCCGGTATCCTGTGCTATTTTCCCCAGATATGGGCCAGTGACAATACGGACGCCCTGTGCCGGGCCGAGATGCAGCACAGTTACAGCTACGGGTATCCTCTGTCTGTGCTGGGGGCCCATGTGTCCGGTTGTCCCAACCACCAGACCCTGCGCCGGACGCCTCTGGACACCCGTTTTGGGGTGGCGGCCTTCGGCCTGTGCGGCTACGAGTGCAATCTCTGCGATATGAAAGGGGAGGAGCTGGAGGCTGTGAGAGGGCAGATCGCGCTGTATAAGCTGTGGCGGGACGTGTTGCAGCGGGGCAGCTTTTACCGGGGGCGTGGCATGGGCAGCGGCAGCCAGGCGGGATGCGGCGCACTGCGGGGAGGCGACGCCAATGTGCTGGAGTGGACCTGCGTGTCACCGGACAAAAAGCGGGCGGTGGGACTGCTGATGCAGCGGCTGGCAGTGCCCAACACCACCACGGAAACTTACCGGGCCAGGGGGCTGGAGCCGGAGGCTGTATACCGATTTTACGGCAGGAAACTACAGTACAATGTGAAAGATTTTGGGGATCTGATCAACACGGTGTCCCCCGTCCACATCCGGCAGGACAGCCTGGTGCATGATCTGGTGGCCAGATTTGTGAAGATGGACGGGGAGACGGAGGATACTGTGGCTTACGGGGACGCGCTGATGTACGGGGGCGTGAAGTTAAAGAGCGCCTTTGCCGCCACCGGGTATGACGGGAATGTGCGGTATTTCCCGGATTTCGGGTGTAGGATGTATTTTATGGAGCAGGAGGACATTTTTGTCAAACAGGATTGTTGATCTATTCAAAGAGCAGTTGAGGGACTGCTCTTTTAGCTGTATGGAAACCGGATATATTCGTTGCAAGTTAAAATTGCGCGATCGCAACGCTGTTTTGATAGACTGTGGGATCTGCGGATGGTATATTGGTAGGTAATTGCGAAACAAGTTCAAAATCTTGATTCCAATAGGGCAAAGGCCCGG
>CAJUAH010000015.1 GCA_910584375.1 uncultured Acetatifactor sp.
CGTCAATTCCTTTGAGTTTCATTCTTGCGAACGTACTCCCCAGGTGGATTACTTATTGCGTTTGCGGCGGCACCGAAGGGTTATAACCCCCCGACACCTAGTAATCATCGTTTACCGCGTGGACTACCAGGGTATCTAATCCTGTTTGCTCCCCACGCTTTCGAGCCTCAACGTCAGTTACAGTCCAGTAAGCCGCCTTCGCCACTGGTGTTCCTCCTAATATCTACGCATTTCACCGCTACACTAGGAATTCCACTTACCTCTCCTGCACTCCAGCTCCTTAGTTTCAAAAGCAGTCCCATCGTTAAGCAATGGGCTTTCACTTCTGACTTAAACAGCCGTCTACGCTCCCTTTACACCCAGTAAATCCGGATAACGCTTGCCCCCTACGTATTACCGCGGCTGCTGGCACGTAGTTAGCCGGGGCTGCTTACTCAGGTACCGTCATTTTCTTCCCTGCTGATAGAGCTTTACATAACGAATTACTTCTTCACTCACGCGGCGTTGCTGCATCAGGGTTTCCCCCATTGTGCAATATTCCCCACTGCTGCCTCCCGTAGGAGTTTGGGCCGTGTCTCAGTCCCAATGTGGCCGTTCACCCTCTCAGGCCGGCTACTGATCGTCGCTTTGGTGGGCCGTTACCCCGCCAACTGGCTAATCAGACGCGGATCCATCTTGTACCACCGGAGTTTTTCACACTGTCCCATGCGAGACCGTGCGCTTATGCGGTCTTAGCACCTGTTTCCAGGTGTTATCCCCCTGTACAAGGCAGGTTATCCACGCGTTACTCACCCGTCCGCCACTAGAATAGGAATCACTAGGTTTCATCCTATCCCCGTTCGACTTGCATGTGTTAGGCACGCCGCCAGCGTTCATCCTGAGCCAGGATCAAACTCTCATGTTATAGTTTATCCAAGCCAGTCTTGCTATCTGGCATTACTGTCTTTTAGGTTTTGTTCTCTGAAATAGACTTTTCGTGGTTTTTCCACTTTTAAAGAATTTTCAGGGTTGCATTGCTGTTTATTTGTCAAAGTACATGGAAGTTGACGATTCCGTCATTAACTTCCCGTTGTCGAATTGTGTCTCACTCAACAACGTTTATGAGTATAGCACTCCTTTTTTCCGTTGTCAACAACAAAATCAAAAAAATTTCATAAAATTTTCTACAATTTCCTTTTGACGCTGAAAGTCCGTAAAACTCAGCATTTGGAGTGCTTTATTCTGGTAAAATGCCACAGTATAAACTGCAAATTTCCTTATTTGAGCGAAATTGTTGTATTTCTTTCACCATTTTTGACAATTATCTCTACACCAGCCACATCCTGCAGACTTATGGCCTCGTATTCCGCCAGAATCACCACCTCCCGACTCTCGTTCGGATCCAGTTCATCCTTGTAGAGAGTCAGGTCGTTGGAAAGAAATGTGGCCAGACTGTTGACGCTGATGCCGTTGACAGATACCCTGATCAGCGGTTTCTGCTCTCCGATATCGGCCGTCTCCGTCCCCTCCCCCTGGTTTTGCAGCGTAAAATTCAGCACCAGCAATTTGTTTCCGTCTCCGGCATCCACGGTAAAATACTCTTCTACAGAGGCATCCTGAGGATAGCTGTCCGTTATCTCATATCCCGTATATGTCAAAATCAGTTGTTCCGGCAATCCCAGCGCTTCCTCCAGGCTTAACTCACTTTGCGCCCCGCTGTCCTGTTCGCCCGTCATATCTATCACCGGCGTATCCTCCGTGGGATCCATTCCCACGTTCTCAGGAGCCGGCGTCTCTTCCGGTGCGGGAGTCTCCTGAGGTGTCTCAGGTTCCTCCGTGACCAGCGTTTCCACATCCACCAATCTGCTCTTGTAATTCACGTCATGGGATAAAAGCAGCATGGCCGTATATTCGCCCACTTCCTGAAGCTGTTCATCCGTCAGATCCGGGATCGCGTTTCCGCATCCGGCCATCATAAGAGCCATCACTGCCAGCAATGCCGCAACTGTTTTTTTTCTCATCTTTTTCCTTTCCTTTCCCGCATTTCACTTCCGGGATGCGCATCCCACGGACGCGCGTACGGAAGTCATATTCCCAGACACCGTTCTACTTATTATATTTTTTATCCATCAACGCATAGACCCCTGAGATCATCAAAGCCACCACTCCGGCTGCCATAAACAGGATGATCCGTTGCAGAGACTGTACTCTGAAATCGAACAGAGTAATCTTCAGGCACATCAACAGACAGAGTACCAGGCCATATATACGCAGTTTCCTGTCCGTCTGCCGGAACCCAAAGACTATGCCCAGCAGACCTGTCACCATCAGCAATATACTGGATGTGATCCGGTAGTCAAATCTGGCGACCAGCACCATATAGGACAGGAAAACGGCCACCGCCAGGCCCCTCCATTTCTCCGCTCCTGAAAAGAATCTGGACTGGCAGGTAAACAAAAGAATACCCAGTCCCAGCACTGTCAGGATGAGATATATCACTCTGCTGTCAAATCTCTCAAACAAACACAGGCTGAGATAGCAGGCCGTCTCCATCACCAGCACGGTCACATTGAACCCCCGGATCCCTTTGCCCGCAAATCTTTTGACACCGTTGAACAAAAGAGAGGCCATCCACATCACCGCCACGATCAGCGGCAGCAGCAGATCATTGTCCACTGTCATGGAAATATACAGCACCACTGTTCCCGTCAGCAGGAATTCGTAATATGTCTGCCAGTGGTTCATCAGCAGGATTCCCAACAGCAGGACGCCAAGCAGGATATACCCGTAAATATCATTGTGGTAAACCAGCGCTGCCAATGCCGTCCAGGTAGTGATAACCGCATCCGCCACCCGCAGAGGTTTTTGGCGGCAGGCCAGCAATTTGTAAACCGCCAGCAGGATCACCAGCGTTATGGTGACGCTCAGCTGTTCATTCGAGCCGTTTCCCAGCAAGAACAGCGCGGCTCCTGCCACAAAATACGGTTGTATCCACCGCAGATGACCTTTCTGTCTGGTCAGGATAAAGAACAGGCCGCCCATGACCGCTATCGCCGCCATGACTCCCAGGCGTATCCATATCTCTATATCGGAATAGGCTCCCTGATATCTGCTGGAAAAACCGACAGCGCGCCAGTGGGCGCATAACAGCAGGAAAGCGCCGATTCCAAAAGCAATATATACTCCCAGCGTCTGGTTACTGTCCCGCACCGGCATTCTCCATACGGTCAGTTCCACCAGAAGGATGCTGACTACCACAAAGCCGATCACATAGAGAGCGCGCAGCTCCATCGCCTGCCAGGGCTGAACCGTCCCCAGCGCAAACAGCAGGGCAAAAAGCGCTGTTCCGGCTATCTGGCCCACTGCTATGCCATAAGCCCATTTTTTGACAGGCAGGAAAATACCCAATAACTGCACCAGCACGATCATCACCATATAGATCAGCAGCTCCGTATCGCTGACCATATGCAAAGTATCCATCATCAGGAAACTGACCATACACGCGCCCAGACAGATAATGCGCAGAATACCCGCGTCCTTCTTCCTGCTGACGATCATCACCGCCACGGTGATAAAAGTAGTGATCAGTACGGTGACCAGACCGTTGAAATTGTGCAGATACAGGAAGTTCACCATGGTGGTCACATACAGGCTGCCAATCCCCAGCGAGGAAAATATCATGGATAATATCTGGCTTTTCTTCTTTACCACAAATTCCGCGACGCCCCACACCAACAGTCCCAGCACATAGAGCCCCAGTTCCTTTACCAGGCTGCCCATATAATTGATCCCCAGCAGGATCAACGCCGCCAGCACAAAGAGGACGCCTATGGTTCCAAACACGTTGATGCCGATTGTAAACTCATGATTTCTCTGCGGATGCGGTTCCCTTGCAGGCGGAGACGTCATCTGAAACTGTGGCATTTCCTGTGACAGTGACGCTCCCCATGGCTGCGGCGTCTCCTGTGCCTGTGGCGCTCCCTGCCGGAGATGCAAAGACAACTGCTCCACGGTCCCGGCGCTGAACGCGCCCACGCTGCCGCTTTTCTCCGGCTGCGTCAGAGACAGACCAGACGCCGATGCCTGCGGTTCGTCGGCAGACTGCGCCGTCTCCATGCGCTGCCGATATATCCGCAGATTCCGTTCCAGTCCCGCCTCGATCAGATCAAGCTGATGTTTTTCCTGGATCAGGCCGCTCTCCAGTTTGACGAGATATTCCGTAAAATAGCGATCCTGAGACTCCTCTTTGAGCTGCCCTACCCGCTCTTTGATCCGCTCATATATTCCCTGCTGTTCCATCTGTCACTTACGCCCCTCCACTGTAGTCTCACGTTTTCCCAAAGGTATGCTACAACATATATTCCCTGTATTTATCCGCATCCTGACGGTGACAGCTCACCTCCAGGAACAGACCGTCCTCCCGGTATTCCTGCGCATGAACCATGGAATGTTCCATAAAATAGGATGCGACCGCGCCTTGATCATAGGGTAGCAGCAGCCTGCAGTCCACATGCCCTGCATATACCTTTTCCTTTATCAGCGCGATCAGTTCCTCCATTCCCTCGCCCGCCGCGGCCGCCATATAGACATGCTCCTGCGCGAGCCGGGGATACTCGCGGTCGCCCAGATCGCTTTTATTGTACGCCACGATCATGGGAATGTGCCCCGCATCCAGTTCCTCCAGTGTCTGCCGGGTCACTTCCATATGCTGCCTGTAATGAGAGTCCGACACATCCACCACCTGCACCAGCAGATCCGCGTACCGCACCTCCTCCAGAGTGGAACGGAACGCTTTGACCAGCCCGTGGGGCAGCTTATGAATAAATCCCACTGTGTCCACCAGAAAAAAAGGCTTGTTATCCTCTGTCTCGATGGTGCGCACACTGGTATCCAGCGTGGCGAACAACATATCCTTTTCCGTCACCGTCTTTTCCGACGCCTGCCCATACCGCTCTACCAGCCGGTTCATGATCGTGGATTTACCGGCGTTGGTGTAGCCGACCAGAGCCACCTGGGGAATTCTGGAGCCCATACGTCTCTTTCTCTGGATATTGCGCCCCTGCTCCACCTCTGCCAGTTCCCTGCGCAGTTCGCTGATGCGGTGCTCGATCTTCCGACGGTCCAGCTCCAGTTTTTTCTCTCCTGTGCCCTTGTTGCTCAACGCTCCGCTGGCGCCGCCCTGTCTGCCCAGAGCGTCATGCATCCCCACCAGACGGGGCAGCAGATACTGCAGTCGGGCCATCTCCACCTGCAGCTTTGCCTCCCTGGTTCTGGCCCGAAGGGCAAAAATATCCAGTATCAACGCGGTTCTGTCCAAGATGGGCATGTGCAGTTCCTGCTGAAGATTCCGCAGTTGAGAGGGAGCAAGGGCATTGTCAAACACTACCGTCTGCGCCTCGCACTGCCCGGCGTATTCCCGTATCTCCTCCACCTTGCCCGGCCCTACATAAAAGGCCTTGTTCGGCGTACACAGGCGTTGCGTGATAAGGCCGACCACCTGCATGCCGCATGCCAGCGCCAGACTGCCCAGCTCCTCCATGGAGTAGTCAAAGTCCTCTTCCTCTCCTGTATCCACGCCCACCAGCAGCGCCCTCTCCGTTTCCTGCCGCGTATCCCGTTCCTCCATACATGCCTCTCTTTCCATCATAATACATATGCCGGATAATTGCAAATAGCTATCTGAAATTTTCACGCGGTCGATTATGGTTAAGCCTCCTCCAGCGTAAACCAAAACAGCACGCCGTCGGAATAGTTCTGCACCCCATACTCCTGATTCATGGATTCCATGATCGCTTTTACAATAGACAGCCCCACGCCGCTGCCGCCATACTCCCGGGTTCTGGCCTTGTCCACCTTATAGAATTTCTCCCAGAGATGGGACAGACTCTCCTCAGGAATGGGGTCTCCTGTGTTGAACACGCCGACCCTTGCCTTTCCTTCCGCCTGCTCCACAGTGACATGGATCATTTTCTCACCCCGGCAGTAATGAACCGCATTGGTAAAATAATTCATAAAGACTTCCTCTGTCTTGAACTCATCGCCCCATACATAGACCGGCTGTGTCTGCTCCATTTTCACAGTGATCCCGTCCTGTTTTGTCAGAATCTCCGCCGATTGCAGATATGTCCGTATCATTGCCACGATATCGAAACGCTCCATACTGACCTTGTCATTGCCAAACTCCAGCTGGTTCAGCGTCAGAAGTTTCTGCACCATGGTATTCATCTTGCCCGCCTCGTCCATAATGACTTCACAGTAAAAATCCCTGCTCTCCGGATCGTCGCTGATACCCTCTTTCAGGCCCTCCGCATATCCCTGAATCAGCGCTATGGGGGTTTTCAGCTCGTGGGACACATTCGCCAGAAATTCCTTGCGCATCTCGTCGATCCGCTCTTTTTTCTCAATATCCTTCTGCAGCTCATTGTTGGCTGTCTTTAACTCCGATACAGTCCGCTCCAGGGATTCCGACATCTGGTTGATGTTACCGCCCAGCAGGCCGATCTCATTTTTCTCCCTGCCGTGATATCTGGCGTTGAAGTCCAGATGCGCCATGCGCTGGGATATCTCGGCTAACTCCAGCACGGGATCCGTCACCCGCTTGGACATAAACCACATCAAAATGCCGCCCACCAGGGCCGCCGCCACGCCGATATATGCCAGAAAACGGTTGGCGATCTTCACGCTCTCCTGTATACTCTCCATCGTGGTATTGACGATAAACCAGTGTCCGTTCTCCAGCTGTCCGTACATCTCAATATACTCTGTCTTGCTGCGCGCATCCACATATTTAAAGAGCGTGTTGGGCGCGGGAATATCCTCATAGATCTCCTCCCCGAAAGTACTGTCCACCGCATAGCCGATAATATAGCGCAGCAGCCGTTTGGAGAGTTCCTCCCGGTTGTTGAATACCACGGCATAGGCGATCCGGGAGTCGGCGTCTATAACCTCCACATTGATGTTGGAGATAAACGCAAACCGCCCCATCTCCTGAGCAAATTCCTCACTGCCCAGATTCCCCGAGACCGCGGCGGTATTCAGACGTTGATATGCCTCCCGCACCACATCGGCCTTCTCCAGCTCATAATATTTTTCCAGAAAAGTATTGTTGATAAACCAGCATGCCAGAATAGTACCCACCAACAGTCCTATGGTGAGGGCCGCCAGCTGTCTGCGTATGGAGGTTCTCATGGCTCCGCGACCTCCAGCTTGTACCCCATCCCCCATATGGTCTTGATCATATCCCCCTTGGCCCCCATTTTACTGCGGAGTTTTTTCACATGGGTATCTATGGTCCTGGCATCGCCAAAATAGTCGTAATTCCATACGTTGTTCAATATCTTTTCCCTTGACAGCGCGATTCCCCTGTTCTCCACAAAATAGGCCAGCAGTTCAAACTCCTTGTAGCTCAGCTCCACCGGCTGACCGTCTATCGTCACCTGATGCGCCGTCTTGTCGATGGTGATACCCCCGCAGGAAAGGAGCTGTTCCTGGGCGCCGGACTGGGTGCGCCGCAGGATCGCCTCGATGCGGGCCACCAGAATCTTGGGACTGAAGGGTTTGGAGATATACTCGTCCACTCCCAGCTGAAATCCCTGCAGTTCGTCCCGCTCGTCCCCCCGGGCTGTCAGCATGATGATGGGAACCTGGGAATAGGCCCGAATCTCCCTGCACACCTGCCAGCCGTCCATCCTGGGCATCATCACGTCCAGCACGATCAGAGCGATCCCTTTTTCCCGGAAAAAAATTTCCACCGCCTGCTCCCCGTCCTCGGCCTCCAGCACATCATAATTGTCTTTCACCAGAAAATCTCTCACCAGCTTGCGCATCCTGCTCTCGTCATCCACTACCAGAATCTTTCGTCTCTCCATGGGATCTACCTCTTTCCTGCATTGTCATGGAATATTTTAGAACATATTTATGTATTTTCTGTGAAAAGATCGGATTTATTCTATTATTTTCAATTCCCTCTCCTTATCCCGGATGATCTGTTCCCGCTGCTGCAGATCCTGCTCCCAGGACGCATACTCGTTCAGAATGGCAGTGCGGTAATTGACTATATTGGGCTGATTGCTGGTCAGCGCAAGCGCGAACATGAGGACTACCGCCAGCGCCAGCAGCACATTCAATATTACGGAAGTCCGCAGCCAGGCCTTCCTGCCGCGCTCCTCCTCCCCTCCCCCGACGCCGCTCCGCAGCGGTCTCTCCCTCTTTTTGGGGATCGTGATACAGGGGGCGTTTATGGGGATCATGGGGACCTTGGCCGGATCGATATTCTCCTGGTCCAGCAGAAAATCCTGCAAATGTTTTAAATAGATCATCCCCACCGGCGTCTTAAAGATCCGCTCTCTGAGCATTCTCTCATAAAGAGTCAGCACCTGCTGGGGATGCCGGTAGTCCAGGTGTTTCTCCAGATATTCGATCTGCTTTCTTTCCTTTGAGGCCATCCCCGCGTCCTCCGCGTTTAAAAATATGAAACCTTCCGCATTTCTGCTCGGCTGTGTCTCTCCTGCCATGCGCGTACCTCCGCTCTTCGCTGTCCTGAAACCCGAAATGGCTGACCCCCGTCCTGCGAAGCCCAGCCATTCCCCCTGCGTTTACCGCATCTTTAAAAATCTCTTTACCATGTCCGGCATCTCATCCACTTCACAGGTATTGTCATGCAGCACCGGAGCGCTGCGAATCTCCTCGATGGCTCCTGGAACCGTCACATTGGCAATCCTGGAAAGTTCGTCCACCAGTTCAAAATCCGTCATACTGTCATATTTATCATCGATGGCGTTCATCACACTGCGGGTAAATTTAAACGGGCTGGCCGTGGAGACGATGACCGTGGGCGTTTGATCCCCCGTCTCCTCCACATATTTGCCGTAGACAGACGCCGCCACCGCGGTATGGGTATCGATCACATAACCGCAATCGTCATACAGCCTGCGGATCGTCGCCGCCGTCTCCTCCTCCGTGGCATAACCGCCGTAAAAGTCCTGCAACCGGGCTCTCATCTCCTCCGTGATCTCATATCTGCCCTGGCCCGTGAGTGCCGCCATCAGATCGGCATTGCGCTGCGGGTCGTCCCCGGCGATCCGGTAGATCAGACGCTCCAGATTGCTGGAGATCAGGATATCCATGGAGGGAGAGCTGGTCAGCACAAACTTCCGGTTGCGGTCATATACGCCGGTGCGGAAGAAGTCATACAGCACCTTATTGTCATTGGAGGCGCAGATCAGCTTACCGATGGGCAGTCCCATATTTTTGGCATAAAATGCCGCCAGGATATTGCCGAAATTACCGGTGGGCACCACCACATTGATCTTCTGCCCCTCCTGGATCCGGCCCTCGCCCAGCAACCGGGTATAGGCGTACACATAGTACACGATCTGAGGCACCAGACGTCCGATGTTGATGGAATTGGCCGAGGAGAACTGAAAACCGCTCTCCGCCATCTCCGCCGCCAGCGCCCTGTCCGAAAAGATCTTCTTCACCCCGGTCTGGGCGTCGTCAAAATTCCCGTGGATCCCCACCACAAAGGTATTGTCTCCACGCTGGGTCACCATCTGTTTCTCCTGGATGGGACTGACGCCGTTCTTGGGATAAAACACCGCGATGCGGGTTCCCTCCACATCCGCGAAACCGGCCAGCGCCGCCTTGCCCGTATCCCCGGAAGTGGCCGTCAGGATCACGATCTCATTTTTAATATGATTCTTTTGGGCGGAAACGGTGAGCAGATGGGGCAGTACGGACAGCGCCATATCCTTAAAGGCAATGGTCGCCCCGTGAAACAGTTCCAGAAAATAAACGCCATCCGCCTCCGCCAGCGGCGCGATCGCCTCCGTGTCAAATTTCTCATTATAAGCCCTGGAGATACAGCCGGTAAGCTCCTCCCGGGTAAAATCCGTCAGATAGAGTTTCATCACCTCACAGGCGACCTCCTGATAGCTCATAGCCGCCAGCTCCTTCAGACTCCTGTCCAAAGCGGGAATATGATCCGGCACAAACAGGCCGCCGTCATCCGTAAGTCCTTTCAAGATTGCCACAGAGGCGCTCACCGGCTCCTGGCCGCTCCTGGTACTCTTATATAACACTTCCATTTTATCCCCTTTCTGTATAACGCAGGTTCGCTCATATTTTCACTGGAGTGATTATAGCATAAATCCCGCCCCCGCGCAACGGCTAAAAGAAGAACTCGTGGCCGCCGTGCCGGAACAGAAAAGTCAGCTTTCTGTCAAACCAGCGCATACTGTCGCTGTCCGCGTGTCTCCTGGCGGCAAAGTACAGAGCGCCCTGGGAAAGATCCTCCCCGTCTATGGCCCGCTGCACCGCCCTGACCGTCTCCTCGCTGATCTTCACTTTCCAGATGCGCCCGGACGCCACCGGCGAGAATTGCGTGACCCTGCCGTTTTTCTGCATTACCACATCCTTTACGGTGTCGGGAAAGGCCTCGCTGTTCACTCTGTTCAACACCACATTGGCCACCAGGAGTTTGCCGTCCTCGTCCTCCCCTCCCGCCTCCGCCTCCACTATGCGCAGCAGAATCTCATAATCCTCGTCGCACAGCTCGTACGCGGGCGGCCTCTCCAGCACGTCACAGTCCACGATCCGCTGTCCCGACGCGGCTGCGTCAGCCACACCCAGGGCGCTGCTGCGCTGATCCGCCACCAGAGCTCTGTCCAGAGCCGTCTCCATCATGGGCTCTCCAAACTGCCTGCTGTCGCCGATTGCCGCGATACACACATATCCGGACAAAAACAACATATGTAGCAGAACTATGATCCCCAAAGCTTTTTTATACATAGGACTCTCTCCTCCTGTTCACACTTATTATAAGTTTATACAGCAAGTCCTAAAAATATTGCAAGTATACGATAATTATGCTAAAATTAATTTAAAATTGCGGTCAAAAACCGTCGGAAGGGAGGAATACGATGCTCTTCAGTTCCATGCTTTTTTTATGGATATTTCTGCCTGTGGTGCTCATTGGGAACGGACTGCTCTCACGGCTGCCTCACGCTGATGAAAGGCAAAAGATACGCCGCAAGAACATTTTCCTCCTGCTGTGCAGTCTGTTTTTTTATGCCTGGGGCGGCATATACTATATCCTCATCATGCTTGGTGTCATCGTCCTGGACTTTCTGGGCGCATACCTGATTTCCCGTCAAAGAGGAAACGGGCGGAAAGCCCTGCTGGCGGTCACCGTCCTGTTAAACCTTCTGATCCTGTTCTTTTTCAAATATTTCAATATGCTGATCGCCATGGTGGAAACGCTTATGTCCTGGCGTTCCGGCACCCTGCAGGATCGCTTTTTGGTGGAACTGTTCTCCTTACAGGGAACAGGAGCGCTGGGCATCGAAAAAATCGTCCTGCCCATCGGCATCTCCTTTTTCACGTTTCAGGCCATGTCCTATGTGGTGGACGTATACCGGGACACCGTTCCCCCCCAGACCAATATACTGGACTTTGCCCTGTATATTTCCCTGTTCCCTCAGCTGATTGCCGGGCCCATCGTGCAATACAGCGATATCGCCGCCGCATTGCGCTGCAGACAGGAATCCATGGAGGATTTTCTGGAGGGCGTGAGGCGCTTTTGCTACGGCCTCGGAAAAAAGGTTCTGCTCTCCAATACCCTGGGGAGTACGGCGGATCAGATATGGGCTTTGGAGACCAATGAACTGGGAGCCGGACTGGCGTGGCTGGGAATGCTGTCCTACACCTTACAGATATATTATGATTTTTCGGGCTATTCCGATATGGCCATCGGCCTGGGCCGGATGCTGGGCTTTAAATGGAAGGAAAACTTCGACTATCCCTACACTTCCCTTTCCATACAGGAATTCTGGCGCAGATGGCATATCTCCCTGTCCTCCTGGTTCAAGAATTACGTGTACATCCCTCTGGGAGGCAACCGAAAGGGCATGGCAGTCACATGCCGGAACCTGGTGATCGTATTTTTGCTCACCGGAATCTGGCACGGAGCGAATTTTACATTTATCTTCTGGGGACTCATGTACGCGGTGCTGCTGGTAGCGGAACGGCTGTTCCTGGGACGGCTGCTGCAAAAAAATCCGCTGAAACTGTTAAACTGGATCTACACCATGTTTTTTGTCATGATCGGCTGGGTATTCTTCCGCTCGGACAATCTGGTGATGGCCCGGCGGTATATCCGCCAGCTGTTCTGTTTCGGGACATCGGGATACAGCGTGCTCTCCTATCTGTCCATGCAGGTGATTCTCGCTCTGGTCCTGGGAATCCTGGGCATGGGATTTATACAGAGGGCTTTCCGGAAAAAGCGAGAGATCCGCGGCTCTTTCGCTCTCCAGATCGCGATCCTGGCCCTCAGCATCCTGTCCATTGCCGCCGGAACCTACAATCCCTTTATCTATTTCCAGTTTTAGGAGGCCGCCTGTGAAAAAGACAATGCAAAAAATAAAGATCGGCATATTTATGGGAATCCTCCTTCTTCCCTCTCTGCTCTGGTATGGCATACGGCTTATATCCCCGGAGACTTACGCGCGGCTGGATTATGATCTGGGAGAAAAGACGCAGGTCGCGTTTCCGGAAAAATTCGACCCGAAGGACTACACGCGTAAACTGGAAGAGTATTATAATGACAACGTACCCTTTCGCAGTCAGATGATCTCCCTGCGGCAAAAGCTCTCCGGCCTGTTGGAACGGGGATACACCGGATATCTGCGGGACAGGCTCGCCCGCCTGCTCTACGGCGACGAGGCCGAGGGATTCTTTGCCCCGCAGACCGTGGGCGATATCGTACTGCTGGGCCGTCACGACTGGCTGTTTTACACCGGGGACGACAGCATCTCCTATTACAGGGGAACCAACCTTCTGGAAGAAGAACAGATGCGGTACAATATGTCTCTGATGGAGCAGCTGCAGGAATTGTGCGATGAAAGGGGAATCCGGCTGCAGTTCCTCCTCCTGCCCAACAAGGAGCTGGTATATTACGAATATATGCCCTCCTACACGATCGAGAACCAGACCCGGCGTACGGAAACCTTTGTTGATTATGTAGAGCAGCACTCCGATATACACATTGTCTACCCCCTGCGGGAACTGTGGCAGGCCAAGGAAAACTGGCAGACTTATCACCGATACGATACGCACTGGAACCATGCGGGCGCGTTCATCGGCACGCAGGAGCTGTACAGGGCTCTGGATATGCCCATCACCGATCTGTCTTCGCTGGAAGTAACGCAGTGCGACGTCTCCACCAGCGATCTGATGATCCTGGGCGGTCTGGACGCCACCCAATACCCTGTGGAATATGACTATGCGGTAAACTACCGGCCGGAGGTCACGCTCACCAATGTCTCGGGGGACAAGCTGCCCTCCGGCACATACTATGCGGAGTCGGACTGCGGAAATGGCCAAAGCCTTGTATTTATAGGAGACTCTTTCCGGTGCTTTATGATCGATTATCTGGTAAAGGATTTTTCCAGTTCCATCATAACATACCGGGAAACCTCGGACTACCGCACGGACTATCCCGAAGAGGTGGTTCGCGGCATACGGAACGCCGACGTTCTGGTGGTGGAGGCGGTTGACCGCTATGACAGCAGGCTATACCCTGCCATCCAGAAATTGATCGAAATATTGCAGACGGAAACAGACTAACGGGATCTCCCTGTTGAAAGGCGGCGCGGGAATGGCAGATATGGGACATATGGAAGGCGTATATCAGGCCCAAAAGAAAAACGGGGAGATCTATTACCGCTCCTCGCTCACCTATCGCCGCAGACATATCAGCCTGGGCAGTTACAGGGACGCCCTGTTGGCGCATCTGGCCTACCGCGCCGCCTCCCGGCTGATCGCGCCGGGCAGCGAGATCACGCTGGAGGACTATCGCCCCACATCCGTTCTAAGCTTTGAGAAATGGGTAGTTCTGCTGAATTTCCGAGACAACGGGATCTATCTGGGAACGCCGATCTATATCCGCCCCCGCTTTTTTTACTACTATATGTCTCCCGGCCATGTGCTGAAATTTGATTCGGACGACCTGTTCTATTATGCCTCCCACAAGATCATGCGCCGGGGCGGTCACTATTTTGTGGCGGACTACGGTATGCAGGTCAATATAGCCTCCCGCTACGGAATCAAAAACTACGCCGTTCCCGGCGTGGACTTTGACTTTTTAAACGGCGATCCCACGGACTTTCGCCGGGAGAACCTGCGCGTCCGCAACACTTATCACGGCGTCCGTGCGTTCACGGAAAAGGGGATCCGGCGCTACGGCGTCCGTATCCATGTAAACGGCTACTACAAGGTAGGGGTCTATGACACCGTCACCGAGGCCGCCATCGCCTACAACAAGGCTGCCGACATCCTGCAAAAAAACGGGCTGAGCAAGAATTTTCTCCGCAACTATGTGGAGGGACTTTCCCCCGCCGCCTATGCGGATATCTATTCTGCCGTGCCCGTTTCCTCTAAAATACTCAACTATTTTTCCGAATAATCGATAAAACTGATATTCAGGCTCGCGTTGCCGGAAATACCGTCTATAGTGGCCTGTCTGTCATACTGCCACATGCTGAACCGATAGGGATAGTCCGGCACATTTTCCTGTTGCGACAGCCACACGTCATAGTCCGTCAGCTTGGACAGATCCACCTGCTTGATCAGCCAGTATTTATCCCCGTAGAGCATGGGTTCATAGCCCCCCATCCGGATCGTGTCCATAAACGCCTTTGCCACGGCAGTCTTGTCCGCCCGGCTCAGGCCCTCCACCCGGGAAGTGTCGTTATCCACATATTCCATGTCAAAGGCAATGGGATACTTGACGGTATAGCCCTGGAGCTGCTGCAGCACCACCAGCGCTTCCTCGATGGCCTCCGCCTCCGATACCGCCTGGGAGAAAAAGTACAGCCCGATCTCCAGTTTCGCGTCGGAGGCACGCTTGATATTGTCCGAAAAAAATTCGTCGATCACCAGTTGCCCGCTGCTGTAACCGCGGGCGCCCACCCGCAGCATCACATAGTCCACACCGGCTTTTTTAAGCTTGTTATAGTCCACATATCCCTCCGCCTTGGAGATATCCACACCCACAAAGGATACCTGTCTGCCGTCCTGGTAATATTTCATCAGATCGGACTGACATACCAACTGGGTGAAATCATAGTCATGTTTGGGCAGATATGGGCTGATCAGCACCCACTCCTCCTTGCCGTCCCTGTCTACCACCAGCGTATGCTTTCCATCCGTGGCAGGGTCTGTCTCTTCCGGTCTGGGCGTCTCCCCCGGCTCCTCCGGTTTCGGCGTCTCCATCGGATACATATCCCAAAAGTCCAGGTCATCCGGCGTCAGGGCACTGTCCCCCAACAGGTCTCTGGTATCAGGATATTCCGGCCTGGCCGCCACGTCTTCCATCTGGCTTTGCTGCGTATACTGTGTCCGCCTGGGAGGATTCTGTCTGTGATTGATAAACAGCACCACCACCAAAAGGACCAGCACAAACATGCTGACCGCTACGATCGTGGAAACGATCACCGGCGTCAAACCCGACTTGTCATTGTAATCCTCTGGCAATTTCATCTTAATACCTCTTTTGCCTCCCTCTTATTCATTGATCACGATTGCCTTCTTGGGGCACTTTTCCATACATGCGCCGCAGGCCACGCATTTCTCGTGATCAATGACGGCGTGAAAATTCTCTACTTTTACCGCCTCTGCCGGGCAGGCTTTTACGCAGAGTCCGCAGCCGATACACCCCACAGTACATGCCTTCATTGTCACCGGACCCTTGTCCGTGGAGCTGCAAGCCACTACCTCTTTGGCACTTTTCGGGATCAGGGAGATCAGATTCTTAGGGCATACCGCCACACATTTCCCGCATGCCTTACACTTTTGATTATCTACTTTGGCAACGCCGTTTACAATGTGAATGGCGTCAAAAGGGCAGGCTTTTACGCAGGTGCCATACCCCAGACAGCCGCTGTTGCAGGACTTGGGGCCGCCCCCCGGCACAAAGGGCAGCATCCGGCAATCCTGAGCGCCGCTGTATTTATAGTCCTGACTTGTCTTGTCACAGTCCCCCTGACAGTGTACAAAAGCCACCATGGGCTGGGCCGCCTGGGCCTCCACGCCCATGATTTCGGCCACCTGCCCGCCCACCGCATCGCCCCCCACGGGACAGGCGTTTGTGGGGGCCTCCCCCCTGGCGATGGCCGCCGCCAGGCCGGAGCATCCCGCATAACCGCAGCCGCCGCAGTTGTTGCCGGGCAGCACTCCCAGCACTGCCTCCTCCCTGGGATCTGTCTCCACTTTGAATTTGATACCGGCAATGCCCAGGAACAGACCGATGAAAATACCGATTGCTCCCACGATCCCTGCCGCAATAAGGATTCCTGTTATCATTTCCTTACCTCCGTATTAAGCCCTGCGGACTATAACAGTCCGGAAAATCCGCAAAACGCGATAGCCATCAGTCCCGCCGTGAGCAGCACTGCCGGCATGCCCTTAAAAGACTGCGGGAAATCGTTGTACTCCATCTTTTCCCGCAGGCCCGCCAGAATCACGATGGCCACGGTGAACCCCACCGCCGTGGCAAAACCGTTGACGATCCCCGCCAGGATCCCGTATTCCTTCTGTACATTGGTCAAAGCCACTCCCAGAACCGCGCAGTTGGTGGTAATCAGGGGCAGATACACCCCCAGCGCCTCATACAGCGCAGGCATGGCTTTGCGCAGAAACATCTCCACAAACTGCACCAGGGCCGCGATCACCAGAATAAAGCATATGGTCTGCAAATATTCGATATGCAGGGGCTGCAAAATAAACCGGTACATCAGACCCGCCACCGCGCTGGCCAGCGTGATGACAAAGATCACCGCCGCCCCCATACCCGCCGCGGTATTGGTCTTTCTGGAAACTCCCAGAAAGGGACACAAACCCAAAAACTGGCTCAGAACCACATTGCTCACCAGGGAAGAGCCGATCAATATGACAAGTAACTCCTTCACTGTTTCCATATCTGTCTCCTTCCTACAGTTCTTCCACTACCAGATCGTCACTGTCGTCATAAAATTTTCTCCGCCCGCAGCCTGTCTCTCCGCAGTTCAAGCAGTCTTCGCTGCACCCGGAGCCGATCTTACCGGTGTCTTTACCGGCTCTGGCCCCTTTGGCTTTCACATAATTTTGCAGGGCGCAC
This sequence comes from uncultured Acetatifactor sp., assembly GCA_910584375.1. Taxonomy (GTDB): domain Bacteria; phylum Bacillota; class Clostridia; order Lachnospirales; family Lachnospiraceae; genus Acetatifactor. The sequence continues at coordinate 17,132 of CAJUAH010000015.1, forward strand.
AGCGCCGCCAGCACAAAGAACGCGCCCGGCGCCAGCACAAAGATACCGATGGGCGTGTAAGCCCCGGGCATAACCCTGAAACCGAAGATCTCTCCTGTTCCCAACAGTTCCCGCACCGCGCCGATGCAGGTGAGCGCCACGGTAAATCCCAGCCCCATGCCGATGCCGTCAAACAGAGACGGAATGGGAGCATGGGAATAGGCATAGCTCTCCGCGCGGCCCAGTATGATACAGTTCACCACGATCAGCGGTATGTATACGCCCAGCGCGTCGTTCAGAAAAGGAATATACGCCTCCAGCAGCAGCTGCACCACCGTCACAAAGGAGGCTATGATCACGATAAATGCCGGTATACGCACTTTATTGGGTATGATACCCCGCAGCAGGGAAATGATCAGGTTGCTGAGCGCCAATACCGCCAGCGTGGTAGCTCCCATACCGAAACCGTTGATAGCGGAGGTGGTCACGGCCAGAGTAGGACACATGCCCAGCATCAACACAAAGGTCGGATTTTCCTTGATCAGACCGTTGATCAGTCTCTCTCCCGCGCTGTCGGGACGATTCGTTTTGCTCATACCGTCTCCCTCCCTTCTGTCTCCCCGGTTCCACGATCCGAGAGCGGCCCGGCGGCCTGTGTCAACACCTGTTCAAAAACGCGGACCGCGCCGTTTACCGCGTTGGTCACGGCCTTTGTAGTGATGGTAGCGCCGCTTATGGCGTCGATCTCGCTGTCCGACTGACTGCCGGATTTGGTATATGTAAAGGATACCGCCGGTTTCTCCGCAAACTGAGGAACCAGCACCTCTCCGGCCCGCATACCCAGTCCCGGCGTCTCGGAGATGGAGAGAATGGATACCCCATTTACTATACCATCCTTTGTAATGCCCGCATACAGGGTAATATTACCACCGTATCCCTCTCCGGAAGTGGTTTCGATCACATAGCCCAGAGAATTGCCCCCGTTATCCAGCGCCTGATAGACGGTTCCTGTCTTCACCCCGTCCGCTGCCAGTTCCTGCGCCAGTGTTTCGTCCACGGTATAGGTATATTCTTCAAATCGGTCCGCCTGGGCAAAAACCGCCCGGCAGGCCTCCTGGATCCTGCGTTCCTGCTGCTCCCTGCGGGGCTGCTCGGTCACCTGGTATACCAGCCCCAGCATCAGACCGGATATCAGAGTGATTGCAAAGAGGATCAGGGCATCTTTCCACATGCTGCCGCCGACTTTATTTTCTGACATGTGCCGCACCTCCTTTGCCAAATGCTCTGGGCATGGTGACTTTCTCAATCAGAGGCGCCAGCAGATTGCCCAGGATGATCGCGTAGGATACCCCCTCCGCGCCGGGCCCAAAGATGCGGAATATCCCCGTCATGATACCCAGAAATATGCCAAAGACATATTGCCCTTTTACGGTGATGGGCCTGGTCACATAGTCCGTCGCCATGAAAAAGGCTCCCAGCATCAGGCCGCCGCCGGCCAGCTGCGCGGACAGATACGGCAGATCCAGTCCCCTGCCCCCGAACAGCAGCACAAATACCGCGAAACTCACGATATAGCTGCCGGGGATCCGCAGATCAATCACGCCCAGCAGAATCAGGAAACAGGCGCCTATGATAAGAGCGATCATGGAGGTCTCGCCTATGGTTCCGGCGGTGCGCCCCAGGATCATATCCGTCACGTTGACAGCCTCCCCCGCCTTCAGCGCGGTGAGGGGTGTGGCGCCGGTGTAGGCATCGCAGACGAAATTGGTCATCTGTGCCGGGAAAGATATCAGCAAAAAACACCTGGCGGCCAGCGCGGGATTCATAAAATTCTGTCCCAGACCCCCAAAGAGCATCTTTACCACCAATATGGCAAACACGCCGCCCAGGGCTCCCATCCACAGAGGAGCGCCCACCGGCAGATTCAGCGCCAGCAGCAATCCCGTCACCACTGCGGACAGATCGGTTACCGTCAGTTTCTTTTTATACAGTCCGAACAAAAACTCCATGATCACAGTGGATGCCACCGTAATCAGTATATGTAGCAGCGCCCTGAAACCAAAATTGTAGATGCCGAATCCGGTGGCGGGCAACAGGGCAAGCACCACAGCCATCATGATACCGTTCGTCGTCACCTTTGAACGCACATGCGGATTGGATGACACTCTCCATCTCTTCTCCACTTTCTGTTTCCTCCCAATATGTTGTATTTATTTTGCATTCTTCCGCTTGGCCAGCTGAATCTTCCGCATGGATTTGATCTCCTGGGTCAGCGGCCTCCTGGCCGGACATACATAGCTGCAGCAGCCGCATTCGCAGCACTCCATGCCGTTATTTTTCACAAAAGCTTCCTCGTCAAAATGTTCCGCGTAGTCCGCCAGCCTGCTGGGAACCACCCTGCCGGGGCATACCTCCACACAGCGCCCGCAGTTGATGCAGGGACCGGGCTCCATGGCGGAGACCTCGTCTCTGGACAGGCACAGCAGCGCCGTGGAGGTCTTGGTGGCTGGCACGTCCAGATCGAACATGGCAACGCCCATCATGGGGCCGCCGCAGACAATCTTTTCCGGCTTGCCGCGAAATCCTCCCGCCTCCTCGACCAATTCCCGATAATTCATACCGATCCGCACCCGGTAATTCTGCGGATTCTCTATCGCGTCCCCCGTCACGGTGACTATGCGTTCCATCAGGGGACGCCCCTCCGCCACCGCCCGGTAAACAGCTACCACCGTGTCCACATTGTTCACCACGCAGCCCACATCCGCGGGCAGCATGGAAGAGTTGATCTGTCTGCCGGTGACCGCGTAGATCAGTGTGCGCTCGGCTCCCTGGGGATACTTGGTCTGCAGGGCCCTGACGCTGATACGCTCCTCGCCGCGAACCATCTCCTGCAACAGCCGTATGCAGTCGGGCTTGTTGTCCTCCACCGCCAGGACGCCCCGGGCATTGGGAAAAAGCCGCAGGATGATCCGCATCCCGCCGATGAGTTTCTCCGGCTCCTCCAACATTCTGCGGTAGTCGCTGGTCAGATAGGGTTCGCATTCCGCGCAGTTGGCAATGCAGTATTCTATCTTCTCAGGCTCCTTGGGTGAAAGCTTTACATATGTAGGGAAACCCGCGCCGCCCATGCCGACGATCCCCGCCTCCCTGATACAGTCTATGATCTGTTCCCGGCTGAGTGACTCCAGGTCTCCCGGCGGCTGCATGGGAGCCTCCTCGTATAGACCGTCATTTTCCACCACAATGCTCATGACGCTGTCGCCGGTCACAACGCGTCTGGGTTCGACGGCCTTGACCGTGCCGGATACGGACGCATGAATGGGAGCCGATACGAACCCGCTTTGCTCCGCTATCTTCTGCCCTGCCAGCACCCGGTCGCCTTTCTTCACAATGGGGGTTGCCGGCGCGCCGATATGCTGGGACACCGGGTAAACCACCTCCCCCTGGGGCAGTACGGATACAATGGGCTTGTCCTTGGACAGTTCCTTGCCGTCGTAGGGATGAATACCCCCCTGAAAAGTCAACTTTCGCATGCTTTCAATCCTACCTCTCTGTGAATACGCAGGTCATGCTTTATGACATAACCTGTCGAATCTGTTCCTTCTACTAATATACTATTTTTTTTGCAAAAATACTACAGTATTTTCAAAATTTGTGCTACAATGAGTAAAATGCAAAGCATTTAACTCTTCTGATTAAAATGTGCGCTGAAGCGCACGGAAATATGGTATAATGAGTAAAGTGCAAAGTGTACGCTGAAATAAGGCAAGTCACAAATATATGGAGAGGAAATATGAAGACAGACGACGCAAGAATAGAAAACCTTGAAATCGGTTATCCGCTGGAAAACCTGGCTCCTCTGGAACAGATCCTGTTTTTGGATATTGAAACCACCGGTTTCACCGCCCGCACATCCTATCTGTATCTGATCGGCTGCGCTTATTACAGCGAGGGCTGTTGGCGCACCAGGCAGTGGTTCGCCCAGAGCTATGTGGAGGAAATTCAGATTATAACTGCGTTTTTTGAGTTTGCCGCCTCCTATAAGTACCTGATCCATTTTAACGGCAACAATTTCGATCTGCCCTTTATCCAGCAGAAATGTGAACAGCTGCGACTGCCCTACAATTTTGAGGGCTTTGAAGGACTGGATATCTACCGCCGGGTCAGCTTTTACAAATATTTTCTGAAACTGCCCAACTGCAAGCAGAAAACCATCGAAAAGTTCCTGGGCATCCGCCGGGAAGACGCTTTCTCGGGCGGAGAATTGATCGGCGTATACCATGACTATGTAAAAATGCCCTCGGAATTTGCCGAGAAGTCCCTGCTTTTGCACAATGCCGACGATCTTCAGGGGATGCTGCAAATCCTGCCCATCCTGTCCTATTACGATCTGTTTGACGGCAAGGTAAAGGCTCGCAAGGTACAGGCCAACTCCTACAGGGATATCAACGGCAACAGACGGCAGGAACTGGTCATGACACTGACCCTGCCCTGCACACTGCCGGTCAGCGTCTCCGCCTCCGCCAACTACTGTTATTTCAAGGGCGGCGGAACCCAGGCCCAGTTGCGGGTACCCATCTATGAGGAAGAAATGAAATATTTTTACACCAATTACAGAGATTACTACTATCTCCCCGCGGAGGATGTGGCTCTGCACAGATCCGTGGCATCCTTTGTGGATCACGAGCACCGTGTGAACGCCACTGCCGCCACATGCTATACCCGAAAGTACTCCAGCTATCTTCCCCAGTGGGATGTATTGATCGAGCCCTTTTTTAAACGCGACTACAAGAGTAAGGAACTCTTTTTTGAACTGACCGATGAGATCAAAAAAAATCGCCAGGCTTTTACCAGCTATGCCAATCACATCCTGTCCATGATGGCCGCGACCTACTAGATCGGCATATCGACGGTCAGAACACACACGTCATGCTGACTTTCGGAACGCACGCCGACACATAAAAACGGAGCCGTAACGCAGATCCTGCGCGCCACGGCTCCATTTCATATACGCCTGTCAAAAAGGTCTCTCATAAAAGAACGAATTCTTCCGGGCATATCCTAAATCCTTGTAATTGATGATCTGCTCCGTACTGCCGATAAACAAAACTCCCCCGGGCTTGAGATTCTTCTGGAATTTGGCGAAAACCTCATCCTTTGCCTCCTCCGTAAAGTAGATCAGCACGTTACGGCACACGATCAAATGGCAGTCGTTTGGATATGTGTCCTTCAACAGATTGTGCTCCCGAAACTCCACTCGCGCCTTGATCTCGTCGGAGATTTTGTAGGAGGGCCCCACCTGGGTAAAAAACTTCTTTTTCATATCCGCGGGAACCGCCGCCACGCTCCGATCCGCATACAGTCCCACTTTAGCCTTGGCAATCACCTGCTTGTCCAAATCCGTGGCAATGATACGAATCTGCTGCAATGGAATATGTCTGGACAGAGCCATTACCAGAGAATACGGCTCGTCTCCCGTGGAACACGCAGCGCTCCAGACCTTCAGGTTCTTACCAAATCTGCTGATCAGCTCCGGAATGATCTGTTCATCCATGATCTTCCACTGCTCCGGATTGCGGTAAAATTCCGACACATTGATCGTGATATAATTGACAAATTCCTCAAACAGAGCCTTATCTTTTTTCAGTTGCTCCACATATTTATCATAGCCCTTAATACCGTGCTTATCGATCAGTGTGTCAATCCGCCGTTTCATCTGCCGCTCTTTATAAGCGTTCAGATCGATGGAAGTCAGACTGAAAATCTGCTGTTTCAAATATTCATAATCATAACCCATCAGACAATTCCTTTTTACTCTTCACCCTCTGCCGCGATTACCGCATCAATATCCACAGAAACCACATCCGCGTCGCTGTCCTCGTCCCTGGCGGCGGAATCGGGAGCCGTCAGCGCCTTGATGCTCAGAGAGATCTTTCTGTCGGCCTCGTTGAAGTCAACCACTTTAGCGGTCACTTCCTCACCCACGCTCAGGACATCGGAAGGCTTGTCAATATGCTCCTTGGAGATCTGGGATACGTGCAGCAACGCGTCAACGCCGGGTTCCAACTCCACAAATGCGCCAAAGTCCGTCATTCTCGCCACCTTACCGGTCAATACGCTGCCGATGGCAAATTTCTCAGCCGCGTTCCTCCAGGGATTGGCATCGTCAAACTTCAGAGACAGAGCGATCTTGCTGCCGTTGATCTCCTTGATCAGGACATTCAGCTTTTCGCCCACCTTAAATACCTTTTTAGGATGCTCCACTCTTCCCCAGGACATCTCGGAGATATGCAGCAGGCCGTCCGCGCCGCCCAGATCTACGAAAGCGCCGAAATCGGTGACGTTTTTCACGATACCTTCCACGATATCGCCCTCATGGATCCTCTCGAACAGTTCTTTCTGCAATTCCGCCTTCTGCGCGGCGATGAGCTGCCTGCGGTCGCCGATGTATCTTCTTCTCTTAGGATTGTATTCGCTGATCACAAACTCGATCTCCTGGCCCGCATACTTGGTCAGATCCTTCTCATAGGTGTCGGACACCAGGCTCGCGGGGATAAAGATCCTCACTTCGTCAACTACTACGCTGAGGCCTCCGTCCAGGACCTGTGTCACTGTGGCCTTCAGCACTTCTCTGTTGTTGTAGGCCTCCTCTATCCGCTTGTTGCCTCTGTCCGCAGCCAGACGCTTGTAGGTCAGGACCACCTGTCCCTCCCCGTCGTTTACCTTCAGAACCTTGACCTCCATGGTGTCGCCAACCTTAGCAACAGTGGTAAGATCCAGACTCTGATCGTTGGAGTATTCGCTCTTTGTGAGAATACCGTCCGACTTGTAGCCGATGTTGAGAACGATCTCGTCCGGCTTAACATCGATGACAGTGCCTTCAACTACCTCTCCTGCATGTATTGTTTTCAATGATTCTTCCAGCATTTGTTCAAAAGTTAATTCTGACATAATTTTGAACCTCCTCTATTAATTTATTTGGGGTGGAAGCCCCTGCAGTAATGCCAATCAGCCTCGCTGATCTAGGTAGTTCTAAATGCAAGTCATCCGGTGTCTGTATAAAACAGGTATTGTCACACACTTCCTTACAGATCTCATAGAGCTTTCTGGTGTTGGAACTGTGTTTACCTCCAATTACGATCATTGCATCAGCATCTGCCGCTACTTCCCGTGTCTCCCTCTGCCGCTTCTCTGTCGCGTTGCAGATGGTGTTCACAATACTTACATTGTAACCTTTTTCTTTGAGAATTTCAACTATATGTTGAAATTTATTGTAATTAAATGTCGTCTGTGCCACTACGGTGAGCTTTTTCCCCTGCGGAGGCACGTATTTTTCGGCCTCCTCCACGCTCTCCAGCACATCTACCGGACCGTTGCACCATCCCACGATTCCTTCCACTTCGGGATGTACCGGGCTGCCTATCACCAGGATATGTTCTCCCGCCCGGCTCCTCTCCTCCACCAGTCTGTGGATATGTTTCACAAACGGACAGGTGGCGTCCACGATCTTCCAGCCTTTCTGTCTCATGCGCCGCGAAATCTCTCTGGAAACTCCGTGCGCCCGGATAATCACCGTCACATTCCGCGGATCCCCATCCGCGGGGACGTTCCGTTCCAGCATCCGCTCCAGCTCCTGCCGATCCTCAATGACGCCTACTCCCAGCTCCGTCAGCTCCCTCACCACTTCTTCGTTGTGTACGATAGAACCGTAAGTATATATAGTTTTCCCTGTTTGTATCTGCTCATACACCGTTTCCACCGCTCGTTTTACGCCAAAGCAAAACCCTGCGCTGGCGGTAACTCTGATTTCCATAGGCCCGTATCCTCAGTCTCTTTTTTCACAAAGCTCCAGTATTCTCTCTATGACCTGTTCCGGCGTCATATCCGAGCTGTCCACTAAGACGGCGTCCTGGGCCTGACGAAGAGGGCTTACCTCCCGGTGCATATCCCGGTAATCTCTCTCTTCCATATCCGCCTGAATCTGTGCCAGATCGCATAGCTGGCCCTTTGCGGTCAGTTCGTCATAGCGGCGTCTGGCCCGCACCGCGCTGCTGGCGGTCAGATAGATCTTCACATCCGCATGGGGCAAAACGCAGGTGCCGATATCCCTGCCGTCCATAATACAGTCCGTGGAGGCGGCCAGTTCCTGCTGAAGGGCCGTGATGCGCTCTCTCACCGGAGGTAGCACGCTGATCCTGGAGGTGACGGTTCCCACTTCCTCCGTGCGGATATAGGCGTTGACATTCTCGCCGTTTAAATAGACTACCTGTGTCCCGTTCTCATATCCCAGCGTGATATCCGCCTCCTGGCAGTGGGCGACCACCGCCTGCCCGTCCTCCGGGTCGATACCCCGGCGCAGCATGTACAGACCCATTCCCCGGTACATGGCCCCTGTATCCACATAGATGATATTCAGTTTTTTCGCCACAGCTCTGGCTATGGTACTCTTTCCGGCGCCTGCGGGGCCGTCTACGGCAATGTTATAGCTCATATTGCTTTTCCTTTCCTGTTCTTTCTTTATTTTAAAATCCCTGCCGGGCGGCGCTGGTTCCGGCCAGGTGTCCGGTGGACCAGGCGATCTGCAGGTTGTAGCCGCCTGTGAGAGCGTCCACGTCCAGCATCTCTCCCGCAAAGTACAGACCCTGTATTTTTTTTGATTCCATGGTGGAGGGATTTACATCCTTAACGGATACGCCGCCTCTGGTGACGATCGCCTCCTCATAGCCCTGCACGCCGGCGACGGTCAGGGGCAGCGCCTTGATCAGCTCCACAAAGCGGCGGCGCTCCTCCCGGGTAATCTCATTTACCGGCTTTTCCGGCGGGATCTCTGCCAAGCGTATCATGACCGGAATCAGCCGGGCCGGAAAAAGCTGTCCCAGCGCGTTTTTAAACTGCTTATTCCTGCTTTCCTCAAAATCCCGCAGCACTCTCTTATCCAGCTGCTGTCTGTCGAGGGCCGGTTTCAGGTCGATCGACAGCTGTGCGCGGGCCGCGCCCGCTTTCCCCCGCTCTGCCGTATAATAGCTGCTGGCGCTTAGAACCAGCGGGCCGCTGACCCCGAAGTGGGTAAACAGCATTTCCCCCATATCCCGGTAAATCTCCCTGTCCTCCAGGTACAGGCGCAGGGTGACATTGCGCAGAGACAGGCCCATCAGCTCCCTGCACCAGTCCTCTTTGACGCGAAAAGGAACCAGAGAGGGGCTGCACTCCGTTATATTGTGGCCTGTTTCTTTTGCGAAAAGGTATCCGTCCCCGGTGGAACCGGTGCTGGCATAGGACAGACCGCCCGTGGCCAGAATCACCCGCCGGGCCTCCAGCCGTTCTCCGCTCTCCAGGAGAACGCCCCGGATCCTGCCTTTTTCCGCCTTTTTCTTTTTGTCCTCTTCGCCGCAAGGCGGCCCGGGCTCCTTCTCCCACCACAGGCCCTTCGCTCCGGCGCGCAGGCGGATCTCCACTCCCAACCGCCGCAGGGATCCCTGCAAAGCGGCGATAATATCCGAAGAGTGGTCGCTGACGGGAAACACCCGGTTGCCCCGTTCCGTCTTTAACGGACAGCCTGCCGACTCCACAAATTCCATCACCGCCCGATTGTCAAATCCGTATAAGGCGCTGTACAGGAATTTGGCATTGGTCATCACATTGGCAAACAGGTCGTCCATGTCGCCGGCATTGGTCACATTGCATCTGCCCTTGCCGGTGATAAACAGTTTTTTGCCCAGCTTTTCATTGCGCTCCAAAAGCGTCACCTTCGCTCCGGCCTGCGCCGCCGCGATGGCGGCCATCATGCCTGCGGCGCCCCCGCCCACTACGATCACTTGCATCCGCGCTATTCCTCTTTTCTCAAAGAATAATTCAGGATCGGCTCGTCGTCGATAAAATTGATCTCATCATTCAGATATACCTGGTAATTGTTCCAGGTCTCTTCCAACATCTCCAGATTCTGTTTGACCTCCTGGGGACATTTCAGGCACATGGCCACCACCAGGGCATTGATAACGCTTAAGGGGGCCACCAGTGAGTCCACGATGGACACCATATCGCTGCGTGCCAGCAGGTTGCAGGAGGAATACAGGTTCATGGGGGAATGGATGGAGTCGGTGATGGCGATCACCTTGGCGTTCCTGTCGTTGGCAAACTCCATGGCTTTTAAGGTACGCATGGAATATCGGGGAAAACTGATCCCCACAAAGCAGTCCTTCTCGCCGATCCGTATCATCTGCTCAAAGGTTTCGCTGACGCTGGTGGTCTTCAGCAGCACCACATTGCCTCGCACCATATTCAGATAAAAGTGCAGAAACTCCGCCAATGGCTCATTGCTGCGCAGCCCCATGATATAGATATGATCCGCCGCCAGAATCGTATTCACCGCGGTCTCAAAGGCCGCCGCGTCCAGATGCTGTATGGTGTGCTGCAGCTTTTCGATATCTGCTGTCAGCACGCTGGTCAGGATCTCGGACTGGGTGCTGTGTCCGTATTTGGCGTCGATCTTCTGGACGCTGCTCAGTTTGTTCTGCACGCATTCTTCCAGCGCCCGCTGGAACTCCGGGTAGCCCTTATAGCCGATCCCCGCCGCGAAACGCACCACCGTGGACTCGCTGATCCGCAAGGCGTCCCCCAGCCGGGCCGCCGTCATAAACACGGCCTGGTCATAGTGCTCCAGTATAAAGGACGCGATCTTTTTGTGTCCCTTGCTCATGTCCCCATACTGTTCTCTTATCCTGTCCAGTACATCATACTGCATCCGCATGTCCCCCGTTCGAAGATATTCCCGTTATCCGGCAAATTGTCCATAGACCTTTTTCAGCACTGCCAGCGTCTCTACGTTGGACAGATCATAATCTCCGGTCAGAGTCATGCAGGCGCTGCCATGGATAAAGATCCACATCCGCATAAATACTTCCTCGGGGTGTCCGCATCCCTCGGCTCTGGCTCTGTTGATCTCATACAGCACATTGCCCACATCGCCGTTTAAGAGGTCGTACATACTCTTTCTGTTCTCCTTCCCGGAAAGAAAGAGCAGTTCAAACAGATGCCCCTCCTCCCGGGCAAAGGCGATATAGGCCATACCCAGATTCACAAAAGGAACGGGAGACATCCGCGGATAAAGACTGTAATAGTCCTGAAAAAACACTGCCGCTTTCTCATAGACGGCGTCCCACAGTTCTTCCATATTTTTATACACCCGGAAAATGGGCTGCGTGGAACACCCTGCTTTCGCCGCCACCTTTCTGGCGGTCACGCTGGCAAAGCCCTCCTCCCGGGTCATGGCAAACGCGGTCTCCAATATCTGTTCTTGCGTGATACTTTCTTTTCTGGGCATGGCTTTTCTCCTAACATAAGCATTCACAACATATAACACTTGTTATCTTACAGGAAAATACCCGCTTTGTCAAGCGCCATATGCTGTCGGCGGAAGAATTGACAGAATTGGAATAAAAAATCCCGGTTCACACCGAACCGGGATCTTGTTTGCTATTGCATTCTCATATGTCGTGAAAGCTCTTATACAGGATAAGCGCCGTTCTTGGTGTCGGCCTGGGACATATCCACCTTCTCCTGCTGGGCCTGACGGTATTTGAAGAAATCGGTGGCCACCTGAGGGAACAGGGCATAGGACAGCACATCTTCGTCCTGCTGTTTCCACTCCTTCATCTCCGCCTCCAGCTTATCCATCTCGTTGGTCAGCGTGTCGGCAAAGCGTCCGGTCAGCCTGGTCTCGCCGGGGATGACCTTGTCGATGACTTCCTGACTCATGGGCTTTACAGTCTGGCCATACTCGCCCCTGAGCACCGCCTTGGTCTCCTTGGTGGCCATCTTATACCGCTCGCCCATCAGCACGTTGAACACCGCCTGGGTACCCACGATCTGGGAAGAAGGGGTAACCAGAGGAGGCTCGCCCAGATCCTTACGCACCTGGGGAATCTCCCGCAGCACGTCGTAATATCTGTCTTCCGCGTTCTGCTCCTTGAGCTGGCTCACCATGTTGGAGAGCATGCCGCCGGGCACCTGGTACAGCAGCGTCTTGATATCCACGCCCATCACCTTGGGATTAAGCAGTCCGCTCTTCAGGCACTCATCCCTGTAGGGACGGAAGTAATCGGCGATCTCCGCCAACAGGTTCTGGTCAAAGCCGGTATCATAAGGGGTTCCCCTGAATGTCTCCACCATAACCTCCGTGGCAGGCTGGGAAGTACCCATGGCCAGCGGGCTCATAGCGGTATCGATCACGTCCACGCCCGCCTCTATGGCCTTTAAATAGGTCATGCTGGCCACACCGGAAGTATAGTGGGTGTGCAGCTGGATGGGCAGCTTGGTGTTCTCCTTCATGGCGGAAATCAGCTCGGAGGCCCGGTAAGGCACCAGCAGACCGGCCATATCCTTGATACAGATGGAATCCGCGCCCATCTCCTCGATCTTTTTCGCCATATCCGCCCAGTACTCCAGCGTATAGGCGTCGCCCAGGGTATAGGACAGCGCCACCTGAGCATGACCTCTGCCCTCCTGCTGTTTCATCCTGTTGGTGGCGTTTACCGCCTCCTGCAGGTTGGGCAGATAGTTCAGACAGTCAAAAATACGGATGATATCGATACCGTTGGAAATGGATTTCTGCACGAATGCATCCACCACATCGTCCGCATAGGGTCTGTATCCCAGGATATTCTGTCCTCTGAACAGCATCTGCAGCTTGGTGTTCTTAAAGCCGTCGCGGAGCTTGCGCAGTCTGTCCCAGGGATCTTCCTTCAGGAATCTCAGGGACGCGTCAAAGGTAGCGCCGCCCCAGCACTCCACGGAGTGATAGCCGACCTTATCCATCTTATCCACGATGGGCAGCATAAAGTCGGTGGGCATCCTGGTGGCAATCAGAGACTGGTGGGCGTCACGCAGTATGGTTTCCGTAATCTTGATCGGTTTTTTAACTTGTTCTGACATTTACGTCTCCTCCAAATATTTTTGTTCCGCCGTCTCCCGCCGCCCAAAATGTATTCGGGTACAACGCGGGAAACGGCCTTTTACAGTTTAACCGCCGTCAGGCAGTCATTAAAATACTCCAAAGATGGCCATAAAGGTTCCCGCCGCTACAGCCGTACCGATAACGCCGGCCACATTGGGTCCCATGGCGTGCATCAGCAGGAAGTTGGTGGGATCCGCCTCCGCGCCCACCTTCTGGGATACGCGGGCCGCCATGGGCACCGCGGACACGCCGGCGGAACCGATCAGCGGATTGACCTTGCCCTTGGTGGCGATACACATCAGCTTTCCGAAGAGGACGCCCGCCGCCGTACCGAAAGCAAAGGCGATCAGACCCAGAATAACGATCTTGATGGTGTCCCAGTTCAAAAATGCCTCCGCGCTGGTGGTCGCGCCCACAGAAGTACCCAGCAGGATAACCACGATATACATCAGCGCATTGGATGCCGTATCCGTCAGCTGTCTCACCACACCGGACTCCCTGAACAGATTACCCAGCATCAGCATACCTACCAGAGGCGCCGTGGTAGGCAGGATCAGACATACCACGATGGTGATGACAATGGGGAACAGGATCTTCTCCAGCTTGGTCACGGGACGCAGCTGGGTCATCTTGATCTTTCTCTCCTTCTCAGTGGTCAGCAGTTTCATGATGGGCGGCTGAATAATAGGCACCAGGGACATGTAAGAATATGCCGCCACGGCGATAGGTCCCATGATCGCCGTCTGTCCCAGCTTACTGGCCAGGAAGATAGAAGTAGGGCCGTCCGCGCCGCCGATAATGGAGATGGCCGCCGCCGCCGCGTCGTTAAAGCCCATCAGGATTGCCCCGAAATACGCCATAAAGATACCGAACTGAGCGGCCGCACCCAGCAGAAAGCTCTTGGGATTGGCGATCAGCGGGCCAAAATCCGTGGACGCGCCCACTCCCATAAAGATCAGGGATGGCAGGATCGCCCATTCATCCAATAGGTAAAAATAGTGCAGCAGGCCGCCGACACCGTTAGATGACTCCTCAATGGACATCATGATATCCGGATAGATATTTACCAGCAGCATACCGAAAGCTATCGGGGTGAGCAGCAGAGGCTCAAACCCTTTGCGGATAGCCAGATAAAGGAAAACGCACGCTACCACAATCATCACATAATTGCCCACAGTCAGGTTAAAAAATGCTGTCTGGTGGAGCAGATTGTTGAGCGTATTTGCTATATACTCCATGTGTTGACCTCCTGTTGTGATTCACTCAATCAGCTTGAATGATTAGTTCATGGTAGCCAGCACAGCGCCGGCTTCGATGGAATCTCCCACAGCCACGTCGATGCTTGCCACCGTACCGTCCTGGGGCGCCACAACAGGGATCTCCATTTTCATCGCCTCGATGATTACCACGGCGTCGCCGGCCTTAACCGCCTGACCTACCTTGGCCTCGATCTTGAACACCTTGCCCGCCGCGCCGGCCTCGACCTTGATGCTGCCCGCGCCGCCGGATGCCTTGGGAGCCGCCGCCTTGGGTGCTGCGGGAGCCGCCGCTGCCCTGGGGGCGGGAGCTGCCGCGGGTGCGCCTGTGGACGCGCCTTCCTCTACTACTACGTCATATACGTTGCCGTTTACGGTAATGGTATAATTTTTCATGATTTATTCTCCTTTACGCTCTTTTTATTCTGTTTGCTCTGCGGATGCTCCTCACCACGAAACCGTCCGTGGTAGCGGCTCCCTCGCTGGCGGCGATCGCCGCTGCGATCACGGCCACCAATTCCAGGTCGTCGGACATATCTTCCTTCTCCTGGCTCTCTACGATCTGCGCTGCGTCTGTACTATCCTGTACCGCCGCCTTTTTCCTGCCCGCGAACTTGTCCTGGATCGCCGGTATAAAGCGGAACAGGGAGATGACTCCGATTATGATAATCAGCACGGCGAACACAGTTCCCATTCCGATCACTGTATTCAGCGCCGCAATCTCCATTCTCGCACCCAGATCACTTTCGCAGGCTGTCAGTCCCAGGATACAGGCTGCCGCGCAAATAGCTGCTGAACGTTTCTTCATACTTACCTCTTTCCCGCATAACACAGGCTGGCCTGTGTTATTGCGTCTGCCTCTTTTTAAACTGTCCCATGCTTTTTAGCCGGGCGCTCCTCGCTCTTGGTACACAGCATCTCAAAAGCGCCGATGATATATTTCCTGGTATCGGCGACTTCTACGATCTGATCCACATAGCCCCTCTGCGCGGCGCTGCGGGCGCTGGTCTGCAATGCCGCGTACTCTGCGGCCCTGGCGTCAATCACATCCGCACCCTGTCCGTCATACATAATCTTAGCGGCCAGTTTCGCGTCCATCGTGCCGATCTCGGCGGTGGGCCAGGCATAAGTCAGATCCGCGCCGATGCCCTTGGAGTTCATGGCCACATAGGCCGTGCCGTAGGCCTTGCCAAGGATCAGGTTCACCTTGGGAACCGTAGCATTGGCGAAAGCGTATGTGAGTTTCGCCGCCGCTCTGGCGATCCCTTTTTCCGATGCTACAGTGGCCTCATAGCCTTTCACATTGGTCAGAGACAGCACAGGGATGTTGAAACTGTCACAGAACTCGACGAAATCCGCGGCCTTCTCGCAGCCAGCCACAGTGAGTACAGGATCCATCTTCTCCGCCAGCTTGCCTTCACCGTCATATACCTCACAGCGGTTGGCCACACAGCCCACGGTAGCGCCGTTCAATCGAATAAAGCCTGTCACCATCTCTTTGGCATAGGCGGCCTTCACTTCCAGGAAATCCCGGCCATCCGCCAGAACGGACAGCGCAATGGAGGTATCGCCCACACAGCCTGCCAGCTCGGGAGTGGATCTGTTCAGATCGTCATTGCACTCCTGGGCAGCCGCCTCCTGATTGTTGGCGGGAAGGAATCCGACCAGTTTCCGTATTCCTGCCAGCACGGCGTCCTCGTCGCCGGTCACGTCCACAATACCGCTCTCCGCGGACTGGAACCGGGCAGAGGAGGAATCGCACTTTGTGATCACATTGCCGTCTAAGGCATTGGGCGCGTTCACGAACAGTTTGGCGCTCTTCTCTTCCATAAAAGTGAAATCCGTCATTGTGGGGAACAGCCCCAGGCCGCCGCCACAGGCGCCGAAGATCGCTGTGATCTGAGGAATCACGCCGGATGCCAGCGTCTGTTTCAGGTAGATCTCACCAAACGCCTGCAGCGCGTCCGTCGCCTCCTGCAGGCGCAGTCCCGCGGAGTCGATCAGTCCAATGACGGGAGCCCCCGTCTTCATGGCCAGCTCGTACAGTCTGACAATCTTTTTCGCGTGCATCTCGCCCACGGATCCGTTCAGCACGGACGCGTCCTGACTGTACACATAGACCAGACTGCCGTCGATTACTCCATAGCCGGTGATAACGCCGTCTGAAGGAGTCTCGCTCTGTTTCAGATTGAAATCCGTTGCCCTGGCAGTCACCAGAGCGCCGATCTCAACGAAACTGTTTGCGTCGAGTAAAGCTTCGATTCTTTGACTCGCTTTTGAAGTAGTACTCATGTTTCAGCCCTCCGTTTATATAAATTATATTATAGCGAATTAACACAGGACTCTCTTTGGAAATACCCAAAAGCCCCCATGATTAATTTCTTTCCCAGTATAACATAAAAAATGCAACTCGCCTAGCACGAATTGCATTTTTTTACAATATTTTGAAAGTCTTTCTCTGTCAGAGCAGAAAAAAGCGCAGAATCTGCCGAAAACACCACCTGTAGTCGATCCGGCGCACGGTTTCCCCGGTCACGATATGTTCCTCCCGGTATACTCTGTCCTGAAATATGTACCTGATCGTACCCACCTGCTCCCCGGCGGCCACCGGCGCTACAAGCTGGCGCTGTATGTCGCACTCCACCCGTATCTCCTCCCCGTTTTTCAGCAGAAGTCCGTCGATCTCTTCCGGAGCATCGTTATCCTCCGTCCCTCTCTCCAATATCCGTACCGGCACCCGGGCCGTCCCGTCGATATCCAGCGTCTGCCCCCGCAGCACCGGAATCGGCTCCAGCCGCGACTCCGGATAGGCCGCCTCATCCAGCGGATGATAGGTAAAATCCTCCAGCCCATAATTCATCAGCGCCCTCGTATCGCTCCACTTGTATCCCTTGTTGTTGGGCCAGCCGCATGCCAGCAGCGCAACCACCAGCGTTTTCCCATCCCGCTCCAGCGCGCCCACATAACAGTATCCGGCCTGATTGGTAAAGCCGGTCTTGCCGCTGATAGCGCCCTGCATCATCTGCAAAAAGGCATTGTGGTTGACACAGGTGAAACTGCGGCCGTTTTCTATGGAAAAGCTGTGGGACGGCGTCTGGGTGATCCGCAGGAAATCGTCTTTTCGGGGAGAGCGGTCTATACAGTAGCACATGATGGAGGCCAGATCCGCCGCTGTGGTGGAATGATGCTTTTCTACGGTCTCTCCGCTCTCCAGCGTCAGCACCTGAGTGGCATCCAGGCCGTTGGGTGTGATAAACCAGGTGTCCCCGCAGCCCAGCTCCCACGCCTTGCGGTTCATCAGCGTCGCGAACGCCTCCACCGCCTGCAGGCTCTCCTCCCGGGTATAATCCGCCGGTGATTTTTCCCGCAGCGGCTCGGGCAGAAACTTCCGGCCCACATGCTCCGCTATGGCCACCGCCGCGTCATTGTGGGATTCCAGCATCAGACTGTACAACAGGTCCTCCAGCAGATAATGCTCCCCCTTTTGCACATACAGTTTCACCTTGGGCATGGAGGCGGCGTAGGAAGATATCTCCACAGTCTCTCCCACGTCCGCCGTCTCCAGGGTAAGGATACAGGTCATGATCTTGGTTGTGCTGGCCATGGGCAGCACCTGTGAACCGTTCTTATCGTACAGTACGCGCCCGGACTCCGCGTCCATCAGCACCGCCGCCTGGGCATAGAGTTCGCCCGGCTCGGGTTCTCTGGCATGGCCCGGTATGGGGCGCAGCGCCGTCAGAAGACAGCATAGAAAGCAGCACAGAAAGCGACATGGATAGCGGCATGGAAGACGCCTGTATTGTTTCGGTCTTTTTTTCATATTAAACATACAACCGCCACAGATTTTTGTTTATCTCAATATATGAGACAGCCCGCCAATATATGAAATGCCGCCGGGATCCGTTTTGCCGATCCCGGCGGCATTATGCCTATATTTCCAGCTGCATCTGCACTTCGGCCTCGGCCTGCTGCTTAAACTCCTCGATCTGCACTGTGGAAAGCTCCGGCAATTCCTCCAGGCTCCCCACGCCGAAACTGCGCAGGAACTGCTGCGTGGTACCAAAGAGCAGCGGCCTTCCCGGCGCGTCCATCCTGCCCAGCTCCGTGATCAGGTCATATTCCAGCAGCTTGTTGATGGCATGGTCGCAGCTGACCCCTCTGATTCTCTCGATCTCCACTCTGGTGATGGGCTGTTTATAAGCTATGATGGACAGCGTCTCTATCACGGTGTCCGTCAGCACCATCTTCCTGGGCGCTTTGGCGATCCTGACCAGATACTCGTACATTTCCGCCTTGGTACAAAGCTGCACGGCATTGTCAAACTGGGTGATGCCGATCCCTCTGCCCTCCTGTTCATATTCCCGGGCCATCTCCTCCAGAATATCCCGGGTGGTCTGCGCGTCCGTCTCTATGGCCTCCGCCAGACGGCTGATCTCCACCGATTCCCCCATGGCGAAGAGTATCGCCTCTATCGCCGCTTTCGCCTGTATCCTCTCCATCCGTATCTTTACCTTTCCCGACTTTTCCCGCCGCCACAGGCAGCCTGTCCTATGTATCCCCGCACATATTGGACTCGATCATAATATCGCCAAAAATATTTTCCTGGGATATGGTAATCCTCCCCATCTTCATCAGCTCCAGAATCACCAGGAACGTGACTATGATCTGCATCTTACCCGCCTGCTGCTCCAGGAGCCCCCTGAAACTGAATCGCCGGTGGCTCCTGGCATAGGCCTCCACAAACAGGGAGCGCTCCTCCATATCCACTTCGTCCTTCTCTATATTGCCGTAATTGCTGCGGATCGGATCGATCTTATCCTCCTGCCGTTTCAGCATGGCCTGAAAGATCTCATTGAGCTTTACCAGGTTCATGTTCCCGATCAATTCCTCATAATTCACCGGTTGTCTGTAAGATGCCACCTCCTCCGGCAGCTGCTGCCCGCGGTAAAAGTTTTTCTCCGCGTCCACCAGCCGGTCCCGCAGTTCAAAGGACATAAACTTGAACATCTTATATTCCAGCAGTTTCTGCACCAGTTCCGCCCTGGGGTCTTCCTCCTCCCCGTCCTCGTTCACTTCCTTGGGCAGCAGCATACGGCATTTGATATCCACCAGCGTGGCGGCCATGACCAGAAACTCGCTCATGACGTTCATGTCCTCCGTCTCCATCTGCCTGATATAGTCCAGATACTGCTGGGTGATCTCCACGATGGGAATATCGTAGATATCCACCTTGTTTTTGTCGATCAGGTGCAGCAACAGGTCCAGAGGCCCCTCGAACACCTCCAATTTTACCGGTATCGCCATGCTTTCGTCCTTTCCGTGGCTTTTCTTCTAAAAGAGTATTGTACCCGTTTTCCCCGCCGTATTCAACCAGAACTATTGTTCTGCCCCGGCGTCGGAACCGTCCGAGAAGTCGATGACGATCAGCTCTCCGGGATTAAACAGCCGGAAAGGTATGGTGTGGATACCCAGCCCTCTGCTCAGGATCATCGTACTGCCGCCCTCCCGGTAGAGGCCCCCGTCATATTTTGGGAAAAAGCGCACATTGGGAGACAATAGTCCCCTGCCCCAGAGAGGGATCCGCACGATGCCGCCATGCACATGGCCGGACAGCACCAGATCCGCCCCCCACTGGGCATAGCGGGGAAAATAATCGGGATTGTGGGCCAGCAGAACCGTGTAGTCCTCCGGCCGGGGACGGCCCAGCAGCCCGGACAGATATTCCGGCCCCATCTCCGGCACGGTAAACCGCTTGTAATAGTACTTGTCGATCTCGGAGCCGTAGATCGTCAGATTGACCCCTGGCAGCTGCGCGTGGGTGTTGACCATGGGCCTGATACCCAGCTCCTTCAGCGCCCGGTCGTATTTTTCGGCCGCGTCCCCATAGGTGGAAGGATACAGCTTGATTCGGTGCTCATGGTTGCCGTTGGCATAGTACACCGGATACTTTTTTGCCAGGGCGCGCAGCAGAGATACCGCCCCCTCCAGTTTTTCTCCGGGTTTACCGTTTATCATGTCCCCGCCGATCAGAATCCCGTCCGGTTTCAGCTCCTCGACGGCTTTCAGCAGTCGGACATTATCTCTCCCAAACTGTTTGTTATGCAGATCGGACAAAAAGACCATCCGACACTTTCCCCGGATCCGCCGATCCCGGATCTCATATCGCGCCACTACAAAGCGGCTGCTGTCGTAGATCATGATCCACAGGACTGCCGTGCCAAGCAGCGCCAGCGTCAATAACAATACATTCCACATTTCCTTCTCCGTCCGTAAGTCTTTTCGCTAAGTGTAGTTTACCACATTCCGTCTCTTTACAAAAGAAATTCCCGGAAAATTTTATACAGATAGTCCCGGTATACCGCCTGAGCCACCGATTCCCCGTATAGAAGGGGAACGTACCCCAGCTCCACGCCGTCCAGCATATATCGCACCAAACCCGCCTGTCTGCCCTGTTCCACCGGCGCCGTGGCCGAAGGAGGCAGCTCCGTCACTTTCTCCACCCGGCTGAGATCCCGGCCCAGAATATCCAGATAGCGAAACTCTCCCGCGTACACCAGGGGCACCTGCTCCTCCACGCCTCTCTCCAAAGGCAGATCCGGCAGCGGATCCGTGTTGGGATCCACATACATGGCGCTGATGTTAAAGCCATAGGTCAACAGCGTCTGGGCGTCCTTGAAACGCCCTTTGGGATCGGGCGCCCCCATGACCACGGCGATCATATCGATCCCGTCTTTTCTGGCCGTGGCCGCCAGGCAGAACTGGGCCTTCTGCGTGGATCCGGTCTTCAGCCCCGTGGCGTAAGGATACTGTTTCAGCAGCTTATTGGTGCTGCTCAGGGTAAAATTGACGGTTCCCTGACGGGTCTCATGAACGATATCTTCCATCCAGATCTGGGTATAGTCATAGACCTGCGGATACCTGGTAATCAGCTCCCGGCTCATCAGCGCCACATCCCTGGCAGTGGTGTAATGCCCGTCCGAATCGGTCAGTCCGCAGCAATCCTCAAAATGGGTGTCCGTCATGCCAAGCTGCTGGGCCTTATCGTTCATCATTGCCACAAAAGCCTCCTCGGAACCCGCGATGTGCTCCGCCACAGCTACCGACGCGTCATTGCCCGAGGCCACGGCGATACATTTGATCATGGTGTCCAGCGTCTGTGTCTCCCCCTGGGCCAGAAACACCTGGGAACCGCCCATGGAACTGGCATACTCGCTGGTGATCACGCTGTCGCTCAGGCTGACCTTGCCGCTGTCGATCTGCTCAAACGTGAGCAGCAATGTCATAATCTTGGTGATGCTGGCCGGACAGCGCCTTTCCGTCGCGTTCAGTTCAAAGATTACCTGTCCGGTGGACGCCTCCATCAGGATCGCGGACGGAGCCGATATCTCCACCTGAGCCTGCACCGGCATGCCTGTGCCGACAAGCTGCAGCAGGACAAACCACAGTCCCGTGACAAGCGCCGTCAGGCGTCTTGCCGCATTCTTTTTCCGCGTTCTTTTATGTATTGTTTCATGTTGGGATCTCTCTGCCATTTACGCACCTTCCCCGTTCTGTTCTACCACTAATATATGGGACAGCGGACGCGCGTATGCACATTCCGGCATAAAAACAGGGGCTGCGGCCTCTCCGCCACAACCCCGTCCGGTCTCTATGATACTAATTCCACCTGGCTCTGAATTTATCCACTTTTTCCGAAAGACGCTCCCGCTGCCGGGACAGATCCACATGAAACGCATGCAATAACTGCACGATGTAGTCGATCGTCACCAACAGCATGACCACCCAGATCACTTTTGTACCCACCTGCATGGGAACCCTGTCGATGGCCTGCAGTACCCATCCATGGAGAAAAAACACGATCCCCAGGCCGTAAAATCCCCACGCAACCGTACTCTCCAGGCAGATAATCCCCTTGTAGTTAAAGGGTTTCTCGTTGTAGTCCCACCAGAGTTCCCCAAAGACGCGGAGCATCATCTTGCCCACCAGAAATTCAAAAGTGGTGGCGGAAATAGCGGCTACAATATAGAGCAGAAATCCGTTAAACTTCAACGGGCGCAGCAACAGATAGCCGATCACGGCCCCAAAACCGTAGATCGGGCAGAACGGCCCTTTGGCAAAGCCCCTGTTGGTCAGCTTTTTATTGCAGAACGACATATAGATGGATTCCACCAGCCAGCCCAACATGCTGTATACGATAAACGCGCCGATCAAATGGTATACATCCGTTCCAAACAGCTCTTTTGTCCACATGTTCCATACCCCCTGAGACGCCGCGAACACTGTATCGCGACATGTGTCGGAAAGCAAAAGTCCCTGACCAAAGCCAAGGACCTTCATGTCATTAGTTATATTTGCGCTTTCTTGCTGCCTCGGACTTCTTCTTGCGCTTTACGCTCGGCTTCTCGTAATGCTCTCTCTTGCGGATCTCCTGCTGGATCCCTGCCTTTGCGCAACTTCTCTTGAAACGACGCAATGCGCTGTCCAAAGTCTCGTTCTCTTTTACGATTACGTTTGACATGATTACACCTGACCTCCCTTCAGTCCCTTGCAAGCACCTTGACTGACTGGGTTAATATTATGTACATTGGATACCCATATGTACATAACACATTATACCACAAAAGTCAGATACGTCAACTGTTTTTTAATTTTTATTTTATGAATTTAAAAAAACTTATTTTATCCACTGTTTGACCGTGACCGGCAGGATGAAATCGGAATAAATGCCGTCTACGCCCTCCTCCATTCTCTGTCCGGCCTCCTTTTCGTCGTTCACCGTATGGACAAATACTTTTACGGCGCTGTTTTCCAGATCGCTCTGCTTTTGGCTGTCCCACCAGTTGGAGGGCATGACCAGAACCGGTATTTCCTTCTCAGTCATAAACTCCAATATCTCCTGTTTCTCGGGATATCCTATGTAATACAATGTCCATATCAGATTTTTAAAGGGGTAAACCGACATCACTTCGTCGTACATTTCCTTATAATATATCTGTACGATCACTCTCGAAAGCACATTCTCGTATCCGTTATCCACGGCCGTATTCACCAATGTCCGAAACTGTTTCTCTACCTCCGTAGAATATTTTGTGTCCGTGACCATGTAAATGTCGGGATAATTTTTCATGATCTCAAACCAGTTCTCCAGAGTCAGCGGCGTGTACTTCCCATAGATGGGGGAGTCGAGAAACTCCTGTGCCGTCACTGCCCACCGCTCTTCCTCCGTCCATCCAAAGGCCTCTGCCTGCCCCAGATCCTGATACCAATCATGCCGCAGTACCATTACCCCGTCCGAAGTAATCTGTAAATCTGCCTCGAATACCCGTTGCCCCAATTCATAATTATAGAGAAACGCCTCCCTGGCGTTGGTAGCCGCGTCCCCCTCCCATGTTCCGCCCAGCGCATGGCACACCACAGGGTACTTTTCATACCAGGGTATCCTCAGACTGCGCTGATGAAGAGAACCCATGATCACTGCCAGAAACAAATACGCGCCGACTATTCCAAATACGATTCTCTTTTTCACCGCGCCGCCTCCTCTGTTTCCTCAAATATCCCTTTTTGATACTTCTCTATATAGAGTTGATTATATTGGAGCATTCTGTACTGACATATCGGCTCCGTCTCCCACAGTTCCTCGATATTCACCAGCTTTCCGTCCCGATCTATGCAGCCTCTCTGCGTCAGCACAGGGAACTCTTCATGCAGCTCCATAAGATACTGATAAAATGGCGGCAAGCGCAGTCCCGCGCATTCCAGCAGCGCGGCCGGCAGATAATTGGCGCTCATATCGCCGTAGGTTTCCCAGTCCACATCATAGTTGGCCCAGATGACATAGGGCACAATATACTTTTGCAGATTCCGCTCCTGCTGTGTCATCTCCCTCCCCGCAAAGACAGCCTCATAAAAATTGTCCCCGAGTATGGGCTGATGATCCCCAAACATGCAGATAATCACCGGTTCCTCCACTTCCCGAAAATATGTCACAAGCTCCTTAAAGGCGTCGTCCGATATCCTGATCAGATTCAGATAAGTCTCCACATCGTACAGATTCCCCGCCTCCCCGGCCGGTATGCCCCCCACGCCCGTCACGGCGATCTCTATCGGCACTTCCCCATAGTATCCGCCATGGTTCTGGATCGTCACATCAAATAAAAAAAAAGGACTCCCCTTATCCCGGTTTTCGTATCTGTGTATGATCTCATTGTAATTGCAGGCATCGGAAATAAAACCTTTGACATACTCATACGGCGTCTCCCATACCCCCTGATGGATAAACTCGTCAAATCCAAAATACTTATACGCCCTGTCTCTGCTCCACGCGCCCTCTCCGCTGGGATGCATGGCCATAGTCGCGTAGCCCTGGTTTTCCATCACTTTTGCCAGGGAAGGCATGTCATGATCCACCTGGTTCTGATAGGGAATCACTCCAGGAGTCAGCAGCGATAAGGAATTGCCCGTCAAAGCCTCAAATTCCGTATTTGCTGTAAGTCCCCCCAGTATGGACACATACAGCCGCCCTTTAAGAGCATTGTCCTCCAGGCTGTCCAGAAAGGGCATATACGCCTCTGTTGTCTCCAACTCCCCGAGAACGCGCAAATCGCTCCATGCTTCATTCATAATCATGATAACATCCGGTTTTTCCGTCATATTCCCAGCGGTCGCATAATCTGCCTCGGCCGCCCTCGCGATGGCCTGTATTGTCTTTTCGGAATACTCTCCGGGAACATCCACTTTGCTGTCCTTGAGCAAAAGAAAATAACTCATGCAGGCTCCGTTTAGATTGCGGGTATCGCCTATATTCCAATAATTGATCACAAAATCTTTTCCCAGCGGGTTTTCCAGATCCATCACTGTATGATACCATCCCCCAATCAGCAGCGCCGCCGCTACAGATATTCCCACATGCACCCATTTGTGCATTTTGATTTGTACTTTGGAGCCCAGCACGATGAAAAACAGAAAATAGATCACGGAATACAGTGCCTCCGGGGAAAGTCCATAGTGATAGTTATCCATAACCGATATAGCCGTGCCCACGGCTTTCAGGTCGCTGGGCATCAGAAAATCCCCTCTAAACTTCCATATATAATATTCCACCAGAAACAGCGCCAGAAAAAAACCGCTCCCGGCCCCCAGAGCCGCCGCACTGCTCTGTGTAAACAGGAAAACCGCCAGATATCCGCAGATAATAAAGGCAACCGTCAGCTCCGTTACGCCGTCCATGATGCGGCTCATATCCTGCATGGGCAGTTCCATCCTTTGAAATATCTTCGTCGGAACAAAGCATAAATACAGTATAAGCAAAGGAACAGATACCCAGTTTGACAGTCTGGGCAGCAGTAACAGAACTCCGCTTAACAGGCTGAGTCCCAGACAGATCACCAGTCTTTTGGGTATCCCGTCCCACGCTAAAAACGTAAGTATCAGCATAAATATCAGAATTGCCGATGAAAAAGCAAACTTCCATGGCCTTTTTCTCACAGCTCCGATTCCCTGCGCCATAATACCCGTTATCTTCATTTCAATCTCTCCTTTATCGGTTTTACTGTCATGCCATTTTCTTCCAACATTCAGTCAAACGCATTATATCATCTTTAAGCAGAGTTGGCAATGCTTTAAGCATAGTTTTATTGTCCTAAAGCAGTATATAAAACAATACAATAAGATTAAGGAGGTATTTTATAATGATTTATGGATTGGGAAAACGATTGCAGGAACAAAGACTGTTAAAAAACCTGTCACAAAAAGAAGTAGCCGCGTCCGTGGGTGTGTCCGCCTCTATCATCTCAAATTATGAGAGCAGCGAGCGCACCCCCAGCGTGGAGATCCTCATGGCCCTGGCCCGGCTGTACCACTGCTCTACCGATTATCTGCTGGGTTTTGACCGAGATGAAAAGGGTATGTTTTTAGATGTGTCTATGTTAAGTGATGAACAGAAGAAACTGCTGCAGCATTTTCTTTTGAGTCTGGGAAAGTAAGTCCTATTATAAAAGAGAGCGGAAAGTATCGTTTTGATCTTTTCCGCTCTCTGTCTTTCTCTAATATTCTGCGTAGCCCTCTACCCCAGCTGACCCTCCAGCACGCTGGCCGCCTGTTCCACCGCCGCGGGGATGCCGGCCGGGTTCTTGCCGCCGGCCTGGGCCATACCGGGACGACCGCCGCCGCCGCCGCCCACCAAAGCGGCGATCCCCTTGATCAGATTGCCCGCGTGGGCTCCCGCTTTCTGCGCTCCTTCCGTAGCCATGGCGATCATGTTTACCTTGCCCTCTGCGCCGGAGATCAGCACCACGACGCCCTCGCCCAGTTTTTCTCTGAGCTGGTCGCCCAGATCCCGCAGAGCGTTCATATCCACGCCGTCCACGCTGGCGGCCAGCAGCTTGACGCCCTTGACCTCCCGCACCTGATCCATCACATTGCCCAGGGCGTCCTTGGCGTTTTTACTCTTCAGGGACTCCAGTTCCCCGTGCAGGGATTTCAGCTCCGCCATCAGATGTTCGCATTTTTCCACCAGATTGCCGGGCGTGGCTTTTACCGCCTTCGCCGCCTCATGGATCGTATGCTCCAGATTCTTATAATATTGCAGCACGCCGTTTCCGGTCAGCGCCTCGATCCGGCGCACGCCCGCCGCCACGCCGTTCTCGGACAGGATCTTAAAGCTCCCGATATTGCCGGTGTTCGCCACATGGGTGCCGCCGCAGAGTTCCACGGAGAAATCCCCCATCTGAACCACCCGCACCTCTTCGCCGTACTTTTCGCCGAACAACGCCATGGCCCCTGTCTTTCTGGCCTCCTCGATACCCATGACCCGGGTGACCACGGGAATATTCTCCCCGATCTTCTCGTTGACCATGGCCTCCACCCGGGCCAGCTCCTCCTCTGTCATGGCCGCGAAATGGGTAAAGTCAAAGCGCAGTCTCTCTCCGTCCACATAGGAACCGGACTGCTCCACATGGGTTCCCAGCACCTCCCGCAGAGCCTTCTGCAGCAGATGGGTGGCGCTGTGGTTCTTGCAGGTATCGCTCCTTCGGCCCGCGTCCACCGTCAGCGTAGCCGTATCTCCCACCTTGATCATACCGCCGGTCACCGTGCCGATATGGCCCACCTTGCCGCCCATCAGCTTGACGGTATCCTGCACCGCAAAGCTGCCGTCCGCCGTGGTGATCACGCCGGTATCTCCGTTCTGTCCGCCCATGGTGGCATAAAAAGGAGTTTCCTCCACAATAACCGTGCCCACCTGTCCGTCGGTCAGCGCCTCCACCAGCTCGGTCTCCGTAGTCAGCACCGTCACCCTGGAATTGTGCTGCAATCTGTCGTATCCCACAAACTCCGTGGTCACGGCCGGATCGATGGACTCGTACACCGTCACGTCCGCGCCCATATAGTTGGTCACTTTGCGGGCTTTACGGGCCATATCCTTCTGCTGGCGCATGCACTCGCCGAAACCTTCCTCATCTATAGTAAAACCTTTCTCAGCCAATATCTCCTGAGTCAGATCCATGGGGAATCCGTAGGTGTCGTAGAGCTTGAATGCATTCTCGCCGGACAGCTCCGTCACGCCCGCCGCCTTCATCTCTTCCTCCATCTGCGCCAAGATGCTCAGTCCCAAATCGATGGTCTTGTCAAACTTATCCTCTTCCTGGGTCAGTACCGTCAGGATAAACTCGCTCTTCTCCTCCAGCTCCGGATACCCGTCCTTACACTCCCGGATCACCGTGCGGCTGAGATCCGCCAGGAATTTGCCGGATATCCCCAGGAGCCTGCCATGGCGGGCCGCCCGCCGGATCAGACGGCGCAGCACATACCCCCGGCCCTCGTTGGAGGGCATGATCCCGTCGCTGATCATAAAAGTGGTGGAGCGGATATGGTCTGTGATCAGCCGCACGGATACGTCCACATTTTCATCTGTCTGATAGCGCACCCCGGCGATCTCGCAGATCCTGTCCCGGATCGCCTTCATCGTGTCGATGTCAAAGACGGAATCCACGTCCTGCACCACCACCGCCAGACGCTCCAGACCCATGCCGGTATCTATATTTTTCTGGGAAAGTTCCTCATAATGTCCCTTTCCGTCGCTCTCAAACTGCGTGAACACATTGTTCCAGACCTCTATGAAACGGTCGCAGTCGCAGCCCACCTTACAGTCGGGCTTGCCGCAGCCATACTTTTCGCCCCGGTCATAATAGATCTCCGAACAGGGGCCGCAGGGGCCCGCCCCATGCTCCCAGAAATTGTCGCAGTCGCCGTTCTCGTCCCGATAAAAACGGGTAATCTTCTCCGCCGGAACCCCGATCTCCTGATTCCAGATCGCGAAAGCCTCGTCATCCTCCCCGTAGACGGAAGGATAAAGCCGCTCCGGATCCATGCCCACCGTCTCCGTCAAAAACTCCCAGCTCCAGGCTATGGCCTCGTGCTTAAAATAATCCCCAAAGGAGAAATTGCCCAGCATCTCAAAGAAAGTCAGATGGCGGGCCGTCTTGCCCACATTCTCGATATCCCCGGTGCGCACGCACTTCTGACAGGTAGTCACGCGCCTGCGGGGCGGAATCTCCTGTCCCGTAAAATAAGGTTTCAGCGGCGCCATCCCCGCGTTGATCAGCAGCAGACTCTTGTCCGTATGGGGCGGCACCAGAGAGAAACTCTTCATCTTCAGATGCTCTTTGCTCTCAAAAAAATCGAGATACATTCTACGCAGTTCATTTACACCATATGCCTTCATGATGTCCTTCCTCCAAACTTATCTTTATTGTGATGCAAAATATGTTCCGCCAAATATCCGTTGCCGTATATCGCCGACTTTGTAAATACAGTTCCAGGCGGTATGCAACCTCAGTAATTATAGATATATTCCCCAAACTTGTCAACTGCCAACTGAAAAGAAACAATATTGTACCGGCAGACCTCGTCCGCAAACTTGAAATGAACGCTGATATTGCCGTTTTCGTAAATCTTGATATGGTCTACCAAGTCCGTGAGGATTTCATGGGTGAGCGTTTCAATGCTTTGATACTTTGCAAAGGCTACCAGCGCGGGGTGTTCCTTGTCAACGCCATTCAGGAGCTCCGCCCGTTCCGCGTTCAGCCGGGCCAGCACATCCGCAAGCCCGGCGGCCTCCAAGCGGTTGTGTTTGATAGAGTGCAGGCCGTCCGGGAGCGGTTCTTGTAAGTGGAGCAGGCGTAATAGATATTTTTCCCGCAGTCCGCACATTTCAGAAAACCGCTGAACAGGTGAACCTCGCGCCCTTTGGGGGAAGTCCGGGTATCGGGGACGCGCACCCATTCATCCTCCGGCACAGCCTCGATCTGGTGTACCTTGTAGCTTTTCACCCGACGGCGGCCCTGTACCAAATCCCCGGTGTAAATGGGGTTGGTGAGCATTTCATGTATCATGCGGGCCCCACATGGGGTCGTCCGCCACAGCCGTGGAAACGGGCAGGCCCTTTTTGCGGCGGTAGGCCGTGGGGCTGAATATGCCGTGTCCGTTGAGGTACAGCGCGATGGCCCTTTTAGACGAGCCTTGCAGGAGCATGGAATACACGCGCTTGACGGTTTCGGCGGCCTCGGTATCGACCAGCAGTTGATGCTTGTTTGCCGGGTCTTTGATATAGCCGTAGGGAGCGAAAGAGCCGATGTACTGGCCGTTGCGCCGCTTGTAATCGAAAACCTGCCGGATTTTCTTTGAGGTCTGATAACAATACTGGTCGTTCATCACATCCCCCAAAAGCCGCTGGAAACTTTCGCGTTCCGTATCGGTTCCCGTGTGGCCGTCATCCACATACTCGGTGTAGCTTTCAAATTCTTCCGCATGATTAAAATGAAAATCGTTGAGAATGTCGCGCTGATTTTTTACGCTGTTGCTATCGTCAAGGCCACGATTGATTTTCTGTAAATCCTCGCGGGAGAGCCGGATATAGCCGCCCATTTTCCAGCGCCGGGCCGTATAAATAGGGGGCAAAATCTGCTGATACCCTCTGTTTTTTGTCCGTGCCATTGTTTCTCCTTCCCTATCACTTTACAGTTATATTATAACTCCGATTAGGGGTATCGGCAAGGACGCCACCGAGCATGAAAATAAGGCGGAACCGTAAAAAGTACCGCCCCGGCTTTGGGACATTTTGTTCCAAAGGTATAAATCCGCGCCATGCCTTAAAACGCGCAATTTATATAATTCCACAAACGGCAAGCAATGCAAGTGTGGTCACACTTGCCATTTTTGACTGGCCGGAGGCCGTCAAAAATGCTTGTTGGGGAGCCTCCCAAAACCCGGCTCTTTGGGACAAAATGTCCCAAAGAGGTTGGCTGCGTCACTGCCACTATTGCGTCGGTTCCTTATATAAAGACAGTGGGCAAAACGCCCACTGTCTTTGATGCTCAACTCATTTCACAAATTAAAATTTCAGATTTGGATGTTTATGCTAAAATATTTGCACAGAAAAACTCCTCACCACCGTAATGGCAGCGAGGAGTTTGTTTCATTTCATTGTTTTGTGCCAGTACTACAAACCGCACTGGTAAGGGACATAGTGATATGCGCCATTTCCTCGGCGCTGCGGCGGTCGTCCTCCGCAATCCAGTTTTGCAGGAGTCGGTAACTGCCATAAAGGGCGAAGGAGGCAATGTCCTCGTCATACCGATGGTCATCTGCCCCCTTCCTGTATTCTGCAAGCAGCACTTCAATTTTCGGAAGAGAGAACAGCCGATGTGCAAAAGTCTCGTCAAAATTGTTTTGAATCAGCAGCCGGGAAATCTCCAGATTTTGCTCCATATAGGAAAATATCAGTGTGACTCGGTGCAGTACACCGACGCTGTCGCACAGCTCGGCACTTTCAATAGCATCGGCAATGTCCTTTATATACCAGTCACGAATCTCCGCCAGTACATCATACTGGCTGCCGTAATGATTGTAAAAAGTCGTGCGGTTGATGCCCGCAATATCACAAAGCTCACGGATGGAGATTTTATGAATATCCTGTTTTTTCAATAGACTGATCAAGGCGCGATGGATCAGTTCCTTAGTCAGGGCAATTCTCTGGTTTGGTTTCATTCCCATAATCGTTCCTCTCAACACTTTCGTTTCATCTGTCGGTTGCAACTTCAACACCTGTTGAGTATAATTATAATCAAAAAGACAACGAAAATCAAGGAGGAAGTTTATGTTTTATGAATATGTAGTAGTCGCAATCGCCGCCATGCTGGCTGGTGTTGGCACAGGACTGGTCGGGCTTAGCGCGGCAACAGCCATGGTTCCGCTGATGGTCGTGCTGTGTCCCACCTTCGGCGGTGAGCATGGCGCTTATATGGCAACGGCCATTGCCCTTGCCAGTGATGTCCTCGGCTCTGCCGTTACCACGGCGGTGTATGCTAAGAATAAAAAAATCGACCTGAAACACGGCTGGCTCATTGCCGCCTGCATCATCGGTATGTGTACAATCGGTTCCATTGCAGCCTATTTTACCCGTCAAGAGGTGCTTGGGGGCTTTTCCCTTATCCTGTGCGTTTTCATCGGCATCCGGTTCCTTGTAAGTCCGGATTCCAAAGAGCGCCCGGAAAAGGACGCAAAAACCAATCTGACCATTAAGGAAATCGCAGTATCTCTGTTCTATGGCCTGTCTATTGGTTTTGGCACCGGCTTTTTCGGCTCCGGCGGTGGTATGATGATGCTCATCGTGTTCACTGCCATGCTGGGCTATGAGCGTAAGACTGCCGTTGGCACCTCCACATTTATTATGACCTTCACGGCGTTGATCGCATCGGTGAGCCATATCCTCATTGAGCCCACCATCGTGCTGGATTGTTGGGGCTTCCTTGTGCTTGCCATTGTGGTCGCCACCTTCTTCTCCCTTGTCAGTGCGCAGTTTGCCAATAAGGTCAAGGGCAAGGTTGTGGGATATGTAACAGGTGCGATTCTGCTGGTTTTGGGCCTGTCCATGATTATTATCAACAATATATAGATAAAATCACCGTTCCTATTGTATCTGCACTGATTCTGTGCGGGACAATGTTCTGGGGGTAAGCTATGGCACTGACGGAGAAAACAAAAGTCTGTTTAGAAATCAAACATAGCACACTTGCGCCACTGTCCATCCTGTCATCTTGGGGACAAAATGTCTCAAAGTACGGCCACTTCATGTTATCATTTATAGAACAAACAGGACGCAAAGCATATAAACATACCACCGCCCTTTCCCATTCATGGGAAAGGGCGGGGCGCGGGGACAACGATTACTTTGGGACATTTTGTCTCGAAGTCACTACTTGATATTTATGCTTTGCGGCTGGAATGTGATAGTTTCAATCTGTTTTCTTGTATTTACGTCAAAAACCTTTCGCTTTCGTATTCCTAATAAGAGTTAATCATACCGATACCACCCGTACTTAGCGTCCTTCTCATGCTTCTTTTTCGACATGGGATGGTCAAGAGGAAAACGCGCTACATCCTGCAGCACGTTCTTATAGACCGTATTTGAGAACTGAGTTTTTAATTTGACGTTTTTGTGCGGGAGACAGGAACTTTAGTTTGCTGGACGACAGCTTACTCTCTCTTATTTGAGGGACAATACCGCATAAAAATCCTCTCATTAAAACCTTTTTGTTTGCCATGTTTTTCTGGAATACGCTTACATTCCTCGAACCCGATATTCTGATAGCATTTCATAGCATTTATATTTACGTCCGTAACATCAAGCACGAAATCCTGATAGTTTGCAAGCGACATGCTTTCTTGAAGCATAGTTGTAGCAATACCTTGTTTGCGGTATTTTTTTTGCACTGCAACAAATTCTATGTACCCAGTTGTAACAGGGTAATCAAGTGGCTTTTCAAATTCTTCTTTCAAGATAAGAGCGCCAACGGTTCCTTTAAAAAATCCAAAATATTTCCGCAAAAATACCCTATCCGCTTTTGCAGCTCTGCCATTGCAATCAGAAATTGCCAACACTCCCGCAATATTTCCCTTTATATCTGCCACATAAAATCTTTCCATATTCAATCCGGTCGCAATGGCATTTGCCACTTTTTTGTTATCTTTGCATAATATTGAAAAATCCTTTTCAAATCCTTCTGCAATACATAGAGCAACATTATTACGATCTGTCTCTTTGGCTTTCCTTATAAGCAACATTTTCAAATATCCTCTATAATTGTTTTATACTATTCATAAAATCCTAATTTACATATTGGCTCATAAAATATTGCCTATCGCCCGCAACAAATATTATAAGCTGAATTTCAGCGGATACACTTTTCCTAAAAAGGAGTTCGTTTATACAAATTCAGGCTCAAAACTGCCTTCCCCGGAAATCTCTTTCAAAAATTCAACTCTCTTTTGGGAAATGTGTTTCTGCTGTCGAAATATAACTATACTGTACTTTTAGAAAATTTTATAAATTCATATGGTAATCCCATATCTTCTGAATATTTACGAATCTCTGTCTTTTCGTCATCATTCATTTCGTCATAGAAAGGGCGATCTGATACTTTCCAGTATGTTTTTACTTCGTCTATTTTCAGTACATCACCCCATGGGGCAGTATATAATTCCCCAACCTTATATTTCCCGATTTCTTTATATACCCTGGTAGTATAACAATACCCCAGTTTACTTAAATAATTTTGAATCGATTCGTATTCATGTTCCGGAAATGATATTTCTTCAAGCATACAATAAACCTCCTAAACAGGCTATTTTTCCTCATAAAGTGGGTATAAAATCAAATTTTTTCTATATGTCTACCCGGCTCCAAAACAGAATATCTTTCCTCACAAAGTGAGCACAAATAATTTTCCCAATAGCCAGTAAACAGCTCCAGAGGGATGATCGTTCCTGGCAGGACAGGAGTTATGCTTTAGGCATAACTCCCTGGAAACGTCGGCGCTTAGCGAGGTTTGCCGAATTCATTCGGCACGAGCTTAGCGTCCGCTACGTTTCCAATCGAGCGAGAGCGGGTCCAGACAGGAATGATCATCCCTCTGGAGCGTCCCTTGCGGACTACAAATCCTCATCCTCATCCAAAAACTCCGCCAACTCCCGGCGGCTGTCCGCGATCTCCTGATGATTCCCGCTCTTCAGCGCCGCCTCAAAGCGATTGATATAATGATCCAGATTCCTGCGCTTATCCCCCAGGGATTCCTCATACATCCGCTCCGCCCGCAGCAGCACCAGCCGGTTCTCCTCCTGGTCCCTGGGCTGTATCTTCAGATAGGCCAGCTCCTCCATACGCCTGGCGATCTCCTCATCCGTCATCGTGTTGTCCACTCCCTTGATGATCATCTTCTGGGTCAGTCCGGTGGACACCACCTTGACCTCCACCTCCAGCAGGGAATTGATATCGTAAGTGTAGGTCACATCCACGGACTCCTGGCCCTTGGGGGCCTTGGGCAGCTCGATGGTCATCTCGCCCAGATACAGATTGTTGCGGGCAAAGCGGCTCTCTCCCTGCAGCACCCGGACCCTGACCTTGTCCTGATTGTCCCGCACGGTATACATGCGCTCCGTATGGCTGGCAGGAATCACGGTGTTGCGCTCGATGATCGGGCAAAAATGCCCGTCCTCGAATTTGCCCTCCTCATACTCCACCACCACTTCCGTACCCAGCGTGAAGGAACACACATCCGTCAGTATGACCTCCCTGACCTCTTCCCGGCGCTCCTTCATGGCCGCCTGCACCGCCGCTCCCAGCGCCACGGCCTCGTCCGGGTTCATATTGGTATCCGGGAACTTGCGGAACAGACGGATCAGGAAATCCCGGACGATCGACAGTCTGGTAGCGCCGCCGATCAGCAGTATCTCGTCGATATCCCCCAGCTTGAGCCCCGCGTCGGACAGGCTCTTTTTTACCGGCTCCCGGATCTTGGAGAGCAGCTCCTCGCATGCCTCCTCATACTCCTTGTGGGTAATCTCCGCCTCCAGCTCCTGTTCGCCGATCAGGCACTTCATCGATACGCGACTGTCGCCGCCGATGGCGATCTTGGCCTTTTCCGCCTGTTTGTACAGCCGCACCTGCTCCTTTTCGGACAGGCTGCTCATAGCCATTTTCTGTTTCTGTAAAAACAGCTTACCCATCACTTCCGTGAAATCTTCGCCCCCGAGATAATTGTCTCCCGCGACGGCCCGAACCTCCAGAATATTGTGGTACAGTTCCAGTATGGACACGTCAAAAGTTCCCCCGCCCAGATCGAAGACCAGAAATTTGGTATCCCGCGTCTTGTCGTACAGGCCGTACGCCACCGCCGCCGCCGTGGGCTCGGAGATCATGCGCTCCACCTTCAGTCCCGCCAGCTCCCCGGCCCGCTTGGTGGCCTTGCGCCGCTTGTCGTCAAAATACGCGGGCACGCTGATCACGGCCTCCGTGACCTCCTCCCCCAGAAAGACTTCCGCGTCCTCCTTCAGAGAGCGCAGCACAAAGCTGGACAGTTCCTCCGGCCTGTACATACGGCCGCTCAGGCTGTACTGTCTCTCCGTGCCCATGCTGCGCTTGAATGCGCTTACCACCGAGTCCGGATACAGACTCATGCGCTCCCGGGCCGTCTCGCCCACATAGACATTGCCTTCCTCGTCCACACTGACCACCGAGGGAGTCAGATTTTTACCCAGACGGTTGGGTATGATCTTCGGCCCCTCCTCCGAAAAATAAGCGATCAGACTGTTTGTTGTTCCCAGATCAATTCCTACTATCATACTATCCTCATTCCTGCGCGCCGCGGGCCGTACCCGCTGTTTCGCGTCCATCAGTAACAGGCGTTTCAAAACGCATATGCCTTATCGCCAGCATATATTCATCCTGAGGCTGTATCTCCAGATTGCGCGTAAGACGCTCCTGCGCCTCCCGCACCTGCCCCTGCCTGATCATCCACAGGATCCTGACGCCCTCCAGCTCCTTGCAGACGGCATATGTACAAAAATTGCAGCATTCGCACTTGCTCTCCCGATCCAGCAATTCCTGCAGTTTTTCCTCCGTCTCAGTATAATAAGCCGCCAGAAATTCAAGCTGCAGATGTCCCTTTTCCTGCTCGTAGTAGGCGTTTTTTGCGGAAAAAGTCTCCCGGCGGAGCCAGTCCTGCAGCTTTGCCGCATATTTTTTGCCCAGTTTATCCTCTTTGCACAGGATAAAGGCAAATACGGCGTCGCAGAGGGTTCCCTCCGCATTGTCCGGATCCGGCTTACTGTCCAGCGCGCTGACAAAGGCTCTCACCGCCCTGTCCCGCTCTCCGTAAATCAGTTCGTTCCAGCCCAGGCTCTGGTAATAATCGCTGTACTGCCCGTTTCTCTTTGTCAGCCTGCCCCGCAGCTTTCCCAGGACACTGTCGTCGATACCCAGACGCTCCGCCCACTGCGCCAGCACCTGCCGGGCCTCCCCGGGCCTCCCGGTCACCTGGTACATATCCGCCAGCTTGTCGTACAGTCCCAGCGGATCCTTGGAATACGCTCTCCTGAAAAGTGTTTCCGCCATCTCCGGCAGACCGTTTCGGATATAACCCGTGGCGATCCTGCCAAGACGCCAGACGCTGATATTCTGCTTTTTGCCGTCCGCGTATTTCAGATACCGCTCCAGATATTCCAGAGCCTTTTTATAATCCGCCAGGCGCATATACAGATCGGACATATCCATGTAGGCGCTGGGCAGCAGATCTTCCTCCTCGTCAAAGAGTATCGCCTTGCGCAGGAAGACGATGGCCTGCTCATATTCCCCCTTATGCTTGTATACCTGGCTCATGCCGTTCAGCGCGTATATCTGCTGGGGCACATAGACCAGCACCTGCTCGTAGTCCTTGACGGCCTCCTCATAGCGGTGGGCCGCTTTCTGGAAGATGCCCCTCTCCACCAGCAGATAGGCTCCCGGCGAGTTGTACAGATATTCCGTGAGCTGTTTGAGCCCCGGCTCGAAAAAGGACATGTCCCCGTTCTCCACATGATCCAGAAATATATTGCGGAAACTCTCCACCTTTTTCTGCATATTGCCCGCCTCGGGTTTGTGATCCTTCTGATAGGCATACGCCTCCAGATAAGGACTCTCTATCCCCTTTTCTTTGGCCTGGGCCAGCAGCTCCTCCAGCTCTTTGGTATATTCCAGATCCAGATAGACTTTGGCCATATCCACATAGGGCTTGACATAATCCGGGAAATACTGGAGCAGCTGCCTGCCCGTCTGTACCACGCCGCTTGCGTCCCACTGTCTGCGGTACGCCTCCAGCAGCGTAGCCAGCGCCGCGAAGACCCGGTATTCCTGCACCAGGCGCTCCACCAGCTCCTGGCATTTCTCATACTCTTCCATCTCCAGATAAGTCTGCGCCCGCTCCATCAGCACGCCGATATCGTGGGGATCCACAGCCTCCATGGCGTCCGCCTCCTCCAGCGCCTGGGCGTACCGGGATTTGTCCAGATATCCCAGGATACGGTAACACTGCATGGAGATGGCATGGGACTGCCGCAGTCTGTCCCTGTCCTTTTCCAGCGCCTCGCCCTCCACCGTGGGGATCCGCTTTTCCAGCGACACGCGCCAGCGCCCCGCGTACTCCAGAGACTTCTCGTACTCCGCCGCCTCCCGGTAGAGCTTGGTCATCAATCCCAGGTATTCCTCCATGCGGCCCTCGGGAACCCGGTTCTCGATCTCCCTGACATAACGTATTCCCGCCGAAAACCGCTCGTCCTGCAGATAGCACCAGCCCAGCTCCAGCACATCCTCCGGGGCGTGATCCTGCTTTATCTTCTTTTCCAGCTCCCTCTCCAGTCCGGCGTTGATCTCCTTGAGCAGCTGGTGGAAGGCGTCGTCATACCCCACGGCAAGCACTTCCTCCGCGCATTTTTTGGCCCGCTGGTCGTCCCCCTGCTCATGATACCACTGGGACAGGCGCAGATTGGCTGTGTAATGTTTGTCGTTCCGCTCTTTTAAACCTTCAAAAAGGACGACGGCCTCCTCTTTAAGTTCCTGTTCCCAAAGCATCTGCGCCAGATTGAATCCAATCAGCTCATCCTCCGGAAATCGCTCTCTCAGTCCCCGCAGAATATCCAGCGCCTCCTGGGGCCTGCCGTCGGCCTGCTGATAATGGGCGCGGCACACCTCCATGCAGGGATGCCGGATTCCCATGCGTTCGCTCTCCGCAAGCAGCTGCGCGGCATACTCCAGATTTTTCTCCTGCAGCGCCCTCCAGCAGTTGTCGTAACATTGCAGAAAAGAATCGTAATCCCCCTCCTGAGGCCCTTCAAACTGGGAGAAATCCACTTCCTCCCCACGGGAAACACAGTTGATCAGGTAATCGATAAAATCCGCCGGAAACTTTTCTTTCAGCCGGGACTGATTTTTGCGGATCTCCAGCTTTTCTTCCAACAGATTCCATACCGATGTGGGCAGCTTGAAATGATTCATCAAAAAGACCAGCAGCTTTTCCTGGCACTGTTCCTCCCCGTCCAGAGACAGATAGATATCCTGTGAGAACAGCGCCCGCCACGCCTGAATATCCTGTCTGCCGTCCAGCGTGGCGTACAGTGCGGCGGCCTGGGCA
Organism: uncultured Acetatifactor sp.; assembly: GCA_910584375.1. GTDB lineage: Bacteria > Bacillota > Clostridia > Lachnospirales > Lachnospiraceae > Acetatifactor. Next base: position 55,816 of record CAJUAH010000015.1, read on the forward strand.
ACCCATTGCCCGCTCTCGGAGGTATCCTCCTGCTCCGGCTTTTCCTCCCGGGGAGAACGCAACAGCTCCATCGCCTCCTCGTAAGCCTGGCGCAAACGCTTAAATCCCTCCGGATTATCCTCCGGGTTGGTCGTCGCCAGCCTCTCCCGGTATGCGGCTCTGATCTCTTTCTCCCCCGCGTTCTCCTCAATCCCCAATACGCTGAAAATCTCTGTCTTTTCCATACTCATTCACACTCCCAGCCATCAATACTTGAAAAGAAAAACAGACTGCCGCAAGGCCGAGCATCGTCCACACTAACCGATGTCTGTCCCCAGGGCAGCCCTGTCCCTCTTCTGAACTGACTGTTACACCTTACTCCGGGCATTGCGTATCCTCAAGACATTCGTCATACGCCTGCTGTATACTCATAGCTATTCCCTTTCCTTCTTTTACCTTAAAATTCAAATTTGTCCGCGAAATAAGCGTCCAGATCCGCGATCGCCACCCTCTCCTGCTCCATGGAGTCGCGGAAACGCACGGTGACGCAGTTGTCCGTCTCCGAGTCAAAATCGTAGGTCACACAGAAAGGCGTGCCGATCTCGTCCTGGCGGCGGTAGCGCTTGCCGATATTGCCTCTGTCGTCATACTCGCAGTTATATCTCCTGGACAGCTGCCCATAGATCTTCTCCGCGCCCTCCGCCAGCTTTTTGGACAGGGGCAGCACGCCGATCTTGACCGGCGCCAGTGCGGGATGGAAACGCAGCACCGTGCGCATATCTCCCTCGCCCAGATCCTCCTCGTCGTAGGCGGAACACAGGAAAGCCAGCACCACACGGTCGGCGCCCAGAGAGGGCTCCACCACATAGGGCACATATTTCTCTTTCTTCTCATCGTCAAAATAGGACATATCCTCGCCGGAAGTGTTCTGGTGCTGGGTCAGGTCGTAGTCGGTTCTGTCGGCGATCCCCCACAGTTCGCCCCAGTCGAAGGGGAAACGGAACTCTATGTCCGTGGTGCCCTTGCTGTAGAAACACAGCTCCTCGGGGCTGTGGTCGCGAAGCCGTATCTCGTCCTCTTTGATCCCCAGGGACAGCAGCCAGTCACGGCAGAAACCTCTCCAGTACTGGAACCACTCCAGATCCGTGCCCGGCTCGCAGAAAAACTCCAGCTCCATCTGCTCAAACTCGCGGGTGCGGAACGTGAAATTGCCGGGGCTGATCTCGTTGCGGAAAGCCTTGCCGATCTGGCCTATGCCAAAGGGCAGTTTCTTTCTGGAGGTGCGCTGCACGTTCTTGAAGTTCACAAAGATACCCTGGGCGGTCTCGGGGCGCAGATATATGGTGTTCTTGGCCTCCTCGGTGACGCCCTGGAAGGTCTTGAACATCAGATTGAACTGGCGGATATCCGTGAAATTGTGTTTGCCGCAGGCGGGACAGGGAATCTCATGCTCCCTGACAAAGGTCTCCATCTTCTCCTGGCTCCACGCATCCACGCTGCCCTCCAGCGCGATATTCTGCTCGTGGCAGTAATCTTCGATCAGCTTATCCGCACGGGAGCGCTCATGGCACTCCTTACACTCCATCAGCGGGTCGGAAAAACCGCCCAGATGGCCGCTGGCCTCCCATGTCCGGGGATTCATCAGGATCGCGCAGTCCACGCCCACATTGTGGGGATTCTCCTGCACAAACTTCTGCCACCATGCCTTTTTCACATTGTTTTTCAATTCCACGCCCAGATTGCCGTAATCCCACGTATTGGCCAGGCCGCCATAAATCTCCGAACCGGGATATATGAAACCTCTTGACTTTGCCAGCGCGATGATCTTTTCCATTGTCTTTTCCATAACATTCTCCTTATTATTTAAAGTCTCTTATTACCTTATTTTATCACGACGTATTTCAGTCCTTCTCCCTCTGTGCCGTCCACATAACCGGCCTCCGTCAGCCGCACATTGCCTCCGGTGTACAGCACTTTGGACGGACAGCGTATTTGCAGCGCGTCCTCAAAGATCAGCACATGTCTGTCGCCGAGTTTCTGCAACTGCTGCGCCGTGACCTCCGCGCCCTTTTTCACATCCCGTAGCGCGCCCTCCATCTCGTATCCCGCCGCCACGGCCTCTCCCACCGTACCGTAGAAAAGACTGCGGGGCTGCCGGTCAACCCGGGTCATATAATCCTCATAGACACGGCAGTCCGCAAAACGCAGCGCCACCATGACCCGGTTCTGATCTCCCTCCAGGGTATCCACCTGCTCCACCGCCACAGCCGGAGCGCCGGATGCTCCGCTCACATAGTCCTGTACCTCCTGCCGGATCATGCCGTCCAGCTCGCTTAACTGATAGTATCTGCTGTCAAAATCCTCCACCCTGTACTGGGTGAAACTCCCGTCCGCCTCAAGCACGATCGTGGAGGTGCTGATAGGCTCCGGCGCCTCACCGCAGCCCACAAGGGCCAGTATGCACGCTCCTATTGCCGCCAGCGCTCTCTTCCTACTCCTCATATAAGCCTGCGTCCTTTCCTGGTAAGCACTCTAAAGCATCTTCCTTATTATATCCGACTTGTCAGTGTTTTTCAACAGAGAATTTCCAGTTTTTCATCGCCATTACCAATCCGGCGGCGAACTTGACAAAGCGGCCGGATAATGATAGGATACCTGATAGACAAAAGCGTCCGCGTCAGGCGGGCAGACTTGCCATGTGCGGAGGATTATTATATGAAGATACGTAGGAGAAAAAGATACTTACTGTGCGCTGCCGCGGCGCTGCTGGTTCTGGGAGATTGTTCGGGCACAGCCGTTTGCGCCGCCCAGACACTGCCGCCGGTTACGCTCTCCAGTGACGCGTCCATGCCGGAAACTCTGCTGGATGTGTCCGGCGACGACATCCTGCCGATGCTGGATCCGGGGCTGTCCGACGAAGAACTGCGGGCCTACTACGGCGATTCCGTGTTTATCGGCGACTCCATCATGCTGGGCTTTCGCAATTACAGCGCAAAACAGGAGACCTATGTTCACGACATCCAGTTTCTGGCGGCGGGGAGCTACGGTGTGAACAATGCCCTGAAACCCGTCAAGGGCGACAATGTGCATCCCAAATACAACGGACAGAAATACCAGCTCTGGGATGCGATCCCTCTCATCGGAAGCAAGCGCGCCTTTATCATGTTTGGCATGAACGACATCGCTCCGCTGGGACTGGAGGGAGCCCGCGACAAATACAAGGAACTCATCGATAAGATCCTGGAGACTTCCCCGGATCTGGAGATCCATATCATCAGCATGACTTATACGCTGAAGGGAAAAGGCAAAAAGGTATTAAACAACACCAATATCGACGCGTACAATCTTCTTTTACAGGAGATGGCGGAGGAAAACGGCTGGAAATATATAGATCTGTGTACTGTTACCTCCGACGGAGAGGGCAACCTTGCCGCAGACTGCTGCAGCGACGGCTTTGTCCATCTCACAAAGACAGCCTATACCCTCTGGGAGGCGGAACTCATCAATTACGCCAACGCCGTGGCCTCGGAGGAGGAAGAGGCAGCTGAGGGCACACAGATACCTGCGGACGCTCTCCCGCAATAACGCTATGCGCCCGTGATATATGGGGTTCAAACCGTATGGCATGTCGATACGCTCCATTTGCAATAACACATACATGCCCGCCATATGCGGAGCAGGAAAATACACGAGGTAATAATCATATGCATACAGGCAAATCCATAAAACTTGTAGCCGTAATGGCCGCCGCCACACTCTTCTGCGCGGGTTGCGCGGACAGAGCCGCCCAGACAATAAACGATATAAGCTCAGATGCCGTTACAGACGAGGCGCAGTCCCCGGAGGATATATCAGCTCCCTCCGGTGATGAAACCACGGTCAAAACCATCGACGAGATCTATCAGGAGATCGAACAGACCGTATCTCTTTATTCTCCCCAATGTATGGATGCGGAATTTATATCAAACTATTACGGCATCGATGTGACAACGCTGGAGGAATATGTTTTTTCCATGTCGGAGGACGCGGCCCAGGCCGAGACCGTCATTATCATGAAAGTCAAGGATGCCGGGGAGCTGGAGAGCTTTGCGGAATGTCTGCAGACGGTCGCGGACGACAAGAAAAGCGAAATGCAGGATTACATTCCCGAGCAGTATGCCATCGTGGAAAAAAGTAAGGTACAGACCAGAGATAACTATGTGTGGCTCATCATATCTGAAAACGCGGACGCAATCTCGGATGTGATCGAAAGCGGATTGTTCTAGGGAGGATCGCCATGGTATTCAGTTGCATCCCCTTTGTCTTTTTCTTCCTGCCGCTGTGCCTGCTACTGTATTATGCAGTCCCATTTTCATGGAAAAATGGGACTTTGCTTTTTTTCAGCCTGCTTTTTTACGCCTGGGGAGAGCCTCTGTATATACTGCTGATGCTCTTCTCCACCTTGCTGGATTACACCAACGGGCGATTAATGGAACGGTTTGGGACTACCGGACCCAGACGCGCTTTTTTCCTGTGCTGCAGCGTCTGTATCAACCTTTCCATACTCGCCTTCTTCAAATATGCCGGGTTCGCCGTCTCTTCGGTCAACGGAATATTGGGTACACAGTTTGCCGCCCCCCAGATTCATCTTCCGGTGGGCATCAGCTTTTATACTTTTCAGACCATGAGCTATATCATAGACCTGTACCGTGGACGGATAAAGGCGGAACGCAGCTACATCTCCTATCTCACCTATGTATCCATGTTTCCCCAGTTGGTAGCGGGGCCCATCGTGCGCTTTTCCGACATTCAGGCCCGGCTGCACAGCCGCGAGATCACCTTTGCCGCGTTTGAGCAGGGGCTTTTGCGTTTCATGATGGGACTTTTCAAGAAAGTGCTGATTGCCAATCAGGCGGGCGCTCTATGGGAGGAGATCAGAGTTCTGGGCGTGGGGGAAACCAGCGTCGCCACGGCATGGCTGGGCGCGCTCAGTTTTACCCTGCAGCTCTATTTCGACTTCAGCGCTTACAGCGACATGGCCATCGGAATGGGAAAGATGCTGGGATTTGACTACAATGAGAATTTCCGCTACCCTCTCGCCGCCGTATCCGTCACGGACTTCTGGAGAAGGTGGCATATCTCGCTCTCCACATGGTTTCGGGACTATGTATATATCCCGCTGGGCGGAAACCGCAAGGGCATCCCCCGCCATCTTTTCAATATAGCCCTGGTCTGGTTCCTCACAGGACTGTGGCACGGGGCGTCCTGGAATTTCGTGCTATGGGGCGTCTATTACGGCGTGCTGCTCATACTGGAAAAATACATTTGGGGAAAGGCGCTGGAAAAGGCTCCCCGCCCTTTCCGGCACATCTACACGTTTCTGATCGTCGTGTTCGGATTTGTGATCTTTGCAATCACCGACGCGGGAGAACTGAGAAACTATATCGGCCTGCTCTTCTCCTGTGGAGCCAGCGGGTGGTTTGATACCCGTTTTCTCTGGTATCTGGACAATTACGGCCCGGTACTGCTCCTGGCCTGTGTGCTGGCCTGTCCGGTGTACCCGTGGATCTGTCAAAAAGCGGCGACTCTCAGCCGGGGAAAAAGCCGTCTGCTGTCCGCGTTTGCAGCAATCGCCGTTCTCCTGCTGTTCGTACTGTCCACAGCGTATATGGTCAGCGACACCTATAACCCGTTTTTGTACTTCCGTTTTTAGCACCCTGAATATTTAAACATTTCATCCGCCAGGAGGCTGGTAACATTATGATTGGTGACGCTATAATAACGAATGCTATAATCAGAAAAACTTTGGTATGTCTGCTCTGTGCCGGTGTTTTATGCCTGTCGGCGCACCTTGTACTCAGCCCAAAGAAAGACTATTCAGAAAACGAAAACCGCTATCTCGCCCCGTTTCCCACACCGTCCCTGGAGACCGTGCTGGACGGCGAGTTCATGGATGCCCTCAGCGACTGGCTGGCGGATCACTTTCCCCGGAGAGATTTCTTTGTGGGACTGAAAAGCGGCGTGGAGATCGCCAGCGGCAGAAGATGCGTCAACCGTATCTATGTGGCGGAGGACGATTATCTGATAGAGCCCTATGACAGGCCGCAGAACACGGAGCGCATAACAGACACGCTCAGACACTTTTATGAAAAGATCGATACTGACAGGATAGACCTTCATCTGATGCTGGTACCCACCGCAGTCACCGTATACAGCGACAAACTTCCCGCGTATGCCCCTTCCTGCGATCAATTGGAAACAGCCCGTGCGATCTATGACGCCACTGGAATCCCGGCCATCGACTGTACCCAGCGCCTTTTGGACGGCGCGTCCCAGGGGCAGCTGTACTACCGCACCGACCATCACTGGACAACATTCGGGGCCTATCAGGGGTATCTGGCCTACTGCGATACCAAGGGACTCACCCCTCTGGCGCTTACCTCCCTGACAGCGCGGACCGTCACCGAAGATTTCGCGGGCACCCTGTATTCAAAGATAAACGATTACGGCCACAGGAGGGATGAGATCACGGTCTATACCAACCCGGAAGATACGCTCACGGTCACGTATCTGGACACAGGGGAAGTGACGGACAGTTTGTACAATTTTGATTATCTGGAAGAAAAAGACAAATACTCCCTTTTTCTCAACAATATCCATCCTCTGATCGTGATTGAGAACACGTCGGCGGCCTCGCAGGATGAGCTGATGCTGGTCAAGGACAGCTATGCCAATTCCATGGTGCCCTTTCTGGCGCACCACTACAGAAAAATCTATGTATTTGACACCCGGTATTACAGAGATGGGCCTTCTTCTTTCCTGGATGACCACGAGACGGTGACGGACATATTGCTGCTGTACAATCTGAATACTCTGGACGGCGACACAGGCATCCGGGGGATCTACTGACGCGCTGCGCCGTCCGGCGTGCGGAATGTCCCGTCGGGATTTTCGGTGCTTTCAGTATAGACTTTGCAGGATTTCCAGACTCTTGAAGGTATGGCCGATGACCTTATCGCAGTACCAGCGGGCCTCCTCCTGTAGCTGTTCCAATACACCGGGCGTCACCGTAAAGGTGTAGAGTTTCTCCACGCTGCTGGAAACGATGTATTCCAGCGCATAGACGGTGGACTCCTCCAGTTCCTGTTTCGCTCTCACGCCGGGGAATTCGCCGTTTACCGCAATACTTTTGATCTCGTAGACACATCTCACCAGCTCGTTGGGTATGGAGGGCGCAATCAGCGCCCGCAGGGACTGATAGAGAAGCTTTAACATCTGCCGCTCGTCATTGTTCTCCCTGGTGTAATAATCCGCGATCTCCGCAAAATACATACCATAGCATGCGCCTATGTAATCCGTTCTCAGGGGTTCAAAATAATTCTGAATCTCCGCGTCCGACACATTGTAGGATGACTTACCCTCATACAGCTTGAACGTACCGAAAGAAAAGGGATTGGTGGCGCTGCTGAGCCGACTGCCCGGCTTACGCGAGCCTTTGACAAACGCCGCGATCTTTCCCCGCTCTTTTGTAAGCAAACAGATACGCCTATCATACTCACCGATAGGCGTCTGTTTCAATATCATTCCCGTTACTGTTATAAAATCCTGCATCTGGATCCGCTCCCGACTGTCTCTCCATGATTCCCTGCCGCTCCATGCCGCAGGAATACTGTAGATAGTCCTCCACCTTTCCTGTGCTTACAAATCTCTGCCAGTACCTTGCCCTGCTGTTCTCCGCTGTCTCCCGCATAGCTACCTCCAAAATTACCCGCCCTCTGTTCTTTATATAGGGTTTGCGTTTTTCGGTTTTCTATGCGTCCGGCAGAGTCTATGAGCCGTATAGGCTACTGGATATCTTTGGGGTTATAACCAAAATTTTTCATCAGGAAATCGCTGTCACGCCAGTCTTTTTTCACCTTGACCCACAGCTGCAGGTTCACTTGCTGCTCCAGCAGATCTTCGATGTCCGGCCTGGCCGTGGAGCCTATCTTTTTCAGCATACTGCCGCCCTTGCCGATGATAATGCCTTTGTGGGACTCCCGCTCGCACACGATGGTAGCCTCGATGTCGCAGATATTCTTTCGATACTGCATCTGTTCGATACTGACCGCAATACCGTGGGGAATCTCCTCCTCCAAAAGCCGCAGCGCCTTCTCCCGTATCAGTTCCGCCACGATCTGCCGCATGGGCTGGTCGGTGACGGTATCCTCGTCATAGAATGCGGGCCCGTAGGGCAGATACTTCATGATACAGGAGAGCAGGGTATCCGTGTTTTCCCCCTTCAGAGCCGATACCGGCACGATCTCCTGAAACTCCATCCGTTTCCGATAGGTGTCGATATAGGGCAGCAAGGCCTCTCTCTTCACCGTATCTACCTTGTTGATAACCAGGATCACCGGCGTGCGGACTTTTTTCAACTGCTCTATGATATGCTGCTCTCCCGCGCCGATAAAATTGCTGGGCTCCACCAGCCATAAGATCACATCCACCTCGGACAGCGTGCGCTCCGCCACATGCACCATATAGTTCCCCAGTTTATTTTTCGCCTTGTGGATACCCGGGGTATCCACAAACACGATCTGCCCCTCGTCGGAGGTATACACCGTCTGGATCCTGTTGCGGGTGGTCTGGGGCTTATCGCTGGTGATCGCGATCTTCTGGCCGATCAGGCGGTTCATCAATGTGGACTTTCCCACATTGGGACGACCGATCAGCGTTACAAAGCCTGATCTGTATGCCGGGTTCTCACTCATGGGGCTTATCCTCTTTTCCTGCCGTATTCAAAGTTCCCGGTGCAGAACCTGCTCCCGGCACAGAATTCACTCCCATCATGGGGCCGGGGCCTGCCGACGGATTTACTCCCGCTATGGGGCCGGGGCCTGCCGGCGCTTTTTTCTGCGCCTTCTGACGTGACCGTTTCATATACCATCTGATCCAGAGGATAAACAGCGCGATCACAATCGCCCACAGCAAAATGGTAGGAATATGTACTGCCAGCCATACCAGGATCTCCAGACCGCCGTGGCCGATCCCCTTCAGATCTTCCATAAAGCCGCCGCTGATCCTCTCCCACAGGGTCTCCTCCTGCACCGGCGTCAGCTCCTGCACCTCGCTCACATCCAGATATACGGTGCTGTAATCCACCTTGTTGTCAAATGTGCGCAGCTGCGCCTCCATGCTTTCGATCTGATACTGCACATTGGACAGACGCTGCTCGATGGTGATAATATCCTCTATGGTCTCCGCCTGCTCCATCAGCTGCAATAGCCGGTCATGTTCTGCCTGCAGCGTCTTCTTGTGACTTGCCATATCCACGTATTCCAGCGTGACATCCTGCACATTCTCCGTGCGCCGTACCACATTGCTGATCTCAGATATTTCTCCCAAAAACACATTCAGCTGTCCCGCCGGAATTCGCGCGGTTATGGAGCTGTTGCGGTTGGAGCGGTAGCCGCTGTAGGCGCTGCCATTATAAGATTCCATGCTCTCAATATAGCCGCCCAGCTCCGTGATCCGCCGCTCGATGGTATCCGTGACGGCGTCGTATTCCTTGGTCTCCACCGACATATTCACCGTGCGGATCAGCTTACGGTCGCTCTGCTGACCGGTCACGTCCGGATCCGCCTCAGGAGCGTCGGCGGGCTCATAGCCCTCTTCTGTCCTGGCGCTGTATGACGAGTTCATCCCTATGGAATCCATAGCGTATTCCATGTCTTCATAGGATATGGACGGTTCATAGGATGTGGCCTCAGACATACTCCCGCCGTTCGCCGGTCGCGCCGTATCACCCGCGGCGCCGCAGGCCGTCATGACCAATGCCATGACCACCGCCAACATACCCGTAAAACATCCTGACTTTTTCATATTCCTCCCCCTCCTTCGCTTTTTTGCCCTGCAGGCGTCAATAGAGATTCTCCGTTGTCAAAAACAGTTCTTTTTCTTCCTTAATCTTTTGGGCATTACCCACCACACACAGATAGTCATCCCTCATAAAAGCCCTGATATATTCCGCCAGTTCCCGAATCCCCTCCGGAGTGGCAGACAGTAGCTGCTCTCTCTCCTGATCCAGCATCCGCTGGGTGATGTTGCACATATACGCGCTCTGGGAAAACAGTCCGTATGCCGCCGGGTTCATGGGCGTATCCAGCTCGCTCACCGCCCCGATGATATACTGGGTCATGGTGCGTTCGTTCGCGGTAAAATTCGCCACGGCCTCCGCCGCTTTCTCATATATCTCCACGGTGTTTCTCAGATTGGGATCTCTGTAGGAGGAAAAGAAACTTTCGCCGGACACGCCGAATCCGCAGTTACAGCCGTAAGCGCCGCCTTTTACCCTGACGTTGACCCACAGATATTCATACCGCATCATCACCTGCAGGAAACGCAGCGTCCCCTTGTAGGGCAGTCCTTTCTTTTTAAAATTGCCCGCCCGGCACACATACAGCACCTGCCCGGCTGTCATAAATCCCTCCTGCTTTTTCGCGGGCCGGGGCGCATAGCTGCCGATCTCCGCCGGACAGGTATACAGTTCTCCCGCAAAACGCTCCGCCGCCGCTCTCGTCTTTTCCCAGCCTTCGTCGGTACCCACATAGTCCACCATAAGGTTTTCCCGCCGGAAAATGATGGCCGCCAGCTCCCGCAGCGCGTTGATCAACGCCCCTTTCTCCTGCTCAAAACCGGCCTGTATCCGGGACAGCATGCGAAAATAGGGTATACCGGACAGCGTCTCGCTGACCGCGCCAGACACGCTGCCGTAAGCCAGGGCGCGGCTCTGGGCCGTGTGATCCCCTCTGTCGGACAACAGGGTCTGCATCTGGGACTGTGCCTCCGACACGATCTCCAGCAGTCTCTTTTCATCCGTAAAATCGGAAGTCATGGCTATCTCCCGCAACAGTTCCGTAGCTTTATCGATATTGCCATACAGCACCCGGGCTTTCAGTTCCAGAGTAGCCTTATATCTGTCCACATCCTCCACATCTCCGTAGACATTGTTCACCGTACTGATACCGCCGGTATTCAGATCGATCTCATTGGACAGCTCCCCATAGCTGTAATGTTGTGTGTTCAGCAATCCCAGGCAGGCATTCAGAATCCCCACATAGGGATACAGGCGCTCCGGCACAGACTCCAAAGAAAAAATCATGCGGATATAGGCGATGCCATTGGTGAACAGAGTGTGCCGCAGCGCAGGGATATCCCCGATCCTGTCCTCCTCATTTACCAGCTTTCTGGCCTCCCTGCCGATATCCTCCCGGGTCAGCATGGGAATCTTTTTCAGATCTTCGGGACGGTCTTCCTGCTCCTGCCAGGCCGTCAGCGCCTGCTGCCGCGCCATGATCTCCTCCTGCTGCTCCCGGCTCATACCCGCCCTGCGCTTTGCCAGCTCTGCCTTGAGTTCTTCCTCCTGCCGCTGGGTCAGCCCTTTTCTGGGCTGCAGCACCACCACGGATTTATGGGGATTGTCGATGAGATAGGTCTGCACCAGCTGCTCAAAATATCCCTGTCCGGCCTTTTCCCGCAGCCGGGCATAAGCAGCGCCTGCCTCCACGTGGATAAAGGGTTTGTCGTCCGCGTAAAGCCAACTGTCCAGCGCCTGTAACCCATACATCAGTCCCTTGGGATAACGTCCGAAATCCGCCTCCCGATAGCGGAACTCATAGTGATTGATGCCCGCCAGCAAAGTCTTTTGGTCAAAGCCCTCACGGACGATGCGCCGCAGTTCCCGATCAATCAGCTCCACAAACTCCCGCTCCTTCGCGGTGTCCGTATCGCTGGCCGTCACGGAAAAGAAAGGCTGTATGATTCCATTGTCATATTCGCTGTAGATATCTTTGCCCATGGAATGATCCAGCAGCACCTGTTTCAGCGGCGCGCCCGGAGCGCCGCACAGCGCGTAATCCAGAATCTGAAACGCCACGTTCAAATCCCTGTCCAGACAATCTCCGGCAGTCATATTGTAGCTCAGATATCCGCTCTCTTCCTCCTTGGCCTCATCGCTCACCGGATACTCCCGCACCACCCTGCGCAGCGCCGGAAAAGGTTCCTGTCGCCGAAGTTCACTGTCGATCTCCAGCCGTTCAAACGCGGACAGATATTTTTCATCCAGAAACGTAAGTTTCTCCGCCATATCCATATCGCCGTACAGATAGATATAGGAGTTGGAGGGATGGTAATATTTTCTGTGAAAATCAAGGAATTCCTCATAAGAGAGTTCCGGTATCACCGCCGGATCGCCGCCGGACACCATGCCATAGGCGGTATCCGGGTACAGGGATTTCATTTTTTCCCGAAACAGTACGCTGTCCGGAGACGAAAAGGCGCCTTTCATTTCATTATAAACCACGCCGTTTATCGTCAGCTCTCCCTCCGGGGCATCCAGCTCATAGTGCCAGCCCTCCTGACAGAAGATCTTGTCCGTGTCATAGATCCGGGGATAAAATACCGCGTCCAGATACACATGCATCAGGTTCTGAAAGTCCTTGTCGTTGCAGCTCGCTATGGGGTAGATCGTCTTGTCCGAATACGTAATGGCGTTTAAAAAAGTGTTCAGGGAACCCTTTACCAGCTCCACAAAGGGATCCTTTACCGGAAACTCCTTAGAGCCGCACAGTACGGAATGCTCCAGGATATGGGCCACGCCGGTGGAATTCTCGGGCGGCGTGCGAAATCCGATATAAAACACCTTGTTCGGGTCGTCATTGGCAAGCAGCGCCACCCTGGCTCCGGTCTTTTTATGCCGCAGCAGATAACTCATGGAATTGAGATCCCCGATCTCTCTTTTTTCTACAATCTCATAGTTCTTGCATTCTTCAATCCGCATATCTGTCACGTTCCTTTTCCGCATGATTTTTTATGTTCCTGATTACACCGTGAAGACCACCATGGCCAGTTTATTGACCACGATCTCCTGCACCACGATCCCCTGGGCCTGTTTTTGAGCGGGAGACATGGCCGTGAATTCCTCCAGGCCGATCAGCTCTGTCACATAGCGTTTTCCCTTTTTGCCCCCGGAGAAAAGTTTCCTTTTTTCCACTATGCGGCTGCATCTGACCTTTACCTTGAGCTGTCGGTAGGTACGGTAGGAGAGACTGTCCGGAGTCAGATAGTAAAAATCGCTCTCCAGCGTGGTCTCCCTGTCTGTCTGGGGCATAATATAGCGTTCCACAATGGTACGGATCTTAAACGGGACGTCCTCGTTTGCCAACAGTTCCTCATAGGAATATTTTGCCCCCAGATATATATTGCCCGTATCCACCATCACATATTTATAGTCTTCATAGTTCTGGGTTTGCAGCAACATCACATTCCCTCCAGATATTCGATCTTGTGACCGCTGAGGCGCATGGCGTCCCGGATAGACTTCTCCGCCATCCCGGTCTCATCGGCCAGTTCCTTTACCGTCACCTTGCGGTGCAGCTCCTCTGACAGGGATTTCGCCGCGTCCGACACTTTGTTGATGCGCTCCGCCATCTTCCGGTCGGCTTTGGATATATTCTGCTGGTTCTGTATCAGCTCCTCCATGGCATCCATCATCATCTTTCCCAGCATTCCCTGAACCTGGGAGACATGTTCCAGCGTTTCCAGCCTGGACATCCCCAGGGTCAGCGCCAGATTGCCCTCGCCGATCAAATCCTCCAGCGGCACTCCCTGCCCGCTGTACAGTCTGGCCACCTGAGCCACATCCGGCAGATACATAGTCACCAGCAGGCTCCGGGCATCCGTATCTCCTGTCATAGCCGAGAGCGCTACGGCCTCACGTTCGCCCTCTTTCGCCTTCGGCAGCGTCTCCAACTCATCCAGATAATTTTGCAAATAATTCTTCTCCTCCCCGGTCAGATAGTCGTCCGGATCCACCGGTGCGTTAATGCCTATCTTTCGCTTTATCAGATAGTCGTAAACCATCTGCAGCTGTTCCTTTGACAATCCCAAAGGGGCGAAAGCCTCCTGCACATCCGTATCGCTGATCCACCCGCCCTGCCCGGCAGCCCGTTCTCTCACCTGCTCCAGAGTCTGCGCAAACAACTCCTCCTGATCCATCCCTGTTTTCCTTTCTTAGTTTATAGTACCGCTGCGTCGCTCGGGTCTTGCTGATATAGACAGCTTTCGCCGCCGATGGGTTACACCGGGCGGCGTTTTTTTACAACCCCTGACGGGCTACTGTTTTTTGACATGTTCGTGGGTAAAGATATGCTCCTGACAATATTCATAATTGCCGTCACACTTGGAGCAGAACCGGAATTCCAGCGTGGGATCGTCGGCCTCCGTCCTGCCGCAGATTGCGCATTTATGACCGCTGGGCCGCATGTTCTTCTTGACTTCATGGCGAAATTCCTGTCTGCGCTTTATCTCTCTGGGCGACATATTGATATGGTTTCTGCTGGTAAACCAGAAGATCACAAAATTCAGCAGCGACGCCACGATAGCCGTGCGGTAGAATATATTGGCCATGGGATTGCCCGTGCTCTGAAACAGATCCAGCGCCAGCATGACCCCGTAGATGATTCCCAGCCATTTCATCTTTACCGGGATTACAAACATCAGCAGCACCTCCACGTCCGGGAAAGTGGCCGCAAAGGCCAGTAAAATCGACATGTTGATATAATAAGTGCTGAACAGGCGGCCGCAGCTGGCACATATCACTTCCGCGCTGCCCGGGATCGCCATGGCGTCCCCATAGAACAGATAGCATAGCCCCATGGCTACAAAGCTGCCCACCACCGTAAAGAACATCCCGGAAAACAGATACAGATTGTATCGGTAAGCTCCCCATGTGCGCTCCAGTGTTGTGCCCACAGAATAGTAAAAAAACAGCATGATGATCGTGAAAATATTGAAGGACGAGGGCGGCACGATGATCCATGTCACGATCCGCCAAATCTGCCCGTGCAGGATCTTATAGGGATCCAGTGTCAGAAAACTCAGGAAACCGCCGCCGATCAGCTGTATGACATATCCCACCGCATAGCACAAGATCAGCATCAGGGATATATTCTTAATCGCATATTTGCCAAACTTCTTCTCAAAATTACTCATGAATACCCTCCAGAGAGCCCGCGTGCTCATTTCCTTAATGATTATTCCTCATTTTCGTATGTTTCAGCACATATATTTAACTCATTGTAGCATCCACGGTAAAAAATGTAAACTCATTATGTACGATTTAATAATCATTTAACAGTCTGACAAAATTCACGGGCCTGCCTGTACTCCTCCACAGACTGCCCCGCGATCTCGCAGGCTTCCTCCAGAGTACAATGCAGTTTTTCCATTATGCTGCCTATAATGGATATCAACTGGCTGGCCTTGTCGATCCTGCCCTCCTGCTTTCCTTCTATCTTTCCCTCCCTTTTTCCTTCTGCCTTCCCATCCTCTATCAGATCTTCTATCGCTTTCCACATATCCTGCTGTTCCTCCTCTCCTTCTGCTTTTTCCTGTATTTTGGATAATCTAACTGCTCCCATCAGTTTTCCTATGATCTCGTAAGTCTCCGTATCCAGACGGCGACATTCCTTATGGGTCTTTACATAGTCCGCGAATTCCCCCTTGTCCGCCCGGCAGGCATACAGTTCAAACACTGTCCGCAATGACGTATGAAATACGGAATAATCATTTTTCTCATTTAGATTCAAAATATGCAGCGGATACTCCGGAACCAGCTTTTTGATCTCCTCCGCCAGCCGTTTATCATATCTGCCAAAGTCTATAAACTCGTGCAGACTTTTCGGCCCATCCCACGGCTTATTTCCCCAATAAATAACCAATGTGACCACCGGACAGATCCGGTCGCTCCTCTTCACCCCGTATAAATACTCTCCCGCCGTAAGCTCCCCTGACTTTTCCCGGTACTCTTCCGCATTTCCCCGTCGCAGTCCCTTTACCTGCCGGTCATACTCCAGCGCCTCCCGCAGCAGAACGCGCACGGTCATACCGTAGTCCATTTCCTCCTGATTCTCCAGGATCCACAGGGCAAACAGCCCGCCTCCCGCCTTCTGGCGCATGGCGATATCGCATATCGTCTCCACCTCCAGGCCGCCGTCCGACTTTGTGGCAACGGTGGCCGCCTCCTCCAACTGCGACGCGTCCAGCACCTGCGCGCCTCCAAATACGCTACCGTTATACACATCCGCATAGCGCGCCGGATCGGACAGGTACGTCTTTAATGACAGATCCTTTTTACCCAATAATACCTCCTTCCGCAGGGATTCTTTACATCGAAACCTCCTGCTCTATTCAATTAATGTGTTTTGAAATAAAAGCATGAATCCGTTTCGACATCCCATGCGGGAAAAGAAATACAGTCCGGTCATAGACATAATAGAATCATTGCTTTGCCCTCACTATAGCACAGGGCGTTCTCCGGGTCAATACCAAATTCCGCAGAAATCTGCAAGAGAAAAATATACCGTAAATAAAACAGAGCAGTACCAGATTTGACTCTGTACTGCTCTGTCATGCATAGATGAATCGGGCATAGCTGTTTCATGCGTATCACATCGAACCGTTTTATAACGATACATTTTAGACATCATGAAATATCCTTTTCGGAAACGCAAACCCAATTCACTATGCATCCCCTTTTACATTTATAGCATATTCCAATTTTCCCCAGCATTCAAGGGCCAGTGGCGTCAAACGTTACATCCTTTGACGTCACTGGCCCTCATCTTTTCCATTTTATATTTACTATAACCGATGCGGCTAAAAAAATCAATTATTAAGAAAAACGGAACTCATTATATAAGGCCCACTGACTGTACCAGTACATCATAATCCAAATTTATCCGCTTTGCAACCCCCAAAAACCTGTTGTTTTTAAAAAACCCCGTATTTATCACGTCTTCTCAGAAAAAGAGAAAAGTATTATCCTGTCCCTTATATAATGTAAAACATGATTTTACAAAAATTTAACAGGCATCCCGGCTCAGAGTTCATTGCATTTTCTGTTTTTCTGTCGTATAATGTCAGAGAATGCTTAAAGTCAGGCATCCACTCATAGATTTAGATAGGAACCTGCGATACACATAAATTATCCAGAAAGGAAGATCTACATGAGCAACAACTGTATGAGCTGCGACGCAGTCAATCCGCGTCTCCCCGAATACACCCTGGGCATCGACATCGGTTCCACCACGGTCAAGATCGCCATATTAGATAAAGAACACACAATCCTCTTTTCCGATTACGAACGGCACTACGCCAATATACGGGAGACATTGTCCGCACTGCTGCAAAAAGCCTATAAGCGGCTGGGCAACGCCCTGCTGCACCCCATGATCACCGGCTCCGGGGGACTGACCCTGGCCCACCATCTGGGCGTGCCTTTCACCCAGGAAGTCATTGCCGTGGCCACCGCCCTGAAGGAACTGGCTCCCAAGACCGATGTCGCCATCGAACTGGGCGGCGAGGATGCCAAAATCATCTACTTTGAGGGCGGCAACGTGGAACAGCGCATGAACGGTATCTGCGCCGGCGGTACGGGCTCCTTTATCGATCAAATGGCCTCCCTGATTCAGACAGACGCGGCGGGTCTGAATGAATACGCCAAAAACTATCGGTCTCTGTACACCATCGCCGCCCGCTGCGGCGTGTTTGCCAAGACCGATATCCAACCCCTGATCAACGAGGGAGCCACCAAGGAAGACCTGGCGGCCTCCATCTTCCAGGCTGTGGTCAACCAGACCATCTCCGGGCTGGCCTGTGGAAAACCCATCCGGGGACATGTGGCTTTCCTGGGAGGTCCTCTGCACTTTTTATCGGAGTTGAAAAAAGCCTTTATCCGCACATTGAAACTGGATGAAGAACATATCATGGATACGGATAACTCCCACCTCTTTGCCGCCATGGGCTCCGCCATGAACGCCAATGACGATGTCTGCTACACCATGGAGGAGATGGTCGCCAAGCTCTCCGAAGAGATCAAGATGGAATTTGAGGTGGAACGAATGGAGCCTCTCTTTGCCACCCAGGAGGAATATGACGCCTTTCAGGCCCGCCACGCCCGGCACAAAGTAGGCGCCGGGGACCTGGCCTCTTACCGCGGCAACGCATTCCTGGGCATCGACGCGGGTTCCACAACGACCAAGATTGCTCTGGTAGGGGAGGACGGCTCCCTGCTGTACTCTTTTTACAGCAACAACGACGGCAGTCCGTTAAAAACCGCCATCCGTTCCCTGAAAGAAATCTACCGGCAGCTGCCGGAGGATGTGCAGATCGTCCGCTCCTGCTCCACAGGCTACGGCGAGGCTCTGATGAAAGCCGCTTTCCTGTTGGACGACGGGGAAGTGGAGACTGTAGCCCACTACTATGCCGCCGCCTTTTTCAATCCCCAGGTGGATTGCATTCTGGACATCGGCGGGCAGGACATGAAATGTATCAAGATCAAGAACCAGACCGTGGACAGCGTGCAGCTCAACGAGGCGTGCTCCTCCGGCTGCGGATCCTTTATTGAGACCTTCGCCAAATCCCTGAACTACAGTGTGCAGGACTTCGCCCAGGCGGCACTGTTCGCCCGCCATCCCATCGATCTGGGAACCCGCTGTACCGTATTTATGAATTCCAAAGTAAAGCAGGCTCAGAAAGAGGGAGCCAGCGTGGCGGATATCTCCGCCGGTCTGGCATACTCCGTAATCAAAAACGCCCTGTTTAAAGTCATCAAAGTGTCCGACGCCTCAGAGCTGGGCCGGGAGATCGTAGTCCAGGGCGGCACTTTCTACAACGACGCCGTACTGCGCAGCTTTGAAAAAATAGCGGGCTGCGAGGCCATTCGCCCGGATATCGCAGGCATCATGGGGGCTTTCGGCGCCGCCCTGATCGCAAGGGAGCGCTATATGCAATGCTGCTCCATACGCACGAATGAGAATCACGGTAACCTTTACAACGCAGACAGTAGAGATGACGAAGACAGCATTACCGGGGAAGATATTGATAACACCCGTTGTGAAAATCATGGCGGTAATTGCGGCAGTGAAAATGCGGGTTACCGCACCTCCATGCTCACCTACGAGCAGATCTGCAATCTGCAGTTTGAGACCAGCATGGCCAAATGCAAGGGCTGTACCAACAACTGCCGCCTGACCATCAATAAATTTTCCGGCGGCAGACAGTATATATCCGGCAACCGCTGCGAACGGGGTATCGGCGGCCAGAAAAACGCCCACAATGTACCCAATCTCTTTGAGTATAAACTAAAGCGGCTGTTTACCTACGAATCTCTGCCCGCCGACGAAGCGCCCAGAGGCGCCGTGGGTATCCCCAGAGTACTGAATATGTACGAAAACTATCCCTTCTGGCATGTGTTTTTCACCCGCCTGGGGTATCGGGTGGTGCTGTCCCCCGTGTCCACCCGCCAGATTTACGAACTGGGCATCGAGTCCATCCCCAGCGAGTCCGAATGCTATCCGGCCAAGCTGGCCCACGGACATGTGAGCTGGCTCATCAAGCAGGGCATAAAATTTATCTTCTATCCGGCACTCTTCTACGAGAGAAATGAGTTTGGAGAGGCCAACAACCATTACAACTGTCCCATTGTAACCTCCTACTCGGAGAATATCAAAAACAATGTGGAAGAGATAAAGAGCGAGAACATCACTTTCCGCAATCCTTTCATGGCCTTTACCAGCCAGGAGACCATCGCCGACGCCCTGATTAAGGAATTCACCGAGATTCCCGCCCAGGAAGTACGTCAGGCTGTGGCAAGCGCGTGGGAAGAACTGGAAAAAGCCCGCCAGGATATGCGGGATAAGGGAGAGGAAACCCTGCAATATTTAAAACAGACCGGAAAAAGAGGCATTGTTCTGGCAGGCCGCCCTTACCATATAGATCCCGAAATCAATCACGGTATCCCGGAGCTGATCACCTCCTATGACATAGCGGTGCTGACGGAGGATTCTATCTCCCATCTGGCAGACCCGGAGCGGCCCCTGATCGTCTCCGACCAGTGGATGTACCATTCACGGCTGTATGCCGCCGCCAGCTATGTCAAGCTGGTGGAGAATCTGGATCTGATCCAGCTCAACTCCTTTGGATGCGGACTGGACGCGGTAACCACCGACCAGGTGAATGATATCCTGTCCGGCTCGGGCAAGATCTACACCTGCCTGAAGATCGACGAAGTGAACAATCTGGGAGCGGCCAGAATCCGTGTGCGCTCTCTCCTGTCCGCCATCCGCGTGCGGGAACAAAAGGCGGAGCAACGGGCCATTCATTCCAGCGCTATCAGGAAAGTGCAGTTTACCGAGGAGATGCGCAGAGATTACACGATCCTCTGCCCTCAGATGTCTCCCATCCACTTTGATATATTTGAGAAGGCTTTTGCCGCCTGCGGCTATCACTTTGAAGTACTGACCAACGATAACAAGCACTCCGTAGATGTGGGCCTGAAATACGTAAACAATGACGCATGTTATCCATCTCTGTTGGTGGTGGGGCAGATCATGGAGGCCCTGCTCTCCGGCAAGTATGACCTAAGCAAAACGGCCGTTATCATGACCCAGACCGGAGGCGGCTGCCGGGCCACCAACTATATCGGTTTTATCCGCCGGGCATTGGAAAAGGCAGGCATGGCTCAGATTCCGGTGATTTCCCTGAATCTGGGCAGTATCGAGACCAACCCCGGTTTCCACCTGAACCTGAACCTGCTGATGCGGGCCGCGCTGGCCGCCCAGATCGGCGACATCTTCATGCGCTGTGTCTACCGGATGCGCCCTTATGAGGAAGTTCCCGGCAGCGTGGAGGCCGTACACCGGAAATGGCTGAAGATCGCTCAGGACTATGTATCGGCAAAACATATCAACCTGGCGAAGTTTCCCGGCATGTGCCGGAAAATGATCCAAGAGTTCGACGCCATACCCCTGCGGGATATCAAAAAGCCTCGGGTAGGTATCGTAGGCGAGATCCTGGTGAAATTCTCCCCTGCGGGCAACAACCACCTGGTGGAGCTGCTGGAGGCCGAAGGGGCGGAGGCCGTGGTTCCCGACCTGATGGATTTTATGTTGTACTGTTTCTACAACCAGATCTACAAGGCACAGCATCTGGGCACCAGCAAAAAGGCCGCAAGACTTTCCTCGCTGGGTATCTGGGCCATAGAACATGTTCTGCGGGGTGCGGCGGCCAAGGCTTTCGCCAGGAGCGAACATTTTGATCCGCCCACCCCCATCCGGGAGATCGTGGAATACGCCAAGCCCATTGTTTCCATCGGAAATCAAACCGGAGAAGGCTGGTTCCTCACCGGGGAGATGGTGGAACTGATCCACGAAAATGTGCCCAATATTGTGTGTACCCAGCCATTCGGCTGCCTGCCCAACCACGTGGTAGGCAAGGGCGTGATCAAGGCCCTGCGGAAAGCTTACCCGGCCTCCAACATTGTGGCCATCGACTACGATCCCGGCGCCAGCGAAGTAAACCAGTTAAACCGCATCAAACTGATGCTGTCCACCGCAAACAAAAATCTGGAACAATGAATATAAAGCAGGCAGGGAATCCTTTCATTCCCTGCCTGCTTTTTCAGGCTATATGCCGAAACTTCCCTTTTGCAGCGCGGGCCGCCTCCCCCCCTTTCTGCCGGGTATACGGTCACGGTTTACCGACTACAATAACGGCCGTTCCTTTTTCTTCAAGGGGAACTATATGCTCTTCCAGGCAATCCCAGTCTGTGATAATGTAATCAAAAACACCTGTTTCACATACTTTGATAAAAGAATCCACACCGATTTTGGCGCCTGGCATCAACAGGCATTTTCTCCTGCTGTTTTTGATCACCGCCCGCTGAAATGCCGCCGTCTCATCTGTTCCGTTGGACAGACCAAAATCTGCAGTCAGACCTGCTCCGGTGATAAAGCAGAGATCAAAATGCATCCGGCTGACAAAATCAACAGCCAGGCTGTCCACCAGAGAACCGCTCTGCCGCATCTTCCCCCCCGCGAGATAAACGTCGATATTATCAAAGTTTCTGAGCTCCTTTCCGATATCCACCGAATTGACCACCACCGTATAATACCGGTCTCTGGGCAGGGACGGTATCATCAGATAACCCAGCGATCCGCCTGTCAGGTAAATGGTTTCATTCTCGCCGATCATTTGGGCCGCTCTACACGCAATCGCCTTGTAGTTATCAAATATTGGCATCTCCTCAAATTTGCGATCCACAGGCGGTCTTACACTGACCGGCTGTAACAGGATCGCTCCTCCGTGCGTTCTTTTGCAGACGCCTCTTTGCTCCAACAGGCGCAGGTCCCTTCGCGCGGACTCATCAGATATTCCATATTCCTCCGTGATCTGCGCAACAGTGATCTTGCCGTTTTTCTGAATCGTATCCACGATTCTCTGGTGACGTTCCTCCATAAACATCTTTTATGCACCTCCCTAATGTTATGCAACAAGCTTGTTAAAGAGATTATATATTATATTCGGTCATTTGTCAATATTTTCGGTAACCGTTTATGTGGTTTATGGATTTATATTTGCAATCAGACATGAAAAAAGGAGGTTTTCGCCTCCTCTTTCACTTTAACACTTATACGCCGCCCTGGCGGGCACTCAAATCAGGGTGTAAAGCTGTATCTCACGTTATGCTCCTCCGCGCAATCCTTCACTCCAGGGGAGTACCCGTGAGCAATTCATACCCCTGCAAATACTTCTCTATGGTCTTATCCACGATCTCCTGAGGCAGTTCCCAGTCATGCTCATGACTCTTCAACCAATCCCGGGCAAACTGCTTGTCAAAAGAAGGCTGGGCGTGTCCCGGCTCATACCCCTCCGCAGGCCAGAAACGGGAAGAATCAGGCGTCAACATCTCATCTCCCAGCACAATATTTCCATCCTCGTCCAGACCGAACTCAAATTTGGTATCCGCGATGATGATACCGCGGGTCAAAGCGTACTCCGCGCACTTCCTGTACAGTGCAATGGTGTAGTCGCGCAGTTTCTCCCCATACTCACGGCCCTTGCCGGGGAAACGTTTCTCCAGATACTCCACGCTCTGCTCAAAGGATATGTTCTCGTCATGATCGCCGATCTCGGCCTTGGTGGATGGCGTATAAACAGGCTCCGGCAGTTTGGCGGACTCTTTCAGTCCCTCCGGCAGCCGGATGCCGCACACGGTGCCGTCCTTCTGATAGCTGGCCCAGCCGCTGCCAGTGATATATCCTCTCACTATGCATTCCACAGGCAGCATCTCCAGCTTACGGCACATCATACTGTTGCCTTCAAAACGTTCCTGCCGGAAAAATTCGGGCATATCCTTCACATCCACCGAGATCATATGGTTGGGCACTATATCGCTGGTCATATCGAACCAGAATTTGGACATCTGGGTCAGCACTGTCCCCTTTTTCGTCACCTGATTCTTCAGGATCACATCAAAACAGCTGATGCGGTCTGTGGCCACCATAATCAGGGTGTCCCCATTGTCGTAGATCTCCCGTACCTTTCCTTCCTTTATCGGCTTTAATTCCTGCATTCTCTTCTCCTCCTATTTGAGTCCCGCATATCCCCTACCAGCACACAGATCCGGTGCTCCACACGGGACCGCTTGGGCGTCCCCATATGGAGCAGGGTACTGTCCGGGGATATGCTGTTTTAAGTTCCGCAGATCCCTGCTTTACAACTTCCATTGTAACGGGTTTTCTCCTATCCCGCAATAACGGAAACTTCACATTTTACGCCATAATCCTACCTGCGGTTGTATTCCGATCCAGCCACTATTGTATACTATTTTTTCCGGCATTGCAACCGAAACACATCTGTGCATCACATATTCTCCCTTGCACTGGCCTGCTGGATGCAGCCGATACACTATTAATCCCGATACACATTCTTAAAGGCTCTGTAGGTTCTGCTCATCCCCTCCTCCAGGGAAGTATAGACCAACCCCAGCTCCCGCAGGCTCTTGCCGTTGTCATACAGCTCCGTCTCCTGTGCCATGACGGCAAAGGGCAGCGGTAAGCCCTGTCTCTGGGCCTGCTCCGCGGACAGGGGCAGTTCCCGTACCGACCCGTCGCATACCCCCAGCAGCGTATCCGCCAGACTGCCGTAAGTCACCGGCTCCCCCATACAGATATTATAGGCCTGCCCGTAGGTCAATGGATTACACAGACATCGCCGGATTGCCTCCGCCGCGTCCTTCACATACACCAACTGGAACTGCCCGTCCGCGTCAGTGATCCTGGGCAGTATCTGTTGCTGTACCATCAACTGTATATATGCGGATTCCCGAGGGGCGTAATTATAGGGCCCATAGAGAATCCCCGGACGCAATACCGTCCATGCCACTTCCCGCTCTCCGCATACCTGCCGCAGTTCTCTCTCCAGGGCCACTTTTCCCGTGATATAGGTTCCCGCCTCCCCAGGCAGAGTTCTCTCCTCAAAGGCCGCGTCCTCCGCTCTGTATCCGCCTGTCCCCCGGCGGTACACATCCACGGTGCTGATAAAAATATACTGACCGGGTTTCACCGGCATATTGTCCAGTACGCACCGGATATCCCCCGGTTCATAGGCGCAAAAATCCACCACGGCGTCATACTCTCCGGGCAATCCCCGCCAGAGGGCCGGATCCCTGCGGTCTCCCTGTATCTGTGCCGCACCCAGCTCCGCCATGGAATACGTACCCCGGTTCACCACTGTGATCTCCTGCTGTTTTGCGGTCTGCATCACAAACACCCTGCCATAAAAATAGCTGCCGCCAATCACCAGAACTTTCATAATATCCAAACTTCCCTCCTGTCCCCGCTTATTTCATATACAAACCCACCACTTCCATATTGGCGTCATATCCCACCTGGAAAGTCACGATCTGTTTCTCATACTGCGCTTTGACCCGAACTACGGCATAATCCTCCCCCTCGATCTTCTGACCGCTTACCTCGGTGTCGTTGATCTGCGCAAAGGCTCCGCCATTTCCATAGGTTTCTTCACAGGCGGCCTTAAGTTCCTCTGTGGGCAACACCTCCTTCATATCCTCCCGGAAGGTCTCATACACCTGTTCATATTCCTCCGCATTCAGCCATTCCACGATCTGTTTCGTCTGCTGCTCCAACTGCTCCTGCGAAAATACCTCCGCAAGCGGCATTGTAGGGTTCCCGCAACCCGTCAGCAGTGCCGTTATCATTACAGCCAGTCCCATTGCTATCTTTTTCTTCATATTACCGCGCTCCTCCTGTCATCTGCCCTGTCTCCATATTACCGCGTTTCCCCTGTCATCTGCCTCGTCTTCCTCTGCCATTGCATATATTCTTCCTCGCAGCGTTCAAACACACCCTCGTCCTCCAGCCTGAGATACCATCGATCCCAGATTTCTTTCAATAACGCTTGATATGGTTTCCAGTCCTCCTCCATCTGTTCCCGTGTATAATGCTGTTGACAATGCCTGTCCTGTCGGCCCTCCAGATACCGTCCTCCTTTGGGGCGACGCTCATAGGGCAGGCCGCACCCCTTTTCCGTCAATGCGATACATTCTCCCATAGCGTCCACTCCAATAAAAGTGAAACATTTATGTCTCATGCGGATATAATAATACGGTCCTGTCTGTCCACTGAAATGGTCTATCGCGCATTGGCTCTCCTGCAGCCAACTCTCCAGTTCTGAAATGTCGGGCAATCTATCCCGCCCATCGCCACTGTCCTGTTCCGCACCGTTCCGCAGTTCCCGTTCTTCCCCGGCTCTCCTCGCCAACTCCCGCAGCATATCCTCCGGCGACAGACTGCATCCCTTTGCCTTGCAGCAGACTCCTCCGCAGGTTCTGCATATTTCCTCACTCACATAGCCTTCATCCATCATACGCACCTTCGCCAACACATTTTTTTCATTATACACCAAAATCTTTGCCCCCGTCAAATATCCAGGGAAAACCATCCCGGACTGTTCTGTTTTGCCACCCCTTTCAGGCACAAATGCATCAATATGGTCAGCAGATTGTTGGAAAATGTCCGAAAGCCCCTCTCCGTAAGCTTGAACTGCAATTGATCCCGTATCCGTTCAAGGGGCTGGGGATACAGATCCAGGGTCTCCAGCACCACCGCCTCCTCCGGCGTGATGGGGGGCATAACGGGCCCTTCCTCCTCTTTGGCCCGCTTGGATATACAGCATGCCAGTTTTTCGGGAAAAGACTGTCGCAGCCCTTCCATAAAATCCCTGGGAGACAAAAATACCAGCGCGCCGTCCTTAACCAGCTTATTGCAGCCGTCGCTGAGCCTGTCCGTGATCCGTCCCGGCACCGCATAGACTTCCCGCCCCTGTTCCAGCGCCATATCCACCGTGATCAGAGTGCCGCTCTTTTGCCGCGCTTCCACCACCACCAGCGCATCCGCCAGGCCGCTCACGATCCGATTTCTCGGCGGAAAGAGCTGGGGCCTGGGAACCGTGCCCGGCGAATAGATGGAAAGTACGCCTCCCTGCACCAGCATACGGTCATATATGGGCCGGTTATCCCTGGGATAACATATGTCCACCCCATTGCCCAGGATGGCATAGGATTGTCCCCCGGCGTTCAATGCCGCCAGCTGGCTGACGCCGTCTATGCCCCTGGCCATGCCGCTGATCACCTGTATTCCGGCCGCCCCCAGCTCCTTGCCCAGCTCTGCGGCTACAAAGCGCCCGTAATCTGAGCATTCCCGGGCGCCTACCACCGCTACGGACAGCTTTTCCGCCTGAGGCAGCTGTCCCTTATAGTAGACACAAAAGGGATGATCCGGTATATGCCGCAGACGTTCCGGATATTCCTCATCCGCCGTGCATACGCAGCATATATGTTTGTCTCTCAGACGTTCATACTCCCGATCCACATCCCAGGTTTTGCGCGTCTCGATAAGCTTTTCCGTTTTTTCTTTTTCCAGCACCATCTCCAGATGCTTATCCCGGGCTCCATATACGGCGTCGCCTGACCCAAACGCCTCCAGCAGCCGCTCCCGTCCCGCTGTCCCAAGGCCCTCCGCATTTGCCAGCCAATACAAATATTTGTCCATCTTTTCTCACTTCCCCCCGTATGTCCTCTCCGTGAATCGATAAGCCAACGCCTCGCTGAGATGTTCCTCCCGTATGCGGTCCGAATGGCCCAGATCCGCAATGGTTCTGGCCACCTTCAAAACCCGATGGTATGTTCTGGCGCTGAGATCCAGCCGTCTGTACGCCAACTCCATAAGTCGTTTTTCTGTTTCTCCGAGGGCGCAGGATTGCTCCAGTTCCCGTGGCTCCATATCTCCGTTAAAGGAGTAGGATTTGCCTCGAAAGCGCTCCTCCTGCACCGCCCTGGCCTCCATGACCCGCCTCCTGATCTCCCCGCTGCTCTCTCCCTGCCCCATAGACTGCAATTTCTCCAGTTCTATGCGACTGGTCTCCACATACATATCCATGCGGTCCAGCAGCGGCCCGGAAAGCCGATTCCAGTACTTTTTCAGTTCCGGCTCGCTGCAGCGGCACCTGTTCTTATCGGGAAAGTACCCGCATTTGCATGGATTCATGGCGCATACCAGCATAAAATCCGCCGGGTAGATATAGTTGCCCTGCGCCCTGGCTATATTGATCTGACGGTCCTCCAGGGGCTGTCTCAAGGATTCCAACAGGTTGCGGGGAAATTCGGTCAGTTCGTCAAGAAAGAGGATCCCTCTGTGGGCCAATGAGACGGCCCCGGGACGCATATGGACGCCGCCGCCTGTCAGCGCGGCTCCGGAAACGGTATGATGCGGACTCTGAAAAGGTCGGCGGAGAATCAGGGGATTGTCCCGGTCCAGCATTCCGGCCACACTGTGAACAGCCGTCACTTCAATGCTCTCCTGCCATGTCATGGGCGGCAGGATACCCGCCATGGCCCGGGCGATCATGCTCTTACCCCCGCCGGGCGGACCCGACATCAGCAGATTGTGAAATCCCGCCGCCGCGATCTCCGCCGCCCGTCTTGCGATCTCCTGCCCTTTTATCTCAGAAAAATCACAGTCGCTATTATGCAATTCCCTTTCCAGGAGCTGCCGGGTGTCGCAGGGCTGCACCGGCAGCAATTCCTCCCGTCTGTCCGGATCCTCTTCCTGCAAAAAGGCCGTCAACTGGCAGATATTGCGTGCGCCTCTGACCCGGATATCCGGTATCACACTGCCCTCTATCCTGTTTTCCCAGGGGACGATGCAGGTACCTATCCCCCGCAGCGCCGCAGCTTTCACGATGGGCAGTATACCGCTGATGGGCTTGATCTCTCCGTCCAGCCCCAGTTCTCCCGCGAACAGAATATTTTCCGTGGATTCTTCCCGAAAATACCCCAGCGTTTGCAGGATCCCCACGGCAATAGGGACGTCAAACC
Organism: uncultured Acetatifactor sp.; assembly: GCA_910584375.1. Classification (GTDB taxonomy): domain Bacteria; phylum Bacillota; class Clostridia; order Lachnospirales; family Lachnospiraceae; genus Acetatifactor. The sequence continues at coordinate 84,053 of CAJUAH010000015.1, forward strand.
CCGTCCCGTCCTTTTTCAGGTCGGCCGGAGCCAGATTGATGGTCACCTTTTTGGGCGGAATATCAAATCCCGCGTTTTTCAGCGACACCTGCACCCGTTCCCTGGCCTCCCGCACTTCGCCGCTCAGAGATCCCACCATGGAAAAGCCGGGCAGTCCTGTGGATATATCCACCTCCACATGGATCAGATTGGCCTCAATACCGTACAGAGACCCTGTCATTATCGAACCGTACATAAAAATAAAAACTCCTTCCCTTCTGTCATTTTCATTCCTGCTTAAAATACCCGGGGAATAAACAAAAAGATAAATATTTGATAAATTGATAAAAAAGGAAATACTGAAAATTCTTTTTTGAAATTTATGCTTTGAGTGTATGCTATCAGAGACCGGCTGATTTTGCAAGACCTTTTTTCAAGTTTATGTTTATTTTATATTTTGTCGCAAATAAATTAAGCCTGCCCGGTTCCATTTCCCGCCGGACAGGCTTAGAGACTTTATTTACTTACTGTTCTACCAGCTCCAGCAGCTTAGCTGTGATATCCGCCACATTGGATGACGCCTGTTTCGTGTTCTGAGAGATTTGCACATTTTCCTCCACCACATTGGATATCCTGCCGATCTGACTCACGGCGCCCTCTACGATATCCACATTCTGCCTCACCATATCCGTGATCGCCAGTACGTCCCGGTTGGACTTTTCAATATCCTCCGCCACCATGCCGAATGCCTTGACGGTCTGGTCGGTAATCTTTTTACCGCTCTCCACCGCATTGATGGAATTGGTGATCAGCTCGTTGGTCTCCTTGGCGGCCTGAGAACTTCTGGCCGCAAGCTCACCCACCTGGGCCGCCACCACGGCAAATCCCTTACCCATCTCACCGGCTCTGGCCGCCTCGATAGAGGCATTCAGCGAAAGCATATTGGTCTGCTGGGCGATGGAATTGATCTCGCCAATAATCTTTTCGATTGCAGCGCTCATCTCGCTGATCCTCTGCATGGATTCGCTGAGAAGTTTCATCTGCTCCTGGGTCTGCACGATCTTTTCGGTGGTATGGCCCGTGTCTGTGGTGATGCTGACGGCGGCCTCCACGCTGCTGTTCAGTTCCCTGGTCAGCTGATTCATGATCTCTTTCAGATCCTGCACAGCCTTCTCCTGCTCTCCCGTTCCATGATAGATATGGTCCGCGTTCTCCAGACTCTCTCCCGATACGGCATCCAACTCCTCGCAGGCGCTTTTTACATTGCGTATCATCATCTGCGTATTTTCCATATCTTTTTTCTGCTGCTCCAGCAGTTTCTGGTTTTCCGCCATATTCTGGCTGATATTGCCCACCATTTTATTCATGCTGTCCGAGAGCATCACAAACTCGGGATTGCCGTTCTCCTGGATCGTAGTGCTGTAGTTTCCGTCCGCAATACCCCGCATGGAATTGGTAATCCGATTGATTCCCTGCACGATCTTGCTGTCCACCATGCGATTGATCAGCACCAGCAGCACGCCAAAGATGATCACCATACTCAGGGAAACCACCAGCGTCTGGCTGGTACGCTGGGCATAATATTCGCTGGCAGGCATAAATGTTCCGATGATCTTGCCCTCGTATTCCTCTGCCAGATAATAACCTCTCACACCGTCTATCCTGGCGCTGCCCTGTCCCGTATAGTTCGAGGGAAAACCTGCGTCCACCGCCGGGGTTCCTATCAGCGACGCGTTCTGATGCGCCAGGATTTCCCCGCTGGCTGCGTCTATGGCATAGATATAACCTTTCTCTCCGAAGTCGATATCTCCCAGCACCAGATCCAGCGCTGTGCTGGCCAACATATCCTCCAGAACTTCCGGTCTCACGCCCACCTGCACCAGGCCCTTGTCGTCCCTGCGCGCCACGCCGATATACTGCATGACTACGCCTTCCGCCACATTGACCTGAGGCTCCTGCGCGATCTCAATCGTGGGATCGTCTACGATCACCATAAAAGCATTGGACTGCTCGCCGCTCTTCATGTCAAATCCCACATAGGCGTCAATGGTGCTGCTGGTGATGATCCCTTCCTCGTCGATGATATGTAACTCGTTCACCTGCAGCCGGTCTTTGATCTCATTCAGCCTGGCCGCACTGCCCGCAAGGGTCTTATCCGCAGCCAGCATATCCGCAAAAGCTCTGGTCTTGGCCAGATTGTCCGCGCTGAGATTGTTTGTCAGCCGCTCTATGTTCTCCTCATTGCTGACCAGCTTTTCTTTCACGTCCTGCAGTTTGTCCCGGCTGGACGCCATATTGTTTCTCTGCGTGATGACTGTCTGCAATACAAAAACGGAAGTGATCGTAACGATGAGCGCCGCCAGCATATAGATAAAGAGGCGCTGTGTAAAGATTTTTTTCATGGCCGTGTATTCCTTTCCTGAAAATGTACTTCTCCAAACGAATAATTCTTTTTTTCAGTTTATACGAAATATCATGGAAACGCAACAGGGAATTTCATTTCAAGACCGTTTTATAATAGAAAAATTCTGTCCATCCTGCCGCTCTCTGCCGCCTGCATGATCCACGTCGCCATATTTTCCGCATTACCGCACAGATATTCCACCAATTCAGCATCATCATTCCGGGACGTCCGCACAGTTTCCGCGATAATTTGCCGCAATAGTTCCGTCGTGTCTTCCAGCGCCCCCGTCTGAAAATGCTCTTGCAGCCGCCCATACTCTTCCTCCGCAAAACCCGTTTCCTGTAAGGGTTTGTGAAGGATCACATGACCAAAAATATTCACCAGCGCGATCTCGCAGATGTTCACATACAGGTCACCGTACCGCGGATTGTATTTTTCCAGTATCTCCCGCACATAACCGCTGTCGAAATTCCTCAGGAATTTTTGTTCCAGAAAGACGGATCGAAGATAATGATACACCGCGTCGGCTCCCCTGCGTCCGCTCAGATCCGTAAGCACCGGATAATCCAGGGTGATGACCGTATCCTGCGGGCAAAATTTCACATCATACCGTTTTAAAAATTCCGGGATGCCCAGCCGCACCGTATCCCGCAGGCACTTGACTCCGTAATCCTGAAACGAAACAGACAGCTCATTGTACATTTCCCTGATACACCCGGTCTTTTTAAGCACCCACTCGGCTCCTGTCTCATACTGCTTTTCCGCGCTTATGTCTCTGAGGGCCAGGGTATCCGGCGACTGGTTCCGGTACTCCTCCAGACAGTACAAAACCCCTTCCATCAATATCTGCGCCCTTTCATAGGTTATGGACGTACTCTCCCAACCGGCATATTTCTGCGCCAGTTTTGTGACAATCGGCAATAATTCCTCCATTTTATAATCCATTATATTTCCTCTCTTCTGTCGGCAGATTTTCCTGAGTTTCTAAAATTTCTGTGACAACGCCATCAGATACAGATCTCTGTCCCATCTCTCCACAATATCAAACCGGGAGAACTCCCCTCTGCCCCCGGTCTCCCGGAACCCGCCGTACCCGGCCCGCACTGCCTGGGCAAAGATATCCAGGCAAGTACTCTCCAGATATTGCAGATCCCCAAAGCAGACCTCCTCAAACTGCTCCTTCATAAATGAGAGTAATTCCTCGTCCGTGATCTCGTCATGCATCTCATTCTTATACAGGTAAAATATCTCCTGCAGACGCACCAACGTATCCACATAATTGTCCTGAGATATATAGGAGGAATCACAAAACGTCTGAATGATCTGCGGCAATATGCTCCGTCCAAACTCGATCCTCCCTTCGCTTTTTAGAATGCGGCTTTTCTCCGACAGCAGCAGTTCCATGTCCTCCTCAGACAGCGTCAGTCCATACCTTTCGGCGTACCGATTCGTCTCCCGCATCTGTTCCATCCACATGCGGCTGTTTGCCAGTTCCACCCAGTTTTTTTCGCTCATACGCATACCCCCATTGTATAATGTTTTTTTGCGGTTCCTTTAGTATAATCCGCGGTAAAATGCAATACAAGCCTTGAAAAACAGGGGAATTTGTGGTATTATACTATCAGAGAAAACGCAGGTTCCGAATACTCGGCGCCTGCGTTTCCAGTCTGATTTCGTATCACACAATATGCATTTTTTGAAATGCAGTCAAAGTACCGTCGCCGACCGTGGCATTAATACAGCATCTTCCGGATACGTCTCATCTCCTCCCACACATTATCGCCATAATTGCTGACCAGCACGGTTATGATCCCTTTCCCCGGATGATACTCCGACAGGAAACTTACGCCCGGATCACAGCCCTGAAAATAGGGGATATCCGCCTCCTCTCCGCCTATGATCCACACGCCGTAACCATAGTATCCCTCCTCAGCGTCCAATCCGGCGCCGCTGTGTCTGCGGAGCATCCGGGAAACCATATCCTGTGAGAGCAGTTTCCCGCCAATCAGCCCTTCCCAGAATCGAAGAATATCCGGCGCCGTCACAAAAGCCCCTCCGGCGCCTGTCCCTTTTGCATCCACACTGTAAATGTTGGTCCGGTAACTGTTTGACGGTTCGTCATAAATATAATTGTTGGCGCACCGGGCAGGCAGCCGGTCCAGTTCATAATAGCCCGTGTCCTTCATACCGCATACGTCAAATACGCTTTCCTTCAGATACGCGTCGAATTCCATGCCTGTGATCCGCTCCAGGATCATGGCCAGCAGCACATACCCCGTATTGTTATACTGGAACCGCTCTCCTCTGGGATACATCATTTTCTTATGGATAAACAGAGGCAACAGGTCCGCGTTGTGACGAATCTTATAATTGGGATAATCCGTCCACAGCTCTTCATACTCGTCCATAACGCTCTCGTCAAAATAGTCCGGTACACCGGAAGTATGCGTCAATAACTGCTCCACCGTCACCAGCGGATCCATGTCATGCAGATCCAGTTCCAACAGACTGCCCAAAGTATCCTCAAAACGCAGTCTCCCCTGCTGGATAAGCTGCAAAATACCCACCGCCACAAACACCTTGCCCGCAGAGGCGCTGGCAAATTTCGTGTCTATCGTATTGGGAACCTGATTGGCCAGATCCGCGCATCCGGCCACTCTCTGAAACAGAATCTCTCCCTCCCGGGATACGGTTTCCGCTCCTCTGAAATCCTGCTGCAAATCACTTTCTGTAATGAACATATGTATATACCTCCCTATTTAGTCAAGTCTTTTTTCCTTATTTTTCAAGGAATTATTAGTTAC
>CAJUAH010000016.1:0-23815 GCA_910584375.1 uncultured Acetatifactor sp.
GATAAGATAACCTCTTGCATGACGATTATATCACTGGTAAGTTTTTCCCTGATGTTTTGGTAAACACGCCGTAAATCAATTCCGTTTTGGTCTATCTTATTTACATAGATAATTGTCGGAATGTTCATTTTCTGAAGTGCATGGAATAATATTCGGGTCTGTGCCTGTACACCGTCTTTTGCCGAAACAACTAAAACAGCTCCGTCAAGGACAGATAAAGAACGATATACTTCGGCTAAAAAATCCATATGACCGGGAGTGTCCACGATATTGATTTTATAACCATTCCAGCAAAAAGAAGTAACTGCCGTCTGAATGGTAATTCCCCGCCGCTGCTCTAAAACCATAGTGTCTGTTCTTGTGGTTCCTTTATCTACACTTCCTTGTTCTGCAATCGCTCCACTGGTGTACAACAGGCTTTCTGTTAAAGTTGTTTTTCCCGCGTCTACATGGGCAAGAATGCCAATATTGATTATTTTCATGTGATTGTCCTCCCTTTACAAGCCCAAAAGGGCATAAAAATCCCCAGCAGTAAAATACTTTTACCACTGGGGATTACAGTTTGCGGACATACACATATACAGCATACACCTGCTGGTGATTGCTGTTCTTTTTCAGATATGTCAAAATTGATAAGGCAAAAGTATTCTTAAATTGGGTACAAAAAACCAAGCCCCCTTATTTAGGGACATTCAAAATTCTTTGAACCCACTATTTGATTGAAGTTTTATTTAAGAATACCTTGCCGCATATTTTTTACTCCTTTTTTGGAATGAAGCTATTATAGCACATCAATTTTAGAAAAGAAAGTAGAAAAAGGAAAAATACTTTGTACACCATAAGAAAGATGTAATGAGTGAGAGGTTTCGTAGTCATCGACATTGTGGAAAAATCTAAACTTTTGGATTTTTCCACAAATCCAAACTTAGAAGAAATCCAAACTTTTCTCTGTAAATCCTTTATTCAAGGCATTTTCTGATAAAAAAGTTTGGATTTTGTTTTGTACTTCTCTTGTCAGAAATGAGAATAAATTGATTGAAACAGAGCTAAATAGCAATGTTTTACGCATTTTGTCATAATTGGAGTATTGTACTTTGTGAAACGAAATCCAAACTTTTTCCGGCAAGAATCCCCAATTATCAAGCTGTTTTCAGAAAAGTTTGGATTTTATATAAGTTTGGATTTGTGGGAATGTGTATAACTGGCTGCCTTATGAAGTTGTGGGTAACTCTGTTTGCAGGACGTGGGAAAGCTGCATTTTAGCTTTTCCATGTGCTGTGAATAGAGTTATCCATGACGGAATAGCCTGTTATGCACATTTCCATAATGCTTGTCTTTTGGTCTTTGGTTCGGAATAGTGTGGTACTGGCAGTCTATTTCTTGTTTTCGGTTACTTGCTTCTTTACCGTACATGAGCATTTGCGCCGGGGTTGTCGTTTCCGTAGCCCTCCAGAAGATTGATGACGCCCCACACGGCAAGGCCGCAGCCGATGGCGATCACAAGCACCTTTAACATATTGATTGCCGAATTGATAAATGCCATATTGATTGCAGGAGCCGGAATCTATGTTTTGTTGTTGCCGATCCTTTTTGAAGTTTTCATCAGGAAAGAAGAAAGCAAATCCCGCTGCTTTTTGTTTTGCGGGACCCATCATCCGGCTCCGTCCCCTTTCTTTTCTGCGCATACGCTGCCCTCTCCTGAACTCCAGCTGCGGGAGGCCCCCGCACCATATGCACCACCTCCTCAGAACCCCCTCACCAAACCAGGGGGACAAAAAAAGGATGCCTGCATGGGGCATCCCTGTCTCCTGTTTATGAAATTGCTGTTACCCGGGTCCCGACCGAATAAACCGGAACGGAACCTTTACCTGAATGCGCAGGATTCCTGTGTCAGGCGTTTCCTGTTCCACGGCATCCCGCCGCACAAAACTGGCCGTCCATGCCGCTTTTACAGCTCGATGACCGGCTTCTCCGGGAACATGGCAATCATGGCCTTTACCGCTTCCTGAACCAGGGCGCAGTTACAGAACTCCGGCACAAGCCTGACCATGGCCATATCGATTCCCTCCCCGGTCACCACGTCGATCTGTGTGTCCATCCACTTCTCCGTCCCCTCCGTATGGAGGTTTATGCCTATGGACGGGATGCCGCTCCTGCGTTCATCCGGTATCCCCCTGTAGATGGCGGCTGCCTCCTCCAGGGTCTTTATGCCCTCATGAAATTTTCCCAGGCTGTGGAACTCACCGCACTCCGCCACCGTGAAGGTCATGGTGGTGCCGCCCGCCTCCTGTATTTTTGTGTCCTTTCCTGCCATTTTCACGTCCTCCTTCCTGTCTGCACGGCCAGATGCCTTTCCGCCTCCGCCGTCATATATTCCTTAAGATACTTTCCCCTGTGGGGCATGATGATGTGCAGGCCCCCATGCACGTTGATCCACTCAATCACGAACCAGAAGCCCAGCCCCCGCCCGTCCGGCTTCCAGATCCCCTTTTCATCGAAGCCCCCGCCCCGCAGCATGTAATCAATGATTGCGGGGTTGGAAAGTTTCTCCGCAGTCTCCCAGCGGTTGGGGGACTTCTCCCTGTGGCAGCCGAAGCCACAGTAGACGCACCCGGTCCTGCTGCAGCCCGTGGTGCTGTACAGGGGCCTCCCTTCGTCAAAGATGCCCAGGCTTAAGGGATCCGTCCCCGCCGGGGGCTTCCCGCAGCCCCCATAATCCGCCAGCACCTCTCCGTATACGCTGGCAATGGGAAGCCGGTTGTGGTGGACATATTGCAGCACGTCCTGCTCTGTCCAGAAAGACATTGGATTGCTGATGGGGCTTTTCATGTCAAACCCGTTACAGCCATTCTTCAGCCAGTTTGCTGTCCGCAGGCGGCTTTCGCTGGCCATCTGCGCCGTCATGGGCATCCGGCCCGTCCGCTTTGCATAGCCCTTTAAGGGAGCCTTTTTCATAATGGAGCAGCAGTGGCTTGATATCTCAAAAGGAGCCTCCAGAAAGAATTTGTAGCGCTCCTTGTTGTACATCCGGGAATATTCCGGTGTGGCCTCCCCTTTTTCCTTGTGGATATATTTCCCCTGCAGGATCAGGTAGCGGACGGGAGCCTTGATGTCCGTCTCCGGGATCTCTCCCCGGATCAGCTTCTGGTACAGCTCGTTTCCCGGGTCCCCCCTGCGGTCTATCCCCATCAGGTCCGCCATATAGGTATGGTTGGGGACCGTTCCCCCTGTGTATTCCTGTTTCTCCCGCTCCAGCAGCCTTTCCATGTACCGCCTTGCGCCGTACACGCACTCGGCAACCTCCTTGCCGATAAAGGGATAACCGTATTTCTCAATGACGCTTCGGAAATTCCTCCTGGGACGCAGGATCTCCACGTTTTCATGCTGTTTCACGAATGCCCTCACCTCCGGGTACTCAAGGCCGGTATCCACATAGACAGCGGCCACGCCCGGGCGGTTTTTCCGCACAATGTCCAGGAGCACCGCCGAATCCTTCCCGCCGCTGAATGCCACAAAGATCCCGTCCTCCCCGTAGCAGTCCGCCCACTCCCGGATACGGTACTCCGTCATGCGGATCTTGGCCGGCAGCGGGAGGGACTGCATCTGGTACAGATCGCCTATTGTATGTTTGCTCATTCACACCCCCATTCTTTTATTGGTTCAAACCGCTTTTCCGTCTGCAGCACCGGCTTATGCATGGAATACCAGGATGATCTCAAAGCTGTTTCCGTCATACAGCGCGACTTCCACCCTGCCGCATCCCTCCAGTTCTTCCAGCAGCCCATACATGGCTTTCTCGTCGGCTTCCCCGTCCCTCCTCACCGGCATACCGGTCCTGTCGGTATACTGGACTGACATGGAGGTGTCACCAGGCAGATAGGTAAAATCGCCGCTTTCCTGCAGTGCCCGCCTGCACTCCTCCAGCGAGGCGCTGCGGTCGATCACATCCTGCACCAGCTCATAGGTCTCCCGGTACGGCTTTATCCTGATGCCGTCCGCCTCTTTATCCGTCAGGATGCCGCAGAATCTCCTGCGTCTCCTGGAGAGCAGAAGGAACAGCAGAAAACCTCCAAGGGCTGTCAGAACCGCTGATAACCCTCCTGCCGTCAGCGCTATTTTCAGTTTCGGGCACGGTCCTGTTTTCGGAGCTGTCGGATGCGGATCAGGCGTTGAAGCTGGTTCCGGTATTGGCGTTGCTTCAGGCTCCGGCTCCGATGTTGGGTCAGGTTCCGATGTCGGTGTGGGGTCAGGTTCTGGTGTCGGCGTAGGGTCAGGTTCCGGCTTTGGTGCAGGGTCAGGTTCCGGCTCCGGCGTTGGATCTGGTTCCGGCTCTGATGTCGGCGTAGGGTCAGGTTCCGGCTCCGGCGTTGGGTCTGGCTCCGGCTCCAGTGTCGGCGTAGGGTCAGGTTTCGGCTCCGGCGTTGGGTCTGGCTCCGGCTCCGGCGTTGGGTCTGGATCCGGCTTTGGTGTAGGGTCAGGTTCCGGTGTCGGCGTAGGGTCAGGTTCCGGTGTCGGCGTAGGGTCAGGTTCTGGCTCTGGTGTCGGGTCAGGTGTCGGTGTGGGGGATGGCTCCTCTTTTGCGGCTGTCCCTGTAATCTCCACGCTATCCGTCCATCCGGCATCATCATCCTTTTCCGTCACCACGACAACATTTTCCCCAAGGCTCACCCTGTCCTTATCCAGCGCAAAGCTTCCCACCACCGAATCCCTGTCCGGCACACGGTAGGACATCCTGCCGCTGTCCGGGTCCATCACGGTATAAGTGTAGAACACGGTAAAATCGGACTTGTCCAGGACTGTGCCTTCCGTTTCCTCGCTCCTGGGGTACTCCGCCACAATGCCGTCCCTGTGGTTCCCATAGACATCAAAGGAATCCTCAAAGCCGCCCGCAGTGACCGTGACCCTGTTCTCCCCTTTCCCAACGGTTTTCCTGTCTGTCTCAAACTCTCCGGGGGCGAGGGGCGCATCCCCTCTCACTCCCTCCTCCTTTGTGCCGTCATTGTACTCCACTGTATAAATGGGATAGACCGCCACATCCTCCTGCACAACGTCCGTCCCCTCCATCTGGCTCAGGCGCGGATAGGATGCCTCAATGCCGGTCTGCCGCCGTCCGGCCTCCGCCCTGGCAGCCCCCATGACCGTGACCTCCGCCGTCTTTGTGATTTCTTTCAGGCTCTCCTGCATTTCCTCCCCATGGTTCCCGTCATCCAGGTAACGCCTACCGGATGGGGTATAAAAGGGGCGCACATTCCCCCATAAATACTCCGGCACCGTATCTATTTCATACACATTGAGCACCAGGTCAGGGAAAGGGAACGCAGGATAAGGCTGCTCGGAAAGCGACACCGTGACCCTGTTCTCCCCCAGGGCGGCCGTACCGGGCTCTATCTCAAAATCCCCCGCAGGAATGGTCCGGTAAAAAACATCCTTTTTCCCACTCTCATAAACCATGGCATAGGAGGCCCTGACTGAGATATCCTCCTTGCTGACCGCATTCCCCACAGGCACCTCTCCCCCGGTGTACTCCGCCGTGATCCCGGTCAGTTCCCTCACCTTCGCCGCGTCCCGGTAATACAGGTATATGGTCTGCGAGGGTTCCACCTTGTCCGAAAGCCCCGCATGGTACGCATCCGCCTCCCGGTCCCCTGTGCCCAGGAACGTGTACTCCCTGTATGCCCCGCCCTCACCGTACTTCTGGATGGGCGTGTACCCCAGGCAGACGAAATTCCCCGGGTCAGGGTCGGGGATCCTCCCCGCAAAGGCAGCCGCAAAATTCTCAAAGGCCTGTTCTTCCGTGAGGGACTCACAGGACGGGTAGCTGACGCCGTAGGCATACTTCACCGCCCCGTCCGCCAGGTAGGCATATTTCTTCTGCACATGCTCCCCCTCCAGCACATCCGCCACGGTCCTCCCGCTTTCGTAATATTGCTTGTATTCAGCCGCCCTTAAGACCTTCTCCGGGTTGGCCGGGATCTGCCCGTCACCATTCCCAAAATCAAAATCGACCACATAATGCACCACCGTATAGGGCACCAGGAAAGCGTTCCTCCCTATGTTTTCGTCCGTCAGGCTCTCTGGCAGATGTCCGATCACCACCCCCGGGCAGCCATAGAATGCCTCGTCCCCCACGGCACACAGCCCCTCCGGGAACTCCGACAGCTCCAGCTTCCCACACGCCCGGAAAGCGTTGGTCCCCACCGCCGCCACACGGTTCAGGTCAACCCTCTCTAACTCATTGCAGTCATAAAAGGCATACTCCTCGATCTCCGCCACCCCGTCCGGGATACGGATGTCCTTTACCGCCGTTCCCAGGAACGCCCTTGCGCCAATCTGCGTCACTGTGCTGGGGATCTGCCCGATATCCAGCCTGGTGCAGTTAAAAAAGGACCTGTCGCTGATCGTCACAAGTCCCTCCTTCAGCTCCACCGATTCCAGGGAAGCGTCCCCGAAAAAGGCCGAGTCCCCTATCTGTGTCACCACGCCGTCGGCCACCACCCGCTCAAGCCCCGGACAGTGCCCAAAGGCCCACTGCCCGATCTCCGTTATGGTACTGTCAAGGCATATGGTCCTTACATTTTCGGGAATGCCCGCATTGATTGCCGTTGGATTGCTGTACAGGATGCGTCCTGCCTGATAGGCAGGCGTGTCCACCTCCAGCCCCGGCCGGGAAAGGAACTGCCCTGTCACCACCAGCAGCCCGTCTTCCGCAAACCAATAGCTGCCACCCTCCACGCCATGGTATCCGTCATCTCCCCACACGGATTCATCACGGGAGAGCGTGCCGCTTATCACGGCATCCGCCTCCGACAGCCAGTAGGTTTTCCCATTGTAGGAATAGGTCCTGGGATCATACTGCCGTATGGTGGAAAGCTCCCCGCCATAGCTGGTCTCCAAAATGCTGTAACCAAGAAGCTGCCACCCGTTGAACTGCACCTGCCCCCAGGTGCCGGAAGCGGCGTTGGGATAGTAGATATCCATATCGGCGGCTTTTACATACTTTCCGCCCACCACGAAATCACACTCATCCACCGCACACTCGTCAAAGTCGATGCAGTTATACGACCCATAGGGGCTCAACACCATCGCCTGGTACGCACGGCTGAAGCTGATACCGGTTTTTTCCAGGGTATAGGGCGCTTCCGCCGCAAAAAGCGCAGCACCGTCCCCTGAATCGCTTTCCACAGGGCAGTCCCCCGAAGATACGCTATTTCGTAAGTCCTCTCCCGCAAAGCTGTCTGCCACAGGGCTTGCTTCGATCAGGCCCTCTCCATCGGGTCTTTTCCCCGCAGGGCCGTCCTCCCCGGAGGCCCCGCCGTCAGGACTGTTCCCCACAAGGCCATCCTCCCCGGAAGCCCCGCCGTCAGGACTGCCCTGACAGTCGCCGCCCGACACGGACAGCCCTTCCCCCGGCGCGTCATTTCCTGACACATCCATTTCCTGCCCCCGCTCCCCGGCCCACGCCAGGACATCCGGGGCAGAAGAAACATTTCCAAAAATAATGGCCGCGCATAAAAGCACGGCCAGCCTGTCTGCAAATCTGATCTTCATCCAGTCTCCTCCTGCAAAATCTTTTTTACTCTGCACCCACATCCGCTTCATACACCTCAAATTCATCCTCCGCCTTTACCTTCAGCCTCCGCTTCAGGTAGGATGCCACGTCAAAGGCATTCCTTGGGTCAGCGTCCGACAGATGCCTGTACTGCGGATGTCTTGTGATATCGTACTTGTCACTGAAAAAAGGGCGGACTCCCTGCACCTGTAAGATACATTTACCGTTATCCATGACCGCCAGTTCGTCCGGGGTCATAAGTTCCTTTCCCAACTTCTGATAGTTCATGCCATAACTGCGCTGGCTCCCTCTTGAATTGGACGTGTTGAATGTGTCTATCGTCTCCTTTCCCAGCATGGCGGATATCTCCTTCAGGGTGCTCTGCTCTTTCCCGCCCAAAAACAGCAGACAGGAACAGTTGCCAGAAATCGTCTCCGCATGGTCCTTGTAAACCGCTTTCAACTGGCTCTGCGTCTGGAGTATCACATGGGCGGAAATCTCCCGGCTCCTGATAACGGAGATCAGATGCTCAAAGTTCGGTATCTTCTGGTTTGCAAACTCATCCAGCAGGCAGGTCACATGATTTTTCAGCGCTCCTCCGTTTTTCAGCGCCCTGTCACAAAGCACGTTGAACATCTGCGTATAAACCATGGCAGAGATAAAGTTGAAAGTCTTGTCCGTATCGGAAACCACACAGAATAGAGCCGTCTTCCTGTCCCCCAGCAGATCCAATTCCAGTTCATCCTCCGACATCATATCCCGCACCTCTTTGATATCAAAGGGGGCGAGCCTTGCGCCGCAGCTAATCAGGATAGATTTTGCTGTCTTGCCCGCCGCAAGCTTGTATTTTTTGTACTGGCGCACCGCAAAATGCTCCGGGTCGCGCTTTTCCAGACGCTCAAACATCAGATCCACGGCATTCTTGAAGTTTTCGTCCTCCTCCCGCACTTCCGAGGCGTTCAGCATTTCCAGCAGAGTGTTGAAGTTCTTTTCCTCCTCCGGCGCTTCGTACCAGATATAGGCGATCAGCGCCTGATAATAGAGGGCCTCGGTCTTGCTCCAAAAATCTTCCCCGCCCTTTGTGTCCTCCCCTTTCGTATTTTCCATGATACAGCTGACTAATTTCAGGATGTCATTCTCGGAGCGGATGTAACGGAACGGGTTGTATCTCATGCTCTGCCTGAAATCAATGGTATTCAGTATCTTGATCACATACCCGCCCTTAAGAAGCATCTTACCGCATTCCAGAACGACGGTGCCTTTCGGATCCGTCACCACATAGCTTGCGTTCATCTGCATCAGGTTCGGCTTCACATGGAAGCGGGTCTTGCCGCTTCCGCTGCCGCCGATGATCAGTACGTTTTTGTTGATGTTGTACTTCGGTCTCTTATTGCGCCCCACCATGATGCGTTCTGTCTGCGTCAGGAGGATGTTGTCCTCGAATCTCGGCGCGATAAAGGGCTTGATATCTTCCCTTGTGCCCCAACGCGCGCTGCCATACTCCACACCTAGACGGAATTTCTTACTGTTTTTTCCTCTCAGGTACACAAACGCCCATACCGCCGCCGTACATACAATCCCCGCCGCCAGGTCATTGGGATGCAGGCTGGGCAGTGGATCATGCCGGAAAACAGCCTCGATATCCGCCACCGCTCCCGCCGCTTTTGTCAGAATACCTTTACCGGCGGAAAGACGGTAAGCCTCCGCCGCCTTGTCAAACACCCAGAACAGGAACACATAGGGCAGACAGAAAAGCAGTTTTTTCTTGTTCCCTCCAATCAATGCTCCATGCCCCCTTTCGACCTGTGCTTTTCTTTCCCCGGCGCCATCTGCTGAACCATCTCCTTGAATTTGGCGAGCTGTTTCAGGAGCGACGGTTTCTGCTGCTGTTTCAGGGTCCTTGCTGTGTATTCTGCAAAGGCAGCGTTTAGGGCGTCGGCGTCACGGGCCCGGAAAAACACGATATAATGTCCTTTCTGCGGGTCTTTTTTCAACGCAAAGTCAATGCCGTACCTGCGGGCGACCTTTTCAAAGGATCTGATGTTCCTGTCCGTGATCTCAATGCTCTGGAGCCCGCCGCTCTTTCCGGCGAGGCTTTTCACACTCTGTTTTCCGTGTACGGGTCCGTTTTTATGCTTCAGGTAATCACGGATCGCCAGCTTTAAGAGCGCCGCCGTCAGCTTCGCCCCGCCCTTCCCCACCTTGATGACAAGGGCAACCGATTTTTCCCTCACTTCATCCTGCATATCCCATATCCTTCCCCCTTTCATTCCACACTTTCTTATATTTTCTTAGGCCGCGTCCAAAGAGAAGTGTTTGCACACCCTCTTTGGCAGCCTTGGAAAATCTTCATCCCTGGCACACTTTTATGTGGGTGCTGCGCCCTTTCCCTTGCCGCCCCACTTGGTCAGGGTGACGCTCTCCCCGTCCCTCATGGTATCCCACAGGTTATAGAAAGCCTCCACCGCGTCGTCCGGGTCGGCATAGATGCTGTTGCCGACCGCCATAAATTCCCCTGGCTTTTCAAAGACAGCCTGAAATTCCTTCTGCTGCGCGGCTGTCAGGGAATCGAACATATATCCCTCCTCCGGTATGCCGCACAGAAGGAATGTCCCCCGGACGCAGCCTTTCCCGTCCGGCATACGCCGGTTGGGTCTCATCCCGTCCTGGCACTGGCGGCTAATCAGCAATACCCGCTGCCGCAGGAAACACCCCACCTGTGCCGTCCCGCCCAGAAGCTCCTCCGCCGCCTCCATTGTGTTTTCCATGGGGACAATGCGGGGCGTTTTCCCCGGTTCCACGATAAAAATCTCTATCTTATGATCCATTTTCCTTTCCCCTCCAATCACTTTTCCCGCTGCCCCCTGTCAGTCTTTCTCCCTGCCAGCCACGCAATCAGGCACAGGAGGAGCAGAAGCAGGAGAAAAAGAAGAAGCATGGGCCATCCGCACACGCTTCTGGGATTCACGTCCCAAAATACCTCTGCCCCGCCATTTTGTTCCGGCGGTCCGGTCAGGACATTATTATCCTCCTCCCCGGTCTGCGGAGAAGCCATAACTGGCGGAGAAGGAGTCGGAGACGTTTTCCCGGCCTCCTCCTGCCCCTCTGTCTGCCCCCCTGCCTCCTCCACCGTAGCCGTCACCAGACAGCCGGCCCTCTCCTGTGCATGGGCCGGGAAGCAGAATAGCAGCGCCGCCACTGTCAGGATAACCGTGAGAAACACCTTTCCTCTCATCCTGATGCCTCCTACTGCCACCATTCATATTCCTCCAGGCCAAACTCAAAAACCAGCGTCCCGGAATAGGTGTCTGCCTCCTCCAGTTTTTCAGAGACAATCATGCCGTCCGCATAGACAAAATCGGAAGCTGAGATCCGGGTGAACCTTTCCTCTCCCCATGAGGGTTCCATTCCCGTGACCGTCACCTGCTGGGTGACGGTCACGGGAAGCGCCCTCCCTGACTTTTCGCCCATCAGCACGCCCCGGTAGTATTCGCCCCCGGTTCCCGACGCAAGAGTCTCCGTAAGCTGTACGGGAACCACCTGCACCATCTGATCCGGCAGAAGGTCGCCCTTGACGCCAATCCGGTAGCTTCCGCCCACCGTCCCGCTCTCCCTGTCATAATCCAGGGAAACTGCAGCCGGAATGGAAACCGTGTAGGTGGAAACCACCCTCGCCGCCACGCTGCACTCCGCCGTCCCGTCCGTACTGTATTCCTCCGCCATGGCAGGCACCGCAAAGGCAAGCATTGCCGCCGCTGCCAGCAGGATTGCCGTCATTCCCTTTTTCATCCAATTCTTTTTCATTCAGTTCTTCCTTTCCGTGGTTTCCCCACCCTAATATTCAATTTTCCTTGTCCTGAAACCATGTCTGACAACCCCCGCCAGGGCAAGAATTGCCGTCACTGCCAGCAGGATCGCCACAATTTTCTTTTTTACCGATAAATTTTTCATGCCATGCCCCTTTCCGATTCATTCACTCCAATATTCAGTTTTCCTTAATCTTGATCCACGCTTGGCAGCTTCCCCTTGTCAGGCTGATATGGTTCCCTTCACCGTCCATGTAACAGGGAATCTGTAGATAAGTCAGGAGATGCTCCCCGGCTCCCAGGCTCCCTCCCGGCATCCAGTCCACGGACCCGCCGGAGGCGATCAGGCCGCTCTCATAGACCAGCTCCCCTCCCGCCGCTTCATAGACCTCGTATTTCATCAGGAAATCACCGTTTTCCACGCTGTTTTCCAGACGCACAATGCCGTCCATGCCAATCACGGCGTCCTCCACACCCGAAAAATAGATATTCCTGCCAGACAGCGGGTTTTTTCCATTTTCTTCCGTTTCCCCGGCTCCCGTTTCCGCCCGGACACTCCCGCCCCATGTTCCTGATTCCAGCTTTTTTCCGCCGCCGGATAATGCCATGCCGACAGCAAGGGCTGCCGCCAGGACTGCCAACAGGATTACCAGCGGAAAAAGGAATTTACCAGGCTTCCCACCGGCATCCGCTTTCCTGCCGTTCCGATCCCTCTGGCTCTCCCTGCCCCTGCCAGCAAGGGCTTTCTCCTTTCCCGCTGTCCTGCCGGCTTCTCTGTTTTCTCCCATCCTCCTGTCCTCCATTTCTTTCTGTTGCTCTTTTCTCTGGAACCTATCGCCCCATGCGCCCGCTGTGGGGAGGCCCCCTGACCCAGCTTCCCCACGGCGTATAGAGGGAAAAAATAAGGACAGCCCCGCAAAAAGCCGCCCATGACACTCCAAAAAATATGTCCTGTTGCCTGTGAACCATAAACTTTTCCGTCTCCCCTCCTTTCGTTTTCTGCCGGCTTTTCCGCCCGCTTATGTTTTTTTACCGGCGGAAAGAAGAATAGGCTGCTGTCTCTGCCTTTATCCGCCGCAGAATTTCCCGCTGGCCATGTCGTGGCTCACAAGGCTTGCGTAATACTGGCTCATGGTCGCAGGCGCATTGAACAGCGCAGACAGGGTGTAAGCCCTTATGTTCCCCACAAGGGTGGTGTTCCTGTCCAGACAGTCCATGACATACTCGATATGCCCGCTGTGGAGCTTTAAGAAACGCCCCTTTACCACCTCCACGCCCATATCCTCCTGGTTGATGCGCACCGTCTCCCGGCGGCTGCAGCACACTTCCACCATGAGTTCCACAAACCCGTCCAGCCGCTCCCTGTCATGGGGGCTGCGCTCCACCAGGATGTCATAGTCGATGTTCTCGCGGAGTATCTCACGGTAAGCATTAAATAACTTGAAATGGCTGCCCTGTGCCCTGTCCGTCCCATCCATCCCATCCCTCCGGCTCTTTGCGCCCCCGGCATGGGATGCGCCGCCAGCCGGATAGATGGATGGATCAGTCTCATTCAGGTCAGTATTACTCAAGTCAGTATCATTTGTTTGTGATTTTCGCATTTCTTGATTTGTGATTTTCACAAATCTGGAATTGTGATTTTCAAAGGAGCGTGCCTGTGAGCCCGCCTGTGCTGAAATCTTTGCCCCCGGCGCGGATAGATCCGCACCTGTTCCCCAACCGGGCGGCTCCCGTTTCCTGTCGATAAAGTTTTTGACATAGATCACATTGGGTTTCCCCAGGCCGCGCCGTTTCCTCTCAATCAGCCCGATCCCTTTGGCGCTGTCCAGTTCCCCCAGCAGCTTGTTTGCCTTCTGCTCCGCACAGCCCAGGGTCTCCAGGATATCCGAAATGGTGTAAATGATATAAACGCGGCCGTACTCATCCATCCACCCGTTTTTTACTGACAGCGCCATGCGGTCAAGCAAAAGCCCGTACAGTACCTTTGCCTCCACGGACACGGCCTTAAAGCGGCTGTCCGTGAACAGCACCTTCGGGATACGGTAAAAACTGTACTGCTCCGCCTCATTGCCATAGTAATAATCAAGTTCAAGCGGCATTTTGATTGCCCCCTTCCTTATCTTTTTTCCACGAAAAAAGCCCCTGTGTAACCAAACAGCAAGCCACACCGGGGCTGAATTTTGGGCATAAAAAACCCGGCAGCTGATAGTTAGTCAGTACCGGGCATCCTGTTAAGCATGTTCTTTTTTCCAAGTCTCCAGCAGGGAAATGATGACATCCTCTATCTGCTTCTGCGTATATTCCTCCGAAAAATACTGCCGCAGCCTCTCACCCTTTAACGTCACCTGGGGCGGAGCCTTGCGTTCTTCCGTCAGTATCGCCTCTATCACATCCTCTCCCAGCTTCCCCTCCTGGCTGAATTTCCGCAGCCGCTTCGCCTGCTCCAGCGAGGGCACATGGGAAAGCCCCGCCATCTTTTCCGATAAATTCACCTGTTCCTCTTTCGTCAGATAGGACAATTCCACAGCCGGGTTAAACGGCAGCTTCTTATCGTCCACCATCTGGAGCATGGAGGGGACAAGTTCCGTCAGGCGGATGAAACGGTGGATGTTCCGTGCGCTGTCATTGGAATTTTCGCTCAATGCGTCAATGCTGTACTTCTCGCCAAGTTGGCGAGAAGTGTCCTTTACGCCCTGGTGCTTCAACGCTTCCAGCTTCATCCTGTACGCCCAGGCTTTCTCGCTGGGCAGTATGTTCTCCCTCTGGAGGTTGCTGTCCACCATCATCAGCACGGCTTCGTCATCGCCCATCTCCCTCACGATCACGGGCATTGTCTCCAATCCTGCCAGTTCCGCCGCCCGTTTCCGCCTGTGTCCGGAGACAAGTTCATATCCGCCCCCTGTCCCCGGCCTTGCAATACCGGGAACGAGAATGCCGTATGTTTTGACACTTTCCACCATGTCGGCCATGGCTTCATCGTCCAATACCTTAAACGGATGGTCTCGGAACGGAAACAAATCTGTCAGGGCAATCTCCTGTACCTTTTCACCACCGGAACCGCTGTTTCCTGAGCTCTGGAACAAATCTTCAAAGGAAGTCATCTGGATATTTTTCGCACTGCTTTTCATTCCCCTGCCCATGCCAGCACCTCCTTTGTCAGTACGTTATACGCCTTTGCCACCCTCCCGGACGGGTCATGGAGATAAATGCTTTTCCCCTCCGCACTCGTCTCCGCCGCACGGACGGACAGTGGAATGATGCTCTCAAAAATCGGGATGTAGCCGTCATAAGTGTTGTGCAGCAGCTCCACAATCTCTTTCGCATAATTGGTACGCATATCCGCCATTGTCACCACAATGCCCCTGATTGAAAGTTTAGGATTAATCTGCCGTTTTACTTTCGCTATGGTACGCATCAGCTGTTCCAGGCCCTTAATAGACAGGTACTGCGCCTGGACCGGTATCAGCACTTCATCAGCCGCCGCCAGCGCATTGATGGTCAGCATCCCCAGGGAGGGCATACAGTCCAGGATAATCACATCATAGGCATCACGCATGAAATCTATGTATTCCCGCAGGATTGTCTCCCTGCTCATGGTATTGACCAGTGTGACCTCCAGGCCGGAAAGCTCTATATTTGCCGGAACCAGATCAACCCCCTCCTCATGATGCAGGACCGCCCTGTCGGGCGGGAGGGGATTATCCTGAATAATCCCTCCCAGCACATCCGCCAGTGTTGTCTCCATCTGATCCGGCTGCTGATAGCCAAGGCTTGCCGTCAGACTGCCCTGCGGATCAATATCCACCAAAAGCACCTTCTTACCCTCACGGGCGAGGCCAATCCCTAAACTTACTGCCGTCAAGGTCTTTGCCACCCCGCCCTTTTGGTTACATACAGCGTATACAACAGCCATGTTTCACGTCCTCCCTCTCAAACGTACTTTCAGGCCCTCCAGCCCGATCTCCTGGTATCCCGCCAGGAAATAATCCTTGCCGTCATGTTCAATGCTCGTTCTCACCCAGCGGGGCATTATCCGGAATCTGTCAGATATCAATGCCTCCACCCTGCACCCACTTGTAAAGTATTGCCCGCTCTCCGTTTCGTATCTCCCATCGGAATTCTTATGCAGCCTGCTGACCTCTTTGATCGGAAGCGCCAGATAATCAAGACGGTCACTCACATCTTCCAGCTCCTGCATCACCTTCCACAACTGCTCATGGAGCAAAAGCTGCTCGGCATCCTCATAGTCGATATCCAGCTTGCTTAGATTGTCATGCTCTAAATAAGTTGACTCCTTCAAAAGCCTCTTGATGTCTGTATTCAGTTTCTGCGACCTTTCCAATAATTCTCTCAAATCCTTCACTATACTTTCTGCCCCCTTTTCTTCCGGGTGGTTTTTCCCGGTTCCTGAGTTTCCACTGCATCCGTATAATTTGATTGTTCGCAAACCATACTGACATCCATGCGGCTGATATGTAAATAGCCTTCCCCATACTCGACCTGCAGTTTGTCCCCTACATGGAACCCCAGTTCTTCCAGCCACAGCCCTGCTATGGATATCCTCGGAAAATAGGTATAACCGCTTTTACGGAATACTCCTGTTCCCTCATGCGTGGGCCTGCTGGAATACTGCACCTTGCTTGTCCTCACGTTCTTTTCTTGTTCCTTATCTTTCATTTGCGCCTCCTTCGCCTGAAATTTAACGGGTAAAAAATAAGCATAACCGGTGAAAGCCGCTTGTTTTCAAGCTTTTTTCGGTTATGCTTATTATAACTCAGGCGTTGTCCAGAAAACGCTCCAGCAATGAGCCGCCGTCATGAGCGCCGTAAGTGTTGCCAAAGCTGATATTGATGACCAATGGCATGGCCAGCTCCATGGCTTTTTGCAGGGCATAGGTCACACCCCGCATGATCTCCGTGGTGCGGGGAAAGCCTTCCGCGCCGGGCAGTCCGAGTTTTACAACCAGCAGGGAGGCAGCAGGCGCTGCTCCCCGGTACTGGCTGCCAGGGATGCCTGCAACACTTCCCTCATACGCCGGGAGGCATCCCGCCGCAATGCCCGCCACCGCCGTTCCGTGGCCGCTGGTGTCCACACTGGGCAGCAGCATATACCGCTGCTGTGGATCCGACTCTGCCAGCGCCCGATCGATCTGCTGTGCTGAGAACTCCACCCCCTGGGCAAAACCCTGCGGCGGCTGACGTTCCCCGTTTCCCGCCTCCGGCCGCAGGGTCTGATCCCACAGATACAAAATCCGGGTACGACCCGCGCCATCCCGAAACTCCGGGCGAGTGAAGTCGATGCCGGAATCCAGCACCGCCACCAGCACCCCGGTTCCGGCCAAAAAAGGATCCCGCAGCATAACCTGTGTCATACAGGAATCCGCCGCGGGACCTATGTCCTGATAATAATAGCGCTTGGGCTTTTCCACATATTCTATCTCTTCAATGTTGCTCACAGCCTCCACCAGCTGCTCCGGCACCGTCAGGATCGCGTAGCTGTTTATCAGATACTCCACCGATACCCCCAGGGCCTCCAGCCCGTCCAGACTGCCGTGATACTTCACAATCAGCTCCCAGCTGCGGCTTCCGCTGTCAAATCCCACATTCAGGTTGTCCGTCTGCAAGCGCACCGCCTCCGGCGTCTCCAATGCCAGGTTCAATAAATTTTCCAGTTTTTGACTCATAGACCTCTCTTCGTCCGACTCTGTCCGGAATACCTATATTGCTCCTGAAAAAATATGCGCCGCCTCCCCAAAATATGCCTTATTTTTCCGTAAACAGCAGACTCTTACCCGCTCCCGCCAGCGCCTGTGTTACGCCCTGCAAGTATTTGGGCCATCCATTTAAAACCCACACATGTTGCCCGGCTCATTGCTCACAGGAAAAATATCACCCCTTTTCCACGGGCAACGTGCCGTCCTTCACATACTTGCCCCATGCCCTGTGGTACCGGAAAGTATAAGTGACTGCGTCAATACCGATCAACAAGATCCACCAGCCGGATAACCTTCCAGTTAAATAAAACAGGTAAAATGTATTAAACGCTCCGTATACCAGACACAGAACAGATGCGACCCGGCTCTTTCCCAGGTGTATCCCAAGTCCCAACACCAGCAGCAACAAGGCGTCTACAAATGCATAGGATTTAACTACGATCTGGATCACTATATTGATTGCCGCCAAAACATAAAGGATAATACCGCAGCTGTTGATGTTGCTCTTGCAGGACTTCATCGCTGGCAGCTGCAAAAATTCCTTCCTGGTCATCTGTCCGCCCCGGTACTGCTCCTGAATCCGCGCCTCATCCGGCACCGCCTGGCCGCAGAACGGGCACACCAGCGCATTGTTCTCCAACTCACTTCCACATCTACCGCATTTCATGTTGATCTCCTCCTCAGAAAGTATTCTCCGGCCATTGCTCTTTAACCAGATCAGGCATAGTATAGCATACCGGCAAATCAGGCTCAACACATATGACAAAATCCTTGTAATTATATGGTAATTATAGTTGATATGTTGTACTACTCCCTTTTAACCAGACAAAAAAACGCATTTTACAGCATTTCCAACATTTCCTCCGCCGAGACCAGATCTCCCGGGGCGATATCGCCGTCCTCCGCGATCCCCAACGAATCCATCATCTCCCTGTAGGCCGCCTCGTCGATTTCCTGATCCATATAAAAATATTTGGTGACGCCCTCTCCCGTGTATTCGCCGTTCTCGTCGTAAACCGCGTTATATTCAAAACTTAAGAGAGAACCTTCCCCGCTCATGAGCGTTTTATCTGTGGAGACAAGGTTATAATACCATCCGTATCCTCCTTCATCCCCGCCCCCGTTCCAACGGTCAAAACCGGCGATCACTCCCTTTCTTTCAAAATAGGTAAAGCATACCGTGTAATCGGAATCTACCATACAAAATACTTCGCCGTCCCGGATCGTATAGACCGAGTAAGCCGCATAATCCGTAACCACCAGCTCCGGGATCTCATCCCCGTCCAGATAGATCAGGCCAAACGCCATGCCGTCGCCGCTCTCCTCCACCGTCCTCCGATATGGGGCCAGCGGATTCTCCGGGTCGGATGCGGATTCCTTTTCCGAAATATCCTCCTTGGAAACAGTCGGCAAATCTTCTTCCGGTAATGTTGCCGGAGATATTTCCCCCGTTCTGGGAATGTCTCCGTCGATTCCCGGGACGTTTTCTCCGGTTCCGGGGGTGTCTCCGCCGATTCCCTCCGGTTTCGAGGACGTTTCCTCCGGTTCCGGGGATGCCTCCGGGCTATCGCATTCCCATTCTTTCTCCCCGCTATCCTCCCCGCCGCGCTCCGCCGCTGTCCGGTCGCTCACGCTGAAAGGCTCCCCTTCCTGCGCCACAGGTTCCGAATCCCGCACAGCCGTTTCACCGTTTTCCGGTGCGGCGCAGGAAGACAGACACAACGCCATCAAACAAATGCTGCCTGTTTTTATGAAAATGTTTCTCACCTTTTACCTCCTCATATTTAATCGCGTTTTACTTAAAAAAACTACATCTCTGCCATCGCTCGGAATTTCGTCACTTATACACTACCCTTGCGGCGTTTTCACCATCCATTCAGGCACATCTGCAATCGCTCTATTTTTTACAGTCTGCTCAGCCGACAGTACTCCGCCTTATATCCGCCGCTCCCCTCTCCAATAATCTGGCTTGCAAAAGAACGGTCTGGCAGGCTCTTTCTATCCGCCAGCGCCACGGTTCCCGAATCCTTTCAAATCTTCCGCAGAATCAGCGTACATCTCAACGATTCTCATTCACATAGATCTGTATGCGGTTCTGTATGATATCCGTCACGTCCTCCACTTCTTTCTGCCCACTGTAATAAGAGGCCGCCTCGTTGAACATCATAAGATACCGCATCATCTCTTCCCTGGTGATCCCGTCAAAGGGCATGACCCCGGGATTGTTCCCGGCCATCGCCAGCAGCCCCTCCAGAGTCAGGCCGGGAGCATCGCCCAGCATGTTCCGGTCTCCCACCACCGTCCGCAGCCGAAAACTCTCCGGAATCCCCACCAGGACGCCGTCAAAGGTATACGCCTCCAGGATTCCATCCACAAAATCCTCACGGGAGAGGTTCACCGACTCTTCCAGATAGGGGGACAGATCCTCAAAGACCTCCTGTCTGCACAGATTCTTGATATTGACTCCGGACAGATCCACGATATCTATGGGCTCCCGGGCCAGTATGGCATTGTACAGTTCTGTCAGGGAACTGTAGCTTTTCACGGCAATACGGTACTGGCTGTTGCCCCTGTTGAACCTCACCGCCAGCCCCACCCGGTCACTCATCCCCTCGTCCAGTCCCGCCAGCACCATCTCCCTGCGCTGAGGTGCCTCCTCCGCCCCCGTCCGGGTAAACAGAACCACGCTCCGGTCGTCATACAGCCAATCCTCCACCGCGCAGAAATATCTGCCGTCTTCCATTGCACTGAAATATTGCACATCATATCCGCTGACGTCGCTGTCCTGCCAGACAAACAGTTCCTCTTTTTTCTGTGCGGAGAGATTATATCCGTAGGCCGCCGTATGGTCATAGAGCAGGAGGTCGTACTGCCCGGAAGGGTCTGCGCAGACTCCGTCTACAACCGGAAGATCCGTCCGGGATTCCGCAAGCTGTTTTTTCTCAAAATCCACCTCCGCCAGCGCGCAATGCGCCTCATTGCCCTCTGTGCGGATACAGATATAGTACTTTTCGTCTTCCCCCTCCACGGTTCCTCTTATCTGAACCTCCTTCGAAGATCCGTAAGATACAGTTCCGTGATAGCTCCCATCAGCGGTATACAGCCAGATTCCCTCCTCGGGGTTGAAAACGTATATCCGCCCCTGTCCGTCCACGGACATGCCGCCTATAGACGTACCTCTCCCCAACTGCTCCGTGATATCCTTGAAAAATATGTTGTTTCCTTCCCGGTCAAACTTATACAGGAACCGCCTGAACTGGCTGTAATCGGCTGAATAGACATTCGCGATCAGACACACATTGCAGTCGCTGTCAAAGGCATAGCAACTGATCTCCCGAGCCTGTCCGTCGTCCTGCCAGTCGATGGGAATGCCCGTCAGTTCCCTGTCGGTCAGCGCATACCGGCAGATTTCCCGGGGACTGTCCTCGCCTTCCCCATTCATGGAAATATAGCACACCGTATCGCCGATCAGCCGCATGGCGTCGTAATCGGCCCTTTCGTCCCGGATCTCGATGCGCTCCGGCACATAGACCCACTCCGTTTTCCCTGTAGCCGGGGCAGAAGTGCTATCAGCGTAAGGAGCCGTGTCGGCGGGCAACATATCCCCCGACAGCGCGCCCCCCGGGGCCTCTCCGTCAGAAACACCACTGCTATTTGACGCCCCCGGATTACAGGCCGTCAAAAATGCTAACAAAAAAATCGGCAAACACCAGACAATATTGTCAAAAATCCTTTTTCCCGCTCTTCTCATGACCGTTCCCTCTCCTGTGCGTGACTGTTGGCCTGTCCCGCGTTTTTCTTTATCATCCGGCAAGTCCGTATCAAAATTGTATCTGGCAAGAAAACTAAAAGAGCGACATCCTGAAAATGTCGCCCCGATCTGTGGTTCATTGATGATGAACCATTTGGCGGTATGTCTCCTTTAGATTGGCGACCTAATAGCCGCTGCAGCTGTTCTATTGGTATTAGCTCTCGCCGTTGATAAGAGCCTTATTTGTCTCCATAAAATCCTGTGTCACTGAGTTGCGTCCATTTCAAATACATTTCAGTAGTGTCTCCATTACTTTTCACGAAGAATTTTGCGGAACCCGCCTCTGTGAGTTTTCTGTCACTTGCATGTACGTGCATAGCCTCAATTATGCAACTTGAAGTATAATACAGATAGTAACCACATACTTTAAATTTATAGTACTTCGGCATATAGTTCCTCCATGAATCCTTTGTTGCTTTGGTAATAATCCATTACAATTTGTTTTTCAATATCATCCATATTAGTTTCTATTACTTTATCGTTATAAATAACAGCCGCATGGTTTGGACAATTCAGATTCAGCACACGAATCCAACCATTATCATTTGTAAACGCATACCCATTAATAATCATATCTGCCTCATCCGCAATTTTCATAACATCAAGATTCATAATCAATCCTCATTTCCTTTATTGGCTCCAAAAAAGCGTCTACATCATAATACAGATGCTCCAGAATAGGAATCAAGTCTATATATTCTTCCACTTCTCCTACGTTTTGGTATCTGGCCATAACCACAATATATCCGTGATCCCATTCCACAACCTT
Organism: uncultured Acetatifactor sp.; assembly: GCA_910584375.1. Classification (GTDB taxonomy): domain Bacteria; phylum Bacillota; class Clostridia; order Lachnospirales; family Lachnospiraceae; genus Acetatifactor. The sequence continues at coordinate 21,649 of CAJUAH010000016.1, forward strand.
TGTATATTTCTCCAAACGTGGAGAGGTCATAAACCGTATCACTTGTCCGTTGTACTCAAATATAGTGTATTCATGAATATTTCTAAGTGTAGCATAACTATGCATATATTTCATTACCTCTTTTCTATGGTAAAACAAAATATGCCGTCTACTTTTTACCCATGTCTCGGACAGGATACGACCGTAAACTGTCCGCACAGAAATCAATAAGCGTCTGCACGTCCTGGGCTGTCGCCCGTTTCCGGAAAATAATTTTAAAGTTCTCGCGCTCCGCATGGAAAAATATATGCAGCAGACGGTTTTTGCGCAGGATGACCACAAAGTTCGGCTCGGTTCCGTTCCAGAAAACAGACGGGATTACTCCGTTCTGAAACTGCTCCAGACATATTTGCAGACGTCCGAGCTCCATCGTCATAAAGCAGGGGAACTCTCCGCATACCGTCCTGCCGCGGGCGGTACTCCGGCAGGAAAGCACGAGCCAGTTATTATCCCAATAGCTATCTGTCGGTGCGGGACATTCGTATCCCTTTACATGCAGTTCAATCTCCTGTCTACCGTTTTTAAGGACATATCCCACTGATTTTCTCCCTCATCTTCCGCCGCTCTTCCGAACCGGATAGACAAAACAGGCCCCCCTTTGAACCTGTCGGAATTTCCGACAGGTTACCTCCCCATCCAGTTCGCCTTTTTTACAGATTTACCAGGAAGATATCTCCATAACAGTCACTCCTCCTCCGCAAAAGAGCACACGCCCTGGGCCAGCTCCGCACGCTCCAGGGCGTGATAGATCCCCAGCATACGCGGATCCGCCCGGTGCCAGACGCCCTCCAGCCCCCAGGGGAGCCCGTCGATATATTCCGCCTGCTCCGGTTTCAGCGCCTCCAGCATCTGCCTGTACCGCTCCGGGTCTTTGTACTTAAGCAGGCCAAAGCGGCAGAGGAGCCGGGATTGCGGCGGCTTTGGGGAAGTTACGGGCAACGTGACACGGCGAAAGCTGGCCTTTCCATAGCTATCATACTCCCGCACATACTCCACTTTTTCCCGTTTTTCCTCCTGCTCCTCCATGGCGATCACGCCCGTATCCAGCAGATGTTTCCACACCGCTTTCTGGACTTTCTCGTAGGGAGTCGGGTAAGCGAGCTTTTCCTGTATCTGTTTTACCGTAAAGCCCAGATCTGTCAAATGGCAGATCGCGCCGCCGCTGGCCATGTCGAAGACAAAATCCGACAGCGCGCTCTGAAAATAATTCTGTTCCATATCACTCCCGCCAGAACTGTTCAAATACCGCCACCGCCTGGGCCGTGGCCCTGCCGCAGCCGGTCTCCACCGCCGAGTGCATGGCCAATTGAGGCAGACCGATATCTACTGAGGTCAGAGATACATGGGAAGTGGAAATATTGCCCAGCGTAGAGCCGCCCACCGCATCGGAGCGGTTGGCAAAGGTCTGGCAGGGCACTCCCGCCCTCTCGCACCACAGCCTCATCTGCGCTGCGGACAGAGCGTCCGAAGTATATTTTTGTCCCCCGTGGTACTTGATCACGATGCCGCCGCCCAACAGAGGGCGGTTGGTGGGATCGGCTTTCTCCGGATGGGCGGGATGCACCGCATGGGCGTTGTCCGCGGAGATCAGAAAACTGTCCGCCACCATCTGCCGGTACACGGACGGGCCGTAGCCCAGACTGTCCTGTATCCGCAGCAACACATCCTCCAGAAAAGTGGAGTCCGCCCCCTGCCTGGTGCCGCTGCCCACCTCCTCGTTGTCAAACACCGCCAGCACATTGGCATACTGTCCGGGCACGGTGGAGACAAAGCTCTCCAGTCCCGCGTACACGCATTGCAGATCGTCCAGCTTGGGGCTCAGCAGCAGTTCGCCGTCCCGGCCTATCACCCGGCCCCTTTCCCGAACATACAGGTACAGATCGCTGTCCAGAATGTCCTCCGGAGCGATACCCAGCTCCCGCGCGATTTCCCGCAGCAACATGCCCTGGGGAGGCTGGAACGCAGTTCCCTCCTGCAGCAGACCCTGGCCGGGCTGGATCGCAGTTCCCTCCTGCGACAAACCCTGGCCGGGCTGGATCGCGGTTTCCTCCTGCGACAGACCCTGGCCGGGCCGGATCGCGGTTTCCTCCTGCGACAGACCCTGGCCGGGCCGGATCGCGGTTTCCTC
>CAJUAH010000016.1:23915-88250 GCA_910584375.1 uncultured Acetatifactor sp.
GATCGCGGTTTCCTCCTGCGACAGACCCTGGCCGGGCCGGATCGCGGTTTCCTCCCCCTCATCCGCCCCGGAGAGCAGCCCCATCAGCGGCAGCATGTCCGTCTGGGGATTGTACCCGTACCCCTTATTGATATCCCTGTTCATATGCACGGCCAAATTGGGTATCACCAGCAGATCCCTGTCCAGATTCACCAGACGCATATCCACCCCGCCGTCCGCCCGGCGCACTGCCACGCGGCCCGCCACGGACAGGGGCCTGTCAAGCCATGTGGACAGAATCATGCCTCCGTAATTCTCCACATTCAGCCGCACATAGCATCCCTCCGCCACCGTCTCCGGCCGGGTCTTTACCTTAAAAGTGGGAGAATCGCTATGGGCCGCCACTATATGATAGCCTTTAAAGGGACGGCCCTCACTCCTCTCCCAGGCAGCAGGCAGCCGAAACACGATCAAAGAGGAATCGTTGCGGGCCACATAATACGCCCCGCCCGCCGAAAGCTCCCAGCTGTCCTTCTCCCGCAGCTGCGCAAAACCGGCCTCCTCCAGCCGCTTTTTCATATTGTCCGCCACATGAAACATGCTGGGACTGTTCTGAATAAATTCCAGCAGCCCCCGGTTATATTGCTCCTCCGTCTTTCTTTCCATATGCCTTTGTCTCCTTATATCTTCCATTTCATCTTATATTCTTCAAACAACTTAAAACTCCCCTGCCACCGCATAAAAACTGATTTCTGTTTTATTCTTATTGACCAATTCCACCGCCAGCCGAGAGAGTTATATGATCTCTTTTCCCAAAAGCATTTCTGCTGCATAAAGCTTGAGGTATCTTACATATCTCCGCATTTAAGCGCTCACTTAACATTTCCACAGATCGGAATTTACTCAATCCTCACTTTTACATCTTCGGTTTCAACATAAACAGTTATCCATCAGGTACTCCGCCCCTTCGCGAACGCTTTCCGCAATCCGTTTCAAGCAGTGTTTTGCCTCGGAATTCCGATAGACGTCCAGGGCGCGGATTGCCTCTTCACAGTATCCGCTAATTAACCGCATTGTATATCCGTACCCATCCGCATCCTCAATCAGTTTGGATATTTCCGCCGTTGCCTCCTCCCGGCAGCGCATCCCTGACTGTAGATCTGCCGCAATCTTTCGCAAGAGTTCCCCGCAGTTTGGGTATGCAAATGTATGAATTGCAGGAAGAGTAAAATACCCGCAGCAAAAATCCTGATGGACATTCTTTGCCGTATCCGTATCTGTCGCAATAAAATCCATCAGGTCGTCTCGCAGTTGGAACGCAAGCCCCAAGCTTTCCGCATAGTGTTCGGCTGCCTGTCGTTCAGCTTTGTTACAATTCCCCTCATAAGCACCTGCAAGGCAGGCAATCCTGAATACGGAACAGGTTTTCCCGACGATATTCCGCAAATACTGTTCCTCGGAAATCTCGGTATTGAAACGGTTGTCGAACTGCTCAACCTCACCGTCACACAAGATTTCCAAATTTCCAAACAATTCCCGGTACCACGGCTTATTGACCAGAGTGGTACGGCTGATTGCGGAAAAAATCATGAAATCCCCCGCATAGATTGCCATTTCGCGCCCAAACTTTTTTTGGACGGATAGCTGTCCGCGCCGAAGTTCTGCCGCATCAATCACATCATCATGCAGCAGCGACGCGGTATGACAAATTTCTATCACCGCCGCGCTTTCGGTCGCGTCTGTCTGTTTCCCAGCCAACTTTGCAAACAAAAGCGTCAAAACAGGACGCAGCTGCTTGCCGCGTGCCTGCAGAACCCACTGTAAAATCTTTTGCATTGACGGATTCTGTGACTGGGACAGCCGTTCAATATGCTGGTTGACTCGCATCAATTCCGGTTCAAGCAGAGATAACCCTTCTAAATCCATTATTTTATGTCCGCTATTATTCCAATTATCCATATTCTTTAACTTTCAGATCCCTATTTTGCGCTCTGTTCAAATCGTCATTAAACCGACAATCGGATCAACCTATACGCGTTCTCCCGGATGCCAATTTTGCTGGGCCTATACAAAAAAATGCCATTTTATATCCACATCCGCCCCATGAAATCAAACTTTTTCCGACCCTTGATACTCCTTGTGGGTCTATGCGGAAAAACTTACCGCCTGTACCCCTCTTTTGTTGCAAAACAGGGGACAAAAAGAAAGATATTTCCATGTAAAACACTCTCCGTTTTTCACTGCGTGAGTCAGTTCACCTCGGAGCACAGGTTTTCAGGCTCGCCGAAAGACGATCGTCTCAGCGATCCGATCCGCCTGCTCCTGCCCCAGCAGTTTTGCCACGATGGCCAGTGAGAACGGGATGGCGCAGCCCATGCCCCTGCCGGTGATCACATGCCCGTCCACAGTGGCGTCTTCCATGGAGATCTCCGCCCCCTCCAGATGCTGCTCCCAGCCGGGATAACAGCCCGCCTTTTTCCCGCTCAAGATCCCTCTGTGCCCCAATATACTGGGAGCCGCGCAGATAGCGGCCAGGCACCGACCAGCCCGGTCAAAAGCGTCCACCTGGCCCATCAGACCCGCATGGGCCTCCAGACCCTTTGTCCCCGGCATGCCGCCCGGCAGCACGATCATGTCCAGGCTGTCAAAATCTACTTCGTCAAAACAGAGATTCATCTGCACGCCGATCCCATGAGAACCGGTGACCGTCTTTTCTCCGGTCACCGATACCGTCTGTACCTCGATTCCTGCCCTGCGGCAGACATCCACCACCGTCAGCGCCTCGATCTCCTCGTAACCCTCCGCAAAAAACACCGCGATCCTGCTCATATGCCTCTACCTCCATAATAAATGAAATATTCGTGCGCTGTTTCCCATCTGTTCATCTCGCCAGACACCGAACGGCGGCCTCTTGCGTTTTCTCCCTAAACCGTCTGTCCCGGGATTTTCCGAACCGCTCTGCCGGATACCGATTATTCCTCTGCATTCTCGCCCCACAGAATATGGAAATAGCTTTCCAACATTATACCCTGATTCTGTGCGCTTCAGCGCATATTCCGTTCAATAGAGTAAAATGCTTTGCATTTTACTCATTATACCTTGATTTTTTCCGCATGTCACCCTTTTTTTTCTTGCGGAAGTGCGGTATAATAGGCATGGTACTTCCGGACGGCACACGGGCCCGGAAACGCAGCAACAGGATTTAATGCGCATTGCCATCGCATGCGCATTAAATATAATTAGAGTAGGAAACGGAAAATATTATGGAAATCGAACGCAAATTCACTTTGAAAACCCTTCCCGGCAACCTGGACAGCTATCCCAGTCTCCACATAGAGCAGGCCTATCTGTCCACCAATCCCGTGGTGCGGGTGCGCAAGGAAAACGACGAATACTATATGACCTACAAGGGCAGCGGCATGATGGCCCGGGAGGAACACAATCTCTGGCTCAGCGAGGAGGCCTACTACCATCTGCGGGACAAGGCGGACGGGCGCATCCTGTCCAAGACCCGCTATCTGATCCCCCTGGAAAATCCCGGTTTCAATCCCGGTTTCCCCACCCCGCCCAGAGATTACCGGCTGACCATCGAGCTGGACGTGTTTGAGGGCGAACTCTCCTCTCTGGTGCTGGCCGAAGTGGAATTTGGCAGCACGGAGGCGGCGGAGGCTTTTCTGCCCCCGGATTGGTTTGACGAAGACGTCACTTACTGTAAAGAATATCACAATTCCTATATGGCTATGCACGATCTGGCTGACATCCTGCCGGATAAAGCTATGGGAAAAGAGTAAGAGGAACTGTTTATGGATACGACTGTGAGCGGAAACAAATGCTGTCATGTGGGGGTAAAGTACGGAAACCTGGGACGCTACGTCATTCTTCTGGACGATCCGGAGTGCATACAAAAAATACTTCCGTTTTTTGACAGCCCGCAGCAGACTGTTCAGAACCCCAATTACAATATCTATACGGGAAAGCTGAGCCGCCAGACAGCCAGCGTCTGCTGCACGGGCAAAGGCGGCTCGGCGGCTGCTACCGCTGCCACCGAGCTTATAGGCTGCGGTGTGGACGCCATTATCCGCGTCGGCACATGCGTCAGTCTCAGGGGATTAGTTAATGGCGGCCATCTGGTCATCGCCCAGGCGGCTATCCGCGCCGAGGACGCGAGCTATGAGTATCTTCCGCAGGGCTACCCCGCCATAGCCAATTTCGCTGTAACCTCTGCGCTCGCTCAAGCCGCGGAAGAGCTTCTCCCACACGCGCCGGGCGAGGAGGAGTACCACATCGGCGTGGTGCGCAGCAAGGACAGTTACTACAGCGAAATGACTCCCGACGGCTCGGCGGATATAAACAACTTCCGGGAGGACGACCGTATATGCGGCTGTCTGGCTGGCGAGACGGCGTGCGCTGCCTTCTATACGGTGGGACACGCCCATAGCCCTTTCCCCCGCGAGGTGCGCTGCGGCGGCGTGCTCACGGTACTCCGAGGCGCTCAGCTCTCCGAATATCCTAACTGGCAGGATAAACTCAAAGCGGACGCCCTGCTCAGGATAAAATGCGCCGTCCGCGCCATGAAACTGATTATAGAGGAGGACAGGCGCAAATACAACAGACGTATGGATAGAATGCACGGCCTCGTCCGGTGAAACTCACAGGTTATCCCCGTCCGTAAGTCTCGACCAATTCCCGGATCCTCCCCGCCAATTCCGGCGTCGCGGCGTCCGGCAGCATCCGCCACTCCCAGTTGCCGCCCAGCGTGGAGGGCGTATTGATCCTGGCGGCATTGTCCAATTCCAGATAATCCTGCATGGGTATCACCGCTGTATCCGCCACGCTGGCAAAGGCCGCCCGGATAAAGTGCCAGGGAATCTCCCTGTTGCCCCGTATATTCAAGTATCTCTTCACACTGCGTCTGGTTCCGGCATCCGTACCATTATACCAACCCAATATGGTTTCATTGTCATGCGTTCCTGTATACACAATGCTGTTCTGTGTATAATTGTGGGGCAAGTAGGCATTATCCGCGTCATCCCCAAAAGCGAACTGCAATATTTTCATGCCGGGGTATCCTGTTTTTTTCACGAGAGCAATGACTTCTTTGGTCAAAAAGCCCAGATCCTCCGCAATCACATCCATATCCCCCAAGGCCTCCTTGAGCGCCCTGAACAGGTCGTAGCCCGGCCCCTTGACCCAGTGCCCGTACTGCGCCGTGTCGTCCCCGTAGGGCACGAACCAGTAGGACTCAAATCCCCTGAAATGGTCGATCCGCACCACGTCATAGAGACGGAAACAGTATGCGATGCGGCTGATCCACCAGGCGTATCCTGTCTGTCGGTGATACTCCCAGCGGTACAGGGGGTTGCCCCACAGCTGCCCGGTGGCGCAGAAAACATCCGGCGGACAGCCCGCCACACCCAGAGGCACATTGTCCTCATCCAGTTGGAACAGTTCGGGGTTGGCCCAGGTATCCGCGCTGTCAAAGGCCACATAGATGGGGATATCCCCCACAATGCGGATGCCCTTCTCATTGGCGTATGCCTTCAGCGCCTTCCACTGGGCGGCAAAGAAGTACTGCTGAAACTGATAAAAGCCGATCTCATCCGCCAGCTCCTGCCTGTATTTTTTCAGCGCCGCCGGTTTTCTCAGCCGGATATCCTCGTCCCATTCCACCCAGCTCACATACTTGAAATGGCTCTTCACCGCCATGTACAGGGCATAGTCCGGCAGCCAGCTTTCGTTGTCCCTGATAAAATCCAGATATCCCTGCTCCTGGGGCAGCCCCGCCTTTTTGGCTCTCTCATAGGCTTTTCGCAGCAGCTTGAACCGGGTCAGCCAGATCTTTTCATAATCCACATAAGAGGGATCGCTGCCGCAGTCCACGGCTCCGCACTCTTTTTCCGTCAGGTATCCCGCCCCGATCAGCCCCTCCAGGTCGATGTAGTACGGATTCCCCGCAAATGTGGAGAAAGACTGATAGGGGGAATCCCCGTAGCTGGTGGGGCCCAGGGGCAGGATCTGCCACAGTTTCTGCCCCGCCGCCTCCAGAAAATCCACAAAGGCATAGGCCTCCTTGGAAAAACCGCCGATCCCGTATTTGGAGGGGATACTGGAGATGGGCATCAGGATCCCGCTCTGCCGCCTGGAACTTTTTTTACTATTTTTAGACGTTTTCATATATACCTCGCTCCCGGATACCACGGAACCACCCATGCTATCACAACATCGGTACTGGGGAATGCGCCTCCCGGTCTCACAGTTTCCAGATATCTTTATTGTACTCCGCGATGGTCCGGTCGGAGGAGAAGAACCCTGCCTTGGCGATGTTTACCAGACTCATGCGTTTCCATTTTCCGCGGTTCTCATAGTCTTTCAGAGCTTTATCCTTCACCCGGATATAATCCCGCAGATCCAACAGCGTCATGAACCAGTCTTTGTTCAGCAGTTCCCTGTACAGGCGCTCCAGATTCTCCTTATGGCCCACTGCCATGGCCTGCTCGCCCACGATAAAGTCCACCGCCTCTTTGATGACCTTGCTGTTACGGTAATACTTTTTGGACTTATAATCCGCGTTGGCATAGTGGGCGATGACGGTATCGGATTTTTCACCGAAAATATAGATATTGTCGTCTCCCACCAGCTCGTTTATCTCCACGTTGGCGCCGTCGCTGGTGCCCAGGGTCACGGCGCCGTTTAACATGAATTTCATGTTGCCCGTGCCGCTGGCCTCCTTGCTGGCCAGGGAGATCTGCTCGGAAATGTCGCAGGCGGGAATCAGCTTTTCCGCATAGCTCACATTGTAGTTCTCCACCATGACCACCCGCATATGGGGAGACACGTCGGGATCGTTGTTCACGATCTCCTGCAGCACCAGCAGCAGGTGTATGATATCCTGGGCGATCACATAGGCGGGAGCCGCTTTCGCGCCGAAAATGAAAGTGATGGGGCGTTTCGGCAGCTTGCCCTTCTTGATCTCCAGATACTTGTGGATGATATACAGGGCGTTCATCTGCTGGCGCTTGTACTCGTGCAGTCTCTTTACCTGGATGTCGAAGATAGAGTCGGGATTGATCTCCACGCCCTCCTTCTCCCGGATATAAGCGGCAAGCGCCTCCTTTTTGCCCCTCTTGATGGCGGCGATGGCGTCCAGCGTGGCCTCGTCGTCTTTAAACTCCAAAAGTTTTTCCAGTTCCCCCGCGTCCTTTTTAAAGCCGCAGCCGATCTTTTCCTCCAGCAGGGCCGTCAGCTCCTTGTTGCAGGACAACAGCCAGCGGCGGAAAGTGATGCCGTTGGTCTTGTTGTTGAACTTGGCGGGGTAGATCTTGTAAAACGCGTTCAGCTCCGTGTCCTTCAGGATCTCCGTGTGGATGGCGGCCACGCCGTTCACAGAGAAACCGTAGTGTATATCGATATGCGCCATATGCACTCTCTTATCCTTGTCGATGATCTGTACTTTCTCATCGGGATAGAGCTTGCGCACCCGCGCGTCCAGCTCCTTGATGATGGGCACTAACTGGGGAACCACCTTCTCCAGATAGGCCAGGGGCCACTTCTCCAGGGCCTCCGCCAGGATCGTGTGATTGGTGTAGGCGCAGGTCCTGCTGACCACATTGACGGCCTCGTCCATGGTAAAGCCCTTCTCCTCGGTGAGGATGCGGATCAGCTCGGGGATTACCATGGTGGGATGGGTGTCGTTGATCTGGATCACCGCATGTTCGTCCATCCGGTGCAGATCGTAGCCCTTGGACTCCAGCTCCTCCAGAATCAGCTGCGCCCCGTTGCTCACCATGAAATACTGCTGGTAAATGCGCAGCAGATGCCCCGCCTCGTCGGAATCGTCCGGGTAGAGGAACAGCGTCAGGTTCTTGTCGATCCTGGTCTTGTCAAAGTCAATGCCCTCCTCCACAATGGATTCGTCCACGCTCTCGATATCGAAGAGATGCAGCTTGTTGATGCCGTTCTCATAGCCCACCACGTCGATATCGTACAGACGGCTCTTCACCTTCTTTTTGCCAAACATTACCGTGTAAGCAGTGTTTGTCCTGGTCAGCCAGGACTGTTTCTCGATCCACTCGTTTTTCTCCGCCGTCTGCAGATTGTCCTGGAATACCTGCTTAAACAGGCCGAAATGATAGTTCAGCCCGATGCCGTCCCCGGGAAGTCCCAGGGTGGCGATGGAGTCCAGAAAACAGGCCGCCAGACGCCCCAGACCGCCGTTTCCCAGGGAGGGCTCCGGCTCAGCCTCCTCTATATCCGCCAGGCTCTTGCCCTTGGCCGCCAGAATCTCCTCCATCTCCCCGTATATCTGTAAATTGATCAGATTGTTGCTCAGCAATTTTCCGATCAGAAATTCCGCGGAGATATAATATACCTTCTTATCTCCGGTGATAGCGGGTTTCTCCGCCATCAGATCCTTGGTCACGTTCAGTATGCTGTAATACAGCTCCTGGCTGTCGCAGTCGGCTATACCCTTTTTGTACAGTTTCTTTGTCCAGCCCTGCAATCTCTCTTCTAAAGTCATCTTTTTCGCTCCTTTCCCTGATCAGGCCCGCGCCTGTCCGTCCGCATAAAATCCTATGTCTTTACGCCGTTACTATTGTATCTCTGTCACTTCCTTCATATTTTTTTGTTTTTCTGCGTTTCTTCTTTTCAGCATACTTGTATTATGCCTAGGAAAACGTTTTCCTTTTCAAACATCATACTAGATATTATTTCCTTTGTCAAACATTTTTTCCATATTTTACCAAATAATTTCCGCCTGTGCGGTTGCAATCCAATGACCTGTCTGCATTCCATTTACGGCAATGCAGGCGGGGCGTTGGATTAGCATCCCACTCTCAAATGAGCAAAACGCGGATGCGCAAGCAGACACAGGAGCGTGTAAGGAACTGTCCGAAAATAACTTGTGCAGATGACGCAGGATAAATTCGTACAGGCAAGGCGGAAGAGGGAGGCGTACCGGGGTACGCTGACTGATGACAACGCAGACTGTGCGGATTTAGACAAGTCAAATGCACAAGTTATTAATGGACAGTTCCTTAGCGCGAGTTTTGTGAATGTGAGAGCCAGCTACCGGATCAGGTAAACAAAATACGCCGCATATCCCGCCAGCATCACCAGACCGCCCAGTCTGCCCAGTTTCTTTTTGGGCAGTACGCAGACCAGCAGCAGAACCATGGTTGCCACTGCCACTATACTGTCCACCAGGAAATTGGCGCTGTAGACCACCGGCGTGATCAGAGCCGCCGTGCCCACCACAAAGAGGATATTGAAGATATTGCTGCCCACGATATTGCCCACGGCGATATCCGCCTTGCCTTTGATGGCGGCGGTGACGCTGGTCACAAGCTCGGGCAGGGAAGTGCCGAACGCCACAATGGTCAGGCCGATGAGCCGGTCGCTCATGCCGAATATGGTGGCAAGCTCCGTAGCCGCGTCCACGGTCACGTCCGCGCCCCAGACGATGAGCGCGCCGCCCACCAGGATGGACAGGATCATCCGTGGCAATGTATCTTTTTTCGTGGCCTCCGGCACGTCCTCGATCACATCCTGTCCCTTTTTGGCCATCCACAGCAGATAGGCCAGATATACGATCATCAGCGCCCACAGGATCACGCCGTCCAGACGGCTGACAGTATTGTCCGCAAGTCCCAGTACCGCCAGTATCACAGTAATGCCGATGGTGAAGGGAATCTCATACCGAATCGTGGATTTCTTCACCGCGATAGCCCGGATCACAGCCGTCAGGCCCAGGATCACCAGCACATTCATGATATTGCTGCCCACCACATTGCCTATGGTGATGCCCGCGCTGCCCTTCAGCGCCGAGGTGATGCTCACTGCCGCCTCGGGGGCGCTGGTACCCATGGCCACGATGGTCAGGCCGATCACCAGCTGGGGAATCCCGAACCTGTCCGCGATCTTGGAGGCCCCGTCCACAAACCAGTCCGCGCCCTTGATCAACATGACAAATCCTACCGCCAGAAACAAAAGCTGTAACGCTATCTGCATAATATCCTCCATTCCGGGAGCGGCAACGGCCTCTGCGGCAGCCAGAGCCTCCGCAAAAAGAAAGACTTTCAGCACATATCCTATGTGCTAAAAGTCTTGTTCTCCTACAATACTGTAAAAGCGTGTAACCACGGCCTGTCTGATGCGCCGGGGTATGTTGATTACACCTTTGCAACTACTCCCTTTTAACTTGTGGACAGGATACCACATTTCTCGGGGGCTGTCAAGCAGTCCGGGGAAATTTTATTCCGCCCTGTCACTCTGCCTCCATTTGTGCAAAGAACCGTTCCAGCGCCTCGCCGGTCACATAGTCGCCGCTCTCCATATAGGAATCGCGAACATAGCGCATGGCGTCGTTTTTGCAGCTGTGTATCTGAGAGTAGAAGGTGAAGATGACGTATCTTGCCGTAGCGTGATAGTAATTGCGGTGGGCGGTCATATATTCCGCCAAAATGCCTTTCACGATCTGCTGATGATTATAAATCCTCAACAGTCCGCAGTGAAATTCCTCCTCAAATACCCGCGCGATCTGCGCCGCGCTCATCACAGCATGGGGATTACCCGTGACGCGTTTTAATACGCTGTATAATCTCCCCAGCGCTTTGTTGGCACAGCGCACCATATGTTCAGTCAACAGCCGCTGCCGCATTTCCTGTCTTCTTATGGCGGAGTTGAGAGCCGCGCGCTGTGCTATCGAATAATCTCCCGCCGTACTGATGTTGCTCAGAATCAGCGGAGAATAAAACAGCTCCGCCACAAAAGGCGTCCGCCGCCAGCCCACGCCGTCTTTTCGGAATATATGCCGCACGCTCTGCCTGCTGGTCAGATCCAGCCAAGCCACCGTATCTCCCCCTGCCGCAACGTCCCTTATCACATAATCCGGACGGGTATTTCCGTGGGTCTCCTGGACGGATATCCTGTAGCCCATGGGCGGCGGCAAGGCTCCGTTATCGATCTCTATGTTGACATATTCCTCAACGGCGGATCCGTATTGCATATACATGTTCCTGACCAGGGTTTCGTGATATTCGCTGTACAGTTCTGGCTGGGCTATGGGGTCAAGCTCCGCGCAGGCTATAGCGGTTTGGCACCAGTTGGCAATCTTGGCATTATTGCAATGTTCGTATCTTCTCACGTCATACATCTCTGACGCCGCGTAGCGCGCCCGCTCCTCGATAGACATGATATAGTCATACAGGATATGCCCTGGACCTATCTGTAATTCATTGCGGTATACTCTCAATCTGATTCCGCCTTTCCTTTCCGCACAGTGCATGTTGCCCGATTATGCGCCCTGGCCGCCTGCCTCGATCGGCTCTATGACTGAGGCAAAGATGCTCGTGAGCTTTGCCATGCCCTCGGCGGGCGGCTGTTGAATGGCTCTCGCGAAGATATCGTATTTCGCGGAGTGATCCGACGTGCGCGTATTGCTGGAAGATGTGGTGACCTTGCCAGAGATATTCGCATGGAATCCCCACTTGCTGAAACCTGCCTCCATACTGCCCTCGGCGGAAGAGTCGTTTTTCTGGGTGTTGACCTCCTTGATCTCCATCGTAAAGCGAACTGTCGCCTCATCCATTGTAAACGCCGGTACAGGAACCAGTGAAAGCAGCGGCGCGGTGACTTTTAAATCCTGTGGTTTGCTCTCGCCGCCCTCCCCGATAATCATCCGCTGGAGCGTGAAGTCAATGGAGTTGATCTTCGTATGATCCTTGTCCTTGAACGCCAGGCTGAACAGACTGTTGAGATAGACTCTGCACAGTTCCGCCTGCCCCTCGGCCACCGCCACAATGGGCGCGCAGATAAGCTGATCGATGGGCAGACATTCAAAACTCTTGGATATTCCCTCTGCCATGTCTTTTCCTCCTTATATAGTTTTTGAAATATTTTGCACAACCCTTGACAATCCCTCGGCGCTGTCCGTGACATGAAAGACCATCTCGATCTCGCCCACATCGTCTCCGGAGACGCCTTCAGAATCTTCCAGGGCATTTGCCGCCCTTAAAACAGGAGCGTTTATGTCTGCCATGACGCTGCCGTTGCCGTCCGATGACAGCCGCGTCTTAACCCTGACAGTAACCTTGTCAAGATGAACCTGCCTGTGATGAGCAAGCGCCACCAGCGGAACCTCCACAGGCGCGGATCTGCCGATATCATCGGAACACGGCAGTACCATCTTTTCGGTGATGGGCGCAAGTCCCCGGGGCTCGCTGGCCTCCTGATCCGAGACCGCCATAGCTGCGTCGGGCCTTTGAAAATAGTCCAGAAAGCGTTTGATGGAATGCTGCTCGATCCCCTGCTGGGCTTCGGAGACAGAAGTCCCTATGGTTTCTATCAGACTTTGTACATCCACCTATACCACCTCCTTTTCTGCATGCGGCATCCGGCATATTCTCTCCTCAGACACGGCATATTTTTTCTTCAGCGCGTTTAAATCGCTGCCCACCTCCACGATGACGTGCCGACAGCCGTCTTTTGTCGGCGACCACACCGCGTAACGTCCCACCGTCATCTGCACACCGCCGATCAGCGCGCTTTTTTCCACCCCCAGGTCAGTGATGAAGAATTTACTTCGCATCAATTCATCCCACTCAGGCATTGCTCTGGCCTCCTGTCGCTTTTTGTACTGTTTTGTGATATTTTAAACTGTTTACACAGAAAATGTCGGTAATTAATTTTGACTTTTGAGAATAATTGCAGTCATTTTATTCTTGTCATCAGAAGGGGCAGCCCCATTTCTTCAAGTACTTCATTGACCATAGATAATATTTTGCCCTCTTTTTTACTGTGGTGTGTAAGAAACCATTGTACCACCATATCCGCGGCAACACTTTCCGACAGGCAGTACCCGTATTGTTTCAAGATCGCCCGCAGTTCGCCCAGGTTCATGTCCAGGGAGAGCGCTATGGCCATAAGCGCCTGTTTCGTAGGAATTTTTTTTATAGTGCCGCAGCATTCTCTCGCTGATCGACGCGCTTGCGCTTAACTCACAGATTTTGCCCCTGTATTTGAGCGTCTCCAAAAGGTCGCCGCCATACCGATCAAGCGACAGGCCCGCGCAGTTTGCCAGCCCCTCCATTTCGTCGTCTGTCAGCCCAAAGAGTTCCCGGGCGCTGCGTACAACGCGGAGTATGGAGTTGCCCGCCTGGGTGCTGTCGCAGTGGATCTCCCAGTAGGACACGTTCTGTTTGGAGCATCCAAGCAGGGTGTATATCTCACCCAAGTTGATATTGTGAATCCTCTTGTATTCTCTGGCGTATCCCCGGAGCTTTTCCGCAAAACCTGCCGCCAGGGAAATATTGTGATTCCTAAACCATTGGTTCATAAATTTTACATTTCGCACAATTTTCCTCCCAATAAAAAGCGGCGCAAAATCTGAACCTCTGGGGTTCGATTTCACGCCGTAAACTGCGGATAACAGGACTTGAACCTGCACGTCGGGGACACCAGAACCTAAATCTGGCGCGTCTGCCAATTCCGCCATATCCGCCTGTGGATAGAATCCGTATCCGTGCCCGTAAAGCAGCTTTTTTCCGGGCACAGATATGATTATATCGGCAGAGCGACCTTTTGTCAAGACCGTTCCCGTGCCTGTTCCTCGCCGATATGCTGTATGATATTTCGATTAATCCTGATCAGGAAAAAAGTACTCATCCCCAGACTCATCAGCTCCGCTATGGGAAACGCCCACCAGATCATGTTCACATTGCCGCTCAGGGACAGCAGATAAGCCACCGGCAGCAGCACGCAGAGCTGCCTAGCGATGGAGACCACCATGCTGTAGACGCCGTTGCCCAGCGCCTGGAACACGCTGCCCACCACGATACAGTAGCCCGCGAAACAAAAGCTCAGGCAGATTGTCCGCAGGGCGGGCACGCCGATGACCAGCAGCTCCTCAGTGGCATTGAAAAAGCCCAAAAGCTGCGCCGGAAATATCTGCATGGCAGCCAGCCCCGCCATCATGATCCCCACGGCAAACATGATACTGCTCTTCATGGTCTGTATCACTCTCTCCCGCTTTCCGGCTCCGTAATTGTAAGCTATGATGGGTACCATGCCATTGTTCAGTCCGAATATCGGCATAAATATAAAACTCTGTAGTTTAAAATACACGCCAAACAC
The DNA here is from genome assembly GCA_910584375.1 of uncultured Acetatifactor sp. Taxonomy (GTDB): domain Bacteria; phylum Bacillota; class Clostridia; order Lachnospirales; family Lachnospiraceae; genus Acetatifactor. The sequence goes on from CAJUAH010000016.1 coordinate 38,025, forward strand.
GGTCTGGGCCGCGCCGAAAGCCGCCAGAATCAGGTTCATGCCATAGGTCATCACGGAACCGATGGCCTGCACCACGATGGAGGGCGCTCCCACCTTGTAGATCTGCCCGATCAGGCGCAGATCAGGCCGAAAGTTCTTAAAAGACAGATGGATCTCCCTGTTGCATTTCAGGTTAAAAATGATTGCCAGCAGCGCCGCCACCATCTGCCCGATGACTGTAGCAGCTGCCGCTCCGGCCACACCCATCTTCGGCAGCCCAAAATATCCAAAGATCAGGATGGGATCCAGGATCAGATTTACCACCGCTCCCGTTCCCTGGGTAATCATGGTGTAAAAGGTCTTGCCGGTGGACTGCAATATCCGCTCAAAGGCGGTCTGCAAAAAGATTCCGGCCCCCGCGCAGCAACATATGGTCAGATATGTGACCCCGTACTCCCGCACCTGGGCGATGTCCGTCTGGCTCGTAAAAAACGGTCTGCTGACAAAAAGCCCTATCATGGCAAAAACCGCTGCGCTGACCGCCTCGATAAAGATGCCGTTGGTGGCAATAATATTGGCTTTCTCGTACTGTTTCTGCCCCAGGGTCTTGGACAGAAATGCATTGATACCCACCGCTGTGCCCACAGACACCGCGATCATCAGCGACTGGATCGGAAATGCCAGCGACACCGCCCGCAGCGCATACTCGTTGATCTGCGACACAAAGATACTGTCCACGATATTGTAAAGCGCCTGCACCAGCATGGAGATCATCATGGGCAGGGACATGGTGAGCAGCAGCCTGTTTATGGGCATTACCCCCATCTTATTTTCCTGCCTTTTGTTGGTAGTCTCTTCCATCTTTCGCTCCTCCTGTCCGATTCTCTTTGGTCCCTTTGTATGTGCAAAGGTGAGCTCCTGATTTTTCAGGGTTGGAAATTCCCGCAAAAAAAGAAAAGCCTAAACCATTGAAAGAATCTGGTTTTGCGGCTTTTCGTGAGATATGGGGGATTCGAACCCCCGACAACCTGATTAAAAGTCAGGTGCTCTACCGACTGAGCTAATATCCCATAAATGAATAAACAGGGCTAGCTGGATTCGAACCAGCGACTGCAGCAGTCAAAGTGCTGTGCCTTACCGCTTGGCGATAGCCCTATACAAGCGTATCACTCTGACAGCTCAGGTTAAAAGGGTGGATAAAGGGATTCGAACCCTTGGCCTCCAGAGCCACAATCTGGCGCGCTAACCAACTGCGCTATACCCACCATAACTCTCCCGGATATCATTTCCAGAAAAATGTGCCCGAAGGGATTCGAACCCCCGACCCACGGCTTAGAAGGCCGTTGCTCTATCCAGCTGAGCTACGGACACGTAATCCGGCGTTTCAACCACACTGACGAATGATATTGTATCGTAGATAGAGAAGTTTGTCAACTGTTTTTGTAAATTTTTCACATTCCGTTTCGCAGCATCCTCTCGGCCCTGCCTATATCCCCGGCTCTGACCAGGCCGAACTTTTTATTCCTCCGGATCATTGCTCTCGGGCGATCCGGCAGATCAGATCCGGCAGAATCACGCATCGGGCCCGCTCATATCTCTCCTGTACCTCGCCGTCTCTTCCTACCAGGGGTACACCCGTCGCAGAATTGTCCGAGACTACCAGCAGAGCAATGGCTGGAACTTCCATCAATTTCGCGACGGCGTAAAATGTGGAGGTTTCCATTTCGATCAGATCCGTGCCAAAGGCCCTGATCTCCTCGAGGTGGGTGTACTCCATGGCAATGGAGTCCGTACAGAACACACTGGCCTCCCTGACCGGATAACCGTTCGCCGCCGCCAGCTTTATGATCCTGTCCACATACTCCCTGTCCGGATAGATCCGCTCAAAGGGTACATAATCCCGGAGGCTCTCTTTCAGGTAAGTATTCGCCAGGGTCCCCGCCACCGAATAGCTGGGCGTACAGATATCCCCTATGTCAAATTCCTCCCTCAGCGCCCCTACAGCGCCGATGAACAGCAGCCTGTTAAAGCGCAGCTCTCCGCATATGAGCAGATAGTCCAGCATATTGCAGCCTCCGGCGGCGGTCTTGATCCACGCCAGCTTAAGCCCATCCTTCTCCACCAGAAATCCCGAGCAATAGCTCTGCCCTCCCAGCTCCGTAACCCTGTAGCTGTCATCCTTCAATATCTTATACGGACTGTAGGAGGGCGCGACAACCAGGGCGTCGTATACCATATCGTCCCTCAATCCAAAGTTGACCTCGGCCAGATTGCCCCTGTTGTATGTATATAGATTATCCAATATCTTCCTGATTCTGTCTGTCATGTCATTGTCCTTTGCTGTACGGTCGAGGCATGATCAATTGCCGATCCAGCCCGGATATTGAGGACACCGCTTTTTGATCAGCTCCAGCGCCTGCTGATATTGCTCGCCCTTGGAGAAAAACAGAGAGTCTTCATTACTCTTGTTCTGTTTCGCTGAAACAGAGTCCGGTCTGTATTCAATGACGAGGGAGACGCCGACGGCAATATTTTTCCCATGTCCGCTGCCCGTATTCACCCAGGAGGACTCATCCTTCCTGCGGACGCCCGCGATATCCGCCGTTCGGATAAAGCGGCAGAAACGGCCGTTGAAATACATCCAGTAATCGGGGCCGGCAATAAAGCGGGAAGGGTATGTCTCGCTGATATTGTTAAAATTCACTTTTTCAATATTGCCGGATTCCATCTGCCTGACAAAGAGATCCTGCTCTTCCTGAGACTGGAAAAATTCTCCTATGGCTTTCTCATAGCTCTTCCGCAACGCCTTGACATTGGAGATCTTTGCGGGCAGCCAAAAGCATAGCCCTGCTAAGAGCGCAAGAACGCAGCCGATCGGGAAATGCACCCGCATGACATAAGGCAGATCATATCCCGCCACAAACCCAAGGGCCACCATGCCGATCAGGCATGCCGCCATCCACAGGGGCGCCTTACTCTTCTGTTTCTTCTTGAAGGATTGCAGTACGCCGGAAAACTCCCTCATTTCCTCATCCAACCAGGTTTCTAATTTTGAGTTCATAAATCATCCTCCTTTATAATGCTTATGTTTCGCATTCATATGCTATGTTATCTGATCTTCGCACCAGGCTATCTGTATACGGCCTTCGGGTTGTTTTCAGCTTTTTCGCCTTATCATAATCCGTTTCGCCACACTCCCTTCCCCCATAGATTAATACAATTACATCCATATGTCAAATAATTCCATAAACTGTTTCTGCGCTTTTCGAAATGAGCTGCCATAATTGTTCATATGCCGCCGTCCACCTGTCATGGGGGCATAAGATCATATCATGGGCAACCATATATTGCATATATTGAAGACACGCCGCCTCCAGCGACAGATTCAGCGCCGCGCTGACCTCCTCATAAAATGGCGGCACGCCCTCCCTGTCCCACGCAAGCTTATCGGCAATAAACAGGGACATATCATATTTTGAGGCATCTTTTTTTAATGTTGTATGACATTCTATGGCCGATAAGATGTCTGCATCGGAGATACCGAAGTATTGGGCGGCGCATATTTTAGATAAACGCTGATGCAGCAGAAAAGGGTATTTTCTCTCGGCATCACATATGTCAAAACCATTCTCCTCCGCGTATTTAAGCATATCCCCCGGCCTGATCACAGCGCTGATATCGTGTAAAAGCCCCGCGATAACACATTTATCCCGATCCAGCCCATATGTTTCAGCGATGAGCGCGTTTTTTTCCGCAACATTTGATACGTGAATATATGTACTGTTTTTTCCATTGAGCGATAGCAGTTTTTTTACATCCGCTCTGATATCGCCGCATAATATTTCCGTTTTTATATAGCCAAAATTATCAAGGATCATTTCAAACTCTCCAACATTCATAAGGTATCACCCATCTATTCAAATATCATCATTAAAGCCTTGTTCAATTGACGTTATTTGTTCCAATAGTTTCTGTGACATAGGACAGATATTCCCATTGTTTATCCAAAGAATTTTTCCTGCATATGTAGCTTTATTTTCCTCAACAAAAATAGCGCTTTAACAGTAATATTTGCCAAGCCGCATGACCGCCCATAAGAAAAATACAGGGCGCTCCCTGAACTAGCCTCCTGGCATCATCCTGTTCGGATACTCTGCGCAACTTCTATTTCATGTCTGTTTATCTCATCGCCGTCCTCTGCGCGCCAGACATTTTCCAGCACCGTCTCCATAAAAAAGAGTTTTCCGATATCCTCCTCCGGATATCCTGTCTGCCTGCCCAGCATCTGAATAACCTCCTCGATATGTTGTACGTCCGAACATGCATGGTCCGTGTCTAACTCATTCAACAGGAATCTGGGCAAATCCAGGATGGCAGGGCCAACGACTCCTTTGGGGTCTATCATGGCGTAGTTTTCATCGGTCCGCAGCAACAGATTGTCATGATGCAGATCGCCGTGAAGGAGCAGTCTATCCGAATATTTCACAAACATTTCCGCACAAATGCCCCGCGCCCGGAATGCCAGATCCGCCATTTCCTCTGGCACATGGTTGCGCAAACAGTATTCGCAGATTTGCTCCAGCCAGTCCAGGTACGTTTCTCCCTCCTTTGCAGGCTTATGTATCTCCCGCAGCACCTGAGAGAATATCCGAATCCGCTTTTCCAGAGACGATTCTTTCCGCAGCACTGTCCCCGGAAAAATGCGCTCCTCCAAAAGAAATCCGGCACTCTCATCGTAAGCATATACCTTGCAGCTATGTTTGCCGGACAGTCCTGCAAGCATCCGATACTCGGAGTTCAGCTGCGATGTATTCCCATCGATTTTCAATATAACAGGACCCAACTGTTCCGACTCCGCAGAAAAGACTGCCTTTGTCGAATGTTGATAGATCACTTCACAGTGCTTCAAGCCCCATCTTCTGACCGCATTGTTTCGTTTGCTATCCATTTTCGCTCTCCATTTCTTTTGTCTGATAAATTCATCTTACCACAGCTTTCAAAATGATTTGTATCAACTTAAAGCAAAAGAGCGGCATCACTGCTGCCCTTTGTCGTGGGAGATTTTCAATCATCCACTTTCGTCGCCGTGGTGTCGCCATACAGTTGTTGTAATGGGGATCTACATACATTTAGATGTACTTTCGGGCACTCGCTCAACGGCAGGAAAGTATCTTTTGTTTTCAGTACTCCCTGGCGTAACAGTCAAAACCTCATAAAATATAAAAATCGGGGTGACAGGATTCGAACCTGCGACCTCCTGGTCCCAAACCAGGCGCTCTAGCCAAGCTGAGCCACACCCCGATGAATAAATTCATTATATAATGGTTTGAAAAAAGTGTCAATCAATAAATGGCGATCCAGTAGCGCTCTCAATGCAGTTTAGTCTTGTGCCATGTGTCCATACGCTGTATAATAGATAACACGGAGCAATTATCAAAGCATATGGAAAGGGCACTTATGGAACGGCAATACGGCGCGGATCCACTGCTGATGCGTTGGATCTACAACAACGTCTGCGGTTATCCCCAGACATACAATGATCTGAAAAAGGTCAAGCGATTAGACGGCGAACGCAGCTATTACGCCGGAAGAAATGATTATGATATCGGCAACTTTCCCCGCTGGCTTGTGGAGAAAGAGGGCGATTTTACATTAATCGGAGAAATGACCAATCTCCGGCGACTGCGTTTTGCCAAGGTGGCAATCAGCGATTTCTCCTTTCTGGCAGGATGCCGGAATCTGCAGGTTCTGGATTTACAGAAAACCAATTTCACTGACTGCCGTATATTGGCAGAGTTACCTGCATTGCGGGAGGTCTCCCTGCCCCTGGAGCGGAATCTGAAACACACGGACATTCTGCAGACCCTTTCCGCCGCGCACAATTTACCTGTGGAATGCAAAGTAGAAAAACCTTTTTACCGCGACGGAGATTTTCCCAATATGCGGATTGTAAATGCCAAAGATATCGCGCTGGATTACTGCGGCAATTCAGAGGTTCGCTGTGTGGATGTCCGTGTCTTTGACAAGGGGAGTGCCCTGCGCCCAGAATTTCCTGCGCAGCAGGAGGATAATTGGCTTAATCTGGATCAGAAAACAAGGGAGACAAAGATCAGATATTTGACAGAGGCAATTCTCAGGGAACAGGTGAAAAGCTATGCGCTCTCTCTGGAGCCCTGGGGCGAGGGACACTATCTGCTCGCAGACTTTGCGGACGGATGGGCCACCCTTAACTATATTGACGAGGAAAATCAGATTTTTTATACGTCTTACAACGCCGCATATGACACGGTGGAAATACTTGCCCCGGTAAATATGGGCGGACAGAGTCCCACCCCCAAGATGTGGGCGCTGGACGACATGGCGCTGGTAGCCAAAATCACCCGGCACTTTCTGGAAACAGGCCAGCTGCACCCCGATACGCAGTGGATAACCGGGATATAACGTCTTTTGTTATGGTCAATAAAAGCCACCCATCAGCCCAATCAGCTGATCCCGCTGCATGGCGGCGTCTCTGCCCTTTATCTTCCCTGCCATGCTCTCCAGCTCGGCCTGGCTGGCGGCCGCTCGCATGAGTTTTTCCTCAAATTCCTTCTGCTCACGCTCGGCCTCCCTGGCCCTTTTCTCCGCCCTGGCCCGGCCCTGCAGCTTTATATTGCTCTCCATGGAATTCAGTAGCTGTTTCATATCCGTTGCGTTCATACTCATTATCTCCTCGCGCCTGCTGATTATAATCCGTTCCTGATATGTTTATCGGCATCTGTGCGGGCCTGTTGAACAAAACCGCCCCTGTTTTCCCCGATCACGCACAAAAAGACCATAAACCCTGTCCGCCAGCCAGGCTACAGCCACTCCTTGATCGCCTCTCCCACAGAGGGATATTCGTCCTCATACTCTACCATGAGTTCCACCATATACTGCACCGTCTCCTCACTGTGGGGCAAACTCATAAGCTGCTCCGCAATGCTCCGAAACGTATCCGTGTCATGATAGAATCGCAGGTTCAGACAGGTACTTCTCTCCAGAAAAAAATCCGCCACTTCAAACAGCCTTTCATGCCGCAACGCGCCCAGCGCCGCCATCAGCGCCTGTATCTCACAGGGATTGCAGACATATTCCTGCGCTATGATCCGGTCCAGACGCATCGACGTGATCTCCCCGTATGTGTCCGTATAGGCCTCCAGATCCGCGATTCCCCTGGCGTCGGGATAGGCGTCGGCCAGTTTCTTTCCGTCATAGGGGAAACGGGGTTCCCGCGCCGCGAGCAGCGCCTGCAGGGCGCGCATTTTCTCCGCCGGTATTCTGTCCCTGCCTGTTTGCACGGCCTGCACGCCATACTGTGCGCAGGGAAAACGCATATCGCCCGCCCACAGATATTCCTCGTATATACCGTTCTTATGAATAGACACGGGATAACAGGGGACGATCACCAGCGCGTTCACCGCTCTGCCCTCCAGCGCCGCCGCCAACGCCTTGTGATGCCCGTCCAGCAAGGCCGTCATATAGCCGTCCATATAGTAGGCGACAGCCCGGCAGCCCGGATGCCGACGGTAATATTCCACACGGTTCTCACACAGCTTGGCACTGGATTGGGTGGCCACCGTAAAATGGGGCCTGAGATTGCCCCACTCCCCGTCTCCCCGGTAAAACAGGCAGGAGCCCGGCACTCCGCCCTCACTGACAGGCACATCCCAGAACAGATGCCCGTTTCCGTCTGTGGGATAAAGCTGTGTATCCAGGATCACATAGCAGTTGTCCTCCAACAGACCCAGCAGCGGCTTTATCCCCTCCAGCGCCTCCTCAAAGGGCACATTCTCGCCGTTGAGCCGCTCCTCCCGAAACTCTCCGGGCTGCTCCAGCCCATAGCCGCTCCTGATGATCTTTTCACAAGTGGGACAGTAATACTCGTCACCCTGAAACTGAAACAGCGGTTTGTCCCCAAGCAGCAGAGTACAGTAAGAGACATCTCCCATCTCCTCCGAGAATCTCTCATAGAGCTGCCCCCGGCCGTTTTTCACCGACACCAGCGCTCCCGGCGTGTAAAACGCCTTCTGATCGGCGGCAGTTCCCTCCCAGCGGGTGATGATCCGTATATCCGGTTCCTTTTCTGTTTCCGCCTCTCTCCCTGTTTCGCCGGGAACGCTCTTCCGTTTTTTCAGCCACCGTTCAAGCATATCGCCGCTCCTCCGCCGCCCCGCACATAACTATATTCACATATATTCGATCCGAAAATCCGCCTCTCCCGCATGATCCAGCTCCATAAGGATATAGGAGGGCCTGTGTCCGTCCTGGCGGGGATAGGAGATGCTGCCCGGATTCAGAGCGATCAGATCCGGTTTTACATCCAGACAGGGCCTGTGGGTATGGCCGTACATGACAATATCCACGCCTCTCTCCCGAGCCTCCTGCCTGATCCTCTCGTTGCCCATGGATACATAGTAGGTGTGGCCATGGGTAACCCATACCCGGTAACGGCCAAGCTCAAATTCCAGCTCTCTGGGCAGTTCCGAGAAAAAATCATTGTTGCCCGACACAATCCGCACCGGGCAGTCCGCCGCCTGGCTGATGGCATACTCGCTGCCCTCCGTATCCCCGCAGTGGATCACCATCTCCAGCGGCCCCAGCCGCTCCAGCAGCGTAAAATAATTGTCATTTTTTCTATGCGTATCGCTGACGATCAATATTTTCTTCCGTTGTTCCATGAAACAAGTTCCTCCCGCCCGGCTTACTCCATAATACGCCGCAACTGCCGTTTCATTTCCTGCAACGCGTTTCCACGGTGACTGACCCGGTTCTTTTCCTCCTCGCTCAGCTCCGCCGTAGTCCGGCCAAACGCAGGGACATAGAAGATCGGATCATATCCGAATCCGTTGCTGCCCTTTTCCTCATAACCGATGCGCCCCTCTATGACGCCCCGGCTGGTCAGCTCCCGCCCGTCCGGAAACACCGCCGCAATGGCACATACGAACCGCGCCGTCCTCCGGGCGTCCTCCACCCCCTCCAGGCGCCCGATCAGATTGGCGTTCTTAATATGGTAGGAAGTGTCCTCCCCCATATAGCGGGCGGAAAAGACTCCCGGCTCCCCGTTCAGGCAGTCGATCTCCAGCCCCGAGTCGTCCGCCATGACGACAGCATCCTCCCGCTGCCCCATTTTGGCAAGGCAATCGGCCACCGCTCTGGATTTTATCAGTGCGTTCTCCTCGTAAGTACTGCCGTTTTCCTCGATATCCACTGAGACCCCCGCCTCTTTCATGGAGACCACCTCCAGGCCCATATCCGCCAGAATCGCCTGTATCTCCCTAATCTTTCCGGCATTGCCGGTAGCGAAAACAATCTTTTTTACCATAAAACTACCATACCGCCTCTCCCGTATATTCGCCGCGAAACTCCGTATCAGGAACCGCTGTTCTCCATCTCCTTGAAAGCCTGCCGCAGCGCCGCAGTGATCCCTGCCGCCACTTTGTCCACATATTCCTGCCTGCCCAGCAGTTCTCCCTCCCGCTCATGGGTCAGATACCCCGCCTTCACCAGCGCTCCCGGAACGGTCAGCCGCTGCAGCACAGGGTCGTCAGCCTGTATCAGCCCATTGGCCCGTCCTGATACCGCCTCCGTGACCTGCCGCTCCAACAGGTCGGCAAGCTGTAGATTGCCGAATCCGGGCAGAAAATAGTCCCCGTTGTACCAGACTTCCGTGCCAAACCGCTCCCGGTCCTGGGCGTCCCCGTTCAGGCCGACCGCCACATACAAGTCGGCTCCCACCTCCCGCGCCAGCAGGATCCGGTCTTCCGGCGACACATCCACGTCCTCCTGTCTGGTCAGGTAAACTTTGATCTCCGAGCCCTCCAGCTGCTGCCGCACCGCTCTGGCAATCTGCAGTGTGATATCCTTTTCCCTTGAACGGTTTGCCGCCACGCCGACGTCCTCCCCACCGCAGCAGGGATCGATGACCACGATCCGCTCAAAGCTCTCCTGGGGCGACATATATTCCACATAGAGCCGGTTTTCCTCCATCACACTGCTGTATTCCTGTATGGTATTCATCTGCAGTTTCAGGATCGTCATATCCTCCTGCTGCTGGGCCCAGCCTCCCACCACGGGGGCGATATCCCCGGCGATCGGATAATCCCGATATTCCGCCGCCTGGGTTCCCTGTATATAGATCCAGAGCTGGCGCTCCGTGTAACGGTTCTCTATACTGATCTGCTCCGCATGGACGGAGGGCGATACGGGAACCGTAAAATGTCCGGGTTTCCCCTCTTCCTCTGCCAGCGTCAGCCGATAACGCTCCACACTCTCCTCCGCGGGGGTATAGTCCTCCCGGCCGTCCGGCGTCGTATCCGCGATGACAATACTCTTCCCGGCAGCCCACCACATCATCACCGCCATACAGCCGACACAGAGCAGCGTCCAAAGGGTCAGCGTTCCATAGCCTCTCCAGTCCGTTTTACCCCTCATGCGCGCCTCCCCGCCTGGGCGGTTTGGGCCCCTGGAACTGATAGTAGTAGGTCTTCATCATGCCGTTATAGATTTTTCTGTTCTTATCCGCCTTACGCCCGATATCCCGCTCCGCCTGCTCGTAAGAAGTGATCAGGTACAGGCTCCAGCTGTCCAGACAGCGGAACCGATCGCCTATGGTCCGGTACAGGGCGGGCAGCGCCTCCTTATCCTCCAGACGCTCCCCATAGGGCGGATTGGTGATCAAAAAACCGTACTTTTTCGGGTGGGAGAGCTGTGCCACGTCGCGCCGCTGAAAATGGATCAGTTTCTCCACACCTGCCAGTCTGGCGTTCTCTCTGGCTATGGATACCATATTGTCATCCGCATCGTATCCCTGGATATCCGTCTCCACGGACAGATCCACCAGCTCCCCGGCCTCTTCCAGCGTATCCCTCCACAGCCTTTCCCCCACCACATGGGGCCAGTTCCGGGCAGTAAACCCTCTCTTCATGCCCGGCGCCATATGGGCCGCCATCATAGCCGCCTCAATGGGGATCGTCCCGCTGCCGCAAAAGGGATCCACCAGGATCCGGCCGCTGTGCCAGGGCGTCAGCAGAATCATGGCCGCCGCCAGATTTTCCGCGATGGGAGCTTTGGCCGTCAGTTTTCGATATCCTCTCTTGTGCAGGGACTCTCCGGTGGTGTCCAGCCCCACCGTGACCTCATCTTTCAGCAGAAATACACGCACGGGGAAAGCCTCCCCGCTCTCCGGAAAACGCTCCAGCCCGTAGTGTTCCTTCATGCGCTCCACCATGGCTTTTTTCATGATGCTCTGAATATCGGACGGGCTGAAAAGTTTACTTTTGACGCTGGCCGCCTTGGCGATCCAGAACTTTCCGTCCCGGGGAATATATTCCTCCCAGGGCAGCGCCCTCGTGCCCTGAAACAGCTCCTCAAAAGTCCCCGCCTGAAAGCGGCCCACTTTGATCAGCACCCTCTCCGCCGTGCGCAGAAATACATTGGCCCGGCACAGTGCCTCTTCATCTCCCAAAAAAGTGACCCGGCCGTCGGCCGTCTCGCTCACATCGTATCCCAGATCGGTGATTTCCCTTTTTAATACAGCCTCCATGCCAAAATGACAGGGGGCAATCAGTTCAAATCTTCTCATATTCTTCCTCATTTTCGGGACTTTCCCCGTCCCGGAGATCATCTTCAGCAGATTAAGAACATGTTACCACAATATACACCCATATGTAAATAGGGATGCCGCAAATGCGACACCCCTATTTTCCAGAAAACCCGCTACGGCCCTAGAAGCTGTTGTTCTTCTGGCTGTTGTTCTGCTTGTTCTGGTTATTCTGGTTGTTCTGATTGTTCTTCTTGTTATTGTCCTGGTAGCTGTTCTGGCTATCCTGGTAGCTGTTCTGGCAATTGCTGGAATTGCTGTTCTGGTTGTTCTGATTATTGTTGGACATAATTCATTCCTCCTGTTGGTTTTTGGTTACAGGAGTAGTATGTCCCGGTGATTTTAAAATATACATTTTATTTAATGCAGCCAGTCGCGAAATAATTTTATAAAAAAAATAACGATCATAGCGATGGCGATCAGGGGCCACAGCCAGGCCAGCATATGCAGCACAAGGCGGAACAGCAGGCCAAGCGCCACCAGAAACAGGAGCAGTATCCCTCCCGCCAGCACAGGCAAGACCCAGGTCGGCATATTGGAAACATGTAAAAAATGCCGGAATCCGCGCTGGCGCTTCTCCCTTTCCTCCCTGTCCCCATATACCTGCTGCGTATCGTCGTTCCCTGTCCTGACGCTCTCAGCCGCCACGATGGATCTGGCGATCAGTCTGGGATCGCCCAGTCCCTGCAATACATTCTCCTCCGCCTCGCCAAGCCGTATCCGGGTATTGATATAGTCTTCATAATAGCGGGCATTCTCTTCCACCAGTGCCGGTGAGACCTTTCCGCTCAGAGCGATCCTGAGCCGGTCCACAAATTCCTGTCTGTTCATATCGGATATTGTCCTATCTGCGTCATGGCATTATACTTCCCAGCGTTCGATTCGTCACACGTTATCAGCAAATTTATTGTATCAATTATAGCATGCCGCCACCGCACCGTAAATATATCAGGAATTAAGCCTTTATAAATTTTTTATTAAATACGGACTGCCACCTCTTGTGAGATGGCAGTCCGTAAACCGGGAAACCGTCAACCGGAAGTGTCGCGATCAGCCTTTCACGCTCCCCATGGCGACACCCTGTACAATATGCTTGGACAGGAACAGATATACGATAATGACCGGGAATATGGACAGGCCGATCATGGCGTACACCGCGCCGGTATCCAGATTGGACCAGTCCATACTGCGCAACTGCGCGATCAGAATGGGAATGGTTCTCTTCTTGGGCTCATGCAGGATCAACGCCGGTGTGAAATAGTTATTCCAGCTCGATACAAAAGTGAAGATCGCCTGCACCGCGATCGCGGGTTTCATCAGCGGCAGCACGATGGAGTTGAAAGTCCGAAACTCGCCCGAGCCGTCGATGCGGGCCGCCTCGATAAGAGACAGCGGCAGGGAACTCTCCATATACTGTTTCATATAGAAGAACGTGACCGGCGCCGCTATGCTCGGTACGATCAGCGGGATAAACGAATCCTCCAGTTTCATGTTGGAGACAAGCTGTATGAATCCAAGCGCCGTCACCTGCGTGGGGATCATCATGATCATCAGAATAAATGTGAACATGAATTTTTTCAGCTTAAAATCATACGCATGGATCGCATACGCCGTCATCACCGAAAAGTACGTGCAGAGCGCGGCGCTCAGGCCCGCCACCAGCAGGCTGTTCCACAGGCCCGTCAGGATCGGCAGGCGTTCGCCCATGGCGATCAGTTTCTTGATGTTGGTGAACAGATACGTGCCGGGCACGATGGAAAATCCCCTGTTCAGATCCGAGTGCGATCTCGTCATGTTGATAAACAGGAGCAGGAACCAAAACAGACAGAGAACCGTAACCAGAATCAACACTATGTATGCCAGTATCCGCCTCGCATGCATACTCATTCCTTTTTTTGTGCCATTTACGTGATTATCTTTCATGTCCCTACCTCCTAATTGCTTTCTTTCTGATTGGAGAACTTATATACAATCATACTCAGGATACCGGTTATCACGAACAGGATCACCGACAGCGCGCCGCCCATACCGTAGTTCTTGCTGAACAGGTGCTTGTTCAGATACATGATCAGCGTCATCGTAGAACGCATGGGATCGCCGGAACCCTTGGTCAGAATCTGCGGAACATCAAACATCTGCAATCCGCCGATCAGGGAGGTGATCATCACATAGACCAGAATCGGCCGCAGCAATGGCAGCGTTATCCTGAAAAATACCTGCGTGGAGGTAGCGCCGTCCACTCTCGCTGCCTCAAACAGCGAGGTATCGATACCCATCATACCCGCCATCAACAGGATCGTGGTGTTGCCGAACCACATCAGGCAGTTCATCGCTGCCACCAGAACCCTCGCGCTCCACACATTGGACAGGAACTTAAAGGGCGTACTCAGGATCCCCATTTGGATCAGCATGGAATTGATCGGCCCTCCGTCCGAAAACAGGGTAAAGAATAACATAGCGAACGCGGAGGCCATAATCAGGTTCGGCAGATAGATCACCGTCTTAAAAAAGCCCTGACACTTCAGCCGCAGGCTGGGATCGGAAAACCACGCGCCCAGCAAGAGCGAGAGGAGTATCTGCGGGATAAAACCCAACACCCACATGATCATGGTGTTCTTGGCATATATCCACACTTCGCCGCTGGTAAAAATAGCCTTGAAATTCTCCAGTCCCACAAAGTTGGGTCCGATCTGAGTCAAACCCGAACGATAATTCTCAAAAAAACTGTTGTAGACCGTACTCACCAGGGGAATAAAGGAAAAGAGCAGATACACCACAACAAAAGGGATCAGGAAAATATAGCCCCATTTGTTATAGCTTACTACTTTTCCTCGCCGCGTATTCTTCATATTCATGCCTCCATCTCTTTTACTGATTATACCGTTTAATACAGAGCTCGCAGCGCTGTTCCTTCTTACGCGCTCCGCCAAGAAACAACGCTGCCGGCTCTGTATGCTATAACAGACGCCGTCTTTCGTGCTCTCACGCCCGTCTTTAAAACAAAACCGCACCTACCTGACCAGGCAGGCAGGCACGGTTTGTTTCATCCGTTATTACTTTTAGCTGATGTTCAGTTTTAGTAGGTCAGATCGGGGTACTTCTCGACAACTGCCTTGTAGAACAGCTCCAGCGCCTCGTCCAGCGTAGCGTTGCCCTCGAAGTAGTTCTTCATGGCCTTCTGGAACTCCTCGTTACAGCCCTGATCATACTTGCTCAGATTGCTCAGATCCAGTCCGTTCACGCCTGCGCAGTACATGGCCAGAGGGTTCTGTCCGCCCAGCACCTTGCTGGAGTAATTGGGATCCGCTGCCATAGCCTCCATAGCAGGCTTGTTGTTTACGAAATCGTCATACTTGGTAACGATCTGGGTCATGATATCCTGATTGGTGGTCATCTGCAGCATGATATCCTTTACCAGACTCTGGTTATCCGTGCCGGTTGCGGCGCAGATCCAGGTGCCGCCCCAGAAGAATCCCTGAGGGCCCTCGGTTGCAGCCCAGCCGCCGTTATAGCCTATGCTGCCTTCCTTGTCTGCAGACATGGAGAAGTTTACGAACCATGCGGGTCCAAAGTAGCAGAACACCTTACCCTCGGGGAAGAAACCTGCGCTCCAGTCAGGGCTCCACAGATCATGTGTTCCGGTATAGCCCGCGTCTACCAGGGCCTTGGAATCGTTGACCCAGTTCATGATATTGTCATCGATCGTGATCTTGCCGTCCACAACCCAGGGTTTGGTCACATTGTTGGAGTAGGTACGGAAAGTATCGTTGGCCGAAGCAACCATCTTGTAGCCCGCGTCGGAAACCTTCTGCGCGGTGGCGTTGAAAGTAGCCCAATCCTTTACGCTCTCCTGCACGGTAGCGGGATCGTCGGTGCCGAAGACTTCCTTGGCAGCCTCACGGTTGTAGAACAGAACGCCCGGGCAGCCCTGCCAGGAAAGGCCCTTCAGAGTGCCGTTGGAATCCGTCACCACATCCTGCGTATACTTGTACTGGTTGGCAATGTCCGCACTGGTGATACCCAGATCGGTAACAGCCATGGTGTAGTTGGAATCCACATACTTCAATGCGTAGTCGGCCTCCACCAGGAACATGTCGATCTTGTCATCGGCGGCAGCGCTCTCCTGCTTTAACAGCGTCTCATCCAGATTGTTCTGGTACGCGTTGTTCTCGTTGGGGGTCTCATGCCACACTACGGACACATCGCCGATCGTGCCATGGGTCTCGTCTGTCTTGGTATAACCGGGATAGAGGTTCACTACCCTCTCTCTGAACTCATTGTTCCAGCAGTAGATGTTCAGAACCTTGCCCTCGTCCGCACTGGAGCTGCCGCCCGTACTGGAACTGCCGCCTGCAGCCGGCTCAGAACCGCATGCCATCAATGTCCCGGCCAGCATGGCCACAGCCAACATAGCGCTTAATACTTTCTTTTTCATCTGAAATCCTCCCTTATAAATTGGTGAATTGTAAAAATACTGTTTGGATCAGGGGTTTCCCCTTAATCGTTTACGTTTTTCATTATACAATATTGATTGTATAAATGCAACACTTTTTTTTCGTTTTTTAATACTTTTTTATGGAATATGGCGATGAGCCTCGAAAAAGTCTGGCAAAATCAACGAACAGAAAAGCCGGAGCCGCAATCTCTATACGGCTCCGACGGTCTTCCCCGGAAATATTTCTCCCTTGACCACCACCTGCTCGATCAGCGTGGTCTTGGGGCGTTCGATCAGGGAGATCAGTTTCTCCCCCGCCAGAACGCCCAACGCCGTAGTATCCTGGCGCAGCGTCGTCAGCGGCGTCTCGATATGCCGTCCGATCCGGATACCGTCATATCCCGCTATGGAGATGTCTTCCGGTATTCGCAGCCCCCTGCTCTTGATAGCCGTGATACCGCCAAAGCAGGAAAAATCGTCCGGATACAGTATGCAGGTGGGAGGTCTCTTCAGATCCAGCAGCTCCTGTGTCATCTCTCCCGCAGTCCGCGTGTCGCGGTAGGGGGATTCCTTCACGTAGTCCGGCGGCACCGTGAGCCCCAGCAGTTCCGCCGTGCGGTAGAAGGAAGTCAGCCTGGCCTGGGTAACGGAGGAGTCCGCGCCGTGTATATAGGCAATCCGGCGGTGTCCCTTCTCATATATATATCGCAGCAGTTGTTCCATTCCGCTCACATTGTCGGAAGTGATATTGATCCGGTTGTCGAAGAGATGATCCACCGTCACCACCGGAATATCGCTGCGCACCAGCTCCAGCACCTGGGCGTCATAAAAGTCCACGCAGGCGATCACCACCCCGTCAAACCCCCGGTAATGGCAGTGTTCCAGATAGGACATGCGGCTCAGTCCGCCCGCCCCGCTCTTATTTAAAAACGTGATATCATATCCTCTGGCCTCCACCGTACGCTTAAAGCTGTCCAGCACCTGGGAAAAATAGTCGTGGGTCAGGCCGCTCTGGGCATCGTCCACGAAGAGCACACCTATGTTGTAGGTGCGGTGGGTCTTCAGGGCCCGGGCCATGGCGTTGGGCAGATATCCCATCTCCTTGGCGATCCGGCGTATCCTCTCCTTTGTCTCTCTGCTGATATCCCCGTGATCATTCAACGCCTTGCTTACCGTCGCTACAGATACGCCGCAGGCTACGGATATATCCTTCATCGATACCATCTGCACTCTCCTTATCCCGGCTCCAGCCGTGAAACTCCCCCTTCTTTGCGGGTTTATGGTCTATGTATAGTTATTATAAAATACTTAATCGTTTGTGTATGTTAAGTTTATAACATTTTAGCGAGTTTTGCAATCATTTTTGTACTTTTTTTTGTATCCGTTTCTGTAACCGCTTACATCCGGATACAGGTTTTTTCTTACATTTTCTGAATTTCTATTGCATTTTAAAAATTTGTTATGTATAATCCCAATATGTAGATATGTTTTACTTAATCGTTTTCTAAAACATTTTACAAATTCATAAAAGAAGGAGTGTCCCACTATGAAATTCGGCTATTTTGACGACGTCAATCAGGAGTATGTCATCACCACCCCCAAAACCCCGCTGCCCTGGATCAACTATCTGGGCTGCAACGAGTTTTTCAGCCTGATCTCCAATACCTGCGGCGGCTATACTTTCTATAAAGACGCAAAGCTGCTGCGCCTGACCCGCTACCGTTACAACAATGTACCCACCGACATGGGCGGCAAGTATTTCTACATAAAAGACGGCGATACCGTCTGGAATCCCGGCTGGCAGCCCACCAAAACAGAACTGGATGTCTACGAGTGCCGTCACGGCATGGGCTACAGCCGTTTCACCGGCGCCAGGAACGGTGTACAGGCGCGGCTGCTGACCTTTGTCCCCATGAACGACAACTGTGAGATCAGCAAACTGACCCTGGAAAATACCGGCAGCGAGCCCAAAGAGCTGAAGGTTTTCTCCTATGTGGAGTGGTGTCTCTGGAACGCTGACGACGATATGAAGAATTTCCAGCGGCTCCTCAGCTGCGGCGAGGTGGAGGTGGAGGGTTCCACCATATTCCACAAGACCGAGTACCGTGAGCGCCGCAACCACTATGCCGTCTATTCCGTGAACGCCCCCATTGCGGGCTTTGACACGATCCGGGATGATTTTCTGGGCGCATACCGG
The DNA here is from genome assembly GCA_910584375.1 of uncultured Acetatifactor sp. GTDB lineage: Bacteria > Bacillota > Clostridia > Lachnospirales > Lachnospiraceae > Acetatifactor. The sequence goes on from CAJUAH010000016.1 coordinate 56,256, forward strand.
GGCGCTGACAACCCGGAGGTGGTGGAGAACGGCCAATGCAAGAACACCATGGCCAGCGGCTGGTCTCCCATCGCCTCCCAGCAGCTGAATGTGGCTCTGGCCCCCGGCGAGTCCAAGACCTTTATCTTTGTGCTGGGCTATATTGAGAATCCCCAGGAGGAAAAGTGGGAATCCCCCGGCGTCATCAACAAGAAACCGGCCTATGAGATGTTACAGCGCTATGCGGGCGAGGCGGAGGTGGACGCCGCTTTCGCCGCGCTGCAGGACTATTGGAAGAAACTGCTGGGCAAGTACCATGTGGAGTCCGGGGACGAGAAGGTCAACCGCATGGTCAATACCTGGAACCAATATCAGTGTATGGTCACCTTTAACATGTCCCGCTCCGCCTCCTATTACGAGTCCGGTATCGGCAGAGGCATGGGATTCCGTGACAGCTGTCAGGATCTGCTGGGCTTTGTACACCTGATTCCCGACCGGGCCAGGGAGCGTATCATCGATATCGCCTCCACCCAGTTTGAGGATGGCAGCGCTTATCATCAGTATCAGCCCCTGACCAAAAAAGGCAACTCCGATATCGGCAGCGGCTTTAACGACGATCCCCTGTGGCTCATCGCGGGCACCAGCGCCTATGTGCGGGAGACCGGAGACACTACTATACTGGAGCAGTTGGTTCCCTTTGACAACGACATGTCCAAGGCCACGCCGCTGATGAACCATTTAAAGAGATCCTTTGATTTCATCGTAAACCACAAGGGTCCCCACGGGCTGCCTCTGATCGGTCGGGCGGACTGGAACGACTGCCTGAACCTGAACTGTTTCTCCGAGCATCCCGGCGAGTCCTTCCAGACCTTCGGCCCCAGCGAGGGCCCGGTGGCGGAGTCCGTGTTCATCGCGGGCATGTTTGTCAAATACGGCGAGGAGTACGCGCAGCTGTGCGAACTGATGGGCGACGCCCAGGAGGCGGCCTACGCCAGGGCGCAGGCCGCAGAAATGTACGACACTATCCTGGACAGCGGCTGGGACGGCGAATGGTTTGTCCGCGCCTATGACGCGCACAGCAACAAGGTCGGCTCCAGGGAGTGCGAGGAGGGGCAGATTTATATCGAGCCCCAGGGATTCTGTGTGCTGGCCGGTGTGGGCGTCAAGGAGGGGCTGGCGAAAAAGGCTCTGGACTCCGTGAAGGAAAAACTGGACACCGACTACGGCATTATGATCCTGCAGCCCGCCTATACCAGGTATCACTTAGAGCTGGGCGAGGTCTCCTCCTATCCCCCCGGATACAAGGAGAACGCCGGTATCTTCTGCCACAACAATCCCTGGGTGTCCATCGCCGAGACCGTGATCGGCCGGGGCGACAGGGCCTTTGAGATCTACAAAAAGACCTGTCCCGCCTATGTGGAGGATATCAGCGAGATCCACCGCACCGAGCCCTATGTGTATTCCCAGATGGTGGCCGGGCGGGACGCCAAGTTCCACGGCGAGGCCAAGAACAGCTGGCTCACCGGCACGGCGGCCTGGACCTTTGCCAATGTATCCCAGTATATCCTGGGCGTGTACCCCACCCACACGGGACTGCAGATCAATCCCTGTGTACCCAGGGGTTTCGGCGACTTTAAGCTGACCCGCGAATACCGCGGGGCCGTGTACCGTATCCAGGTGCTGAACCCGGACAATGTGGAAAAGGGCGTGAAATCCATGACCGTGGACGGAGCTGCCGTGGAGGGCAATATCATCCCTTATGACGCCTCCAAAAAAGAAGTAAATGTAGTGGTGACTATGGGGTAACAGAGTACCCCTTTACAGAGCGGTACAGCCGAATGGCTGTATCGCTTTTTTCCGCTTGACATAAGTACGAAATCGTACTATACTCATTATTGTACGATTTCGTACCAAGTGCCGGTGCAATGCCTCCGGCAAAACCGGGATTGACTTGTCAACTGCAGGATGGGGGGAAAGAAAAAATGAATAATGCAAAGCCGGAAGGAATGAGACGCTTTAACCATCTGCTGGGAGAACTGGACGCCACCTACCACGATATCGCATTGAAATTCGGCCTGTCCGACAGCGCCATGTATATTCTGTACACTCTCTGCGATGAGGGAGCAGACTGCCCGCTGTCAGAAATATGCCGCCGCTGCGGCCTGAGCAAGCAGACGGTGAACTCCGCCATACGCAAGCTGGAGACGGAAGGAATACTCTATCTGCAAAAGGCGGGCTCCAGGGGTAAGATCGTATGTATGACAGAGGCGGGAAGGGAGCTGGCAGCTCGTACCGCCATGCGGCTTTTAAACGCTGAAAATGCGATACTGGCATCCTGGCCGCCGCAGGATGTGAAAAAATATTTGGATCTGACCGAGCGATTTCTAAACGATATCCGGGAAAGGGCAACCTGTCTATAGAGAATACAAACTGCAGAAAATACGAACTATAAAGAGTACAGATGCCGCCAGGCGGCATCAGGGAGGTTAGATTAACAATGATACAACTGTCCGATCACTTTGATTATAAGCGCCTGCTGCGCTACACTTTTCCCTCGGTGATCATGCTGATATTTACTTCCGTCTACGGCGTGGTGGACGGTTTCTTCGTATCCAATTTTGTGGGCAAGACGCCCTTTGCCGCTGTGAATTTCATTATGCCCCTGTTGATGATACTGGGCTGCGTCGGTTTTATGTTCGGCACCGGGGGCAGCGCCCTGATCGCCAAGACGCTGGGAGAAGGCAAATGCGAAAAGGCCAATGAGCTGTTCACCATGACCGTCTGTGTGTCGGCGCTATGCGGTCTGGCGCTGGCTGTAAGCGGCTTTGCCCTGCTGCGTCCCATAGCCATGCTGATGGGGGCTGAAAGGCAGCTGTTGGAAGACAGCATTCTCTACGGTCGGATCATATTGCCCGCGCTACCTTTTTTTATACTGCAGTATGAGTTCCAATGTCTTTTTGCCACTGCCGGAAAGCCCAAGCTGGGACTGGGCATCACCGTGGCGGCAGGCGTCACCAATATGGTGCTGGACGCCCTGTTCGTGGCCGCTTTTTCCTGGGGGCTTGCGGGGGCCGCTGCGGCGACGGCTTTCAGCCAGCTCGTAGGTGGAGTGATCCCGCTGCTCTATTTCGCTCATAAGAACGGCAGTCTTCTGCGGTTCACGCGATATAAATTTGACGGCGGCGCTCTGCGAAAGACCTGCACCAACGGCGCGTCCGAACTGATGAGCAATATCTCCATGTCCGTCGTCAGTATGCTTTACAATCTGCAACTGATGAAATACGCCGGGGCGGACGGCATTGCCGCTTATGGCGTGCTGATGTATGTGAGCATGATCTTTCAGGCCGTGTTTATCGGCTACTCGGTAGGAGCGGCCCCGGTGATCGGCTACCATTACGGGGCGCAGAATCATGAAGAGTTGAAGAGTCTGCTCAGAAAGAGCCTGATTCTGATCGGAATATTTTCCGTTTCCATGTTTGCCGCGGGGGAGGCTCTTGGCAGGCCCCTGTCCCTGCTCTTTGTGGGATATGACGCCGGGCTGCTGGACATGACCGTCCACGCCTTTGTCATATTCTCCTTTTCCTTTCTGCTGTCCGGGCTGACCATCCTGGGGTCTTCATTCTTCACGGCCTTAAGCGACGGATTGACCTCAGCGATGATCGCCTTTCTGCGTACGCTGGTGTTCCAGATTGCCGCCGTCTGTATCCTGCCGATCTTCTGGGAACTGGACGGTATCTGGTTCTCCATCATCGTGGCAGAGGTATTGGCGGCGCTGGTAACGGTTCTGTTCCTCTGGGGAAAGCGGAAAAAGTACCGCTACTGACATGCGGCTCCCGTACCGGAGCAGACCGCTGTCTCAGGCAGGCCAGGCACGGTTATGGCCGTCTGCCCAACTGCCAGAAGGCCACGGCGCTGGCGGCCGCCACATTCAGGGAATCCACGCCGCGGGACATGGGAATCCGCACGGTAAAGTCGCAGTCCTCGATGGTATCCGCCGCCAGACCGTCCCCTTCGGTTCCCAGCACGATAGCCAGACGCCCCGGCTGCTGCAGGCAGGGATCCGCCAGAGAAATGGAATCCTCCCGCAGGGCCATGGCGGCGGTCTGAAAGCCCAGTCCGCGGAGCCGCCCGCCTATCCCGCTCTTTTGATTGCCGTCGCCTTCTTCTGCCGGTTCCAGAAAGGTCCAGGGGATCTGAAACACTGTCCCCATGCTGACCCTGACGGCTCTGCGGTACAGGGGATCGCTGCTGCCGTGGGTCAGCAGTATGCCGTCCATATCGAGGGCCGCAGCGCTGCGAAAAATCGCCCCCACATTGGTGGGATTCATCACATTTTCCAGCACCGCGATACGGCCCGCGTCCCGGCAGACCTGTTCCACAGTGGGCAATTCTTTCCTGTACATGGCGCAGAGCATCCCTCTGGTCAGCGCGTATCCCGTGATCTGCTCCAGCACCTCCCGCCGGGCCGTATAGACAGGGATACCGGGGCATCGAGCAATCAGTTCCCTGCCTGGGACGCCCTCTGCCAGGCTCTTCTCCAGCAACATGGAATAAGGCCGATACCCGGCGTCTAAGGCCCTGTGGATCACCATGGGACTCTCTGCGATAAACAGGCCCTCCCGGGGTTCAAAATAATGGGCAAGCTGCCCTTCCGAAAGTCTGGCATAGATATCCAGTTCCGGTATTTTGATGTCATTGATCTGGATAATTTCAGCCATATATTCTCCTCAGTTATAAGTCTACTGGCAGAGTTTCGCCACGGCCTGATTGATTACGCTGCCCTCCGCCTTGCCCTTCAGCTCCGGCATGACCGTCTTCATAACCAGGCCCTTGTTCTTCCGGGCCAGCAAATCGGCATATTTTTCTGTCAGGAATGCCTCCACCTCCTGGGCGGACATCATTTTCGGCGCGTATTCCTGGAAGATATCATATCTGGCCTGGTACTCCCCGCGCAGATCTTCCCGGGAGGCAGGACAGGTGTCCAGCTGCTCCTTCACGGTCTTGATCTCCTTGAGAATGACCCTGTCCACGATCTCCTCCGTGATATTGTCCCGGGTTCCCTCGTCGATGGCCACCTTTTTGGCGGCGGATACCAATGTGGAGATGGCGTCCTTACGCACTTTATTCCGCTCTTTCATGGCGGCGATCATGTCCTTCTGTAATTGTTCAAACTGCATTATATTGTCCTCACTTTCCGGGATCGTCCCTTTTTCAACTGACTAATATATACCACCGACAGGGAGTAAATGCAAGTGTTTTATTGCAGGCTTTCCACTGGAAAAAGGCCGGGCGCTATGTTATACTGTTACCGTACTTCCGGGGGCGAAACACTGAATGAATCAAAAAAGCAGCCAGGGCATTCTAAGCAGGCCATCGGCATCCCTGGGATAAGCGGGGATTATTTATGAGAAAAAAGAGTAGACGGATCCGGTTTTTATCGGGAATCATAATTATTTTGCTGTGGGGCGGTCTGGAGCCGGTTCTCCTTTGCGATGCCGCTTTTCCGTTCCATATCTCCTGCCCGGCGCCGGACGGCCCGGTGCTGCGCACCCTCCCCTATTACCCGCCCTATCATGGGATTTTTGCCCACAGGCGGCATTTTCTCTGCGGGAAGGAACCGCTTTCGGCCCAGGAGATACAGGTACGCGGGGCGGGACAGATTCCTCCGGTTGAAACCGTTGGGGAAGTGGACTCCCGCTATGTGGAGCGCTGCGAGAATGCGCTGTCCCTGCTCCCCGCGCAGCTTGGCTATCTGTTCATGGACTACGGCTGGCATTTCTACGTGACGGCGCAGGATATCGCGCAGACTGAGTTTGACGGCCAGTACGCCTCCGTCAAGGGCGTTACGGATGTGCAGAGCCTGTATATCAAGGTGGAAAACCGGGACAACGCCACCGACTCCTCCACCGTTCTCCATGAGTTTGGACATTTTCTGGATTACTGCTGTAATTTTCCCAGCGAGAGGGAGCATTTTATCTCCGTCATGGAGCAGGAACTGGAGGCTGCCGAAGGTATGGGAGTGCGCTGCGATCCCCCGAACAATGAAGAGTATTTTGCGGAGAGCTTTTTATGGTATCTGACCGATCCGCAGCAGATGGAAGACGCCGTCCCGCTGACCTGTGACTTTATCCGTCAATGCCTGACGGAAACCGTCTACCATATCCATGAGTAAAATGTCGCTCTTATATAGCACCCAAAACTGACAATCGCCATATCGCCCTTTTTATTTCCGGGCGTTATGGCGATACGCAGATTCTTTATCTCATTTTTATCTCATTTTTCAGCATTTCTCCAGCGCCTGGGCAATGTCGGCGATCAGGTCTTCCTTGTCCTCCAGGCCGCAGCTCATGCGCACCAGCTCCGCGGGCACCCCGGCCTGGGCAAGCTGCTCGTCGGTCATCTGGCGGTGGGTGCTGGACGCAGGATTCAGGCAGCAGGTTCGGGCGTCTGCCACATGGGTCTCAATGGCTGCCATCTTCAGATTCTTCATAAAGGCGCTGGCCGCCTCCCTGCCTCCCTTCAGTCCAAAGGAGACCACGCCGCAGCTGCCGTTCGGCAGATACTTCTGGGCCAGATCATAGTATTTGTCTCCAGGCAAACCGCAGTAATTCACATAGGTCACCTTGGGATGGGCGGCCAGAAATTCCGCCACGGCCTGGCCGTTCTCGCAGTGACGTTGCATACGCACATGCAGGCTCTCCAGGCCCAGATTCAGGATAAAGGCGTTCTGAGGGCTCTGGATGGAACCCAGATCCCGCATCAGCTGGGCAGTACACTTGGTGATAAAAGCGCCGCCCTGGCCGAACTTCTCCGCATAGGTGACGCCGTGATAGCTCTCGTCGGGCGTACACAGTCCGGGATACTTGTCCGCATGGGCCATCCAGTCAAATCGCCCGCTGTCCACGATACAGCCGCCTACAGCCGCGCCGTGACCGTCCATGTACTTGGTGGTGGAATGGGTCACAATATCCGCCCCCCACGCAAAGGGACGGCAGTTGACGGGAGTGGCAAAGGTATTGTCTATGACCAGGGGCACGCCGTGGCTGTGGGCGCAGCGGGCAAATTTCTCGATATCCAGCACCGTCAGCGCCGGGTTGGCGATGGTCTCGCCGAACATTACTTTGGTATTGGGCAAAAAGGCCGCGTTTAACTCCTCCTCGGAGGCGTCCGGATCCACAAAGGTAACGTCTATGCCCATCCTCTTCATCGTAACGGAGATCAGATTGTAGGAGCCGCCATAGATACTGCTGGAGGATACGATGTGATCCCCCGCGCCGCATATGTTGAACAGGGCGTAAAAGGTAGCCGCCTGTCCGCTGCTGGTGAGCATGGCCGCCGTACCGCCCTCCATCTGGCAGATCTTGGCCGCCACAAAGTCGTTGGTGGGATTCTGGAGACGGGTATAAAAATAGCCGCTGGCCTCTAAGTCAAAGAGTTTGCCCATATCCTCGCTGGTGTCATACTTGAAAGTGGTGCTCTGTACAATGGGGATCTGGCGGGGCTGTCCGTTTCCGGGCGTATATCCCCCCTGCACGCAGATACTGTTGATGTTCATTGATTGTTCCTCCTTAGTCGGTATTTATTTTCATGCGCTTTGGCGCATTTAACGCATTGTATTTATTTCACGATGCCGTTGGCCAGCAACGCCTCTCTCCATACCTTGTAAGACTTGGCCGTCAAATGCAGGCCGTCCCGAGCCTGGCTGGAGCTTAAATTGCCCGCTTCATCCGCAAAGAAGGCGTTCAGATCCAGATAAAAGATACTCTCGCTGTCCGCCAGTTCCGCCAGGGAGGCGTTGCGCTCCCGGATCTCATCGTTGTTGATGCTGGGATGATCGGCGGTATAGGAGGACGTCACCGGCAGTATGGACTGTATCACAATATCCGCGTCCGGCTGTTTCTCCTGCACATGGCTGAGCAGGGAACTGTAGGACGCCAGATAGCTTTTGCGTTTTCCCCCCATATCATTGATTCCCAGCATGATGTAGACTGCCTCATACTGCTTTACATCCAGCAGGGCATCCAGTGTGATCCCGCCCATGTCCCTGGACAGGGCCTCGCCCGTCCCCATCCCGGTTATGCAGAAATAGGTGGCGTTTTTCAGGGATCCGTACATGGAGAGTCCCACCGTCAGGGAGTCCCCGATAAAAAGCACATTGTCATAGTAGCTCTTGTCCACCGCGGCAAAGCTCCCCACCGACTGGGTGATGTCCAGCTTTACCGGTTCCTCGGCCAGATAATCGTTGGAGGCGTATCCCACGTCGCCGTAATAGTCGATGCGATACCATCCCGTCTCGTTGCACTGCCCTGTCACCTTGACCTCCTGGTTACGGTACAGGCCGCCGATGCGTTCCCCGTCTATGGAAGGCTGGTTCCGTACCCGCAGGGAAGTCTGGGCATACAGGCTCCCCTCCATATCCGTATAAGTATAGGGATCCGGTTCTTCCGTGGGTTCCGGTTCCGCCGCCGGTACATTCTCCGCCGGTCCTGCCGCGTCCACGGGATCCTGCGCCAGGTCACCCTGTCCGGGCGGCGTTTCCTCCAGTCCTATCTTTTTGGCGGTATAGGTCAAGTCACCGATCTCCGCGTCCACTGAAGGGGAAAAGAAAAGCAGGAAACACAATACCATCAGCAGGGCAAGAGTGGCAACTGTCAGCGCACCGATCGTCATAGCCAATATATGTTTATTGATACGCCAGTTTTTTGTCACCGATCCTTTCGCCATTTTTCCTCCATCCATATGCCGCGGTTCCGCAAAACATCCTGGCATCTGGTTGTTTTATTTACAAACTTTGCATCCAAACTTGTCCCTAATTATACTCTTTAACCGGCCGCACTGCAACATCCTTTTGCATGAATCGACCGCATAAAGTGAGTAGAATGCTCCGCATTCTACTCTTTTGAACAAAATGTGCGCCAATGCGCACACAGTCAATGTATACTGACAAAAGGCTGTGCGTCAAAAGGCACAGCCTGATATCTCGCTAGATCCGCACCAGTTCCCGGCAGCGGTTTAACGCCGCGTACAGCTCCTGACGCCGGGGCATGGCCAGATTGCCGGGCAGGCTCTCCCGCCCCGGACAGAAAGCGGCAAAACCCTGTTTTTCTATCTCTTCATATAATGCCTCCACCGCCTGCCCCACGGTCTTATGCCCGTCAAAGCAGCGGCATTTCATGTATTTCAGCATATGGGACAGAGCTGTCAACTGCTCGCTGTCCGCCAGCTGTTCCACATAGCGCATGTCCACCGTCTCCCGGTTGATGGAAAAGCCGTCCAGCCCCATGGTCTTCATCTTGATCCGGTCGTCCCTGGCAAAAGCCTGATCCGCCTTGACCACCCGGTGGAAATCCGGTTTCTCTGCCTCCGGAGCACTGCCCAGCGTATACGGGAACTGCTCGGCCTCCTTTTTGGCCAGGGCCGTGATCTCCACCGGGCAATACCGGTTCATCTGCAATATGCAGTCCGCCTTGTGGAAATAAGAGCCGCAGCTGCCCGCCACCAGCACCGTGGAGATGCTGTATTCCTCATACAGCTCCCGCACCCGGTCGATAAAGGGGATGATCGGCTCCATATCCCGGCTGACCACCCGCTGCATCAGCTCATCCCGGATCATGAAGTTGGTGGCGCTGGTGTCCTCATCGATCAGGAATACCTTCGCCCCCATCTCTATGGCCTCCACCGTGGCCGCCGCCTGGGAGGTGCTGCCGCTGGCGTCCTCGGTATAAAAATGGTTCGTGTCCTTTCCTCCCGGCAGATTGCGGATAAACATGGAGATATCCACCTGCTGGATGCTCCTGCCGTCCTCCGCCCGCAGTTTCATGGCGCTGCCGTCGGTGATCACATACTCTCTGCCGTCCCCGGCGATATGGTCATAGACGCCCTTTTCCAGCGCCTCCAGCAGCGTGGATTTGCCGTGATAGCCTCCGCCCACGATCAGCGTCACGCCCCTGCGGATTCCCATGCCCCGCAGCGTTCCTCTGTGGGGGAGCTGCAACGTCACCGCCATCTCCTGGGGGCTGGCAAAGGCCACCGCGTCTTTCATGGGCTGGGAGGAAACCCCCGATCTGCGGGGCAGTATGGCCCCGTCCGCCACAAAAGCCACCAGTTCCCTCTCCTTTAGCTGCTGCCGGATATAGAGCTGGTCGTCCGCCAGATCCAGCACCTTTTGCAGGCTCTCTTTCGGACAGGAGGCCGCCAGCAGGGTCTGCCTTACGCACACCGGCAGAAAATCAAACAGTATTTTGATCAGCTCCCCCGAGTTGATGGTTCGCCCGTTGGCCGGAAAACCGATCTCCATGCGAACCGTCACCCGGCCGTCCGCGGGATCCACCGAACAGGCGCTACGCTCCAATATCTCCTGCCCCGGCTGGCTGATGCCCAGCAGGCCGCTTTTGCCCGAGCCTTTGGCCCTGAAAGAGTACTCCCGGATCTTGGCCGCCATGCGCCGCAGCAGATAGTCCTGAAAGGCAATTCGCCTGTGTTTTTGCGCATAGCAGTCCCCCGCAAATCCCGCCACTTTCCCCGGCACGATCAGGCTCACCTTGGAGGGCGCCGCAAAGGGATCCCCCTGCACATGGTCGATGGACAGCACGTACTGCTGGAACTGATACTGCCCCCGGGTGTCCTTGTAGGCCGGGTAGCTCCTGTGGTCGATCTGCCTTAATAATGTCTGTAATTCTGCCGCTGATTTCATGATATACCTCTTTTCTGTCTGTTCCTGTTACCACGCCGCTGGCCGTATCCGCGCGCTACCAGGATCCCTTTCATGTAAAATTCATATACCTTTGCGGTTTATTCCCGCCATTCATACTCCACTGCCTGGCAGTTGCCGATGCCGAAAGCCGCAAATTCTTCGTTGGTCATATCGTAAAAATAGGACTGCACGATCCGGGCAATGCCGTTGTGGGCCACCAGCAGATAGCTTTTTTCCTGAGACTGTGCCTTTAACTCATCCAGCAGATTGTATATCCTCTGGGCCATCTGCATCATGGATTCGCCATCCCCGTAGCGGTTTACAAACTGGGCCTTCGCCGCCTGGAACGCCGCTCCGTCCCTGGGGGTGGATTCCCAGTCCCCATAGTTCTGCTCCTTCAGGCGTGGTTCCACCCGCATGGGGATCCCCGTGATCTCATGAATATGCCGGGCGGTTTCGGCCGCACGGATCAACGGGGAGTGCAATATCTCATCAATCTTGTACCCTTTTGCCGCAATCAGCCGTCCCAATTCTTCGGCCTGCTCATGTCCCAGCGCCGTCAGCGCCACGTCCGTAATCCCGCATATTTTGTTTTCCGCATTCCAAACGGTCTGCCCATGCCGGGCAAAATACAGCTTTTTCATAATGTCCCATACCGTCCTTATCTCCTGGCTATATAAAACAGAGCTGCCGCTCTATAGAGTTGGCTCTATTGTGCAGCAGCTCTGTTTGTGAGTTATATCGTCTGATCTCTACTACTTTTTTGAAAACCAGGCTCCTATTCGCTCCCCTGTTCTCCGATTTGCTGGCTGAAGAGAGATAAATTCATTCCGAAGTATACACTTATCACACGGATGCAAGCATAGACTCCTTAGCCTCCTCATATTCCAGTTCTGTATAACCCAGATCCATAATTGTCTGTTTATCAAACTCTTTCTTTATCATTCTACAGATTGCCTGCCTTTTTTCTTCTTTGATTCCGGCGGCCCTGCCGACTGCCTTGCCTTCCTTGATTCCGGCGGCCTTGCCTTCCTTGATCCCGGCCTCCTTGCCTTCTTTGATTCCGGCGGCCTTGCCTTCCTTGATCCCGGCCTCCTTGCCCTCCTTGATTCCGGCGGCTTTCGCCTCCTCCATGTATTTTTCCATGATCTCACACATCGCAGACACGCCTCCTTCCTGCTCTTTCAGGTAATGTACGCGGGAGGACAGCTTGGGAAAGCGCGGATTATGCACTTCCTGCTGCATAAAACACCTCATCAGATCCGCTATTTCCGTCCCGTCGTCTATGCAGGTGTTGACAAATACCTCCTGCAATCCGTCGTCGATCGGCTCCCCATTCTCCCGAATCACCTTGTCGATATGATAGATTGTCTGTCCATATCCCAAAAAATCCCTCTCCGAGATATACACGATAATCACCCGGGGCACATTCTCAAAACGCTCCCCCGGCTCCGTGTTTTTTGTCACAATACTTGCGGCATTAAACCGCGCTCTCTTCAGATGGTCGTCGGAATGGGCTCGCTGTACCTCGATATTGCACTTTGCGCCATCTCCGAGAATGCACAGAGCGTCCAGCCTTACAGACCGCCCGTAAATATTTTTCAGACTCCGCTGGACAATCACTTCCTCCACGATCAGCGCCTTGTCCTCCAGAATCGTCCGCAGAATCTCCTGGCATACCTCCCTGTCGTCGGCGAGTACCTCAAAAAATACGTCGTCGATGGGGCGAAATCCCTCCACCCGTTCTTTCTTTTCTTCAAATGTCATCCTTTTCCTCCCTTTCCCTGCCGCGGCAGTTTTATTTATCTATATTTACAAGGGAAAAATAAGGACAGTAATCCTGTATTGCTTATATAGACGGCCTGTTACTGCCGCACCAGAAGTACTCGGAACTGTCAGAGAATTGGTTCTACAGTTCCTCAATCGGCGATATGCGTCACGCAGATTTAACGCCTCACCTTCGGATATCGGACATATCCGGGAAAGTGTATCGCCACAACTATTATATACCATATTCCAGGGCAGAAATCAACAGGGATAAAAATATTTGTTTATATCCGGCAATACCGCAAACACCGCAGAAAAATACGATCTTGTCCGAAAATAATCCGTCACGGGCAGATGTATGCGTCAAAAACGGGGCAGTCCCCACGGAACTGCCCCGTCCTGTAAAGCGCAATCTTTAATTAATATAGATGACCTGTCCCGGAACGATCTTGTTCGGGTTTTTGATCTGAGGATTCTTAGCCGTCAGCTCGCTGAGTTTCATTCCGTTGGTGCGGGAGATTCTGCTGAGGGTATCTCCCCTCTGCACGATATAGACGTCCGCACCCGCAGTCAGAACCGGCTCGCTTATGTTCTGTTCCCTGGCCACCTTGACTGCATCTCCGGGAGCTGCCGCCGCAATCCGGCCCACCAGATCCGCCTGCGCGTCCGAGCGCGCAGAGCCGCCTCTGTTCGCATTCTGTCCAGGCGCGGACGTATTCGTCCCGGAATACTCCGCGAACACAAAGGTGGAAAATCCGGTCACGGTAAAGGTGATGGTTCTGTCGCCGTTTACATGGAAAGCGGCCATTTTTGCAGTTCCGTCCGCATGATAGTGCAGGATAATCATCTGGGAGGGATCAATACCCTGCGGTACAGGCATGGTGACGGATATGGGCATGGTCAAGTCATGCACTTCCACACCGCCGCTGACCAGACTGATATCCAGCTGTACTTTCTTTTCATAGCCCGGCAGAGTGGGAATCTGTTTCTCCTTGGGTGTTACGTCCATCTGTAAGCCTACATCCTGTCCCTGAGCGGCGTTAAAGGCGGCGCCCACCAGGCTGACCTTCTCCGGATCCACATACGCTCTGGCCGCATCGGATACAGCCGGAGCTTTCACTTCAATATTCCGCTCCGCCGCGTAACGGCTCTCCAGATCTTTTATCCGTTCCCTGAAACTGTCGCTGGTCTGCATGGCCTGCTGGATGGAGAAAGGCGTGACGCCGGACGTCAGCAGCTCTACCGTCTCCGCCGCGCTCTTATCTGCTGCCGAGTCCAGTATACCACCCAGTCTTTCCGTATTCACCGCGGTATCCAGGATCTCAGACTGACTTACCCTCCCATTGGCAACCACATCCACATTACTGCTGATTGTCCTTAACTCAACGTAATATCTGCCCTCGCCGCTCCTGGATATGCTGTCTGAAAAATCTACGTCTATCACCGCTTTGTCTTTGTCATGATCAAAAACCTGCATTACGTCATAATCCGTTATTCCGTCGTCTACTTTATACAGAGTCATCACAAATGCCTCCATATATTCAGCATTCTCCGGCCTCGCAAAATGAATCAATCCCGCCTGCTGTTCATCCCAATATGGCTTAACGGCGCCCAGTTCCCGCTCCGGGCGGACATACTCGATACTGTCCGACCACTCAGACCATTCGCTGCTCTGATGATTCCCGTCAATCGACAATGCACGCACACGAAATCTATAGCTCCCGGATTCGGATATCGCCGCATCCTCGCCCCGGTAACCATTATCTCTGAGAGCGAGATAATACATAGGATAATAGCTATGTTCCGCCAAAAGAATATCTGTTTCACTATAGCCATCTACCTCATAGGCATACTCGTACGCAACATCCCTGAACACAATCTGCCCGTCTCTGCTAAGTTCAAAACCATACTGCGAATGCCTGGCATAACTGAAAAACCCTTCCCCCATACTGTCATTTACGCCGCTCCACTCTGCACTGTACCTGCCATTTGGGAAACCTGAGGTACTTACCCCCCAACGCAGATTGGTCGGCACGTCCAACTGTATCGTCTCCTCCAAAGACAGATCAGTCAGCGTTCTGGGCTGTACCTCCTCCGGCGCATTCCCTGATACGGAGTAAAGTTCCTCTCCCGGCCTCTCCTGTGCATTCACCTGTAACAAACCGCCCGGATTCCCGAAAGGTGACACCAACAGCGCCAGCGCCAGCAGGGACGCCATCATTGCCTGTCTCTTCATTGTCTTGTTTCCTCCTATCTCTGTTTGTCCGTTTTTCAGACATGCCTGTTTTCCGCCCGTCGGCTTTGATTATGCATTGAAAAAATGTCCATTTTACGGCAATGCCAAAACTACCGTAACTCACGCGCCAGATCCTGTCAACCTCCCGCAAAACCGGTTTCCCCAAAATTCCCCGTATTTATCGGCTTTTTCGGGCGCGAAAAAATATTATTTAACTGTTATTAATATCTATTCTCAGTGCCCATTAACATTATTTATATGGTATGGATGCCCCCAAATGCAAAGTCCCCTACAGACATACAAAAACAGAGACCGGAAAATACCTTTTCCAGTCTCTGCGCCTGAAAACTCTCAGCCATAGACTACTGCTTCTGTAAAAGTCCAACGAAATACACGGCGCGGATTCCTCCACGCCGTGTACATTATCCTTTTATTAATCTCCCGGATTCCGGCTTACATCATGCCGCCCATGCCGCCGCCTGCGGGCATTGCGGGAGCGTCCTCCTTGATGTTGGCCACTACGGACTCGGTGGTCAGCAGAGTGCTGGCAACGCTGGTGGCATTCTGCAGAGCGCTTCTGGTCACCTTGGCGGGATCCAGGATACCCGCGCTCACCATGTCCACATACTCCTCTTTCAGTACGTCAAAGCCTACGCCTACTGCGGACTCCTCCACCTTGTTGATGATTACGCTGCCCTCCAGACCGGCATTGGCCGCGATATGGTACAGAGGCGCCTCCAGAGCTTTCAAAACGATCTGCGCGCCGGTCTTCTCGTCGCCCTCCATGGTCTCCGCCAGCTTAACCACTTCCTTGGCCGCATGGATATAAGCGGAACCGCCGCCGCAGATGATGCCTTCCTCCACGGCAGCCCTGGTGGCAGCCAGAGCATCTTCCAGACGCAATTTAGCCTCTTTCATCTCGGTCTCAGTGGCCGCGCCCACGCGGATCACTGCCACGCCGCCAGCCAGCTTGGCCAGTCTCTCCTGCAGTTTCTCCCTGTCAAAATCAGAAGTTGTCTCCTCGATCTGGGCCTTAATCTGGGCGATACGGCTCTGAATCGCGTTCTTGTCGCCCTCGCCGTCCACGATCACGGTGTTCTCTTTCTGCACCTTCACGGACTTGGCGCGGCCCAGCATGGACATCTCAGTGTCTTTCAGCTCATAGCCCAGCTCGGAGCTGATCACGGTGCCGCCGGTCAGGATGGCGATATCCTCCAGCATGGCCTTTCTTCTGTCACCGTAGCCGGGAGCCTTGACAGCCACCACATTGAAAGTACCGCGCAATTTGTTGACGATCAGGGTGGTCAGAGCCTCGCCCTCCACATCCTCGGCGATAATCAGCAGCTTGGCGCCGCACTGTACCACCTGCTCCAACAGGGGCAGAATCTCCTGAATATTGGAGATCTTCTTGTCGGTGATCAGGATATAGGGATTATCCAGAGTCGCCTCCATCTTATCCATATCTGTCGCCATATAAGCGGAGATATAACCTCTGTCAAACTGCATGCCTTCCACCAGATCCAGTTCGGTCTGCATGGTCTTGGACTCCTCGATGGTGATTACGCCGTCCCCGCTGACCTTCTCCATAGCGTCTGCTACCAGCTGGCCCACTTCCTCGTCTCCCGCGGAGATGGCTGCCACTCTGGCGATATGCTCCTTGCCGTTCACCTTCTGGCTCATGCCGGCGATGGCCTGAACAGCACAGTCCGTCGCTTTCTTCATACCCTTTCTCAGGATGATGGGGTTAGCGCCCGCCGCCAGGTTCTTGATCCCGGCGTTTACCATAGCCTGCGCCAGAACCGTCGCCGTAGTGGTACCGTCGCCCGCCACATCGTTGGTCTTGGTAGCCACTTCCTTGACCAGCTGTGCGCCCATGTTCTCAAAAGCGTCCTCCAGCTCGATCTCCTTGGCGATGGTCACGCCGTCGTTGGTAATCAGGGGAGCGCCGAAAGACTTATCCAGCACTACGTTCCTGCCTTTGGGTCCTAAAGTTACTCTAACTGTATCAGCCAGCTGGTTCACACCGGATTCCAGGGCTGCGCGCGCCTCCGCGCCATACTTGATTTCCTTTGCCATAATGAATACGCCTCCATTTTCTTAGATTGATATACCGCCGGAAACAGGTTCTCCGGCCATGCGCGATCCAACCGTCTACTGGATGACCGCCAGGATGTCGTTCTGTTTCACGATGATATACTCGTCCTCGTCCAGTTTCACCTCAGTGCCGGAATACTTGGAGAAGATGACCTGGTCGCCGACCTTGACCTCCATCTTTACTTCCTTGCCGTCCACCACGCCGCCGGGACCTACCGCGATCACCTCTGCCTGCTGGGGTTTCTCCTTGTTCTGTCCGGGCAGAACGATGCCGGACTTGGTGGTCTCTTCAGCCACCAGCTGTTTCAATACGACTCTGTCGCCTAAAGGTACTAACTTCATATTGTCTGCCTCCTTAACTAAACCTTTTGTTAGCACTCTTATATGTCGAGTGCTAATCTCTGGAACATATATTAGTTTTATATGCGGCGGTTTGCAACCGCATATAGAAGGATATATGATTTGATTTTATGAATTTATCTCGCGTTTTCTCTTTTTTTTCTCCCGTTTACTCATTTTTCACGGTTTGGAGTGATTTTATACTTATTTTAGAATTATAAAATCTTACTTTTCAAAACGCCGCAGCAGGGAATACACGGCGATCCCCGCTACCAGCATGAACACGTAACCGTTCCCGATACATTAAAAAAAATCGCCCATGATCTCGTACTCCCGCAGCATACCCCAGGTCTGCTGCCATTTTTCCGCAAAGGACAGGCTCCTGTAGCCGGAGAAGGTGAGATTGTTACGCAGATACCAGATAAAACCGCCATAGGTGGCAAAGGGCAGCATCAGCGCGCACATCCCCGCGCTGACAGCCATACCGTCCGTTCCCATATTCCAGGAGAACAGCTTATAGCCGCCAAAGCTCAAAAGGATCATGATGATCCCGCCAAATACAGTGATATAGCCCTCCCCCATGATGCAGGACCATATCAGCGCCCCCAGCAGGCAGCCTATGGCCGCTCCCAGCGCTCCCAGCCCCACATGGGATTTTTTGGCAGTGGCAATATCCTGCAGGTCTTTGTGCAGCTCCGCCGCCTCCACTGCCTCCGCCTGCTGTTGGGCCAGTTTCTCCGCTGCGGATTTGGGACGGTTTGCCTCCTGCTCCAGATATTTGGCATAGGCTTTTTCCGCTTTCCACTTGACCAGAAACAAAGCGACCCCCGCCGCTGCCATGGCCAGCCCCAACAGAGCAAGGGGCGTGAAACTCCCGGCGCTTGTCGCCAGCGCCAGTATAAAAAGTATGAGACCTGCCGCCCCCAGCGCCGCTCCCGCCAGTTTACCCCGTTTGATCTTTTTCTGATTTTCCTGATGTATGCTTTGCTGCATCTCTTCTGTCCTCCCTCATCTACTTCATAATAAAAAGGGAGTCCTGTATGCCCGACTCCCTGTGCGCAACCTTATCAACACTTAATTTCCAGATATCCCAACAGCTTGCTCATATCGTACTCCTCCAGCACGCCCAGATTGGAATCATAGAATTTGCCGTCATAATGTACCAGATAGTGACAGAAACGCCCCATCTTTTCCATCATAATACAGCACTTGGGCAGCACGGTGGGACGTCCCTCCGTGTACATAATAATATCCGTGTGATCGATGCCGTAATAGTTCAGAGCGGAGATCACTCTGCCCATGGTAGCCTGCCACTCCCGGCAGTCCATGACGCTGATCACCTCCGCGATGGTCACACCTGCCAGCATGGCCACGCAGGACTGCCCGCACAGACCGTCTTCCGGTTGGATGATCACATTCATGCTGTCTATTCTGCGAATGGGATTCTCAAAACTGTAAGGGCTGTTCTGATCCATCTTGATCAGACTGCCCGTCACATGCAGCAGGATCTTATGGCTCTGTCCCAGATCCACCTTGACCGCATCCTCGTCCTCGATGTGGATCTGATAATTCCCCTTCTCCTGGGGGATCAGTTCACAGTCGATGATCGTATTGTCAAGCACCACATCCGCCTGAATCACGTCCCGCTGCTTACATACCTCCCAGATGTTGAAAGGGATCTGGATCATATACCCTTTCTCCTTTTTCTCGATTTTTGACTCAAAAAAGTACCTCATGCCTGTAACCTCCGCCAAATGATATGAAAATTGCTTTGTAACCGCTTACATTCTCTATTTTATCAGATTTTCTACCACATGCAATAGCTGTACCGAAAAAAATACAACTCGTTATTTTTCTATCAAAGCACCCTTACGCACCTGGGAAGGAGACATGCCGTAGTGTTTTTTAAAAAGCTTGCTGAAATGATATGCGTCGTCATATCCCACGGCTGCGGCCACTTTCTGGATCGACATGTCCTGCTCCTCCACCAGCAGTTCCTTCGCCCTCTCCAACCGGATATTGATCAGATGTCTGATGGGCGTATCGCCGGTCTCGCTCTTAAATATCTTGGAGATATAGAAAGGACTTAAGTACATATTTTCCGCGATGGTATCCAGAGAGATCTTCTCGCTGTAGTGATCCTCAAAATAACTGACGATCTGCTCCACCACATACTTTTTGTTGACCGAATCGAAGGCATACCCCTTCATGGGCTGGGGATGGGGAGACTGTTCCTTCAAAATCAGCAGCAGCAACTGCATCAGATAGGCCTTCAGCATATGATAGCGTCCCGGCCAGCATACGGCGCCCTCCGCCTCCATGGACGAACATATCCGAAAGATCCTCTGCCGCAGTTCCCCGCTGGTATGCAGAATATATCCTCCTCCCGGCAGCGGTATATCCCCCGGCTCCCGCCCCGGGAGCTGCAGATCACAGAATCCCACAAAGAACTCCGTAGTGGGTACTTCCGCCTCGGGAACATACAGCGCCTGATGGTGTACGCCGGGTTTGAAGAGCAGCAGATCCCCCTCCTCCACATCGTATGTCTGTCCTTCTATATGATATTTTCCCTCGCCGGACAGCACATAGGCCAGTTCCACGATGTCATGGCAGTGGTAGGATTCCTCCACCGCCGTCCGGGTACCTTTCCAGGTAAATAAAAAAGTGGGATTCATCTCCTCGATCTGTATGGAATTGTCCTCATCGACACAATATCTGCTCATCCGCATATCCCCTGTCCTATCCAAAAAGCATCACCCGCTACAGCTGCAGCATGAGCGTGGCGATCCGAAAATACACCAGCAGCGACAACGCGTCCACGATCGTCGTGATAAAGGGGCTCGCCATCACCGCCGGGTCAAAACCCAGACGCTTGGCCGCCATAGGCAAAAGGCACCCCACCAGCATAGCCATGATTACCGCCAATACCAGCGTCAGACATACCACCAGCGCCACCGCCAGCCCCACCCGGTCAAACAGCATCAGCTTGGCAAAATTGGCCGCCGCCAGCGTACCGCCGCAGAGAACCGCCGTGCGCAGCTCCTTCCACACGATCCTCGGCACGTCCCCGTACCCGATCTCTCCCAGAGACAGACCGCGGATAATCGTCACGCTGGCCTGTCCGCCCGCGTTGCCCCCCGTGTCCATCAGCATGGGGATAAAAGCCGTCAGCGCCACATAGACGCTGAGCGCGTCCTCAAAGGAAGTGATGATACTGCCGGTGAAGGTAGCGGATACCATCAGAAGGAGCAGCCAGGGAATCCTTTTTTTGTAAGTCTCCCAAGCCGAAGTCCGCATATAGGGCTTGTCGCTGGGCACCAGCGCCGCCATCTTCTCCATATCCTCCGTGGCCTCTTCCTCGATAACGTCCACGATATCGTCCACCGTGATGATCCCCACCAGGCGGTTCTCGTTGTCCACCACCGGCATGGCAGTAAAACCGTACTTCTGGAACTGCCGGGCGACCTCCTCCTGATCGGCATGGGTATGCACGGACACTACGTTTTCATGCATGATCTCCCCGATGGTCTCATCCGGCTGGCTGAGCAGCAGATAGCGCAGCGCCACCGTGCCCAGGAGCTTGCGCTGAGCGTCCAGCACATAGCAGATGTTGATCGTCTCGCTGTCCAGCCCCACCGCGCGGATCCGGGCGATGGCGCCCTCCACAGTCAGGCTCTCCTTCAGGTCCACATACTCCACCGTCATGATACTGCCCGCGGAATCCTCCGGGTAGCGCAGCAGATGGTTGATATCCCGCCGGGTCTCCGGGCTGGCGTTCTCCAGCAGCCGTTTGACCACATTGGCCGGCATCTCCTCCAGCAGGTCCACGGCATCGTCAGCCATCAGATTGTCGATGATGCTGGCGGCCTCCCGGTCCGTCAGGGAGGTGATGACCGTCTGCTGCAGATCCACCTCCAGATAGGAAAAAATATCCGCCGCCAGATCCTTGGGCAGAATACGGAAAGCCTTCACCATGCTCTGCTCCGGCAGTTCCTCCATGCACGCGGCGATATCCGCGTCGTTCAGATCCACCAGCAGCTGACGGAGCCTGGTATACTGCTGCGTCTGCAGCAGCTCCTGTATCGTCTCAAATTCTTTTAACTGCTCCATAGCATTTCTCCTTATGATGATTTTTTATGTGGCTCCGACTTCGCCCGGGAGCGGAATCGCTGCTGCTTTTACTGCTCTTCATAAAAAACCACCACCTTTCCGAGAAATACTTTTTATCTGTTTATTTTACGATTTTGTCCCCTTTTTGTCAACAAAAGTTATTTCCCTCTTCTGCTCCCATCCGACCCTGCCACAGGTGGCCTCCACCAGCTCCCGCCGCAGGATCTGCGCCTGTCCCGCAGGGATCTGTACGATCAGCTGTACGTCCTGCTGATAAAGACTTTCCGCGGGCTCCAGCTCCTGTTGCCGCAGTATGTACAGAACCTTGCCCACATCATTGTAATCCGTCCGCAGGCAGATCTCCATGCCCCGTCTCATAACACCCGTTACGCAATTATCCAGACCCGCCTTCACCGCCTGGGTATAGGCTCTGACCAGACCGCCCGTGCCCAGCAGCGTGCCGCCGAAATACCTGGTCACCACCACCGCCACATCGCGCAGGCCCTCCCCCAGCAGCGTCTCCAGCATGGGGCGGCCCGCCGTACCTGCCGGTTCCCCGTCGTCACTGCACCGGGTCAGCTCCCCCCTGCCGCCGATGACGAACGCGCTGCAATTGTGTCTGGCATCCCAATATCTCTTCCGGGTCTCCTCTATAAAGGCTGCCGCCTCCTGCTCCGACTCCACCTTCTGCACGGTGGCGATAAAACGGGACTTTTTCTCCACGATCTCTCCCTGCCCGCCCGTGAGTACCACCCGGTACTCTCCGCTGTCCTCTGTTACCATCCGTCTCCCCCCTCCGCATACGTTTTCATCCTCTCCAAACAGTATATCCCAAAAACGCCTTCCCGGCCAACACTTTCTGACTAAATCCTAAAAATTTTGTGAACAATTCTTAATATCCAAAGGAAACACTTTATTTAACGGGTAAAATTTGGTATACTGTCCATAGCTTTTGAAATATTTGAAAGGAAGTCTTCTTTATGAACTATAGCAGAAAAGGTGTGCGGGCCAAAAAGAAAGCCCTGAATGCCAAATCACCTAAGATAGGAAAAAAGGCCGCCCTGCTGGTCTTAAAGCTCTTTCTGGTCTCCGTCGTGGGGATCGGCATCATCGGAGCCTCCGCGGGGATCGGTATGTTTAAAGGGATTCTGGCCTCCACGCCGCAGATAACCCCCAATGATGTGGCCCCCGTAGGCGCCGCCACCTTTGTATACGACTGCGAAGGCAACAAGCTGGACGAGCTGATCGCCGTCAACTCCAACCGTATCATCGTGACCCAGGACAAGATTCCCGAGAATCTGGCCCATGCTTTCGTCGCAGCAGAGGACGAGCGTTTTTACCAGAACAACGGTATCGACTACAAGGGCATGATGCGGTCCGGGTATCAGTTTATCAAGACCTTCGGAAAAGAGACCCAGGGCGCCAGCACCATCACCCAGCAGCTGCTCAAAAACACGATCTTCACCAGCTGGACCTCCGAGGGCGACAATATGATCAAAAAGATCAAGCGTAAGCTCCAGGAGCAGTATCTGGCCATAGAGCTGACCAAGACCCTGAGCAAGGACGAGATCCTGGTGCGCTATCTGAACACCATCAACCTGGGGCAGAATACCCTGGGTGTGGAGGCTGCGGCCCAGCGGTATTTCGGCAAATCCTGCAGCGAATTGACACTGTCGGAATGCGCCACCATAGCCGCCATCACCCAGAACCCCACCAAGTACAACCCGATCACCCATCCTGACAGGAACGCGGAACGCCGGGAGAGGTGTCTGAAGACAATGCTGCGGCTGGGATTTATCACCGACGAGGAATTTGCCGAGGCTCTGGCCGACAATGTCTATGACAGGATCGAGAGCCACAATATCGACTATCTGGAAAACAGCTCCTCCAGCAGCTACTTTGTGGACGCGGTGCAGAAACAGGTCAAGGAGGACATGCTGGCGAAGGGGCTCAACGAGACGCAGGCCGAGTTTTTGCTGTATTCCGGGGGGCTTCGGATCATGACCACCATGGATCCCAAGATCCAGGCCATAGCGGACGCGGAAGTTGCCAATCCCGATAATTTTCCTCCCAATGTAAAGTGGCTTTTGGAGTACGCGCTGACCATCATCCACGCGGACGGCAGCCACGACAATTACAGCAAGGAGATGATGGCCAAATATTTTAAGGAGAATGTGGACAAGAATTTCAACCTGATATTTACCTCTCAGGACGCCGCCCATGAGGCTATAGAGCAGTACCGGAACACGCTGCTGAAAGAGGGGGACGACTATACCGAAGATATCCGCCTGATCCCCCAGCCCCAGACCGCGCTTGTGGTCATGGAACCGGAGACCGGCTATGTCCGCGCCCTGGTGGGAGGACGGGGAGCCAAGGAGGGAAGACTCACCTTTAACCGGGCCACCGACGCGAAGAGACAGCCCGGTTCCACCTTCAAGGTGCTGGCCTCCTATGCCCCCGCGCTGGACAGCTGCGGGATCACGCTGGCCAACGTCTATATCGACGCCGCTTTCAACTATAACGACGGCACACCCGTGCGAAACTGGTACGGCGAGAAATACAAAGGGCCTGTGACGGTGCGCTATGCCATCGAGCAGTCCATGAACATCATCGCCGTCAAGACGATCACCCAGATCACGCCCAAGCTGTCTTACGATTATCTGCTCAATTTCGGTTTTTCGACGCTGGTCACAGGCAGAGTCGTGGGCGACAAAGTACTGGGAGACATCAATCAGTCCACTGCGCTGGGCGGCCTGACCGACGGCGTCACTCCGATGGAGCTGACCGCCGCTTACGCCACCATCGCCAACGGCGGCGTCTATAACCAGCCCAAGCTGTACACCAAGGTTCTCTATGCGGACGGCACGGTACTTTTGGATAACACGGGATATGAAAACAGCCGCCAGGTACTGCAGGAATCCACTGCTTTTCTCCTTACAGAGGCCATGGTGGACGTAGTCACCAAGGGCACCGGCACCGCCGTAAACTTTAACCGCGAGATGGCCATCGCCGGTAAGACCGGCACTACTTCCAACAATGTGGACGTATGGTTCGCGGGTTATACTCCCTATTATACCTGCGCTGTCTGGGTGGGATATGACAACAATGTGCATATGTACAGCAGGAGGGATGAGAACAATGAGACCAATATCGCCAAGCTGCTGTGGCACAATGTGATGGAGCAGATTCATGCCAATCTGCCCAACCAGGCTTTCTATGTGCCCACCGGAGTGATGCAGTACACCGTGTGCAAGGATTCCGGCAAGCTGCCCAATCCCGGCGTGTGCCCGGAGACTTCCCTGCATACGGAGTATTTTGCCGAGGGAACGGTGCCGGTGGACGTCTGCGACGTGCATTACAGCGGCCCGGTCTGCGAATATGACCAGCTGCCCGCCAGCGCCGAATGTCCTTTCTCCTACAACGGCATATGTACCAGACTGCCCGCGGAAGATCCTTCGCTGGACGCAGGATCCGCCACTGTACCGACAGTAATGCCCGACGGTACGATCGTCAATGTAAACCCGAATGTGCAGAACACCTGCCAGCACAACGCCGCCTTCTTTTTAAATCCTGACTATGAGACGATTCTGAACAGGCAGCAGTTTGATCTCAATCTGCGGCGTCAACAGTATCAGGATGCGCTGCAGCTCCAGCAACAGGGGTTGCAGCCCGATGCGAACGGCTGACCGGGTAACAGCCCGGTCTACAAGATGACTTCCGGAGAGGAGGAAACGTATGGATTTACCGGTACGACTTTTGGGGAAATGGGATCAAAGCGCCGATACGGCCGAAGCCCTGGCGCGGGATCTGGCTGGCCTACGGCTACGAAGTGAAAGACTGCGAACCTGAACAGGAAACGGCTTTCAAGGCATGGCTGGCCGGAGAGACCGACAGGATGCCGGAGAAAATGCCCTGCGGTTCTTTTCCGGAAAGGCTCTGCGCATACTTTGCCTCTCTGTGTGACAAACAGAGAGGCATAACTAACATCCCATATTTAGAGAAATATAAATTCATAGCGAAATGACATTATCAAACATTTTCAAATACTCTTCTTTTATATTGTGCGTAGCCATAATGATGGTCTTTCCGGAATTCAACAATTCTTTTGTCAATCTTTCCTCTAAATCCTTATTCGTTGCCGAAAAAGGTTCATCCAACACTAAAATCTCCTTTTCTGATAGCAACGCTCTTGCAATTAATACAATCTGTTTTTCTCCCCCGCTTAACTCATTGCAGTTTTTTGAATCATAAATCGAGTTATATCGATCTGATCCTGTCATTTTTTCAATTATTTTTTTATATTTATAGCTCCCAAACATCGTTACGTTATCCTGATAGCCTGTAGCATATACGTGCGAACCCTGTTCTAAATAAAAAATCAAATCATTACACAAATCATAATTTGCATCCAAATTATCAATCCATACATTTCCTGTTTCATGCGATATTCTTTGGGCTATAATTCTTAAAATGGTACTTTTTCCCGTTCCACTATTTCCTGTAATTGCATAACTTTTCCCCCTTACAAATGTATATGACTTCTCAAATAATTTAAAATCAGCAAATGCAACTGAAACCTTATTCAATCTAATTTTATCTCTGAATTCCGTTTTACCTAATGATATGTATCTTGTATTTTCTATTTCTTCAATTATTCGATTTTTAACCCCTTCTACTGCTTTTACTGCACTGATTGAATCTATAACAGTTCTGAGCGGAAACATAAAATCCTGAATATAGGAAATAGTAGCTGTGGCAGTGCCGGCAGTAATACTGTCCGCACACAATAATATAGCTATGATCCCAAATGCTGCCGTATTAACAATATACATAACACTTCCATTCAATACATTTGCGAATGTTTTATACTTCCCATATGCATATCTGGCATGCTCCATCAAATACAAAGAGTTTCTGTGTTCACTGAAAACCGCTTTTTCCGTATAACGATTTATAAAAGAAAAACCCTTTAATAAATCTATTACTTTATTTGTATATTTTCCCGTTTCTGTTAACACACATTGCTTTTTATTTGATAGGGTGGTACCTGTTACTCTCGGCAGGAATAATGTTATAAATGCCGTGAAATAAATAATACACGCAATACGCCAATCCAACAAGAAAATATAAATTGCATATACAATTAATCCGATAACTGACTCCCAGACTTCCATGACATATTCTAAATATTCCTCACATCCTGCAATATCATTAATTATTTCAGAAGAATACTCACCAGTCATTTTTTTATTAAATTCTTCGGGTTTTTTCCTTATTATTGCCTCAAAATATTCTTCGCGAATTCTCTCATAAAACTTTTTGTCCAGTTTCCATGCACTACATTGTGTAACGTACTGTGCTCCCATTCCTATTATAATGAATACCACAAAGATAACAATCCATTTTACCACATCATAAATTCCATTTATATATACACAGTCTATCATATTTTTAATAATATATGGCAACGCAGCAATTGCACATATGTACAAAATATGAAAGCATAGGCGCATTGCAATTTCTTTCCATAAATACCGATAATATTTTTTCATCTTGCCTCTCTTTTGATAACCATTCTTTGTACATATACAAAAAATAAGCTTAAAAATTATTAAATCCTACACTGATATTGAGCATCTAACGCAAATATTTTTTATAATACAGCAAAATATCCCACCATAAAATGGTAGGATATTCCTTCACTTATTTCCCATTACATGTTCCCTGACCGCACATAGCACATAACATGGTTTGTACATTTTCAGGAATAATGGGCTTTTTATATTCCTTTTTCTTTTTCATTTTCCTTCCCCTTTCTTTTTATTTTATAATCATAAAAGTATAATCTCAATTTTGCATCCAGCATAGCCGAAGATGAACACCCTAGGTAACTGCCATCTTCGTTCCATGCTAATCCTGGGCATCTGGAGCATTTGCTTTTATAATAACAGCTTGCGCATTCTATTAAATCTTCTTTTTTTATATTTTGAATTTCTTTTAATTTTCTATTTTCCCATATTTTTGACAAACTTTCATCTTTTATATTTCCTACTTTATAGTAAAAAGAGTTGCAGGGAAACACATCACCAAATGAGTCTATTGCTAAAGTATATTTTAAACTTCCACAAGCTTCTTCATAATCTTTTCTTTTTCCAATAGGCTCGAACTTCTCAATTTCTTTTGCAATTATAACCATATCTTTATAATTTACAGACAACCTTTTTACGGTAGAATCTCCATTATTTTTCGAAAATATTATCAAGGATGCCATGTATTTAAATCCATTATCCTTGCAAAATCTATATAATTCTCTATAACAGTATTTGTTATATTCCATTAGTGGTGTTTTCACTACTATCCTAATCCCTTGTTCTTTAGCATAAGATACCCCTTCTAATAACACAATCTTCATTGCAACAAGTTAACAGTTCCACCATCATGCTTATGAGTATATTATTATCATGTGCAGTATCATACATCTCGTCTATATAATTAACCATTTTATCGCTCCAAGTATCGTTTGCTAACCATATCATCAATAAAATTATTGACATCCTCTAGCGCTTCTCTATATTCTACTTCATATTCTTCACAAATTTTTCGGACAATATCTGTAATATGTTTTTTATTATTAATCATAAGCCAAATATCCGCTGCGATATCATCAATTCTAATTATAGAATCGTTTTCTTCATCGATAATATATACATTAAACAAAATTTTTTGCCACGAAATATGCGATGATACCTTCATACATTCCTCTCCGAATAAACATCTTGACTATAATATATTTCTTTAAAAGTTAACTATAATTTTTTTAATCAAAAAACATTTTATGGATTTTAGCTTTTATATATATTATACATAATTCTTATTTTATTATATAACAAACAGCATGGTGCGTCAAGCAAAATATTGCTCTCGATTTTTCTTTTTACTTGTACTTGTTTTTGGGATTTCTGTTAATTTTCTTTGTTCTTCCATTGTTTCAATAACTTCAGGTCTAAGTTTCAATGCGCTTTCATGGTGTTATACCTCAAAAGGTATTCCTTTCTGCAAAATCACTTGTCTAAAAAGCATATTTACAACGTCAGATAGGTTGAGCCCTAAGCCCTCTAAAAGTTCTACAGCCTGTTTTTTTAGTGTTTTCCTCTATTCTGATTTGTGTTGGTGTAGCAATCGCCATATAAATACCTTCTTTTTTCTTTGATTCTACTACATATAGTGTACGTTACCAATTCAAATACTACAGAGTGTCTACAGGTTTTCAGACACGCAAAAATAGCGGGGAAATTCCCCGCCTTTCGGTGGACCAGGGTCTTTCGACCAGCCCAATCAGTGATATCACTGACTTATTTATATGTCAATATTAACGGAAATATGCCTCACTGTCAATGATGTTCAGAAAAATTTTATAATTATCTTTGCGTACTATTTTTCATAATATATCAGAAAATGTCGTATGCTACAAGATGGTTTTCCGACTTTTTAAAGAAATCCTTTGAGTTTATCAGCTTTGTCATCAAAGGTCATGATAATAAAAAAGTCGTGATAACTGTTAGTGCGCTCCCCTAGAATTGCGTAATAGTAGAGACTGCGTATTCCTAATTTCTTCTGTAAAATTATGTACTTGACAGAAGGACGACATTGTGTTATATTTCAATTGACAACATTGTGTTATACAACAAGGAGGGCTAAATCATGTTACAGCAATTATCC
Source organism: uncultured Acetatifactor sp. (assembly GCA_910584375.1). Classification (GTDB taxonomy): domain Bacteria; phylum Bacillota; class Clostridia; order Lachnospirales; family Lachnospiraceae; genus Acetatifactor. The sequence continues at coordinate 85,193 of CAJUAH010000016.1, forward strand.
GACGCCGAACTTGAAATTATGAAAATCGTATGGGGAAACCCGGAGAAGGTGACGCTGTTCCCCTATATCATGGACGGGCTGGCGGCCAGGGGCAAGCCGTGTCATAAGAATACCTTGATTGTACTGCTGTCGCGGCTGATGAACAAGGGCTTTTTGAGCGCCAGGAAAATCGGACGCCGCAATGAATATACCACGCTTGTTTCGGAGACGGAATACCAGACAGCGCAGACGAAAAATTTCCTGGATAAGATTTATGAGGGAAGCGCAAAGGGGCTGGTTTCCAATCTGATTATGGGCGACCTCCTGGCAGCCGAGGAATATGAGGAAATGAAACGGCTGCTGGAGAAAGGAAAAGGGCAGCAATGAACGCGTTTTTGAAAATTTTCCTATCCATGTCTTTTTCCGGCATCTTGCTTATTCTGGCTCTGCTTTTGGGAAAACGTTTTTTGAAAAACAAAATCAGCCGGCAATGGCAGTATTACATTTGGCTGGTTGTTGTTATGCGGCTGCTGCTCCCGTTCGGGCCGGAAGTAAGCCTGATGGGAAAGGCATATCAGGCTGTCGATCAGGCAATATCCCAGGCTGCTCCTTTTCCGCCACAGCAACAGTCCCCACAAAACGCTCCGGGAGGCAATTTTGCTCCCACTGTTGGGGCGGAGCAGCACAATGAAACGGTGAATAGTCCGGCGGATGATGTAACAACCGCCCACGCGCTTCAAGATATTGGAGTGTTGTTAATCAATCATATCTGGCTGGTGTGGCTGGTGGCCGCGCTGGGGCTGCTGATACGGAAAATAACAATCTATCAGGGCTTTGCACAGTATATCAAGGCTGGATTAACCCTGGTTTCTGACATTGAGCGGTTAGACCAGCTTTCTATTGTCGCGGAGCAGTCAGGCATTAAAAAGCCGATTGAGTTATGTGTCAATCCGTTGGTTTCCTCCCCGCTGCTGATTGGATTTTTCCATCCATGTATCGTACTGCCCAGCGCGGATATTCCCGAAAAGGATTTTCGTTATATCATTCTGCATGAACTGATGCACTACAAACGGCGGGATATGTTCTATAAATGGCTGGTTCAAATAACCGTCTGCCTGCATTGGTTTAATCCGCTGGTTCATCTCATGAGCCGGGAAATTACCAAGGCTTGTGAGTTCTCCTGTGATGAAGCCGTCCTCGCTAAAATGGGGAGCGGCAGCGCCCAGGATTATGGAAAAACCTTGCTTGACGCTATGGCGGCAGTGGGAAAATACAAGGAAAATCTTGGGGCTGTCACTTTAAGCGAAGATAAACAGCTTTTGAAAGAAAGGTTAGGTGCAATTATGAAGTTTAAGAAGCAATCGAGATCAGGTAAGATAATGACTGCCGTGCTGACACTGTGTGTAGTTTTGGGAGCGGCCTTTGTTGGTGTCTATTCGCTAGGGCCAGTCACAGCGAATGCCCATGCAGCGCCTCTCCCTGGTACGCCATTGGACACCACCGGCAGGCCCTCGCTGTCGCTGAATGTCAGCAGCGCCGCTGTAAATGTGCTAGCGGCGGCGGACAATCAGATTTCGGCTGAATACAACAGCGATGTTTATACGGTAAACATCAGCCAGCAGAACCGCGACTGGAAGGTTTCAATCTCCTGCAAAACCAGTACGAACACAAATGATGAAACAATCAAGCTCTATCTTCCCAACGTGGATTACAGTGATGTGAAATTGAAAGCCGATAACGGGTATCTGACCTGCGGCCTGATCCGATCCGGCAATATCGTGGGCAATTTCAATATGGCTTCCGTCTTTTTAATCTTGCCGGAGGGATTTTCCGGCTCGGTAAACGCCATTGCCGACAGTGGATATTTCCAGTTGGTTTCCCAAGATGGTTTCAAAAATACCACCACCACCATTACCGACAACGGCGATTGGGGCGAGATTTACAAGCCGAAGAATTTCAAGGAAAACGGGAATACTTCCACATTTACAGACGGCACAGGGGCAAATACAATTCGGGTTACGCGAAAAGGCTCCGGTGTTATGGGGATTTATACTTCACAAAGTTTTACCGCTTCTAATGAGTTCCCGGATGATTGGAAGGAACTGTGGCAAGACGAATGGCAGGGCAAGCCCTGGGAAGATGACTGGTGGCAAAATACCTGGCGGGAAGATGATGCCTCCAATGCTCCCGCCGCGACTGACGAGCAGTCTGAAAAAACGAATACAGCTTCCGCGGACATAGAGCGGTACTATGAGGCCGGCAGTTTGCCTCTGTTTGAAATCACTTTCCCCCGGCTGGATGAAAAAACGCAAAAGAAATGGCTTGAAAAGTTCTATGCGGATGGGGACTTTACGTTTTTCTCTGTCGCTGCGCGTCGGCTTGACACAAATTCCGCTCTGTTTACCGGCTTCGCCGAAAAAGCGTATGTTGATGGAAAAATGGCGTTTTTTTCCACCCTGATAGACTGCATGGACGAAACGGAACTGGAACTTTGGCTGGATCGGGCACTGGAGGATGGAAACTGGGCGTTCCAATCCATGCTCTATAATAAGCTGAACCGGAACGATGAATTTGACGAGCTGAAAGAAAAGCAGGAGAAAGACTGGGCCGAAGCGCAGGCGGCGGAATATGAGAAGGCAGGCGTCACGATGGTCGATGAAAAGACCTATTATTATCAAGGACATCTGGTCAATATCTTTCTGGACATCCGGAAGGAAGGCTCCTTCTATACTCTGAATATGGACCCGAAGGGAACCGTCAATATTAAAATCACCCGGGACGTGAACGGCAATATCACCGGCGCCGCCTATATGACCGAGGCGGAAGTGTCTGAGTTGTTTGGGGATATGGATGACCCGGATGATACAAATGATGTGGAGTGATCCCTGTTGACTTCAAGACCGTATCGGCAGGAGAAACGATCTTCCTCGGGGAATTTACATTGTCCGAGGGGGACGAAATCCTGTACAGCATTTCAGTGAAAACAGGAAACCGAATAAAAGTTTTTTCGCTAACGGTATCATCATAAAAAATAGGCTGCGCCTATTCAACTCCCCTGCCCCTCAATCTTGAGGGGTGG
>CAJUAH010000017.1:0-57563 GCA_910584375.1 uncultured Acetatifactor sp.
TCGGCTTGTTTGACAGGGGCTGGAAATGGTTTTATCCACAGAAACGTAGTGAGGAGAAATAATATTGAAAAGCAGGAAAAGAAAGCATTTATTGACTGTAACATTTATTTTAATTGGATTAGCGGTTAGTTGTGGGGCAATGTATATATGTCTGTTAAGATATTTCTTTTATAATAAATACAATGTCCATGCACAACGCGCAGCACTGGGTAGATTAAATGCAGTATATCATCAGGAATTTGAATTATTGTCCACAGAATTTGAGACAAAAGAAATAGAAACCGGGCTCTATGTCCATATGTGGATATATGTCTTTGAGGATAGCCGTGGAAGACAATTTTATGCATATGTACGTTTATATGGGTTAAGTGAAAAAGGGAGTGGAAATTTTCATGCACCTGACTATTTAAGTTATGTTGGTGATACCTATGGGCAACTTTGCCTTGAAGAAAGATTAGGCGATAAATATGATTTATACAAGTATAGACAAGAAAGAGTAAGCATATTTCCAAGCGGAGGAGACTATATATTTATTTGTACAAAAGACAATGCAGAGGAAATAGCAGAAATGCTAACGGAAATATATTTCGCGGAAACAGAGTTTAGTGATAATGGTTGTCTGTATTGTCGAGTAAATGATGAACACGGGGAAGAGTTGTTTTCGTATTTCTGGTCTTCTGTAACAAGAAATCTTCAGAAACAGAATAAGGAAATTACAAAGGAAACGGTATATGCATATATTTTGCAGGAAATACAGAATTAGGGTATTTTATCTACATCTACAACGGCTTTGGACATAGAGCAGGCAAGATAACCGACACCCTATAAACCGTCGGCCAGAACCAGGATTGCTTACAGGATAACCATTACAGATCCCTTAAGTATTTTGGAGAGCCAGAACATTCACCCGGAGAAAAAGATACAATACACCATAGACCTGACTAGGAGTTACCACAACCTCCTGCAAAAGGAAGAAGACGGAAAGCCCCAGAGCTACCTGCGGGACGGGAATGTGGCAGGCATGTTGGAGAACGGCCAGGAAAGCTACTACCTCCAGGACGAAATGGGCAGCCCCCTCCGCCTGATGGATAAAGACGGAGACCTGAAAGACAGCTACGGCTACGACGAATTCGGCCAGGATCTGTACGGAAACCAGGGGGTCGTGCAGCCCTTTGGCTACACAGGCTATCAGCCTGAAAGGATAACAGGAACTTACTATGCCCAGGCCAGGGAGTACAGGCCGGAACTGGGGAGGTTCGCCGCGGTAGATACCATCAAGGGATTTACTGCAGCGCCGTATACCCTGAATGAATATGGGTACTGCTGGAATAACCCGATAGGATTGATAGATACAGATGGACTATTGCCGCGGTGGATTATAGACATCATAAGCAGATATGGCGGCGAACTGCCGGAATGGCTTGAGAGAATCATAGAGGGAGATGAAACGCACAGGTTGTTGCAACAGCGGTTTAAGGACGATTATGGAAAAATGGGGGGAGTCGTTGAATATTACATTCCTTTTGGAGTTGATAGGAATCCTTCAGGAACTGGGAGAGCGGATATAATTTATTTTAATGCAGCAACAATGACAGCAGAAGTTATTGCTTGTATTGTTTGTGTTGCTTCTGGCGGCTCATTATTTCCTGCGGCCACGGCTTTGGTACTGCTATTTATGTTTTTGGGGAAATGATAATGTGTTGGGACAATGAGAACGCGTTGAGGCATAAGAAGAAAAGATTATGGAGACTAAATTGAATCGAGGTAAATTAATAAGGAAACATATTGGAGAAGGACTTTCTGATTTAGGATTTGTGTATGAAAAATATGATGGTGGTACATGGATTTTTGAGAAAAAACTGGACAAGTTCACATGGTATGTGTATATTTATGTGTACCGTTTTGACCCATGGCAGATCACCTTTCACCTCGGTACAGATGTTTCGGGGATGGTACAGGTCCATGCGCACCAACTATTAGACGGGATTTGGGAGAGAGGAGACCTTGGTGGATATTGGGCATACCATGATGAAGATAGTATGATAAAAGTATTGGAGGAAATGGTAGAGGTTATACGAAACCAGGGAACAGCTGCATTGAAAAAAATGAGTATCCCCCCAAAAATCAGTACTGATAATGAGATGTATCATGAGTTGTATCTTCATCATAAAGAATTTGCGGAAAGCTTTGAAAAAAGAACGGGAATAGTCCCCACGGGATATAATGAGGAAAATTTAAGCAAGTGGTTTGATTATATTGATAATAGAATTGAGGAATTAAGCAAAGGGCAATATGATGCTGCGGCTAAGAGGGAATTATTAGAGATGGCAGCCTTTTTGGGAGAACAGATTGTAAAATATAAAGGAGGTAACTGGAAACAGTATTTATTTCCTAAAAGGGAAACTTTTTGTATAATCTATAAGAGCGCATTTTCTAAGAGCGTAATAGTGGATGAACTTATTAATTGCTTGGGCTTATTGGTAGGACGATGTTTGGGAAATAGCCGAAAGTGGTTGGAAGAGCCATTTTATGAAGTGATTGAAAGTGCCGTATATTAAATGGTGAATTGCGATATTTTTCCGGCTAAAGTATTTTTATCATCCACCCGGAAAAAAGATACAATACACCATAGACCTGACCAAGAGTTACCACAACCTCCTGCAAAAGGAAGAAGACAGAAAGACCCAGAGCCACATGTGGGATGTGAACGTAGCAGGCATGTCGGGAGACGGACAGGAAAGCTACTACCTCCAGGACGAGCTGGGCAGCCCTATTCGCCTGATGGATAAAGACGGAGACCTGGAGGAGAGCTACGGTTACGACGAATTCGGCCAGGGCCTGTACGGCAACCAAGGGATCGTGCAGCCCTTCGGCTACACAGGCTACCAACCCGACAGGATAGCTGGGACCTACTATGCCCAGGCCAGGGAGTACAGGACGGAGCTGGGAAGATTCGCCGTAGTAGATCCCATTAAGAAAGGATTGAACTGGTATGCATATTGCCGGAACAATTCGTTAAAATATTTTGACCCGTTAGGATTAGAAAAAATAGTAGTTTCGGGCGGAGTCTATTCAGAAGATAAACTAGAGGATGATGCATATTACTATGAATTTGTAGATGCGGCAATTGCCCAGATTATTGAGTGGAATAGTTTGGACAGTAATGAGAGTATTATGTGGATAATAGCGGACAATGGTTGGACAGAGTTAAATAAGAAGGAGCTGATGAAAGCGGCAAAGAGCCTGGGCGTTGACATACAATTTATTACAGATAAAAGTGAACTGATTGAGTATATAAATAATAAAGATGGAGATATAAGTGAGCGAGCGGAAGATAAAATTTCTGATATTTCGGTGTTTTCTCATGGAATAAACTTAGATGGTGGAGTTATAAGTCTGGGATTTAATTATGGCGAACGCAAATATATCTACATTGCCGCTGGAGTTAATAGAAATCCTTCAGGAACCAGGAGAGCGTATATAATATATTTTAATGTAGCAAAATCGAACTATGAAACATTTAACAACACCCTTACAGTTTTTAGATGGTCAAACAGCGCAAATTTGTATTGACAATACCGCCCCATAATGAGTAATATAAGGAATGAAGTGTAAGAGTCCACAATAAAATGCTACGTAAGACTGATGAGAAGGAGATACCTTATACGGCTATCTCCTTATTAACTGTGGTTCGGTGGAGGTTTAAGGGGCAAACCTTTTCCAAGGCCTCTCGACGCACATATGCCTGGACAGAGTAGGAGCCAACCATGAAATTAATGATACATTACATAAAAAAGCATATGGGCATGTTTCTGATCGCGGTTCTGTTCCTGTCGATAGAGACTTTCGCGGACTTGCTGCAGCCCACGTTCATGTCCTATATCGTGGACAGGGGCGTCAAGGGGCAGGAGCCGGGGCTGATTCTGCGCTACGGGCTGATCATGCTGGGGATCACCGCCCTGGGAGCGCTGGGAGCCGTGGTGCGCAACACCTACGCCAGCAGGACATCCCAGCTCATCGGCAAGGAGATCCGTCTGGCCATCTATGAGAAGGTCCAGACCCTGTCCCATGAAAACATCGACCGTCTGCAGCCCGCCTCCATCATCACCCGGATCACCAACGACGTGACCCAGATGCAGAATTTTATCAACGGCATTATGCGCATCATGCTGAAGGCTCCCGTGACCTGCGTGGGCGCGGTGGCGCTGATTATTTTCCAGATGCCTTCCCTGCTGCCGCTGATGCTGGTGATTCTGGTCTGCGCCGGGCTGCTGATCTACGGCAATATGAAAATGGGCTATCCCCGCTTTGACAGGATGCAGAGAAAACTGGATGGGCTGAACCGCACCAGTCGGGAGTTCCTGGGGGCTATCCGGGTGGTTAAGGCTTTTCGGGCCGAGGAGCAGGAGCGGGAAAAATTTGAGGAGGCCTCCATGCAGCTGGCTCAGGCGGGCATATCTTCCATGCGGGTTATGGCCGTATTCGGCCCGCTGATCAATCTGACGGTCAATGCGGGGATCGTGGCGCTGCTCTGGCTCTCGGGAAGGGAACTGACAGGAGAGATCGGGCGGCTGATGGCGTGCGTCAACTATATGACCCAGGTGCTGTTCGCGCTGGGCATGGTATCCAATATCTTAAATTCCGCCGTCCGGGCCGTGGCGTCCTCCGCCAGAGTGCAGGAGATCCTGGACGAAGTGCCCGCCCAGAAAGAGGCGGAGCCCGAGCGCGGAGCGGAAGAAATTCCGGCATCGGGCGGCATCCAGTTTCGTCAGGTCTCCTTCTCCTATGCGGGCAGCGCCCGTCCCGCACTGCAGGAGGCGGATTTTTCCGTCCGGCAGGGGGAGGTGGTGGGAATCATCGGCCCCACCGGTTCGGGGAAGTCCACCCTGGTAAATCTGGCGCCCAGATTCTACGACGCCACAAGCGGGCAGGTGTTGGTGGGGGGACGGGACGTGACACAGATCCCCACGGCGCGCCTGCGGGAACGGATCGCCGTGGTTCCCCAGAAAGCGTTGCTGTTCACGGGTACGATACAGGACAATCTGCGCTGGGGCAGCAAGGACGCCTCCCTGGAGGAGATTCGTCGGGCGGCACGGATTGCCTGCGCGGACGAATTTGTGTCAAAACTGCCGGAGGGCTATGATACCCTGCTGGGGCAGGGAGGCGTCAACCTCTCCGGGGGACAGAAACAGCGTCTTTCCATTGCCAGAGCGCTGCTGAAAAAGCCCCGTATCCTGATCCTGGACGACTGTACCAGCGCGCTGGACGCTACCACGGAGGCCAGAGTGCTGGCGGGCATCCTGGGTGACGTGAGAAAAACCACTGTGCTCCTGGTCAGCCAGAGGATATCCACAGTGATGAGAACGGATCATATACTCTGTATGGAAGACGGAAAGATTTGCGGTTTCGGATCCCATGAGGAACTGCTGAAGACATGCGAGCCCTACAGGGCGATCTATCGCTCCCAGATCGGCGACCAGACGCTGCCGGGGGCGTCGGTCTCCGAGGAGAAAGGAGGGATGCTCCATGGATAAAAATATGGCTACGCCCCCCTCGCAGTTGGGACGCGCGCGGGGCGTCCCGGCGGTCAAGCCCAAGGACATGAAAGGCACTCTGATCCGTCTGTGGCAGCTGACCCGGGGACACCGCGGGGGCCTGGGCTGGATACTGTTACTGTCGGCGTTGGCTTCCGGCTCGGCGGTGCTGTCCCCCTACCTGATCGGAAAGGCGGTGAACCGTATTGACAGCGGCCGTCCCGGCGGCGTGTTGCTGGCCATGCTGGCGGCGCTGTACCTGGGGGACTGGCTGGTGCGTTTTTTACAGCAGTTCCTGATGGCGGGTGTGGGGCAGAGGATGATCCTGCATATCCGCACGGCGCTTTTTGCCCATATGGAAAAGCTGCCCCTGTCCTTTTTTGACACCCGGCAGCATGGGGAACTGATGAGCCGCCTGACCAATGATGTGGACAATATCAGCGCCACCATATCGGACTCGCTGACACAGCTGCTGACATATGGGTTTACCGTGACGGGGATCTTCTGCGCCATGATCCGCATGAGCCCGCTGCTCACGTGCATCGCGCTCTTTGCCGTGCTGCTGATCTTTCTGCTGACCCGGGCCGTGACCCGGCGGACGAAGGTGCTGTACCGGCAGCAGCAGGCCATCCTGGGCAGGCTCAACGGCCAGGTGGAGGAGAGCATATCCGGCATAGGGATGGTTAAGGCCTTTGGCCGGGAGCGGGAGATGGTGGCGGAGTTTGTGGAAAATAACGACGCTTTCTGCCGGGTGGCTACCAAGGCCCAGATTGCCTCCGGCTACCTGATGCCCATGATGAATGTGATCAACAACCTGACCTATGTGCTGATCGCCATTGCCAGCGGTGTCATGGCATACAGGGGAGGGCTTACCGTGGGAGAAATTTCCAGCTTTCTGCTGTATGCCCGGCAGTTTTCCCGTCCCTTTGTGGAGATCGCCAACATATACAACAATTTCCAGACTGCGGTGGCGGGAGCGGAGCGTATTATAGAGATACTGGACCAGGGCTGCGAGCCGCCGGACGCGCCGGACGCCGTGAGCGCGGCCCATGTCCGGGGAGCCGTATGTTTTCAGAACGTGTCCTTCGGCTACCAGCCGGGTAAGCCGGTGCTGCGGCAGATAGACCTGGAGATTCCCGCGGGAACCCGGGTGGCTGTGGTGGGTCCCACAGGCTCGGGGAAGACTACGCTGATCAATCTTCTTACCCGCTTTTATGATGTACAGGAGGGAGCCATCCTGCTGGACGGCTGCGACCTGCGCCGATACCGGCTGGGGGAGCTGCGCCAGGCTTTCGGCGTGGTGCTCCAGGACACGGCCCTCTTTGGCGTCACGGTCCGGGAAAATATCAGCTATGGTCACAGCGGCGTCTCCCTGGAGGAGGTGCGGGAGGCAGCCAGAGTGGCGGGAGCGGACGGCTTTATTCAAAGACTTCCCCAGGGCTATGAAACGGTGCTGCATCAGGGCGGCGCGGAGCTGAGCCAGGGAGAGCGGCAGCTCCTGACCATCGCCAGGGCGGTGCTGAACCGCGCCCCCATCATGATTCTGGACGAGGCCACCAGCTCGGTGGACACTGTGACGGAACAGCATATCCGCCAGGCCATGCTGGCCATCACCCAGGGGCGCACGTCCTTCATCATTGCCCACCGCCTGTCCACGATCCGGGATTCCGATCTCATACTGCTGATCCGGGACGGCCGGATCGCGGAGCGGGGCGCCCACAGCCAGCTCATGGAACTGCGGGGGGAGTATGCGGAGATGTACCTGACACAGATGGGCAGGGGAGCGGCACAAACAAATTGAAAGTAGGATTTGACGATATCTGTGAATGATGTTATGATAAAAGCAGTTTTAACATGGGGGTTAATACAGGCAAAGGAGTAAATCAGGTTATGGCGCAGAGAGGCAAAAGCAAAATATTCAGGCGACTGGCTGCCAATATGATCATTCTCGCGGTGTTTACGGTCATGGTAATCACCTGCATGTTCATTATGCGGTCTGCCATCATGAGAAATTCTGAAAAACTGGGCAGCAATCTCGTGGCGAACTATTCGGCCACGGAAGTATCCAATCTGTCCACTTTTGAATCCTATCTGATCCTCTGCACGGACTATGTGGGTTCGCTGGAGAGGAGGGGAGCTGACATGGGCTCCCTGGAGGAGGGATTATATATTCTGATAGACGGCCTGATAGATATGTTCGGTGAAGAGAACATCTCCATCTATGGCAAAGTTTTGAACGCTTCCGAAGATCAGTCCGCCGGAATACCGGACGGTTATGCGGAAGAGTTTGCATTAAAGCAGCAGAGTTTTAACTCCGGTATCCTGAATGCGGACGGCAGCGTACATGTGTCCTCCGCCTATATTGACGCCACCAGCGGACTGCCCATGATCACACTCTCCCGGAGGGTTCCCGGCAGCGACAGTTATCTGGCGATGGACGTTGGTTTTTCCGGTTTTGAGAACAATAATGTGGAGATGGAACTGCCCAATCTGGCCAGCTACTATCTCTGTGACGAGAATGGGACGCTGTTTTTCTATAAGACCCCTCTGAAACATACATACGAAGAGTTCCAGGATTTTATGGACTCGCTGCTGGCAAGGATCGATCTGGATGCCGGTGACGGCGCGCTGGAGAGGATCATCGCCATGGATAACCATGAGCGGAATGTGTACTACCATATACTGGACAATGGCTGGGTGGCCATCCTCACGATTCCCGAGACGGAGCTGCTGGCGGGCATGAGCGCTTTTAACAGGATCAGTACGGTGATAGTGTTGCTGGGCTTTGCGGCGGTGGTAGTTATAGGCATACGGGATTACAAAAAGGAGCAGCAGGCCCTGCAGCTGATGTCCGAGAAGGAGTCCATCACCAAGAGCAACCGTATTTCCCGCAATGCCATGGCCAGTACGGCGCTGGCCTATCAGGCTGTGTACTATCTGGATCTGCAGGATTCCACCTGCCGGATGATTTATCCGGTTCGGGACGACGGCGAACCCGGAAGTTACGAGGAAGTAATGACGGAATATTTTGGCCACGACAGCCTGGCACAGGAGTCGGTGGAGGAGGTCAAAGCCTTCCTGAATCTGGACAATATTGTCAGAGAACTGTCCGATAAGGAACATGTGAACCTGAAATTCTGCAGCAGGAAGGAAAACGGCGAGAGCGAGTGGTGTCAGATCACGTTGATCGCCTCGGAGAGAGAGAATGGCGCGCTTCAGGCGGTCACGATCACGATGCGCAGCATCGATGAGATGGTCAAAGAGGAGGAGAAACAGAAGGAGCTGTTTGCCCTTGCCGCGGAGAGAGCGGAGGCGGCCAACTATGCCAAGTCGGATTTCCTCTCCAAGATGAGTCACGATATCCGTACTCCCATGAATGCCATCATCGGCATGACAGCCATTGCCGGAGCGCATATAGATGACAAAGACAGGGTGGTGGACTGCCTCTCCAAGATCACCGTTTCCAGCCGGCATCTGCTGTCCCTCATAAACGAGGTTCTGGATATGAGCCGTATTGAGAGCGGCAAGGTCACACTGACAGAGGAGGACTTCAATCTGTCCGGGCTGATCGAAAATCTGTTGACCATGGTGAAACCGCTGGCCAAAGAGCACAATCATGAGCTGAACGTCAGGATCAACAATATCTCCCACGAGAACGTGTTTGGCGACAGCCTCCGCATCCAGCAGGTGTTTGTCAATATCGTGGGTAACTCTGTGAAATATACGCCGGACGGCGGCAAGATCGATATCTCCATCTTTGAGAAACCTACGAACAAGAAAAATGTGGGGTGCTACGAGTTTATCTTCGAGGACAACGGCATAGGTATGTCCGAGGAATTTATAGGTAAGATGTTCCATCCTTTTGAACGGGCTGACGACGAGCGGGCGCTTAAGGTGCAGGGCACCGGTCTGGGTATGGCGATCACCAAGAATATCGTCAACATGATGAACGGGGATATCCAGGTGGAAAGTAAGCTGGGCGTGGGCTCCAAATTCACGGTGACGATCTTCCTGCGGCTGCAGGACGAGGATCTGACCTCCACGGAGGAACTGGCCCAGCTGCCGGTACTGGTGGTGGACGACGATGTGGACGTCTGTCAGAGCACTGCGGATATCCTGCGGGATATTGGTATGGAGAGCGAATGGGTGTCCAGCGGCAGAGAGGCCGTGGAGCGCGTGGTGGCGAGACATGAGGAGGGTAATGCCTTCTTCGCGGTGATCGTAGACTGGAAGATGCCGGAGATGGACGGAGTGGAGACCACCCGTGTCATCCGGCAGAAGGTGGGAGACGAGATCCCGATCATCGTGTTCTCTTCTTATGACTGGACCGACATAGAGGCGGAGGCCAGAGAGGCCGGTGTGGACGCTTTCATCGCCAAGCCCCTGTTTAAATCCAGGCTGATTTCTGCATTCAAAGAAGTTATCAACGGCGAAAAAGAGGAGAACGGCACCACGGATGTTCTATCGGATATCGCGGAGATGGATTACTCCGGCAAGCGGGTACTGCTGGTGGAAGACAATGAGCTGAACCGGGAGATCGCCGTAGAAATACTGGGTATGACGGGTATGCAGATCGAGACCGCTGAAAACGGACAGATCGCGCTGGATATGGTATCGGCCTCTGAGGACGATTATTATGACCTGGTATTTATGGATATACAGATGCCTGTGATGAACGGCTATGAGGCGGCACGGGGGATCCGGGCGCTGGGCAGAGCCTACACAGACAGGCTGCCCATTATAGCCATGACGGCCAACGCTTTCGCGGAGGATGTGGTTATGGCTAAGGATGTGGGGATGAACGAGCACATTGCCAAACCGCTGGATATGGAGAAATTGGAGAACGTCATGAAGAAGTGGCTGTGATAAAAAGGCTGTAACAGAAACGGTTCTGCGTGGAAACGGCTGCGCACAGAAGGGAACAGTGATGTTGTATGAACAGTGAGTCTCATTTTCAGGAAAGCAAAATGATGATCGACGATCTGATCCATGCGGTCAACGGCCTGATCGAGATCGCCAACGGCGAGCTGGTGGCTCTGGACGAGGAACCGGTGGAGGTAAAGGCCGAGGAGCGCACTTCGGATATTGATCTGGCGGAGCTGGAGGCCATGGGACTCTATGACGCCCAGCTGCAGGAGGTGGAGCTGGGGCTCCGGCAGAATCTTCCGGTGCAGCTTTACGCCCAGAACTGCTATAACTGGATGCAGATGAAAGAGATACGGCTGGGGATGCAGGCCCAGGTGGATGTAAAGTGGTATACCAATCCCCTTTACAACGCGGAGCAGATGCATCAGATACGGCTGGGACTGGAGTATGGGCTGGACGTGTCGGGTTACGCCAGACTGATATATACCGTGTCGGACATGTACAAAAAGCGTCACGCCCTGATGGAGGAAAAATACAGAAAGGGAGAGACCGGGCAGGAGCGGTATATTCTGGACGAATTTACCCGTATCAGGATCCATCTCAGCGCGGATCTGATGGCGGCGTGGATTCTGCTGCCCGAGGACGGGGACCGGATCTATACCATCGCGGAGCTGCGCCGTCTGCTCAAAAAATATGAAGTGCGGCACGGCATCCAGGCTGACGGTCTGCATGAGGCCACGATACAGGGCGCCCGGGGCAAGGAGATCCTGATTGCCCAGGGAGTGCCCCCCATGCCCGGAAAAGACGGATATTACGAGCTGTATTTCAATCGGGAACTGCCGGACAGCCCGGAGCTTTTGGCCGACGGCAGCGTAGACTATTCCCATGTGATCGTGGCGGATACGGCTCAGCCGGGTCAGAAACTGGCCGAGTACCGCCGCGCGGGCAGAGGCAAGCAGGGCATGACCGTGACCGGTATCGCGCTGGACGGCGAGACGGGCCGGGAGCTGCCGCCCCTGACCGGCAGCGGCATCACAGGGGACAGTGACAGCCGCGTCTACTCGGCAGCCATCAAGGGTTATGTGACCTATGACGCGGAGAGCGGCAAGCTGAATGTGCTGTCCACTTATCTGGTGAACGGGGATGTGAACAGCTACAGCGGCAGCGTGATCTACGACGGCACCATACATATCAGCGGCGCCGTGAGCGGTAAGGCCATGATTCGGGCCACCGGCGATGTCATCGTGGACGGTTTTGTCAGCGGCGGACATATCGAGGCGGGGAACAATGTGATCCTGCGCAGCGGCGTCAATGTGGCGGATCAGGGCAGTATACAGGCAGGCGGCCAGATTATGGGCAAATTTTTTGAACGGGCGCGCCTCGCGGCAGGCGGCAATATCGAGGGCAACTATTTTCTGGACTGCAATATATACTCGGAGGGCAAAGTGCTGGCCAAGGGCGGCAAGAGCCGGATCATGGGCGGCGAGATGACTGCCAGCGCGGGCGTGGAGGCAGGGATCATCGGCAACTACGGCAGCGCCCGTACCGTGGTCTCCGTGGCCAATCTGTATGAGCTGACGGAGCAGCTTGAGAGCATAAAGGAGCAGGAGAAAAAGGTGAGCTTTGAGCGGGAAAAGCTGGAGGAAGGCAGGCAGAAACTGGAGAAACTGATGGCGGAAGGCGCCGTCGCCGACCAGCGGATCTATCAGAAGATATTGCAGGCGGCGGACATCAAGCAGGGCGAGTGGAACGATCTGGAGCAGAAAAAAGAACATCTCAAGACCGTGAAGATAGCGGCCATGCAGGCTTCCGTAAAGGCGCTCAAGGAGCTGCGGCCCGGAACCGTGGTGGTGATCAACGGCGTGACCAGGATATTTATGGAGGCCATGCCGGGGACGACGCTGACGGAAGCAGTTTTGTTGGATATGAAAAATTAGCGGGGTAGACAGGCAATGGCAGAGAGAAATAAGATATTGATTGCGGACAGAGAAGGGGCGGACCGGAAACTGCTGAGTCAGCTTTTGGGTGATGCCTATGACATCATATTGGCTGGCGACGGCAGGCAGGTGCTGGGCGAGATACAAAAGAGGAAGAATGAGCTGGCGGCGGTAGTGCTGGACTGGGACATCCCGCTGGTGAGCGCCTATCAGATCATGCAGGTGATGCAGTCCAAGAGGATGCAGGGGGATATCCGGCTCTTTGTCAGCACGGCGAAAGCGGACCCGGAGATCGACAAGAAAGCGTTTGGAATGGACGCCACGGCCATCGTCCATAAGCCTTATTCCGCGGTGGCGGTTCACCGGCAGATACTGAGCAGCCTGGAACACGCGGCGGAGCGGGAACGGCTGCGGGAGGAAGTGGACAAAAGAGGGCGTCAGCTGGAGGAGAGCCGGAAAAAGCTGGACGGATTTTATGACAATCTGCTGGACGCCATCGGCACGGTGATGGAATATCGGGTATCCGAGTCCGACCAGCATGTAAAACGCATTAAAGGCTTTTCCAGAATACTGGCAGTGGCCTATAAAAACCAGTTCCCGGACTGCGGACTGGACGAGGCGGAGATCAACCGGATCGTCAGGGGTTCCGTGATACACGATATCGGTAAGGTTGCCGTACCGGACGCCGTATTGCTCAATCCGGGGAAACTCACGGAAGACGAGCTGCAGATCATGAGGAGCCATACCACCAAGGGGGAGGAGATCATGCAGCTGCTGAAGGAAGTGCAGGATGAGCAGCAGTTTCGGGTATCCTGCGAAATCTGCCGCTGGCACCACGAGCGCTATGACGGAGGCGGATATCCGGACGGCCTGGAGGGCGAAGAGATCCCGCTGTCCGCCCAAATCGTCTCCATCGTGGATGTGTATGACGAGCTGGTGTCGGAGCGCATCTCCAAAAAACCCATCGACAAAGAGACCGCGTTCAGAAAGATCATGAACGGGGAGTGCGGCGCTTTCGCGCCGAGACTCCTGCAATGTTTCGAGTCATCCAAAAAACTGCTGGAATTATTTTCCGACAACAACTGATACAGACGCCGCGGATCCGGAAACGGAACCGGCGGCGCTTTTTTTATTTTGCTATAAAGTATTTTTCCTTTTGTCCGATAAATTTAATAACAAGAATGAAGGATCATTCTGGAAAGGAGGAGTCGGATATGAGAATAGAGGCGTACAATCAGGTACAGCAGTTATATCAGGCAAAGCGCGTAAACAAGACCCAGAATGCCGCGGCCGCATCCCGGACAGACAAGGTGCAGATCAGCAGTTTTGGCAAGGATATCCAGAACGCCAAGGCAGCGGTTGCCTCCGCCCCCGATATTCGTGAGGAGTTAACGGCTCCGATTAAGGCGAGGATACAGGACGGAACCTATGAAGTCAGCAACGAGAGTTTTGCTGAGAAACTGATGCAGAAGTACAGGGAAATGAGGTAATCACCGGTGGCTAGTTTGATGGAAAACCTGATCGCGGTACTACAGCAGGAATGCGTAGAGTACAACGGGCTACTGGAATTATCCAGCCGCAAGACGCCCATCATCGTTGCGGGCGATCTTGTCAATTTGGAAAAGATCACGGATGAAGAGCAGGAATGGGTAGGCAGGATCGCCCATCTCGAGAAAAAGAGAACGGAGGTCACTGCCGACATTGCTGATGTGCTTAACAAGGATGTTAAAACGATGAAACTACGGGACCTGGTAGAGATGCTGGCGGCCCGTCCCGCAGAGCAGAAGCTTTTGTCGGATGCCTGCGACGGACTCAGGGATGTGGTAAGCCGGGTCCAGGCTGTCAACGAGCAGAACAGAGAACTGATTCAGCACAGTCTCGAGCTGGTGGAGTTCGATATGAATCTGCTGCAGTCCATGCGCGCCGCGCCTCAGACAGCCAATTACAATCGGGAAGCATACAGCGCCGGTTCTTCCATGGGGACTGTGAACCATGGATTCGACGCAAAACAATAGTTAAGACAGAGGTGATGTCATATGTCATTATTCAGTAGCTTATATATAGGAGCATCCGGACTACAGACCAGTCAAAATGCGCTGAACACCACAGCGCATAATCTATCTAATGCGGATACAAAGGGCTATACCCGCCAGCAGGTGCAGCAGGCGAACAGGTCCTATGTAACCCTGTCCACCAACCCGCATGCCGTTTCCAACAAGCAGACGGGTCTGGGTACTTTTTATTCCAATGTAAAACAGGTGAGAGATTATTTCCTGGATAAGACCTTTCGCAAGGAGTCCGGCAGGAGCATGTTCTACCAGGTGTCAACAGAGACCATGGAGGAGGTGGAGAGCCTGCTGGGCGAGCTGAACAAGGAGTCCTATCAGGCTTCCATGACGAATCTGTGGGAATCTGTTCAGGAGCTGGTCAAGGATCCTGCCAGTTCCGTGACCCAGGGTTTGTTTGTGCAGCGGGCAGGAGAGTTCCTGGAGCGCTCCGTACGCGTTTATGACAGCCTGTGCTCCTATCAGGACAATCTGAACGAGAAAATAAAACAGAAGGTGGATACGATCAATGCCTACGGCAAACAACTCCTGGCGCTGAACGATACCATCCGCAGCATCGAGATCGGCGGCATTGAGCGGGCCAACGATCTGCGGGATGTGAGGAACCAGATTCTGGATGAACTGGGGGAACTGGCGGATATTTCTTTCTCGGAAGACAAATTCGGGGATGTGTCCGTGCAGATAGAAGGCGTGGATTTTGTGAAGAACGCCATATGCTTTGAGATCGCGCTGGATGTGGATGAGAACACAGGCTTTTACACCCCGTTCTGGCCGTTGAACGCCAGATTTACGGAGCGGGCGGACGGCACCAGGGATTATGATATCAGAGGGGCCGAGGTGTTTGACTTAAGCCAGGAGATTTCCACGGATCTGGATACGGATATCGGTGGCTTGAAGGCTTTGATGCACGCCAGAGGAGACCACCGGGCGGACTATACGGACGTGGAGCGGAATTATGACTCTGTCTCCCAGTCCATCGTCATGAATATGGAGGCCGAGTTTGACCGGATGATCCACTATGTGGCGGATAAGATCAACAGCGTACTGGCCGAGGCGGCCGGCGTCAAGACCATGGACATCACGCTTGCAAACGGCGACGTGCTGCGGGGCGTGCAGGCCTGTGAGGACGATCCCAGCGGCTACATGAGACATGAGGACGGCAGCCCGATCCAGATGTTTGCCAAGGTCAGCACGCCGGGATATCAGAAGGTCACAGGCGCGGACGGAAAGGATTACTGGGTATATCAGGAGGAGCATCTGGGCAGCGCGGATCCCAAGGCTGAGGATCCCATGCGTCCCGAGACGGTCTACAGTCTCAAGAATCTGCAGATCGACCCGGAGCTGCAGCAGTCTCCCTCCATACTGGGATTTCGGCTGGCGGACGGTTCCGAGGACAAGGCCACGGCGGAGGCGCTGAGCAAGGCTTTTACGGAGGAGATATACACGCTGAACCCTAATGTGAAAAAGACCAGCAATTTTCTGGGATTTTACAAGGATCTGGTGACACAGGTCACCAACAGCGGCTACGCGTTCCGAAACATCCTTGTCAACCAGCAGAATACGGTGGAATCCACCAGCAATGCCCGGGAGCAGATCGTGGGAGTGTCCTCGGACGAGGAGCTGTCCAATATGATTAAGTTCCAGAACGCTTACAATGCCTCCAGCCGATATATTAACGCCATCAGCGAGATGTTGGCGCATATTATCAATACATTGGGTGCGTAAGACAGCATTTGGGCTGTAGCGGGACTGCAAATCGGAACTATAGATTAGGAGAAAAGAGATGCCTTCACAATTTTTCGGATTAAACATTGCGTATACAGGGTTGTTGGCCAGCAACGCGGCCTTGAATACCACCGCCAACAACATTGCCAACGTGCAGACCGAGGGGTTTAGCCGCCAGCGGGTGGTGCAGCAGGCCAGCCGGGCAATCCGGGTGTTCCAGACTTACGGCTGCGCCGGCGCGGGCGTGGATACGCTGGCCATTGAGCGGGTCAGGGATGAGTTTTACGATACCAAGTACTGGAATAACAATGCCAATGCGGGCGAGTACGATATCAAGCAGAACTACATGCAGCAGATAGAGGCATATTTTAAAGACGACGCGACAACCCCTGGATTCAGTACCATTTTTAATAAGATGATGGTCTGGGGTATACAGGAATGGAAAAAGAATGCCGGTGATACCAATTCCAAGAAACAGTTTATCGGAACCGTGGGCCAGCTCACCGAATATTTTAACGGACTGGCCGGGAATCTGCAAAAACTGCAGGCGGACGTAAACGATGAAATCAAGGTGAAGGTGGATGAGATCAACTCCCTGGCCGGGGAACTGGCCACCCTGAACAAGCAGATCAATGTGGTGGAGCTGACGGGCAGCAAAGCCAATGAATTGAGGGATCGAAGGAGTCTTCTGCTGGATCAGCTCTCCCAGATTGTGGATGTGGAGGTAAAGGAATATCCCATTATGGATAAGAACCAGCCCGACCGGGAGACGGGGGCGCATCAGTTCATCGTCAAGATCGCCGGGGGGCAGACGCTGGTGGACGGCAACGAGTACCGGGGACTGGAGTGCAAGGCCAGAACCGACTATGAAAAGGTCAACCAGACGGATATCGACGGATTGTATGACGTTTATTGGAGCGACGGGCAGAAATTTAATCTGTACAGCACGGTGATGGGCGGCAATCTGCGGGGCCTGGTGCAGATGCGGGACGGCAACTACGGAGAGTATTTCAACGGCAAGGTGGAGGCCATCGGCAGGACCCCGGACAATAAGAACGATACCGTGACGGTCAGCGTGTCCCAGAAGTATCTGCAGGATCTGAACTTTTCCAACCTGTCCGACCAGGGGGGCAAGATCAATCTGGGGAACAGGGAGTTCTACTATGATTCCTGGAGCTGTGAGATCAGCTACAACGATCAGGGAGAGAAGGTGTGCAATTACACTTTCGTCCTGTCCAACGACACGGACAGGAACCCGCTGCGCCTGACCAACGATCGGGTGGGAAAGAAAGCCGAAGTGGGAACCGGAGTGCAATATCAGGGCGTTCCATATTATATGAACCAGATGAATATCTGGATCCGTACTTTCGCGCAGAAGTTCAACGACACGCTGAAGAGCGGATACAACACTTACGGGGAATTGGGCTGCAATCTGCTGACCGGCAATAAGGCGGCCTCGGATGAACAGTACAACCTGGTGGATGAGTACAGGTACGATACCTTTACCTATGAGGCATATCAGGCGAAGGTGCAGCAGCTCATGCAGGGCGGCATGACCCAGCAGGATGCGGAAAAGGCGGCTGCGCTGAAGGTGGAGGACAGTTCTGACAGCTATTACCGTCTGACGGCTATGAACTTTGATGTGTCAACGGCCGTGGAGCTGGATCCGGATCTGCTGTCGCACCGCTATGAGAAAGCAGACGGCCCTGAGCAGGATGTTCTGTTGGACGATCTGAAACGAATTGCCACCGACACGGAGAGGATGAGTTTCAGAGGAGGCAATGCCTCGGAATTTTTGCAGTGCATATTGGGAGATATTACACTGAATGCCAGCCGGGCCAATACTTTCCAGAAGAATTTCAGCGATATCAGCGATATCATCAATACCCAGCGCATGTCCATCTCCGGCGTTGACGAGGACGAGGAGGCTGTCAATCTGGTGAAATACCAGCATGCCTACGGCTTATCTTCCAAGATGATCCAGGTATTGACGGAGGTCTATGACAGGCTGATTCTGGAGACGGGCGTATAAATAATAAGTTGATCGGCGCGGTAATATGGGCATGGCCCGTATCGCACAGAAAGAGGTAGACATGAGAATAACAAACAAGATCATGCAGAACAATAATCTGGCGAACATCAATACAAATAAACTGCTGCAGGACAGACTCAGCACCCAGATGTCCACGGAAAAGAAGATCAACCGTCCCTCGGACGATCCGGTGGTGGCGATCCGCGCGCTACGTCTGCGCGCCAATGTGGCGGAAGTGACCCAGTATTACAGCCGGAATATCCCCGACGCCGAGAGCTGGCTCAACGTGACGGAGGAGGCGGTGAAGAATCTGGCCTCCATCGTGACGGAAATGCAGAAACAGTGCACTAAGGGCGCCGACGGAAAGATCAAGAGCTCTGACCGGCAGATTGTCATCGAGCAGCTCAAGGCTCTGGCGGACGAGGTATACAGTACCGCGGATGCGGACTACGCGGGGCGCTATGTGTTCACCGGATACCGCACGGACACCTCCGTCAGCTTTCGGGAGGCAACGAAAAAGCAATACAGTATCACCGAGCAGCTGACGAAAGACAATATTGACCAGATAACTTTTATCAATACCAAAGCCAACGGCGATGATGTGATGGATATGACTGTCAACAACTATCAGGACATCGACGTGGCCAAAGAAGACATACAGCCGGTAGAAGTCTACCGTTTCCATCTGGCTTATGGGAGCTGCGACGACGTGCCGACTAATGCCGTGCCGCCGAGGCTCAGCCTGACCTATGGGGCGCAGCAGACCGGCAGTATCCCGATAGAGGTAAAACACGATTATGAATCCCCCTATGAGGCGGCGGCCGCGGCCACGGGAGAGAAGGCCATATTTGTACCGGAGACCGGCGAAGTGTTGTTGTCCAAGGATGCCTATGATACGCTGATGAAGACCAAGGACGATACCACTACGGCGGACGAGAATGAGGGAGAGATCCGTATCACCTATGAGAAATCCAACTGGGTCAAGGGGGACTTGCGCCCGGAACACTATTTCGCGTGCGTCTCTGATAAAGGCACGGACAACGAACTCGCTTACAACCAGGATTATCTGAGCGGCAATGTTGAGCGGCAGGATATTGAGTACGATGTGGGTTTTAACCAGACAATCCGCATTAATTCCACCGCCGATGAGTGTTTCAAGCACAGTATCAGCCGTGAGGTGGAAGATCTGGTGAACGCCATGCAGGATGTGGTGGACACAGAGAAGATCGTTGAGGATCTGAACGGTTTGTTGGAGAAGGCCACCGGCGCCGACGCGAAAGAGATCCAGGAGAAACTGGATGTGGCCCAGAAAGTGTTGGAGCTGAAAAAAGATAAGGCCCAGAGGATGTTTGAACATGGGATTACGCAGATGCAGGGACATCTGGACGAAACCAACGTAAGTCTGACCAATATCGGTACGCGGAGTAAAAAGCTGGAGCTGATCGAGAACCGTATGCAGTCCCAGAAGACCACATTCGAGGAACTCCAGAGTGTGAATGAGGATATCGATATCGCGGAGGTCATCATCAATCTGACCAGCGCGAAACTGACCTACGAAGCGTCCCTGATGGCTACCGGCAAGGTGGCGCAGACCAGCCTGCTGCAGTATATCTAAGGAGGAAAAACTATGATAATCAATACCAAGGCTTTTGGCGAAGTGGAAATTACGGATGATAAAGTCATCACCTTTCCGGGCGGAATCATCGGTTTTCCCGATATGAAACGTTTCACGCTGCTGCATGACGAGGAACACGGAGTATCCGCCGGTATCCGCTGGCTGCAATCGCTGGAGGAACCGGGATTTGCCATGACGGTGATGGATCCCCTGGCGGTAAAAGAGGACTACAATCCCGAGATTGACGACGAACTGCTGACAAGGATCGGCAAAGTGACGCCGGACAATCTGCTGGTGCTGGTGACGGTGCGGGTTCCCGCCGACCTGACCCGGATGAGCGTCAATCTGCAGGGGCCTATTATCATCAATGTAGATGAGCGTAAGGCCTGCCAGATTATCGTGGACGCGGACGCCTATCCGGTGCGTTTCCCCATCTATGATATCTTGCAGTCCAGAAAGGCGGGTGATTGAGATGCTGGCGTTATCCAGAAAAAAGAACGAGGCGATCATTGTCAACAACAACATTGAGATCACAATTCTGGAGGTCAAGGGCGACCAGGTCAAGATAGGCGTCACCGCTCCCAGAGAGGTGCCGGTCTATCGCAAGGAGGTCTATATGCAGATCCAGGAGGCCAATCAGGAAGCCGCCAGCACCGAGGGAATGGCGGCGTTGAAAGATCTGTTGACCTGAATTATGGTAGATTTATGCCTTTTTAACCTTTTTTGGCGGAAAAAACTAAATTTTTTTGTTGCCGCATCCGATAATAGCTGTAAGAAACCAAAAAGTGTCGTATAAGGATGACGACATTGCAGCAACACATGGAGGTGTAATTATGGCAATAGAACCCTTAGGAAGCATTATGAGTGTACAGGCTCAGAGTGTGAGCGCACCCAAGCCTGTGGCGCAGACAAAAGCGCCGAGTGTTGAATCGCAGAGCAATACTGCCCAGGAGGCCGCGCAGGTGGACAATACCGTCAACGTTGTGGCGGAGGGACAGAGCAAGGGAAACAGCAACAGTAACAGCAATGAGCAGCAGGCGCAGCAACAGCAGCTCTCCAATGAGCAGCTCAGGCGTGCCGTGGAGCAATTTAATAAGAATATGCTGACGCATTCGGAAGCTGTGTTTGGCATACACGAGGGTACTAACCGCGTGACGATCAAGATCGTGGATAAGGACACGAAAGAGGTGCTGAAAGAACTGCCTCCCGAGAAGACGCTGGATATGATCGCCAAAGTATGGGAGATGGCGGGTATTCTTGTGGACGAGAGAAGATAGGAGGGTGAAGATATGGGAATGAGACTTTCCGGACTGATGTCCGGCATGGATACAGAGAGTATCATCTCACAGTTGGTGGAAGGCAAGAAGACCAAGGTTGACAAGACCAAGAAAGCGCAGACGAAATTGCAGTGGAAACAGGATGCGTGGAAGAGTCTTAACACCAAGCTGCAGAATCTGCAGAAAATATATCTGAGCAACATGCGTTTTACGGACGCCTACAGCAAGAAGACAACCAAGGTATCCAATCCCAACGCAGTCAGCGTGATTACCGGCGAGGACGCCGTAAACGGCGTGCAGTCCTTACGGATCAAGCAGTTGGCCAAGACCGGTATCCTTACCGGCGATACCGTAAAGGGTGTGGACGAGAACGGCAAGGAGAAAAAGGTAACGGCGCTCTCCACTCTCAGCGAACTGGGTGTGACCGGCGAGGGTTCCATCAATGTGAGCACCGGCAATACTTCCGTGGATCTCAAGGTAAGCGGCGACACTACGATTTCCGAAGTGCTGACCCAGCTTAAGAACGCGGGGCTGAACGCCAACTTTGACGAGGGCAACCAGAGATTCTTTGTAAGCTCCAAGGAGTCCGGAGCAGCCAGTGATTTCAGTATCTCCGCGATGGATGAAGGCGGGCTGAACGCATTAAAGGCGCTGGGGCTGCAGGAGAATCTTGGCAATCTGAAGAACCTGACGGACGAGGAGTTTGCCAAACTTGGCAAGACACAGCAGGAGTATGTGACATACGCCAAATATTATTCTGCCGGAAACAGAACCGCGGCGATCGCGGCGATGCGGGATATGATCGACGAGGACGTGGCGGCCAGAGTCAAGGGTTATGAGGCTGAATATAAGAAACTGATGGAGAGTAAAGCCGCGGCCCAGAAAGAGCTTGA
Organism: uncultured Acetatifactor sp.; assembly: GCA_910584375.1. Lineage (GTDB taxonomy): Bacteria > Bacillota > Clostridia > Lachnospirales > Lachnospiraceae > Acetatifactor. Next base: position 21,946 of record CAJUAH010000017.1, read on the forward strand.
CAAGATCAACGATAAGTATGCGGGGAAGACGCTGGAATCCGTCGAGTATTATACGGAGGAGATTAACAAAAAGGGCGAGCGTATCGCAGAGATCGACGAACAGTTAAAAGACGATACGCTGGATGAGGCGACGAAAAAAACGCTTGAGAGTGAGCGCGAGACATTGGTGAAAGATCAGGAGGCGCTTACAGAGGGGCATGCCGACGCGGTAAATAAGCTGAAACAGGAAGGCATTATCAAAGATGCTGACGAGGGCATGCAGAAGGTAGAGCAGTATATCGGTGTTCCCACCACTGCGGAAGAGAACGGTGAGACGGTCTATAAGGCAACCGATACTACGAATCTGGTGAAGGAGATCGAAGACCGCTATTATAAGAAGGCGGAGTTTGCCAACAATATGGTGGAGAATTCCGGTTCGGTAACCGGCGGCGCTACCAAGGTCAGCGGACAGGATGCCATCATCTATCTGAATGACGCCGAGTTCACCAGCACCAACAATACATTCAGCATCAACGGATTGACGTTCACGGCGCTGAACGAGACCAAGGACGGCGAGCAGATTACCGTGACCACCGAGCAGGATACAGACGGTATCTATGACATGGTCAAGAATTTCCTGAAGGAGTACAACGCCATTATCAACGAGATGGATAAGTTGTACAATGCGGATTCTGCCAAGGGTTATGAGCCTCTGACCACCGAGGAGAAAGACGCGCTGTCCGATACTGAGATCGAAGAGTATGAGAAGAAGATCAAGGACGCCCTGCTGCGCAGAGACGAGAACCTGAGCAGCGTCAGTTCCGCTTTGAAAGCTGTTATGTCCGCCGGCATCGAGGTGAACGGTAAGACCATGTATCTCCACAACTTCGGTATTGAGACGCTGGGATATTTTGAGGCTGCGGACAATGAGCGGAACGCTTATCATATCGCGGGCGATTCTGACGATGCCAGTACGGCGGGCAAGGCGGATGTACTGAAGGGTATGATTGCGAATGATCCGGAGACTGTTGTCAGTTTCTTCACCAAACTGTCTCAGAACTTATATGACAAGATGACAGATATGTCCAAGTCAGTGGACGGCTACCGCAGTTTCGGTACTTTCTATGACGACAAGAAGATGAAGTCCGATTATGACAGCTACACGTCCAAGATTAAGGAGCAGGAGCAGAAACTGAACGACTACGAGGATAAGTGGTACAAGAAATTTGCCGCGATGGAGACTGCCATGGCCAAGATGCAGAGCAGCGCCAACGCTGTTACTTCCCTGTTAGGAGGAGGCTGATAAGATGGCAATGCCTGACGCGTATTCACAATACAACAACAGCAAAATACTCACAGCGTCTCCGGCAGAACTGACTTTAATGCTTTACGAAGGGGCGATCAAATTCTGCAATATAGCCATCGTGGCTCTGGAGCAGAAGGACGTACCAAAGGCGCACACCAATATTGTGAAAACACAGAAAATCATCGACTATCTGCGGCAGACACTGGATATGAAATATCCGGTGGCGCAGGATTTTGAGAATATCTATGTGTATCTGTCGCAACGCCTGGTGGAGGCCAATGTAAGGAAAGAGAAGGAGATTCTGGAAGAGGTCAATGGGCATCTGCGTTCGGTAAGAGATACCTGGAAAGAAGTAATGCGGATCAATCAGGTGAAAGGGGCCAACTAATGGAGAGCCAGTTAAGCATTCTACAGGAAAGTCTGACAGCCAAAAGGCAGGTACTTCTGGAGATACAGGAATATAACAGGAAACAGGAGGCCGTCTTTACTGCGGAAGAGGTAGATATGTCTCTCTTTGACGAGGCGATAGAAGAGAAGGGCCGTCTGATCGACAGGCTGACACAGTTGGATGACGGATTTGACTCCATGTATCAGAAATTGGCTCTGGAGTTGGAGAACAATCGGGAGCGGTATGCGGATCAGATACGTGCAATCCAGCAGCAGATCAGGGAAATAACAGATCTGGGGGTATCCATACAGGCGCAGGAGGCCAGAAACAAGTCTCTGGTGGAGAAGTTTTTCTCCAGAGAGCGCCGAGACATACGCGCCAGTCGGCAGAACTCCGCTAAGGCGTATAATTTCTACAAGAGTATGTCCAGCCTGAATGCAGCGAACAGCGAGTCGAGTTATGACAGCAAACAGTAGACAGTAAGCAATATGAAACAGGGATTTGGCACGAAACCAAATCCCTGTTTTTGATTTCTGTTTCAGGACTTATCCATATTCAATTCTTCGCGCAGCGCAGCGATGGCGACGCTTTCATCCCCGCTTTCCTCACCGGGATGCTCCTCCAGATATCCGATGATATAGTCCAGGCGGTTGACCGGTACGCCTGCGGTGACCAGGCCGCCAATCACTCTTTGCAGCCGTCCCAGCGATACCTGTTCCGGTACCACGCCCGCCACTGCCGCCGGGTAACGCCGCCGCACGATATCCACCAGATCGGCGGTGAGCTGTCTGTTCAGGATGCGGTCATAGTATTGCAGGATGATCTCTGACATCCGGGCGAGGATGCAGTCCAGGGCGGAGAACTGCACATATCCCTGGGGCACGGGATCCTGTCTCTCCAGCCATTCGCCCCTGGACATCAGAGTATGCCAGTTTGCGGCGGGAAGATCCTGCGTTTTCGCGTAAAAATATTTGGGATATTCGGAGATATTACGCGCCATCACTGTCTTGCCGTGGAGCAGAATCTGGTATTCTTTCTCTCCCAGAGTGATATTGTCCCGCATCTGTATCAGCGGGACAATGATACCCATCCCACTTCCCAGCTCTTTGCGCATACGGTGGATCAGGGCATAATTGTTTCTGCTTTCCTCCGTCAGCATATCCACCAGGTCGATACCCACCTCCAGCACCAGAGCCGGTTTCAGGATCGCGTTTTCAATCTCCGTCTGTTTCTGTACGGATTCCAGATTGCGTCGGGAGACGTCAGAAACCTGGTGATCCAGCAGATAGTCTGTGGAACAGTCCATCAACTGTGCGATGGAGCGTATCATCTCGGCATCGGGAAGGCTGGCGCCGTTCTCCCATTTGGATACCGCCTGGGGTGTAACTCCCAGCTTTTCGGCTATTTTTTGCTGTGTGAATCCCTGATCCTGTCTGAGCCGCATAAAACGTTCCGCAAATTTGATAATCATGTTTTTCCTCCTTTTGCAGGGGTTTTCATATTGCTCCTGCCTGCATTTTCCCCATGATAACATGAAAACAACAGATGCGCAACCAACTGTTGATAGATTTGCGCCACAACCCATAGTTGCGAAAACCGGCGGTTCTTGACACAAATGGGTTTTCGGAAGTATAGTATAGTTAAGTTCCATACCTGCGCAATGCCGCAAAAGACGAGACTGATGTCTGGAGCGCCCGCCGAAACGGGCAGATGGGAGATGGCGTAAGTATATGAAAAAACAGAAGAAAATCACGGTGGGCGTATTGGTGAGCGGTATTATGGACGATTTTACCAGGATCATATGCAAGGGCGTGATGAAAGCCGCCCGGCGCAGAGGGGTCAATCTGGTCATCTTTCCTGCAAAATACGTGGACCGCGACGTATCGGACAATCTGGACCTTCGCTATGAATATCAGTATGGCACGATCCTGTCTTACGCCAGAGCGCAGAATCTGGACGCTATCGTGGCGGCCGCAGGCTGTATTGGCTGTTTCAGCACCGCGGAGCGTATGCTGGAGCTGATGGGACAGTATGAAGGGATTCCATAGGCAGTCTGGACGAAGAGCAGAGGGAGCATGCGATAGACGCTCATATGACGGACTTGTGGTTTGACGATGTATTTTACCGCTGCAAACACGAGGACATGCAGAAGAAGGTAGAGCAGTTCCGCCATTCTTTTAAAATGCTGGTCAGATGCATCCGTTCGATCTATGAGGAACAGGAGGAGGGCGTCTGGGAAGTAAAGGGGCTGCTGGAACAGTTTCTGAATGTGGATACGATCGGGTATGCGGATGTGGACAATCTGATGGTCGTATTTCAAAGGATGCAGAAGATGCTGATGGGCGCAGGGCATACTTATTCCAAAGCACAGTGGGATCTTTTTCCGATGATATACCAGCGGATCATTCGGGTGATGGATCAGAGGATATGGGAGATGCGGGAGAGGAGTATGCGGGACAGCTTTGATATGAAACTGTTTGTGCAGAAGACTCTGCAATTTGAGAAGGGAACAGATCAAAGCTATGGAGTCCTGCTGGAGAACCTGAACTGGCTATTTGAGAGCGGCGAGTTCCTGGTCAATCATCTGAGCTCGGCCACCAAGATGATTCAGTTGCTGCTCTCCAATCAAAATATCCAGCAAAAGCTGGAGGACAGCCTTGTGGTACTCCGGGAAAACAATATCGTGTTGGACAATCTGTCCAAATCCGACAGCCTGACCGGGATCTGGAACCGCCGGGGACTGTACGAGCAGGGGCGGCATGTGGTACGGCGCTGCCATGAGCAGGGCCGACATGCGCTGGTAATCTATGCGGATATGAACAATCTGAAGATCATCAACGATCGCTACGGGCATGAGGAGGGAGATTTCTCCCTGAAAGCCATCGCGGACAGACTGGCGGAGACCGCAGGCAGCGAAGGAGTTGCCGGGCGCATCGGGGGGGACGAGTTCGCCTGTATCTGTCCCTATGACGCAGCGCATGAGGGAGAGGATGCGCTGACGGCGTTGTACGCGACGTTTGACCGTTTCAATGAGGAGAGCGACAGGAAATACAATGTCACCGTATCGGCCGGGGCCTGCGTGCTGGAGCCTGGCAGCGCGATGTCGCTGGAGGAGGCGCTCAGCGTCGCCGACGAGAGATTGTATGAGGTGAAAAAGCAGCGTTCCAAGGAAGTGGCCAAGAGTTTGTAGACCGATCGACGGGAGGATATGCGGATGGATTTTGAGGATATGCGGGAGAACGGGAATCGGGAGCCACACGGATGGATGCGCCTGTTGCCGATCCTGGCGGCGGTTCTGATCATCCTTGTGATCCTGGGGGTGATGGCAGCGCAGCGCGGGCACGGCGCAGAGGAGGAACAGCCAGGACAGAGCGCCGCCGAGAGTGTGACGGATCCGGAAGAGGGCAGCGTCGGAGACGATTCGGCGCGGGCGGACGACGCAGAAGGGAATCCTGCGCCGGAGGGAAACGGAGCGGCAGGGGCGGCGGGGAACGGAACGCCAGGGACAGAAGGGGCAGACCATGCAGGGGAAGAGACAGATCCCCAGGAACCGTCCCGGCAGGAGCAGGGTAGCCAGGTGGATGTAAAGCAGCTGCTGGTGTCGGATCGGGTACAGGAGCAGGCGCGCGTGACCGTCGGTATCGATGTGTCCCGCTACCAGGGTACGGTAGACTGGAGCCAGGTGGCGGAGTCGGGGATTGATTTTGCCATGATACGGGCAGGGTATCGCAGCGCACAGGAGGATCGGGAGATCTATGCCGATACCAACGCCCGCTACAATATGCAGGAGGCCCAGGCGGCGGGCATTCAGGTGGGCGTGTATTTCTTTTCTACCGCGGCTACGGAGGAGGAGGCCCGGAAAGAGGCCCGGTGGGTGGCGGACTGTATCTCTCAGTATCAGATCACTTATCCGGTAGCTTTTGACTGTGAGGGGTATGAGCGGGAGGACAGTCCGCTGTATGCTCTGGATATTACGCAGAGGACGGATATTGCCCTGGCTTTTCTGGACGAAATCTACAGACAGGGATATACCCCGATGTTTTACGGATCCAGTTATGCCATGTCAGGCAGCAATCACTGGGATATGGAACGGATCGAGCAGAGCTATAAAGTATGGGTATCTCAGTATCCGGCACTGCCCTATCCTCAGACGGAGCGCTCCTCCTATCAGGGATCTCATGCCATGTGGCAGTATACCAATCAGGGCAGTGTGCCGGGGATCGGGCAGCCGGTGGATGTGAATGTAGCATATTTTGGCTATGATGAGACGGCGGGGGCTGTGAACGGGCAGGCTCCGGATCAGGCGTACGCGGATGTGGAGGCGCTGATGAATTTCCGGGAGGTGAATGAGACGGTGACGGCCAAGGAGTCCACCAACCTGCGGAATATGCCCAGCCAGGGCCGGGAGAGCAGTGTGTTGTGGACGCTCCAGAACGGTGAGGCAGCCCTGCGCACCGGAATAAGCGACAGCGGATGGTCCAGGCTGGTTTATCAGGAGCAGGTATGCTATGCGGTGTCCAATCTATTGACCACGGATCTGACCTATCATGTGCCGGATCCTACGCCGGAGCCGGCGGACGATGGGCTTAAGACCAAGTTTACGGATTGCAATGAGCTGATGACCGCCAAGATCGAGACCAATCTTCGGGCGCTGCCCAGTGTGACCAACCCGGACGCGGCGGTGGTGGCTACGATCCGTTACGGAGATGTGGTGGTGCGCACCGGGATCAATACGGATGTGGGCTGGTCACGGGTGGAGTATGGCGGACAGGTGTTGTACTGTGTCAGCAGTTATTTGACGGCTGCTCCGGCGCAGGGAGTGGAGTAGGCAGCGAGGGACAGGAGACAGGGGACATGGCCAGGAATTTGACTACATTATGTTATATTGAGCGGGACGGAGCTTATCTGATGCTGCACCGGGTCAAGAAGGAACAGGATATTAACAGGGATAAGTGGATCGGCGTGGGCGGTCATTTTGAGGAGGGGGAGTCTCCTGAGGAATGCCTGCTGCGGGAGGTGGCGGAGGAGACGGGACTGACGCTGACCGATTACCGGCTGCGGGGCGTGATCACGTTTATGACAGACACCTATCCCGCAGAGTATATGTTTTTGTATACGGCAGAGAGATTTTCGGGGACTATGCATGCCTGTGACGAGGGAAATCTGGAGTGGGTGCCCAAGGGGCAGGTGAATCAGCTGCCCATCTGGGAGGGGGATAAGATATTTTTTCGGCTCCTGGAGGAGAGGCGGGACTTTTTCTCTCTGAAACTGCGGTACGTGGGGGATACTTTGGCGGAGGCCGTGTTAGACGGGAAGGACAGATTGGTGTAAAATATAAAAAAGTACTTGACCTTCCACCTGGTGGAAGCTGTATAAAGAGGTTACCGGACAGACGGAAACAGGCTATGAAAGGGGAGATCCGCAGGCCATGAAGATCAAACAGGTGGAGGAGCTGGTGGATATCACCCGCAAGAATATCCGTTTTTACGAGGAGCAGGGATTGCTCAGTGTGGGAAGGTCGGAGAACGGTTACCGGGAATACAGTATGGAGGATGTGAAACGTCTGAAACAGATCCGCCTGCTGCGCGGACTTTCCGTGCCCCTTGACGATATCCGGCAGCTCTTTTCCGGCAAATATACGCTGGAAGATATTCTGGAGCGCCAGTTGACACATTTGGAGCGTCAGAAGGAGAGTCTCGACAAAACGCAACTGTACTGCAGGCAGTTGCTGGCAGGTACTCCCCGGCTGGAAACTTTGGATGTGGACGGCTGTCTGGAACAGATGGATAAGCTTAAGCAGGAGGGAGTGAAGTTTATGGATGAGTCTCACAAAGATTCCCGTAAGAAAAAACAGCAGGGCGCTTTGCTGGGGGCCGGGATCATGCTGTTTCTGACGCTGGCGCCGGTGGCGGCCGTGTTTGGAATCAGTATAAGCACCGGGGAACATATACCCATGTGGATACTGGTAGCTTTTACCTGTATCTCTGTGGCGGTGAGCGTAGCCATAGTGGCGGCCCTGGTGGGCAGGATCAAAGAGATCAAAGGAGGAGAAGAGGATGAAGCTTCTAAGTATTGAATATATCCCGGGGCAGGAGATCGAGGCATTGGGCATGGTAAAGGGTACGGTGGTCCAGACCAAGAATATCGGCCGGGATTTTATGGCGGGTATGAAAACGCTGGTGGGCGGCGAGATCGTGGGCTATACGGAAATGCTGAACGAGGCCCGGCAGATCGCCGTCAAGCGTATGGTGGACGAGGCCAGAGAGCTGGGGGCGGACGCTGTGATCGGCGTCAAGTACGGTTCCTCCCAGGTTATGTCCGGAGCCGCCGAGGTTATCGCCTACGGCACGGCGGTGAAATATAAATCATGAAAACAGTCGTTAAGGAAGGGATTGCTTTTAAGGACATGAAAAAATACCTGCCAAAGCGCTATGGCGATCTATTTCCCGCAAACTTTAGAAACAGAGAAGAGAGTGTCAACGCAGTTATATTTCCCTATGATAAAGCGAGAGGGGTTATTACGAGCAGCTGTATACAAAAAATTTTAGATCAACTGAAAGATCCTGCTTTATTAACGGTCTATTTTGCCAGCAGTTTTTCAACAGAGGCCAAAGCTTTGGCAAAGGAAAATAATGGATTGATATTTTGCCTCAGTAATTATGAATGGACAGATGAAAGCTGGCATAAATGTAAAAATGGCTGCTTATAAACTTTTGTCTGTTGTTCAGGCAGGATATTAAGCAGTGTGTCTCAAGGAGGTAAAATCATATGACAGTCAGTACAATGATCCCTGATGTGCCCGCAGCCAATATTATCGGCATAGCGGTTTCCCTGGTCATAGCCGTGGGGCTGCCCATCGCTCTGTGTATCATCGTGTGGAGAAAAACAAGAGCCAGAATATCCAGTTTCTTTATCGGAGCGGCCACATTTGTCCTGTTTGCGATGATCCTGGAGCAGATTCTGCATACGGTGGTGCTGACGGCCGCGGGTACGGCTCTCACAGGCAATATCTGGCTCTATGCTCTGTACGGCGGACTGGCTGCCGGAGTCTTTGAAGAGACAGGGCGATACCTGGCCATGAAACTGTGCATGAGAAAGAATCTGAATAAGCAGAACGCCATAATGTACGGCGTGGGGCACGGCGGTATCGAGGCAATGCTGCTGGTGGGAATGGCGTGTATCAGCAATCTGGTGATCGCTGTGATGATCAACAGCGGCCAGGTTCCGGCGCTGCTGGAAATGAGCGGAGTGGACGGCTCGACTTATGTGCTGGCCGTATCCCAGATGACAGCCGTGAGTACCACTCCGGCATGGCAGTTCTATATGGCGGGGCTGGAGAGGATAGCTGCCATTATCTTCCATATTTCCGCCTCTTATCTGGTTTATTTGGCGGTAAAGGAGAAAAAGCTGTTCTATTATCTGCTGGCCATCCTGTTGCATCTCCTGTTGGATGCCATGGTGCTGATCCTTGCGAAAGCCCTGCCCATCCTGGTAGTGGAGGCGATCACACTGGTGTTCTCCTGTACATTTGGAGGAGCGGTGTGGAAGATGTACCACAGCGGATCACGGAACGAGACCGCCGCATAACGGAAACCGTCAAAAAAAGGAGAATCACTTCTCCTTTTTTTTGGCGAACAGAGCGTCAATATATTTTCTGATCTCTTCGTCGGGCATGGATTTGAGCAGATATCCCTCGGGCTTTAGAGCCATAACTTTCTGAACGCTCTCCCGGTCGCCTTTGCCGGTGAGGAAGACCACGGGGATATCGGCGGTATTTTTCTCCGACCGTATCATCTCCAGCGCCTGTCTTCCGTCGCACACCGGCATCTCATAGTCCAGTACGATCAGGTCGGGTCTGTTTACCGCTATGCTGGATATGGCGGCTATGCTGGAACTGGCCTCGGACACATTGTAAGATTCCGACAGCAGTTTGACGATTCTGGCCCTCATAAAATCGGAGTCGTCCACCACCAGAATGTTCTTGGGAACCGGTCTCTCCTGACTTAAGAACTGGTTGATCGCCTGCATGGCGTTGTCGGGATTGATGTTGGGCACGATCTTTCCGCGGATGGACTCCGAACTGTTGGCGCAGAATGCGAAATATCCGTTTCCGGTGTCAAACAGCAGACTGCAGGCGGGGTTCGCGCGCTCAAAGGAACTCACCAACTGTTCATAGCTCAGCAGGGACTCCTTTTCCAGTTTGAACAGGTCCACGGAGGGGAAGTTCTCCCTGATCCGTTCCAGAAACTGTCGGGATATGTACCGGGTGATGTTCACTACCATGTCGTCCACCCGTAAATACTGGGTGTTCAATATATCGCCGACAATCTTCAATAACAAGTATTTTTCGTAGACCAGCGTGATCTCCCATTTTTCCTTTTGCTGGCCGGAATAAATAAAGCGGCAGCAGACCACTTCTCCGAAATCTTCCCCGGCATACTGTTCGCTGATAAGCTTTGCCTTCAGATGATAAATATCGTCCACAAGCTGAACGATGGCCTGCTCCAAAGCCTCTTTTTCTTCCTCGTGGGGAATATTGGCCCACTTGCTCTTTCGTCTGCCGGTGATCGCCAGATCCTCGGTCTGGGTATGCGCTACCACCCAGCCGATGCAGACTCCCAGAAAGTGCCGTATGGACTCCAGCGAATACCCGGTTTCCTCCATCTCCCTCTCCAGCGCCGGAAGAGTGATGTTGCGGAAATCGTCGTGCAGGCGCTTGTGTATCTTATACTCGCTGTAATTAATAGAGCGCATATACTCTTCTTCATGTTCGAAATGTTCCAGGGTATGATTTTTTAAATACTTGACGCCCTCCTGGCATACCCACTCGCTTTTCTCCTCGTTCTCGCTGATTCGGAGCAGCTTGTTCATGGTAGAAAAGAGTGTCTTGTGCTCCTTATCAATAAAATCTACGCCTATTTTGCAACTTTCATGCCATTCAATGCGATTCACGCTGCCTCCCGTCCGTTCGCTCCTGCCATCGATCGGAAAAGCGAACTCAATTTTATCAATGGATATTATAACACCTTTTCTATTGTTTGCCTATCCATATTTTGAAAATAAATGCGGCAACAAAATGGGTGAAAAAAACCACAATAATTTTTCATATAGTATATTGCAATGGATAATAGCTTGTGATATACTAAACCCTGTGAAAAGTGAGAACGGAACCGGGCAATACGGAAAAGAGGAGAAGTATGGAAGAGCAAGTCAAGCAAGAGCAGAAAGAGCAGAAAGAGCAGAAAGAGCAGAAATACAGGACCTGGCCCGTGGTCAGGCGGCTGGTGCGGGAGATGAGGCAGGCGGACGGCAGACAGGCAGGACGGGTGGCCGCCTATACGGTCTGTTCGGGCCTGTATCCTTTTTTGGCGATACTGCTGCCCAAGTTGGCCATCGGTATACTGGAGAGGGAGGGGGCGGACGCCATGAAACGGCTGCTCCCGGTGCTGGGAGTATACTTTCTGGCGGCGGCGCTGCTGGGATACGCGGCCAGACGGATAGAGAGTATGATCTGGTCAAAAAACATGCGCAGACGGATTTTTTATGTGGTGGAAATGGGTGATAAGCTCACCGGCATGGACTACCAATATGTGGAGGACGCCGCTTTCTGGGAGAGAAACGAGAAAGCCATGAAGGCGGGCAGCAATAATGTGGAGGGTATCGAGGGGGTATCCAACAAGCTCTGCATACTGCCCGGGGCGCTGGTGTCTCTGGTGGGTATGGTTATTATGGCGGCGGGATTAAGCCCGCTGATCCTGCTGGCTCTGCTGGCTCATGTGGCCGTGACCATGTGGGTATCCCGGTCGGACCATCTATACCGCTACGCCCACAGGGAGGAGGAGGCCAGAGACTATCGGAGAATTAAGTATTACTGCAACACTACCCATGATTTCTCTTTTGGCAAGGACATCCGCATCTACAATTTCCGGGAACGTATACTGGCCAACTACCAGGCGGAGATCCGAAACCTGAAAGATCTGGCGGCCCGTATAGCCCGGCATCGCTATCTGGTGGGACTGGCAGGAATCGGCACTTTGCTGATGACCAATATCCTGATGTACGGCATTTTAATCTGTCAGACCGTGAACGGTATGCCCATCAGTTCCTTTACCATGTACGTGGCTTTGATCAATACGCTGATGGCAGCCATGCTGGCATTTGGGGAGGATATTACTTTCATCCAAAACCAATGCCAGTATGTGGGAGAATATTTCCGGCTGGTGGATGAGCGTCTGGAGGAGGAGGGCAAGGAGGAAATCCATCTGGAAGATACGCTGGAGATCGTCTTTGACCATGTGGATTTCCGCTATCCGGGCAGCGAAACCTATATCTACAAGGACCTGAATTTTACGATTCACAAGGGGGAGAGGCTGGCCATCGTGGGAGTCAACGGCGCGGGGAAATCTACTCTGGTGAAACTGATGACAGGGCTGTTTTCCCCCACGGCGGGCCACATCTATATCAATGGCATAGATATAGAGAGATTCCGCAAAAAAGATTTGTACCGGCTGTATTCCGCGGTATTTCAGGATGTGAACGTGCTGGCCTTCCCCATCCGGGAAAATGTGACCGGGGGCGGAGAGGCGGACGACGCCCGGGTGATTCAGGCTCTGGAAAAGGCGGGGTTGTGGCAGAAAGTAAAGGAGACGCCGGGAGGGCTGGACCAGATGATGCTCAAGATCATAGACGAGAACGGCACGGATTTCTCCGGAGGGCAGAGGCAGAAACTGTCCATTGCCAGAGGCTTGTACAAGGACGCTCCCATGGTCATCATGGATGAGCCCACGGCCTCGTTGGACGCTCTGGCGGAGGCGGAGATCTATGAGAATTTTTCCGATATGGTGAAGGGTAAGACGGCGGTTTATATCTCCCACCGTCTGGCAAGCACCAAGTTCTGCGACAGGATCGCGCTCTTTGACAGAGACGGCCTGAAGGAGTACGGCAGCCATGAGGAGTTGATGGCTCTGCAGGGGGAGTACTACAGGATGTTTACAATACAGGGGAAATACTATCAGCAAACTCCGGGAGAGGAGGCGTTGTCATGAAAAAGTTACTGTTTTTTTGCAGACTTGCCTGGAAGGAATCTCCGTCCTACATTCTGTTGCTGGCAATACAGGCTTTGGCGGCGGCAGGCAAGCTGTGGATTAATGTGATTTTGCCCAAGTTCCTGGTGGAAGAGCTGGTGGGAGGGAAGGATGCGGGAACGCTCTGCATGTTGGGCGGCCTGATCGTACTGAACAATGTGGGTATGGCCTGGCTGGAAAAGCTGCTGGCGCGTTTTCTGGAGGTAAAGAAGACCTATGTGCGCCAGGCCATGAGGCGGCAGATGGCGGAGAAGATCATGCATCTGGAGTATGCCTGTCTGGAGGACCCCTATTATCTGGATCTGAAAGAGAGAGCGGCCTTCGCCATCAGCAATCAGGACGCCATCGCCCAGTTGATCCAGTGCATTTCCGGCGTGTTTTCAGGGGCATTGACTCTGGCGGGGTTGGTAGCGATCCTGGCGACGCTGGGACCGGTGCTGCTGATCGTGCTGAGTCTGAGCATCGGCGTAATGCTGCTGCTGGCCCGCAAGATGTCAAAATTCACTGTGTTTATCTCCCAGGAGATCGTGCCCATCAACCGCAAATTCAGCTATTATCTGGATCTGCAGACGGAAAAGCAATACCAGAAGGATATACGGCTCTACGATATGGGCGGGATGATCACGGAGCGGGCGGCTCAGTTTACCCGCGATACCTGCGATCTCTTTGACAGGATGAATGAGCAGAGCGGCAAGACGAAGGGGGCTACCGGGGTACTCAACGATTTTGTGGCGGTGTTCTGTTATGCCTATGTGGGGCTGCGCACCCTGTCGGATGCTTTTGGCAGGCGGCTTTCGCTGGGGGATCTGACCATGTATGTGTCCGCGGCGTCCCAGTTTACCGCAACGGTAGTGACGCTTGGACAGAATGCGGTGGGTCTGCTGGAGGTCATGTCTTTTCTGGAGCCTTACATGGAGTTTATGGGGCTTGCGGAGGAGACGGCCGGGGAGGGGGAAGAACCCTTTGACGGCCCGGTGGAAACGCTGGAGTTCTCCCATGTGACGTTCACCTATCCCAAGGCGGAGAAACCGGTATTATCGGATATCTCCTTTCGGATTCACAGGGGGGAGAAGATATCCATCGTAGGTCTCAACGGCGCGGGAAAGTCCACTCTGGTGAAACTGATCTGCCGTATGTACCGGGCGGACAGCGGGGAAATACGGGTCAACGGCAGGAACATCCGCGACTATGACTATCTCTCCTATATGGGAGCCATCTCCGCGGTGTTTCAGGACTACAGGCTCTTCAATTTCACCGTTGCCGAGAATATTTCCTGTGCGGAGCGGGGAGACGAGAGGGAGATAGACCGACTGATCGACGAGGTGGGTCTGCGGGACAAGATAGACGAGCTGCCCCGGGGTATCTACAGTCGTTTCGGCAAGGAATATGATGAAGAAGGCATAGAGATGTCCGGCGGACAGGCGCAGAAGATCGCCATTGCCAGAGCATTGTACAAAAAGGCGTCCATGGTGGTACTGGATGAGCCTGCCAGCGCCTTGGACCCCATAGCCGAGACCGAGATCTATGAGAAATTCAACGGCCTGGTGGCGGATAAGACCGCCATCTATATCAGCCACCGCATGTCTTCCTCGGTGTTCTGCGACAGGATTCTGATTCTGGACGGCGGCAGGGTGGCGGACTTTGATACCCATGAAAATCTGCTGCGTAAGACGGACAGTCTGTATTATAAGCTGTTTCATTCTCAGGCGGAGAATTACAGGATATGAATAGGATAAAAACAGGTTGATAATATCGGTACAAACCTCTACAATGGGAGTAGATATCTTTCCGGGTGAAAGGTATGATTTCCATATGAGACGGGGAGGAAGTACGGATGGATAAAGGTCTGGTGGAGAACTATACAGCGCTGCTCAGGGAGGAGCTCATACCGGCCATGGGCTGTACGGAGCCCATAGCCCTGGCCTATGGGGCGGCTATTGCCCGCCGGGTACTGGGGCGTCTGCCGGAGCGTACCGGGGTTAAAGTGAGCGGCAATATCATCAAGAACGTAAAGAGCGTTATCGTCCCCCACACCGGGGGTATGCGGGGAATCGAGGCGGCAGTGGCCGCGGGACTGGCAGCCGGTGTGGCGGAGGACGGACTGGAGGTGCTGTCCAATATCTCCAAAGAGCAGGTGGGGGATATTCAGGCATATTATGACAGTCTGAAACTTCACAATGGGAACGGCCCGGAGGGCGGAGCCGCGCAAAGGCCGGGTATTACGGTGGAGCAGTCTCTGTCGGACCGGGTTTTTGAGATCGATCTGACGGCGGAGGCGGCAGGGCATACCGCCCGGGTGTGGATCACGGACCATCATACGCATGTGGCCTGTGTCAGCAGGGACGGGGAAGTACTCTACCCGGCGGCGGGAGATGCGCATTGCCAGGGTATTGCGCCGGGCAGGAACGGAGAGGGACAGCCGGGCGGGGACAGGGAAACCGGTTCCGGGGGAATCCGGCCCGCGCAAACCGGGGCGGACAGGAGTCTGCTCACGATAGAGGGGATCGTGGAATATGCCGAAACGGCGGATCTGGAGCCTGTAAAAGATTTGCTGGACCGGCAGATCGACTATAACACGGCCATTGCCAGAGAAGGTCTGACGGGAAAATACGGTGCGGGCATCGGCAGAGTGCTGATGCTCTCCTACGGAGACAGTGTCAGCAACCGGGCCAAGGCCTGGGCCGCGGCGGGTTCCGACGCCCGGATGAACGGCTGTGAACTGCCGGTGGTGATCAATTCAGGCAGCGGAAACCAGGGGTTGACAGCGTCCCTGCCGGTCATCGTTTATGCAAGAGAGCTGGGGGTATCTCAGGAAACCCTGTACCGCGCGCTGCTGGTGTCCAATCTGGTGACGATCCATCTAAAGGCGGGGATAGGCTGTCTGTCCGCCTACTGTGGGGCTACCAGCGCCGGATGCGGCGCCGGGGCGGGAGTCACTTATCTGTATGGGGGACGTTTTAAGGAGATTGCCCACACGGTGGTCAATGCCGTTGCCATCAACTCCGGTGTGGTATGCGACGGCGCCAAAGCCAGTTGCGCGGCCAAGATCGCCTCCGCTGTGGAGGCGGGATTGCTGGGGATGCAGATGTATATGCATGGAAGACAGTTTCTGGGAGGCGACGGTATCGTGACCAAGGGGGTGGAGGCCACGATACGCAATGTGTCCGAGCTGGCAAGGGAAGGCATGCGGGAAACGGACAGGGAGATCCTGCGGATCATGCTGGAATGCTCCGGCGGCTCCAATGCCTGCGCGGACTGACCTCCTACCTTTTTCGCGCTTTCTTGATCTCATACATGCGGTGATCCGCCTCCTGTACCAACTGCTCCAGACTGCTCTCCATGTCCTCGCTCCAGACATGGCCCATGCTGGCTGTCAGGGGAAAGGGCATACGGTGGATCTCGCTGTACTGGGCAAGCCACAACTGCATCCTGGCCTCCAGGGACAGGAGAGCGGCCTCGTCCGTATAGGGACCTACCGCCAGAAACTCATCGCCGCCCATGCGCACCTTGATGGGAGCCTGGGGCAGTACCGTTTCCATGGCCTCGGCCACGCCTTTGATGGCCAGATCGCCCATGGCGTGCCCATATTGATCGTTAAAAGTCTTCAGCTTATCCACATCCAGGAAGATCATATAGATACGTCCCTGCTGCTGCCGGAAGTATTTTTGCGCCAGGTCTTCATAGCCGAAACGGTTATACAGACCGGTCAACTGATCCCGGATGTACAGCTGCTGTAGCTGCAGATTCATCTGTCGCAGCTTTTCCTGCTGCCACATCAGGGACATGGCCGTGGAGAGATTGTCTATAAATTTCCTGTGTTTATCGTATAAAAGCAGATTTTTGTCGTAGGGTACTATACAATATCCCAGATTCTCGGACTGGAAATGCAGAGGGGAAAACAGCAGGATCTGATACTTCCCGTCAGCGCTCCAGGCATCCGGGATCAGCGAAGTAACATTGTCCGGTCCGCGGTTGGTGTAGAGCTGGCCGACGTGCCGGGAATCGGCGGCGGAGTCCAAATCAGGCTGCAAATATACGGCCAGAGCGGGCAATTCCAATGTCTCACAGCACTGGTTCAGCGCGTCGGGCAGCAGGGGGCCTATACTGGAGCTGCAGAGCAGTTGTTGTATGTGCAGATGCAGTTCATTGAGATGCTCGGTGATCTTTTTTTCCTGGTACATGTATTGCAGGATGCGTCCGTAATCGTGATTGTTGCTGCCGCAGCCGCAACTTTCGTTGTATACACAGTACCCTTCCGTATAATATTTTTCCTCCTGGCAGCGGCCTTCGATCATATCCAGCAGCCTGCCCACACTCTCATATCCCAGTTCGATCCAGCCCCGGTTCACACTGGTGATGGAAGGGGAGTATATCTGGCCTTCCTCCACATTGTCAAAACCGCTGATGCGAAAATCCGAAGGGGCGTAATACCCGTCTCTCTGAGCGGCCACACAGTATCCCAGAGCCATATTGTCGTTGGCGCACAGTACGGCGTCCGGCAGATGCAGTCCCTTTTCTTTCCAGCGCATATAAGCGTTCTCGCCGTCGGAATGGAGGAAACTGCAGTGTATTATGCGCTGCGGATCAGGCGTGATCCCGTGGTCGGTGAGGCAGTCGAGGAAACCGGCACAGCGACTCTGATTCTCCTCATTGAACTCAGGGCCTCCCAGATAATTCAGTGTCCTGCATCCGTGATTCTCTACCATATGTTTCGTTATCTGGTAAAACATGCTGTAGTTATCGATCCCTATACAGGGCTGTTTCATATACTGTTGGTCGATGCTCAGAATCCTGCGTCCGTGCTGCAGGTAGGAGGCGATGGTGTCGTCGATATAGGGCGTATCGCCCACGCTGTTGATAGCCACCAGGATACCGTCGTATTCCTGAGGATCGGGCAGACGGAAAATGCTCTGTTCCATCTGTCCGTATACAGAGTGTTCCGTCACATGGTAGGCGTTGAATATATGCAGATGAATGTCTGTTCCCCTGATGCGTTTTCGGATTCCCTGAATCAGACTGTCAATGTATATAATGTTCCAGGTGCTGGTTATCATCAGGATTTTTCTCATGATCGGCCTCCTCGACTTCCCTAATTACAAATATTATAGCATCTGTGAATGCGCAGGACAAGGACAGGTTGAAAATATATATGAAATAGAGATATATTACATTGACAACGGGCATTTTCTGCATCATAGTTAGGAATAAAGACCGTACGGTCAAAATATCGGTGTAAAATATGGTAAGCCGGGCCCGGGATTTGCAGGCAGCTGCAGGGAGCGCATGTGAATCGGGAAAAAGGAGAGGATTATGAAGTGGGAACCGAAAGTATTGGATTATGAAATAAGCCCTTATACGGGACTGACCAGAGACAGCTGGCTGGAGGCGGCGGAGTATATGCTGGAAGGTATTTTTCGGCATATCCGCCATTTTGAGGACCCGGTGGTGGTGCCCCGGCAGGAGACGGCTATCACCTACCCCCATCTGCAGGACCCGCCCCAGGCCCAGCGCAGCCAGCGATCGGCGGAGATATTCGAGGGCCTGACCCGTTCCTTTTTCATCGCCGCGCCCCTGATTGCCAACAGGCCGGAAGCATCCGCAGGGGGGTATTCCCTGGCGGAGTACTATAAATACCAGGTGCTGCGCTCCTGCACGAGACTGCGGACTCTGCGCAACGCCGCGGGGGAGGATGAGAGCTATGTGGGGACTTACGAGGAGATACAGGCCATCAATCATACGGACAGTCCCTACAGCTGCTACCAGCAGACCGTGGAAACCTGCGCTCTGGTGATCTGCCTTTGGATCAGCCGGGAGCAGATATGGGATACATACAGCAAAGAGGAAAAAGACGCCATAGCCGCCTTTTTGGGCAGCTATGCCCATCACGCCACCGTGCCCCAGAACTGGCGGCTGTTCAATATGCTGGATATGGCTTTCCTGCATATGGAGGGCTATCCCGTGGACGAGAAGATCATGCGGGAACATACCCAGGCGATCTTAAACTACTATGTGGGGGACGGCTGGTACCGGGACGGACATTCCTTTGACTATTATTCCTGCTGGGCGTTCAATATGTACGCGCCCCTGTGGAACCTGTGGTACGGCTATGAGAACATGCCCTGTGCGGCGGCGCGGTTCGAGGAACACTCCAACAAACTGATGGAGACATATGGGGACTTTTTTGACAGGGACGGCTGGACCAATATGTGGGGGCGCAGCAATGTGTACCGTTTCGCCGCGGTCAGCGCTTTTGACGGCAACCTGCTGATGCCGGGGGGCAAGGCGTTTCTGTGCCTGCATCTGCCGGCGGAACATCCTTTCTGGACGGCCAGGGAAAATAACGGTACTTGGGAGACGCTTGCCCCCGGCCAGGTCAGGGAAACCCGCCTGGACGGTCCCGCGCTGTGTTTTACCAACCATGAGAAAAACGGAGAGACGGTTCTGCGCAGCGGCAAGGTGGTGAAAAACAAAGGGGATATCCATGGGATGTGGAACTACTCCAAGCTGTGTTACAACACCAAATACCCCTGGGAATCGGCCCCGGAGCAGGGGCTGGAAAGCCAGCAGTATGTGCTGCGGGACGGGGAGAGCGGCGCTTTCAGCCGGGCCAATGTGACATTCTGGTGCGGGCGGCGGGAGGGAGTGCTGTACCGGCGGCAGTTTTTTGACTATGATCTGGAGAATGAGTGCCACTGGATACAGGCCATGAATCTGGCGGATTTCCCTGTGCCCTCGGGGATCCTGCGGGTGGATAAGCTGCGGCTGCACCGCACGCCGATCCGGCTCACGCTGGGGGCCTACGGATTTCCGGACAACGGGACGGAGGTTTTGGAGCGGCAGTGCGGATATACCGTGAAGACTGGCGTGGGCACAGCGTATACGGACGGTGGGACAGACACCGCTCTGCGGACGGCCCGCGCCGTGATCCTGAAAGGGCATGACAGCACCGGGCGGGAGAAACAACTGGCCATGACGGTCTACGACGGCTGGGAGAGCCTGGACGTCAGGCACAGCACGGGCACCAACCCGGACTCGGAACATTCCCTGATCGCCTGCGCGGAGACCTCCCGGGGCAGGCTCTACGGCAATGAGCCCTATATACTGATCTCCCAGGTCATCACAAAGGAGAGCCTGGAGGATTTCACCGAGGAAGAACTGTTTCCCGTCGCACGGGTGGAATACGCCGATCCCGAGGGATGCGGCGGCTACGGCCCGGTGGAGGTATGGCTTAGGGACGGCAGCCGCAGGAGCGTATGCTTTGAGGGCATCGAGGGGCAGATGATGCTGTAGGCGGAGGGATCACATAAAATATCCTGTATTGTCCAATGCCAAGTCACAACGGGCAGGGATATCGAAAGCCCGGTAATAAGCCTGCTCCAGAGGGATCCAGCGCCGGAGGTAGGCATCCAGACGGGTGCTTTCCCTGCGTCCCAGCCGGGAGAGCTGTTCCTGGGGATCGCAATGCAGATATATTTTCAGATCATAGTGGGGAGCCAGCAGCGGATGATGGCTGTAGCTCCCTTCCACAATGGTCAGCGGCGCGGCGGGGAGCGTCTCGGACGGCAGCAGCCGTCCTCTTTGGCAGCTGTAGGGCTGACAGTCTATGGGCATATGATCGGCGGCGGGCAGCAGGGCCTGCCGCCGAAAACGTTCCAGATCCATATTGCCGCAGGGCGTGTGCTCCCAGCCGGGGGCGCGCCGCTCCAGGGGCAGATAATAGTCGTCCATATGGAGCAGGCGGCTGGGAAACAGCGCCGAGAGCAGGGCGGCCAGGCTGGATTTACCGCTGCCGCAGGGGCCGTCTATGGCGATAACGGCATAGTCCGAGCGCGCCAGGCATTTTTCCACCTGATAGAGAACGGGGAAATAGATGGCGTACTCATCCCGCAGAATCCGGTAGTGGGGGTCGTATGCCTGCCGGAAGGTCTCGCTGTGGCGCAGGGACGGACAGTCTGCCCGGATATACTCTGCCAGCCAGGGCTCCATGCCGGAAATGTCCGTCCCGACCAGCAGGGTAAGTTTCCTTTTTAGAACCTCCGCTGTGCCCCGGTGTTCCCGCGCGGTGCGGTAAAAAAGCCGGGCCAGCAGCGGCGCGGCCACCGGGATATCATAGCCGCCTGTCAGATGAAAGCGGAAGAGGCGGTTGCCGATGTCTTCGGTGAAAGCATTTTTGAAAAGAGGACCGTCTTCGCGAGCTGTCCATTCCCTGACGATTCGTTCCTCCACGGCCTCCGGGCTTTCGATCATATGCTCCGGGCCAAATTCATTCTGATATATAAGCTTTCCGTAGTCCGGCGGCTCCATCAGCGGATAACGCCGTCGGTGGAGGGCCAGGATGTCCCTGAGATCTTTTTGTCTGACTGCCATATGGATCCTTTCTGACAGGAGCGGCCCCTGCCGCCCTCTGTCACCTGTACACATGATTATAAGATACTTATTGTCCGTTTACAATACATAAAGAGGAAACATCTAATATAGTAACCACACTAAAATAAACCCTTAAAAGCGGGTCTGCGGCGCATTGACAAATATGCTGATATTGTATATAATTTAGTACAATCCATGTATACAAAATGCAACCGGAGTACAAAACACGCATATCATTATAAAAGGACGGATATATCATGAGTCACGATACAAATACACTGACCCGAAAAGCATATGCCAAGATCAATCTGGGCCTGGACGTGGTGCGGCGGCTGGAGAACGGCTATCATGAGGTGCGGATGATTATGCAGACCGTGGGAATCTATGATGTGCTGACTTTCAGGGCGGCAGCGAGCGGTATCCATATTACTGCCGACAATGGGGAACTGCCGCTGGGGGAGGACAATCTGATCCACAAAGCCGCCCGGCTGCTGAAGGAAGAGTACAATGTGCGGGAAGGAGTGGAGATCCGTCTGGAAAAGCATATCCCCATCGCTGCGGGTATGGCGGGAGGCAGCAGCGACGCGGCGGCCACTCTGCTGGGGCTGAACGATCTGTTTTCCCTGGGTTTGCCAAAGGAAAGGCTGCGGGAGCTGGGAGTGCGTATCGGCGCGGATGTGCCCTACTGTATCCTGGGAGGCACGGCGCTGGCGGAGGGGATCGGAGAGAGATTGACGCCGCTGCCGCCTGCGCCCCCCTGCGTCCTGCTGATCGCCAAGCCGGATATTCAAGTGTCCACCAGGTACGTATATGAGCATTTGGACACTGCGGGCGTATGGCGGCACCCGGATATCGACGGCATGCGCCTTGCCATTGAAAACGGCGATCTAAGCGGCGTGACCGCCCGGCTGGGCAATGTGCTGGAGACGGTTACGGCGTGTCGATATCCGGTGATCGGCCGGATCAGGGAGGAAATGCTTGCCTGCGGCGCTCTGGGCAGTCTGATGAGCGGCAGCGGTCCCACAGTGTTCGGGATCTACAGCGGCGAAGAGCAGGCATGGCAGGCTTTGGAAAGATTAAAGGGACAGGGACTGGCTAAAGAACTTTTTGTGACAAAAATGGGGGTATAGTATGCAGGATGATCTCAGTATGCAGATGAACGAATTCCTGCCGCTGCGGGACGTGGTGTTCAACACCCTGCGGCAGGCGATCCTGACCGGGGAATTAAAGCCCGGCGAACGGCTGATGGAGATCCATCTGGCCAACAAGCTGGGGGTCAGCCGTACCCCGATCCGGGAGGCGATCCGCAAGCTGGAACTGGAGGGCCTGGTGACGATGATTCCGCGGCGCGGAGCGGAAGTGGCCCAGATTACGGAAAAGAGCATGAACGATGTGCTGGAGGTTCGCAGGGCTCTGGACGCCCTGTGCGTGGAGCTGGCCTGCGAGAGGATCACGCCTGAGGACACGGAGCGGCTGAAACTGGCCTGCGAGGCGTTTGAGGCGGCGGTGGGAACCGGGGATATCAAACGGATCGCCAGGGCGGACGTGGAGCTGCACGATATCATCGTGCAGGCCACCGGAAACCGGCGTCTGGTGCAGTTGATCAACAATCTGTCGGAACAGATGTACCGATACCGTTTTGAGTATATCAAGGACAGCAGCCAGCACCAGCGGCTGATCGACGAGCATCGCAGAATCTATGAGAGCATCGTAAAAAAAGACAGAGAGGCGGCAAGTCAGGCGGCTCATGTGCATATAGATAATCAGAAGAAGGCGATCATAGCGCAGATCCGCAGCGAAAAAAAGCGCTGAAAACGGATTTTGCGCATAGCCGCGCTGAAAAATGGCAATAACTCTATTAAAAACAGGAATGGAGTATTGTCATGGAAAAAAAGATGATCGTGAGATTCGCCCTGTGCATCTGTCTGTATGCGGGCGGCTGGGGGCTGGTATATCCTCAGTTGGTGATCACATCAGATACCTGCAATATCGTGTGTGAGGACGGGACGGAGCAGGAACAGTATAAGCAGGCGGAGCAGATGACGGCGGAGCAGCTGCAGAAAGCCCTGCGGGAGGCGCAGCCGGGACAGGTGCGTTACCGCAGCAGATTGCTGGAACTGCTGGAAAAGCTGTGGGAACAGAATTAAGTGGACGAGGTTAGCGAGATGGTGGAGTGGAGACACACAGACAATAGCGCGCCGATAGGCGTCTTTGATTCGGGAGTAGGCGGCCTGACGGTGGTTCGGGAGATCATGCGCCAGATTCCCAATGAAAAAATCATATACTTTGGCGATACGGCCAGACTGCCCTATGGCAGCAAGTCCCGGGAGACGGTGACCAGATTTTCCAGACAGATTGTCCGTTTCCTGAACACTTTTCAGGTCAAGACTATCGTGGTGGCCTGCAACACCGCCAGCGCCTATGCGCTGGATGAACTGGAGCGGGAAAGCGATATTCCGATGATAGGGGTGGTCAAACCCGGCGCCAGAGTGGCCAGCGAGGTCACCCGCAACGGCCGCATCGGGGTGATTGCCACGGAGGCCACCATAGGCAGCAAGATCTACAATCAGTACATAACGCAGCTCAATAAAGACGTGACGATCTACGGAAAGGCATGCCCGCTGTTTGTTCCTCTGGTGGAGGAGGGACTGTGGGTGGATCCGGTGACGGATGAGGTCGCCAGGAGATATCTGTCGGAACTGATCGATCTGGATATAGACACGCTGATTCTGGGATGTACCCATTATCCGTTGATCCGCTCCACTCTCGGAAAGATCGTGGGGGAGGGAGTGACGCTGGTCAACCCGGCGTATGAGACCGCCCGGGAACTGAAGGAACTGCTCATGGAAAAGGGACTGCTGGGGGATCACGCGCCGACGCTGGGAGAGACGCAGTATCAGTTCTATGTCAGCGACATGGCGGATAAATTCAAGAATTTTGCCAACTCCATCATCAAATACGGCATATTGTCGGCCAAGACCATACATATTGAGGAATACTGACAGGCCATTGTGAGGTACAGATTGAACAACGGAAACGTGGAGATAAATATAAAGAGTATATGCAGATCCGCAGTATCGGAAGGGGAAAAAACGCCGTCATGGGACAGTCCTCTGTGTCAGCGGATGGAGTACAGGGCCTGCGGCGATTATTATCAGAGAGGAGAGACCCACTACTGCCTGTACGAGGAACAGCCGGAGGGCTGGGAGGAGCCGTACCGGGTCATGCTGAAATGGAAGGACGCCGTTCTGGAACAGCATAAAAAAGGAAAGGCGGCGTCCCGCATGGTATTTGAACCGGGGAAATGCCGCCGCGATCTGTATCGCACACCCTATGGGGAATTGCTTTTGGATATCCATACCCGCCGGCTGGAAATCCGACAGGAGCAGGAGGGATTCTGTCTGTTTCTGGAATACGCTATAAAACAGGACGGACTGGCAGTCTCCGAAAACCGCATGGAGATAAGGGTCGGGAAACCGCAGTGACTTACTTCAGCGGTTTGGCTCCCGCTTTCTCCTGGGCTGTCTCCCACATTTTCTTAAAGAAACCTTTCTTTTTGGCGGGTTTTTGCTCCGTCTTGCCGTGCAGGCCCTTCACGTCCAGCACATAGATTCCGCTGACCACAGCTTTTACCTCTTTCTTGACAGGCACGTTCTCAAAGATCTTTTCATCGCAGATCAGGGACATGATCTGAGGCCCTACCTTGGCTTTGATAATGGGCATCTTGGAGTTGCGCATCAGTTTGGGCGTCTGGTCTATGACCATCTGGGGCAGGCCGGAGTCCTTTATCTTCATGCGCTTTTTGTCAATGATCAGCATGGACAGGGTCTGCTTGTTCTGCTCCAGCATCTCCTGCTGCTCCGCCTGTTTTTTCTGGGCTTTTTTCCCGAGAAAATACAGGAGCACTACAATGGCGATAAGTACTAAGAGTACGACTAAAATAACAATCTGATATGTTTTCACGGATGCTCCTCCTTAAAAATGCACGCTTTGTCCGGCGCACGCTCCGTTCATAAGAGTTCGGCGCGGAACACTTTATTCATTGTACCATGCCCTCAAAGTGAAATCAACCGGGATTTCCCCATCTTTATGATTATTTTAGAGATTTTCCCGAAAAAATATGTTATACTGTCTCTGTGAGCCCAGGGCCGCAGACAGGATCGCGGCCCTGGCCATCACATACTGATTGTGCAATGACCCGGGTGCTGGCCGTGTCTTGCAGGGGGATATTTTATGGAAGAGTTTTGGAGCGCTTTTCAGACGGCAGCCGGTTTTCTGTCGGGACATTTGATTCTGTGGAATATGCTGTTCGCGATCATCATTGTCTTTTTTGAGAGGAAGGAACCCAGGAGCGTATGGGCCTGGCTCCTGCTGCTGTATTTTATTCCTTTTCTGGGTTTTCTCTTCTATCTGCTGCTGGGAACGGATATGCACAAGCGTAAGATGTTCCGGATGAAGGAGGTGGAGGACCGGCTGAACGAGGAAGTGCGCGGACAGGAGCATCGCCTGTTAAATCGCCGTCAGGGGGAGCAGGAGGAGGACATTGACCGATATACGGATCTGATCATGTACAATCTGGAGAGTTCGGGAGCCGTGCTGACCAGCGATAACGATATCAGAATCTATACCGACGGCAACGCCAAATTTGACGCGCTGATCGAAGACATACGGCAGGCCAGAGAGTTTATCCATATGGAGTACTATATTATAAAAAATGACGTGCTGTTTCAGCGTATTATCGAGGTACTCCGGGAAAAGGCGGCGGAGGGCGTGGAAGTGCGCATTCTGTTCGACAGCATGGGCTGCCGCACGATCAAGAACAGATTCTGGAAACAGCTTAACGGATGGGGTATACAGACGGCAGAATTTTTCCCGGCGCTGCTGGGCAGGCTACAGTTGCGTATCAATTACCGCAACCACCGCAAGATCGTGGTGATCGACAACAAAGTGGGTTATGTGGGCGGTTTTAATGTGGGAAAGGAATATCTGGGGCTGGACGAGAGATTCGGGTACTGGCGGGATACCCATCTGCGTATATCGGGCGGCGCCGTATTTGGCCTGCAGCTGCGCTTTATCCTGGACTGGAATTATGCCTCCGGGCAGAACCTGTTTGCTGCCGGGCGGTATCTGGGGGAGTCCCAGCCGGGCGACGGGGAAGGCTGCAAGGTGCAGATTATCAGCAGCGGCCCGGATAACACCCTCAAGCAGATACGGGACAATTACCTGCAGCTGATCTACAGGGCAAAGCGTCGGATCAGCATACAGACCCCCTATTTCATTCCCGATGAGTCTGTGATGAGCGCCCTGCTGATAGCGGTCCGCTCCGGTGTGGAGGTGCGGGTCATGATTCCCTGCAAGCCGGATCATCCCTTTGTATATTGGGCTACTTATTCCTATGTGGGCGATCTGGTCATGGCCGGGGCCGACTGTTATACCTATGACAACGGCTTTTTGCACAGCAAGGGTCTGGTGGTGGACGACGAGGTGCTGTGTTACGGCACGGCCAATATGGATATCCGCAGTTTTTCTCTGAATTTTGAGGTGAACGCGGTGGTCTATGACGCGGAGAAAGCGGCGGAGATGACCGCGCTGTTTGAGCGGGATATGGAGCGCTGCACCCGGATCACCAGGGAATCCTATGCCAGCCGCAGTCTGAAGATCCGCTTAAAAGAGCAGGTTTGCAGACTGCTGTCCCCGCTGTTATAAATTTTGGAAGTAAGGCTTTCACTGTGGCGGGAATTGTGGTAAAATGAGTAAAATGCTTTGCTGAGCAGAAAGTGTGTAAAAGCGCGGATGAAAACAACGAATTGCTGAAAAGAGGAGATTATGAAAAGAAAATTGACCATCCTGCTGGCGGTGTTGCTGTCGGCGGCCATGATGGGCGGCTGCGGCAAGGAGTCCGGCGCCCTGAAGGATATGAAAGTGGAAAAATATTTGACGCTGGGAGAGTATATGGGGCTCCCCGTGCAGCTGCCGTCCGCCGCCGTGGACGAGGCGCAGGTGGAGGAACTGTTCAGGGCGCTGTATCTGGACAGCGTAACCCCGGAAATGGGGATTCTGGACCGCGAGGTGGTCCAGGGAGATACCGTCAATATCGATTATGAGGGAAAAAAGGACGGCGTGGCTTTCGCGGGCGGTACAGCCAGCGGCGCGCAGCTGGAGATCGGTTCGGGCAGTTTTATCGCGGGCTTTGAGGACGGACTGGTCGGGGCCGCGCCGGGGGAGACCAGGGATCTGGATCTGCGCTTTCCGGAAGGCTATGGGAATGCGGAGCTGGCAGGTCAGGCTGTGGTCTTTACCGTAACCGTGAACTACATTTATCCCACGGACTATAAGGACGAGGTGGTTGCGGCTCTGGGGATCGCCGACATCACCACAGTGGAGGGATTGCGGCAGTTTGTCAGGGATTACCTGGAGACCAACGCGCAGAATACTTACCGTGCGAAACTGGAAAGCACGGTGGTGGACAACCTGATAGCGGGCTGCGTGTTTCAGGAGATTCCCGAGGCCGTGCTGCAGAGGTATCGAAACAATATACAGGAGGGCATGGAGGCGGACTGCGCCGCCCAGGGTGTGGACATCAACACATACTGTATGTACAGTTACGGGATGGACGCGGAGACTTTTCTGGATCAATACGCCCAGGAGGCAGCCAAACAGAGCCTGGCTTTCCAGGCCGTGGCCAACGCGGAAGATCTGAATGTGACGGACGAGGAATTGCAGGAGAATCTGGAGCAGTATGCCAACCAGGGCGGCTATGCCACAGTGGAAGAATTTCTGGGCGAGATGGATCGGGAGGAGTACAGAGAGTATTTCATGTTTGAAAAGGTGCTGGATTTTCTGACACAGAACGCCCGGATAACAGAGTATTGATCATGAGTGGAATACCTGAGGTTCACGCCATGGACAGGAGGGCATTGCCCGGGCGGCGCTGAAGGAGAGCATACAGAATTTAAAACAGGAGGACTATAACCATGGATTTTACAGACATTAAGGCAATTTACCGCAGTCCGGCGGACTATGCGGACAAGGAGATTACAGTGGGCGGCTGGGTCAGGAACAACCGCGACTCCAAGAACTTCGGTTTTCTGGTGATCAACGACGGCACATTCTTTGAACCGCTGCAGGTGGTATATGGGGACAAACTGGACAACTTTGCAGATTTGTGCAGGATAAATGTGGGCGCGGCGCTGATTGTGCGAGGCACGATTGTGATGACGCCGGATGCCAAGCAGCCCTTTGAGATGCAGGCGGCTGAAGTGACGGTGGAGGGTCCCTCCGGAGCGGATTATCCCCTGCAAAAAAAGCGCCACAGCTTTGAATATCTGCGCACGATCTCCCATCTGCGCCCCAGAACCAATACCTTTCAGGCTGTGTTCCGCGTCCGCTCTCTGATTGCGTACGCGATCCATCGTTTCTTTCAGGAGAGGGGCTTTGTGTATGTGCATACGCCGCTGATTACCGGCAGCGACTGTGAGGGAGCCGGTGAGATGTTCCAGGTGACTACGCTGGATCTCAAGGATGTGCCCAAAACCCCGGAGGGAGATATTGATTTCGCCCAGGATTTCTTTGGTAAGCCCACCAATCTGACCGTGAGCGGGCAGCTCAACGGCGAGACCTTTGCCATGGCCTTTAAGAACATCTATACCTTTGGTCCCACTTTCCGGGCGGAGAACTCCAACACCACCCGGCACGCGGCAGAGTTTTGGATGATCGAGCCGGAGATGGCCTTTGCCGATCTGAAGGACGATATGCTGTTGGCGGAAAGCATGTTGAAATATATCATCCGCTATGTGCTGGAGAATGCGCCGGAGGAGATGGCTTTCTTCAATCAGTTTGTGGATAAGGGGCTGATCGATCGTCTGAACCATGTTGTCAGCTCCGATTTCGCCCATGTGACCTACACCCAGGCCATTGAAATATTGGAGAAACACAACGATCAGTTTGACTACAAGGTATTCTGGGGCTGCGACTTACAGACCGAGCACGAGAGGTATCTGACGGAGCAGGAGTTTAAGCGTCCGGTATTTGTGACGGATTATCCCAAGGAGATCAAGGCGTTTTATATGAAACTCAACGAGGACGGCAAGACTGTGGCGGCCATGGATTGTCTGGTGCCCGGTATAGGCGAGATCATCGGCGGCAGTCAGCGTGAGGACCAGCTCGAGGTGCTGGAGCAACGCATGGAGGAGATGGGACTTAACAGGGAAGACTATGGATTCTATCTGGATCTGCGCCGTTACGGCTCCGCCCGGCATGCGGGTTTCGGACTGGGCTTTGAGCGCTGCGTCATGTACCTGACGGGCATGGGCAATATACGCGATGTGATCCCGTTCCCCAGAACGGTGAACAACTGCGAACTGTGACAGGGAGGGGAATGTACGGTCTGAAGAGGAAAGGAGCTTGTGAGGATGAGGTCCGGCGCGAAAAAGTGTATGATAACCGTGACTGTGGCGGCGCTGTCGCTCGCCTCTCTGTCGGGGGCGACCATGGAGACATGGGCTACCACTATTCAGGATGTGGAGAATGCCATTACAGCCACGCAGAATCAGTTGGAGGAGATCAATGACAATATCTCCGATATGGAGGATCAGCAGGACCTGTTGGACGAGCAGATGGAGGATCTGAACGCGGAGATTATCAATATTCTGGCCAGCATTGATATACTGGAGGAAGATATCGCACAGAAAGAGGCGGATATCCTGCAGAAGAAGAAAGATATCGAACTGACCCGGCAGGCATATGAGGAGGCCTTGCAGCGGGAGGAGGATCAGGCGGCCGCCATGGCGCTGCAGATTCAGTTTATGTACGAGACGGGCGAGGATACCTGGGTGAACATGCTGCTGAATAACTCCAGCTTCAGTGAGATGCTCAACAGGGTCACATATGCGGAGAGTGTCAGCGCTTATAATCAGCAGATGCTGGAGCAGTATGAGGCGACCCGCAGGGAGGTACATGACCTGTGGGAGCAGCTGGAGGACGATAAGGCGGCTCTGGAGAACGATAGAGAGGCTCTGGAGAACGACAAGGCGGAGATGGAGGCGCAAAAGGAATATTGCGATCGACTGGTGGCGGAACTGGAGGAACGGTCTGAGAATTTCGCGGCCCAGATCGCCAGGGCAAAGCAGGAGGCCGCGGCGGCCAAGGCGCTGTTGCAGCAGGAGAAGAAACAGCTTAAAAAGCTGAAGGAGGAAGAGCGCAGGAAAGAGGAGGAGAGACGCAGACAGGCGGCGCTGGCGGCGGCAGCCAAGAATCCTCCGCAGGTTACGAACAGCACCAGCTACAGCTCTATCGTGGATAATGCGGCGGGCAGCGATAAGGGCAAACAGATTGCCAAGTATGCTCTTCAGTTTGTGGGCAATCCCTATGTGGCGGGGGGCACCAGCCTGACCCAGGGCGCAGATTGTTCCGGCTTTACTTACCGGGTGTATATGGATTACGGCTATGAGATTTCCCGGACTTCCTATTCTCAGAGGAGCGCCGGTCGCGCTGTCGATTACAGCGAGGCGCAGCCCGGAGACCTGATCTGCTATGAAGGCCATGTGGCGCTGTATATAGGCGGCGGCAAGATCGTCCACGCCAGTACCCAGAAGACAGGTATCAAGGTGGGGAATGCCAATTACCGCACCATCGTCGCGGTGCGGCGGATCATATAGTTTTCCGGCTGCCGGGCTGGTATTCAGGAGAAGGTAAACATATATAAGAGGTGTGGATCATCCTCTGGATGATCCGCGCCTCTCGTCCATTGCGCAGAGCAGGGACATGCGGAACGCAAAAGCGGGAAAGAGGAAAAAGATGAGATATGATCAGGAAGACAAAGTAACCGATATTCAGATCGCATACATAGGCGGCGGCTCCAGAGGATGGGCCTGGACATTTATGACCGATCTGGCCATGGAATCCCGGATCAGCGGCGTCATACGGCTGTACGATATCGACCGGGAGGCGGCGAAATCCAATGAGATCATTGGCAACCGGCTAAAACACCGTGAAGATGTGTGCGGGAAATGGGACTATGTAGTGAAAGATACGCTGGAGGAGGCACTCTGCGGAGCGGACTTTGTAGTAATCTCCATTCTTCCCAAAACCTTTGAGGAGATGGAGGTGGACGTACACATGCCGGAGCGGCTCGGGATCTATCAGTCTGTGGGGGACACGGCGGGGCCGGGAGGCATGATGCGCGCTCTGCGCACACTTCCCATGTTTATGGAGTTTGGGGAGGCTGTCCGGCAATATTGTCCCACAGCCTGGGTCATCAATTATACCAATCCCATGTCTCTGTGTGTGAAGGCGCTGTATCAGGCGTTCCCACAGATCAAGGCATTCGGCTGCTGTCACGAGGTCTTTGGCACGCAGAAAGTACTGGCGGCCATCGCGGAGCGCGAGCTGGGCTGCGGCCCCATAGACCGGCGGGATATCCACGTCAATGTGCTGGGGATCAATCACTTTACCTGGTTTGACTATGCCAGTTACAAGGGCATCGACCTGTTTCCCGTCTATAAGAAATATATAGATTCACACTATGAAGAAGGTTTCGAGGAGCAGGACAATCATTGGATGAATTCTACCTTTGCCTGCGCCCATCGCGTCAAGATGGATCTGTTCAGGCGCTACGGCCTGATCGCGGCGGCGGGAGACCGGCATCTGGCGGAGTTTATGCCGGGGGAGGAATATCTGAAAGATCCCCGGACCGTAGAGGGCTGGAAGTTCGGTCTGACCACAGTGGCCTGGAGAAAGGAAGATCTGCGCAAACGTCTGGAGCGCAGCTGTCGTCTGGTGAGCGGCGAGGAGGAGATCAAATTGGACCCCACGGGCGAGGAGGGCATAACGCTGATCAAAGCGCTGTGCGGACTGGAGCGGGTGGTGAGCAATGTGAATATCCCCAACAGCGGCCTTCAGATCGCCAATCTTCCGGCCGAGGCGGTGGTGGAGACCAACGCCGTGTTCGAGCGGGATGTCATACGTCCGGTACTTGCGGGCAATATCCCGGAGCAGGTGCGGCGGCTGATCCTGCCGCATCTGGAGAACCATGAGCGTATCATGCGGGTGGTAATGGGGGACAATAAGGACGTGGAGTTGGTGACGGAGGCGTTTATGAACGATCCTCTGGTCAGGGGCAGGGTCGGCCGGGAGGACGTGCGGGCTCTGGTACAGGATATGATGGCTGCTACCTTGGGATGAACCGTGAGAAGGGCCAGAGCGGCATCCGACAGGATGACGCCG
The DNA here is from genome assembly GCA_910584375.1 of uncultured Acetatifactor sp. Taxonomy (GTDB): domain Bacteria; phylum Bacillota; class Clostridia; order Lachnospirales; family Lachnospiraceae; genus Acetatifactor. The sequence goes on from CAJUAH010000017.1 coordinate 54,293, forward strand.
GATGCGAAACGCTGAGTGGAGGTAAGGTTGTGAATATTATAGTTGCAGGAAACGGTAAAATGGGGGCCACATTGACCCGACAGCTTGCCATGGAAGGACATGACCTGACGTTGGTGGACTCCAACCCTAGGGTGCTGGAGAATACGCAGGATCGCTATGACGTGATGGTGATACACGGGAATTGCGCTACAATGGATGTATTGAAACAGGCGGGCGTCAAGGAAGCGGATCTTCTCATCGCCATGGCGGGGGAGGATGAGATCAACCTGCTGTGCTGTATGACAGCGCACGCCATGAATCCCCGGCTTCACACCATTGCCAGGGTACGCAATCCCGAGTACACACAGCAGATTTATAAGATGCGGGACATGTTTGGGCTGTCCATGGCGGTTAATCCTGAACGACAGGCGGCGATTGAGATCAGCAGGCTACTGAAATATCCCGGTTTTTTGAAAAGGGATACCTTTGCCCGGGGGCGGGTGGAACTGGTGGAACTGAAACTTGGCGAGCAGAGTAAGCTGTGCGACGTAGCGCTGAACGACATGAACAGTATCGTCAAGTGCAAGATCCTGGTGTGTACCGTGCTGCGGGACGGTAAGGCGGTGGCTCCCGACGGCAATTTTGTATTGCGGGAGGGGGACAGGATCTTTGTGACAGCCCCCAGCAATGAGCTGGCTACATTGCTGCATAACCTGGGGATTATTACTCACAAGGTCAAGCGTGTGCTGGTGTGCGGCGGTGGACGTGTCACAATCTATCTGGCCAAGCAGTTGGAGAAGAGCGGGATCGCAATACAAATCGTGGAGCAGGATCCCAAGCGCTGTGTGGATCTGGCCAGTATGCTGCCCTATGCCGAGATCACCCAGGGCGATGCCAGCAATGAACTCCTGCTGGAGAGCGAGGGGGTTGCCTCCTGCGACGCGCTGGCTACGCTGACCGGTATAGACGAACTGAACATGATCATTTCCCTCTATGGCAGCAGCTGCGGTGTGCCGCAGATCATCACGAAACTGGGACGCGTAAACAACAAAAATATTCTGGAGAACCTGTCGCTGGGCAGTATCATCAGCCCCAGGGAATTGTGCTGTAACACCATCGTCCGCTATGTGCGGGCCATGCAGAATCAGACCGGCGCCGCCAAGACCGTATATTCCATAGCGGACGGGCAGGCGGAGGCCATGGAATTTCTCGTGGATGAAAATACGCGGCATTGCGGGGAGCCGCTGAAACGGTTGCAACTCAAGAAAAATGTGCTGGTGGCCTGTATCACCAAGGGGGTACAGCAGGAGATTCCCAACGGCGATTCTTCCTTTGAGAGGGGAGATACGGTCATCATCGTGACCAACGGGGATCGGGTGATCTATCAGCTTAACGATATATTTGAATAGTGGAGATTGAAAACGACAATGAATTACAAGATGATGGGTAAATTTATCGGGCTGCTGTTGGTGGTGGAGAGCGTGTTTATGATTCCCGCTCTGGTTATCAGCCTGTGCAGGCGGGAACACGGTTCGGTGATGGGTTTTGCGGTAACGATTGCGATTCTGTGGGGGGTGGGGATGCTGCTGCGCCTGCTGTGCCGCCGGGCAAAGAAGAGCTTTTTTGCCAAGGAGGGGCTGGTGTGCGTAGGCCTGGGCTGGCTGATTATGAGTCTGCTGGGCTGTCTGCCCTTTTTTCTGTCGGGAGCGATCCCCCATTATGTGGACGCCCTCTTTGAGATGGTATCCGGTTTTACCACCACCGGGGCCTCCATTTTGGAACAGATAGAGGGACTGCCCTACGGTATCCTGTACTGGCGCAGTTTCAGCCACTGGCTGGGCGGTATGGGGGTGCTGGTGTTCCTGCTGGCCATCCCCACGGAAGGCCAGGGTGGCAGCGGCTTTACCATGCACCTGCTGCGGGCGGAAAGTCCCGGTCCCAATGTGGGAAAACTGGTGCCGAAGATGAAACAGACCGCACAGATCCTGTATGTACTCTATATCGTGCTGACGGTGCTGAATGTGATTTTTCTGCTCATAGGCGGTATGCCGCTGTTTGACGCCGTGTGTACGGCTTTCGGTACCGCTGGAACGGGGGGATTTGGCATCAAAGCCGACAGCATCGCCGGATACAGTCCCTATATTCAGAATGTCTGCACAGTGTTTATGTTGCTGTTTGGCGTAAATTTCAGTTGTTACTATATGCTTTTGCTGCGGCAGGTGAAGAGTGTGTTCAAGGACGAAGAACTGCGGATGTACCTGGGAATCATACTGGCCAGCGTGCTATTGATCGTATGGAATCTGAGAGGTTTTTACGACACGTTGGAGGAGACGGTGCGGCATGCGGCGTTTCAGGTGGCCAGTATCGTCACCACCACGGGATACGCCACTACGGATTTTGATCTCTGGCCCGGGTTTTCCAAGGCCATACTGCTGTTTCTGATGGTCATCGGCGCCTGCGCAGGCAGTACGGGCGGCGGATTCAAATGTGGCAGAGCGCTGCTGATGGTTAAGAACATGCTGCGCAGTGTGCGCCAGCTTATCCGTCCCCAGCGTGTGCAGGTGGTGCGAATGAACGGGCAGACAGTGGAGGAAAAAGTACTGGCCAATACCAATACCTATGTGGCAGCCTATGTCATCATCATCATTGCCAGTTTTTTGCTGATTTCCGTAGACGGGTTTTCCATTACAACCAATTTGTCGGCAGTGCTGGCCTGCTTTAACAATATCGGTCCCGGATTTGAGGCGGTGGGTCCTACCTGCAATTTTGCCTCCTACGGTATTTTTTCCAAGCTGGTGCTGATATGGGATATGCTGGCCGGGAGACTGGAGATATTCCCGATACTGATACTGTTTTCCAGAACTACGTGGAGACAGAGATGATGTTACTGCACCGGTTCCTTATGGCGCCGGATCCCGCCGTGACGGTTTTGAACAGAGAGATAATGGTTGCTATGGGCATAGTATACCGTGATTTTGCGCGCTTTGGCGCGCACTCTGTTCAGATGAGTTAAATGCGGATCGTTTGCAAGACTGTTCTAAGCATTGTGGGTCTGCTGGGCTTTCAATCTTTTGTTTTCCTGTAGCAGTTCTTCAATCTGTTTGACCTGTTGTGCGAATTGTCGATTCATTTCGTCCCTTTCCTGGACGGCTATATCTTTCTCCTGGACGGCCTTATCTTTCTCCTGGACGGCCTTATCTTTCTCCTGGACGGCCTTATCTTTCTCCTGGACGGCCTTATCTTTCTCCTGGACGGCCTTATCTTTCTCCTGGACGGCCTTATCTTTCTCCTG
>CAJUAH010000017.1:57663-87877 GCA_910584375.1 uncultured Acetatifactor sp.
TATCTTTCTCCTGGACGGCCTTATCTTTCTCCTGGACGGCCTTATCTTTCTCCTGAACGGCCTTATCTTTCTCCTGAACGGCCTTATCTTTCTCCCGGACGGCCTTATCTTTCTCCTGGACGGCTTTATCTCTGGCATGAATGGCCATTTCACGTTCACTCACAATCGTATTCATTTCTCTTATTTGTTTCTCCCTTGCTTTACACTGCTCCCGGATGGATTCATCAGCGGTGAGTTCATATATTGTTTCGACGGTGTCTTGTAGTATCGGACTCTGTTTTGCCAACATTTTTAGTTCCTCCCATGTGGTGGCCTTGAAAAGGGATGCCCAGCAGTCGATCTCCCATGCCCTGTCTTCCGGCGTAGCCAGTTCTATATGTTTTAAGTCTACCACACTCAAGGTGAATTTGTCAGTAAAAATATGGCGTCTTTTCACATTCATCATTTTATATGTGGCATAGAACTCGGGGCATTCCGGAAATAAAGTAAAGTCCAAAAAACCGATATGTATAGTCGGCCTGGCTTTGATATAGTCCGTTCCTCTGGACAGCTGGTCAAAATTGCGGCATAGGTATGTCATGGCTCTCTCAGGCCAGTTCTTATAGTCTATGACCTGCATTTCCAGATTGATCAGAGTCTGATCGTTCAGCAGTACATTGATATCCAGCACAAATATCTTGCTGTCAAAATCTTTTGTAAGTGTCTCCCCCAGAACAATGGGATTTTTGATCTCTACACTTTCAATCTCCTTTGGTTGCAGATGCAGCAGAGAGCCGATTAAGTGCCTCAGTGCAGTGGGGTTTTTCTGCAACAGAGCTTTGAACATGTAGTCGTTGGTCAGGGGGTGTGGCAACCGTCCGGTGGCCCGCATGTATTGCGGTTTCCGGGGCGGCGCTTTGTGGCTGGAATGATCCATAGGCAAATCTCCTTATGCTTGGTTGTAAGATCCCGCATATTCCTGCCGCCATACCGGGGCGGAAATCAGGTTGTACGGGACTCCGGCGGATCAGCGGCTGATTCGGAAGATGCAAAAAAGAGTACAAAAAACACATGGAAACCTGCAAAACAATCCGGGAATCAACGGCAAAACGCCAGAAAATGAACAGTGTCCGTATCGACTGATACGAACACAGTATAACAGACGAAAGAACACAATGCAAGTGTTATTAGAAAATTTTGAAAAAAATTTACATATTTTGGAGATGCGTCTACACTTCCGCAATCAGTTCCACTTCGCAGAGTACATTCCTGGGCAGCGTTTTCACAGCTACGCAGGAGCGGGCGGGTCTGCCGGTGAAATACTGGCCGTACACCTCGTTAAAGGCGGCGAAATCTTCCATGTCAGCCAGAAAGCAGGTGGTCTTCACGGTTTTTTCATAGGAAGAACCTGCGGCCTTAAGCAGAGCGCCCAGATTTTTCATAACCTGGTGGGCCTGCTCGGCGACGGTAGCGCCTGCTATTTCGCCTGTGGAGGGATCAAGGGCGATCTGGCCGGAGGTAAAGAGCAATCCGCCGGTGATAAATCCCTGGGAATAGGGGCCGATGGCGGCGGGAGCATTGGGGGTAGAGATTTGTTTCATAGGGTATCCTCCTGTATGTTATTGTGATGCGGGTTCCCGGCGGATGTCCATTTTTCAGTCCGTATACCGTCTGGAAACCTGCTGTTTTCAGTTACAGAGTTCCCTTGCGGGAACCCCTTTTCAGTATAGCACAGCGGAGCAAAAAAAAACATCTTTCCTACAATTTTTTACATTTACTAAAGAGACTGCCGGGACTAGAATAGCCTTGTTCAGTGTAGGTGACGCCGGGCGTCAGCATATCGGGCGCGGCCAGTGAAAAGGAAGATCTGAACGTGGGTTTCTGATACTGATCGACGCGGCAACAGGGCTGCGGCCCGTGTTGCGCAGAAATGAGGTAAATCGTGGAAAAGAAACGGAATGCAAAATTGGCGTGGCTGTGGGAAAACATGAAGGGATATCGGTTGCTGTATGTATTGAGCCTGCTGGGAACGATCCTGTACAGTGTGATGCATTTGATAATTCCCTATGTGTCGCAGAGTATTATCGATTTGTTTCTGAGCGGGGAGCAGGCGGCGGAAAATCTGGCGACAAAAAGAGATCTGTTCTGGGAGATGGTGATCGCGATGGTGGCGCTGACCCTTCTACGGACTACCATCGTGTATCTGTCCTGTATGGGCGGCGAGGTGGCATCTCAGAAGGCGCTCTACAGGATCCGTACATATCTGTTCAACAAGATCGAGCGCCAGGATATGCATTTTTACGCTACATACCGCACCGGTGATCTGATGACCAGAATGACCGGCGATCTGGACGCAGTGCGGCATATGATCGCCTGGGTCATCCGTACGATCGTGGAATCTCTGGCGCTGATGGGAGCCACGGCGATATATTTTTTCTATATGGACTGGCGGCTGGCTCTGTGCATGTTTGCCATCGCGCCCTTTATTTTCCTGATCATCATTCTGTTTAAGAATAAGGTCGCGCCCAGGCACAGGGCGCTGCGGGAAAAGCTGGCGGAGATGAACACCATCGCGCAGGAGAATATCTCCGGCAACCGGGTAGTCAAGGCTTTTGCCAGAGAAAACTATGAGATAGAGAAGTTTGACGACTGTAATACTTCCTATTCCCAGACCAATCAGAAGACCGCGCTGACCTGGCTGACCTACTATCCCTATGTGGAGTCCTTTGCCAATTTGATGCCGGTGGTACTGCTGCTGGTGGGCGGTATCTTCCTGATCCGGGATCAGATAACCATGGGGCAGTATGTGGCTTTCTCCAGCCTGATCTGGGCCATTGCCAACCCCATGCGGCAGCTGGGCAATATAATGAACGAGTTTCAGCGGTTCTCCGCCGCCTCCGAGAAGGTTATGGAGATCTATTATTCCGAACCGGAGATCGTGGACCGACCGGGAGCCATCGACAGGCCGGAGCGGTTTGAGGGCCGGATCGAGTTTAAGAACGTGAGCTTTCAGTATGCGGACGGCAAGCTGCCTATCCTCCATGACGTGAGTTTTACGGCTGAGCCGGGAGAGACCGTGGCGATCATGGGAGAGACGGGCTGCGGCAAGACTTCCCTGATTCAGCTCATCCCCAGGTTTTATGAGCCCACAGAGGGGGAAGTGTTGGTGGACGGCATCCCCGTGCAGGATATGAAATTGCAGCAATTGCGCAAAAATATCGGGCTGGCTACCCAGGATGTGCTGCTGTACTCGGATTCCATAGACGGCAATATCGCTTTCGGCGACAGCCATATCACCCAGGAACAGGTTGTAAAATTTGCCAGATATTCGGCGGCCTCGGACTTCATTGCCCGTATGCCGGAAGGATACGATACCATCGTGGGTGAGCGGGGAGTGGGACTCTCCGGCGGTCAGAAACAGCGTATTTCCCTGGCAAGAGCCCTGGCGGTCCGTCCGTCCATCCTGATTCTGGACGATACCACCTCCGCGGTGGACATGGAGACGGAAAAGCAGATTCAGCACAGCCTGGAAGAACTGGATTTTCCCTGCACCAAGATCATCATTGCCCAGCGGATATCCACTACGAAATACGCGGATAAGATTCTGGTGCTGCAGGACGGCAGGATCACCGAATCCGGCACCCATGAGGAACTGATCAGGAAGAAGGGGTATTATTATCAGGTGGTGCGGCTCCAAACCGGGGAACAGAGTGCGGAACGCAGAGAGGAGGCGTAGAGATGGCGAGAAGAAATACTTACCGGGAAGACGAGGTGCTGGAAACACCTTTTGACTATCATCATCTGTTGCGTGCGTCTGTCTATATCAAAAAATATCTGGGAAAAATGATTTTGGCTCTCTGTCTCAGCGCTGTGGGAGGGATCACGGCTCTGTTTGGGCCCATGCTTACCCAGCGGGCGCTGGATGAGGCCATACCGGACAAGGATATGCGTATGCTGGTGACTTTGGTGCTGGTGCTGGTGGGTACCTATGCGGTCAGCGTTCTCTTTACCACCGTTCGTTCCAGAATCATGGTCCGGGTGGGGCAGGGAATCATCTATGATATCCGCAAGGACATTTTTGCCCATCTGCAGAAACTGCCTTTTCAGTACTATGACGACAGACCTCACGGCAAGATATTGATTCGTGTGGTAAACTATGTCAATTCCGTATCCGACATGCTGTCCAACGGATTGATCAATGTGGTGCTGGAGATATTGAACCTGATCTTTATCGTGATCTTCATGTTTCTGGTGGACGTAAAACTGTCCCTGGTGGTGCTGGCGGGCGTTCCCGTGCTGGCGGTATTCCTGCTGTATATCAAGAAACGCCAGAGAAAGGCATGGCAGCAGGTATCCAACAAGAACTCCAACTTAAACGCCTATCTGCAGGAGAATATCGTGGGAGCCAGGATCACCCAGATCTTTGTCCGGGAGGACGAGAACTGCGAGACTTTCGGCATCCTGTCCGACCGCTGCAAGGCCGCATGGATGCAGGCCGTGAAGTTCAGCAACCTGGTGTGGCCCGGTATCGACAATATCTCCGTGTGGGTCAGGGCGGCGGTGTTCATCGTGGGCCTGCTGGTCATGGGACCGGAAAATGTGAAACTGGGCGTGATCGTGGCTATCACCTCTTACGCCTCCAGATTCTGGCAGCCGATTATGAATCTGGGCAATATATTTAATAACTTTATCAACAATATCGCGTATCTGGAGCGTATCTTTGAGACGCTGGATGAGCCCGTGACGGTGGCGGACGCGGAAGGCGCCGTACAGATGCCGCCCATCAGGGGCCAGGTGACATTTGAACATGTGACCTTTGCCTATGAGGAGGGCAAGGACGTGCTGAAGGACCTGTCCTTTACCGTACAGCCCGGCGAGAGCGTGGCTCTGGTTGGTCCCACCGGCGCAGGCAAGAGTACCATTGTAAATCTGGTCTCCCGGTTTTATAACGTAAACAGCGGCCGGGTTCTGATCGACGGACAGGATATCTCCCATGTGACGCTGGAGTCTTTGCGCTCTCAAATGGGTATTATGCTGCAGGACAGCTTTATCTTTTCCGGCACCATCGAGGACAATATCCGCTACGGCAAGCTGGACGCTACCATGGAGGAGATCAAACGGGCCAGCGAGACCGTGTGCGCGGACGCCTTTATTGCCCGAATGCAGGACGGCTATCAGACAGAGGTAAAGGAACGGGGATCGCTGCTGTCTCAGGGGCAGAAACAGTTGATATCCTTTGCCAGAACACTTCTGTCAGACCCTTCCATATTGGTGCTGGATGAGGCGACCTCCAGCATCGACGTGCAGACCGAGAGAGCGCTGCAGCAGGGGCTGGACGCGATGCTGCAGGGCAGGACTTCCTTTATCATCGCCCACCGCCTGTCCACGATCAAGAACTGTGACAAGATCATGTATATCGATCAGGGCGGGATTATGGAATGCGGAACTCATGAGGAGTTGATGGCAAAGAAGGGATACTATTACAGGCTGTATACGGCGCAGATGGAAAATATCGCGTGAGAGATTATAGAGTAAAGTGGCTTTCCCTTGGGAAATATGTTTGCCCGGGGGAAAGCTACTTTGCGTTTAATAAGGTATGTCTAAGTTTAAGCGTTCTTTTATTTCTTTTTTCAATATGGGGAGAAAGTGATCATCTTTGATGGCTCTGAGAAGATAATAAGCCTGATAATAAAATGCGGTACTTTGATCCTTGTCTCCTTTTAGGTAGTGGCACGAAGCGAGAGTTGTCAGAAGGGCAGGCAGGAACAGATAGTGCTCATGCTCTATGCAGGCCTGCCATCCCACTTCTGCAATTTCAATCGCTTCCCCATATCTCCTTTTTGCGCTTAATGTTTTTGCATAATGACAGGAAATTCGGCAAAAAAGGCTCATACAGGAGTGCGATTGCAGACCGTTCTTCTTCATATACTGAAATAATTGATGATATATAGAAATTGCGGTTCCGATTTGCCCCATGTTTAAATAAGAATCAGCCAACAAACCAATTATATTTAGTTCGTCCTCACTAAAATGAAAACCATGTATAGCATCCAGTTCAAAACGGGGAACGGTAAGTTGAATCGCCGTTATTAGAAGCGTAATTTGCTCAGCGGGGGTATAGGGTTTAATGGGACACCCCACAGAAACTCTGTTGTACAATATATATTGGCGAGTAATTGGATCGTCTGAATCCATGGCATTTTCCAATTTGGACAATTTATCCCATATGCGCGCACGAAGTTCAGGGCGGTCTGTGTCATTAGACAGATGAAAGAGAATTTCTAATTTGCGGATATCGTTTCGCAATATTTCAATCATTTCTTCGTTCTTGCTGAGAAATGCAAAATACCGATTTCCGGGTAACCCTAAACGTTGGAGCAATGCTTTGATCCGGTTGTGCGTTGGTGTCTGTGTCCCTTTTTCAAAGCGGCAGATTGTAGCCTGTTCACAGATTCCTTCGCCAAGCTGTTCTTGAGTCAATCCCAGATCTAATCTACGTTGCCGAATAACATCCCCCAAAAAAATTTCTCTCATAATACATTTCCCCTTTGTTTTTATAATCCCCTTGCTTACAGATCTACAGTTAGCTTAATTTAAGAGTATAGGGGGTACTTATGTATGTGTCAATGAAAATATAGTGTTCGCAGAATTTTTTTTTATTCACAAAACGATATATTTTTTCCTCGAATAGTGTGTTATTGTGTAATAAATAAGTGCGTTGTATTAAGCTCTAATGGCGAGCGTTATATGTAACAACTGGACGTAGTCAGAGATTAATTCAACAGAAAAATAATTGAAACGAGGAGGTGATTCCGTTGTACATTTTTTATTGAGTTCATGTGCAGGTAGAAGATTTATACATAATTTGATTTAATAAATGTAGTATGCAGTCTGCTATGCAGAAAGGAGAAATAAATGAAAAGAATTGCATTAGCTGTATTGATGGTATGTTTTGTTCTTGGGGGAACAATGCCCACAAATGCCGCTGAAACACGGTCGGCGGCCTGTGCCGTTCCGAATTGCCCGGGTTTTTTAAGAACCAGAACTACGGATGAACCGTTGCCAGATACAACAATGGCATGTTTTGAAGACTCCAGATGTACAATAACGTTCAAAAACAGAGTTGCGCATTTAAGAATTACTTACTGCTCTGTATGCGGCAAGGAGTATAAAACAGAAGCTCTGGGAATAACTCATACACAATATCATTCCATGGTGCATCCGATACCTTGATGGAGAAACCTTTACAGTGACATAGGAAATCTATTAGACTAACATAGGCGGAGTTTGTTGCGTTTTAGTTTTATAAGATACTTACCAAAACATAAGAAGGGGAAAATTGAAATGAAAAAAATTATTATTCTTACACTGGCGTTATGCATTATATTCACAGGCATGGGTAGCGGACTATCTATCAATGCTGCTGAAACACGGTCGGCGGCTTGTGGCGTTCCGGATTGCCCGGGTTTTCTAAGAACCAGAACTGTATATGAACCGCAACCAGATTATACGGCGCCATGCGGATCTCATACAGGATGCACGATCACGTTTAAAAATGTAGTGGCGCACATAGTTGTCACCTATTGTTCGGTATGTAATAAGGAGTGGAAAAGAGGAATCCAAGCAATAACAAGTACAGAACTCCATTCAAAGCCCGGCGTGATCCCGAATCCATAACCAGGACATATGTCGTTTATGCCTGTTTGTGTAAAGTAAGGGGGATTATATTTATGAAGAGATTATTTCTGATCTTATCTCTCCTGACAGCATTGGGATTGTCCGCCTGCGGTGAGCAGAGAGAAACAGCAGATAGTGAAACATCGCCGGAAACGGGTTCGGTCGCGGTGGCATGTTTTCAGCAGATGAATCTCCCCATTCAGTTGGAGGCATTGGAGCAGTATGCCACGGACGGAAAACGGTTCTACATTTCGAGGCAGAAAGGCGGCATGTACCAGATCCTGCGGGGCGAGATCAACGGTGACTACGAAGGGGAGGTCTTTCTATCCAAGGAAAGCGCTATTTGCCTGGCCTTGGAAGTGGACAGGGAAAGTCGCTGCTTTGCGCTGTGGAAGGAGCCGGACTGCGTTTACCTGGAAAAATATGACGAAAGCGGGAATCTGCTGTGGCGCGCGGATCAGGATATCTCGCGCTGGTCAGACATAGAACGCCACAGTTCCGTCACCGAGCTGTCCATAGAGGGCGGCGCGATAACGACAGACGGCAGGCTGGCGCTCTATACCCATGGCTCGGCCAGCCTTGCGATACTGTTTGACGAAAACGGAAATATGTTACGGATGGATGCCTGTGAGCTGGAATGTCTGGATGGCATTGCTGCGGGAAAAAACGGCCAGGTCTACAGCTATTGTATCACTGGCGAGGGAGAACCCGTCCTGGCAAACATTGAGGATCCCTCCCAATGCTATATCCTTCCTTTTAGGCCGTTGGGGGTGTACAGCGGACAGGAGGAAGGCATTTATCTGAGTACAGCCGAGGGACTGTGGGTCTATGACCCTGAGACGGGGCACGCGGAGAGCAAGTGGAGATGGGATGATGAATATATGAACGTGGACTACCGCCGTCTGCGCGATATCTTTTGCGGCGACGGGGAATGGTGTCTTATGTGCCCTGTTCCCGGAACACTCCTGGGGTATGGGTTAACCAAGGTCACCATGGTCACCGTGAAAGACGAAGACCGCCGGGAATATGCCCCAAAGGAGGCTGTCACCTTGGGATATGTGGGTACGAACCAGTATCTGGAAATGCTTGTGAACCTATATAACAGGCAGAGTAAAGGATACCGCATTGAGCTTATCCCTTACGGTGACGAGCAGGAGGATGTGACGGAGAGACTTAACGGGTTTGAGTTACAGTTGCTCCGGGGAGACGGCCCGGACATAATCGAAGTTGGCGGTGTCTATGTGCGGAGCCTGGCAGACAAGGGAACTTTCTGCGATCTGTCAGATTACTATGCCACAAGCCGGAAAGTCGCCGGAGAATCTATTTTGGAAGAGGTCTGGAACGGTATGTGCCCCAGGGGAGAAAACGTGCTGGTGATCCCTTCTTTTACTCTGACCGCGCAGGCCTGTGAAGAACCCATCGCGGCAGAGGAGTGGACGCCGGAAAAACTGATCCAACTGGCAGGGCAGCAGGAGGAACTGTGGTATTACGGTACGCCGCGCACATCGCTGCTCAGCGATTGCATAATGGCACGGTTTGGCGAATATGAGCGCTATGTGGACTATGAGGAAAAAACAAGCCGTTTTGACTGCTCCGAATTTCGCTGGATACTGCAAAATTGCGCCGAGGCGGGGAAGGAATCTCCTTTTCCGGCAGCCCTCACCGTCAACAGCAATGAATCCCCCGCCTTTTTGTACAGTTATTATATAAACAATATGGCTCAGTATCTGTGGCTTTGCAAAAACCTGAAAACCATGGGCTGCTACTGGGTAGGGTATCCCAGTTGGGAAGGCGCTGTCTATCAGATGACTCCCACCAACATGTTTGCCATGAATCAAAAGTCTCAAAACAAAGAAGGAGCCTGGGACTTTCTGGAATATATCTTGTCAGAAGACTGCCAGAACCAGATTGATTGGGCATTTCCTGTGAGAAAGGACAGTTTTGAATACTATTTGAGAACCTCTTATCCCAGCAGAGCGGCGAACCAGAAGATGTCCGCTGAGTTCGGTTTCTCCTCCGACAGTTTTGCGCCTACGGAGGAAGATTTTGACAATCTGCGACATATGGTGACGCACTCCAGGCTCCTTATAACCTCCAGCCCCATAACGGATATAATATATGAGGAGGCGGGCATGTATTTCACAGGAGACGCAACCCTCGAGGAAACCGTGCGCAAGATCGACAATCGGGCGACGGTATATTTAAACGAGTAAGTTTACAGGTTAATACAAGGCGTTTCATTTGACTGGAAACTAAAGGCGTGCTACAGTGGGTAGCGCGCCTTTAAGATTCTTTCTTCTGAATGCCTGTTGAAATGGGTAAATAAGGGAAAGCCGATTGCGTCACAGGCTGGCAAACTGCGCCATATACAGGTCGTAATAAAATCCTTTTCTTTCCATCAGCTCAGCGGGAGATCCCTGCTCCGCGATACCGCCGTCGTTGATCACAAAGATCCGGTCCGCGTTCTGGATCGTGGAAAGCCTATGGGCGATAACAAAGCTGGTACGCCCTTTCAGCAGGCATTCGATTCCTCTCTGCACCAGGATTTCCGTGTGGGTGTCGATGCTGGAGGTCGCCTCGTCCAGGATGAGGACTCTGGGCTGGGAAACCATGGTTCTGGCAAAGGCGATCAGTTGCCTTTGCCCTATGGATAAGCCGGCTCCCTGCTCTTTCAGCTCCGTATTGTATCCCTTTTCCATCTTCATAATAAATTCATGGGCATTGACCGCCTGGGCTGCGGCGATGATCTCTTCGTCCGTGGCGTCCAGTTTTCCGTAGGCAATGTTGTCCCGCACAGTTCCGTGAAAGATGAAATTGTCCTGGGTCATGACTCCCATCTGTTTGCGGAGAGAGTCGATCTTCACTTTTTTCAGGTCATATCCGTCTATGCGGATGGTTCCCTTCTGAATATCATAGAATCTGCTGATCAGGTTGACGATGGTAGTTTTGCCCGCGCCCGTAGGGCCTACCAGCGCTATGGTCTCGCCGGGACTGGCGGTAAAGCTCACATGATCCAGCACCCTGGTCTCGTTTTCGGTTCCTTCGTCATAGGTGAAAGACACATCTTCAAAAGAAACCGTTCCGGTGATCTGAGGGAGTTCTCCCGCATCGGGGGCATCCTGAATCTCCGGTTCCGTATCCAGAATATCGAAAACCCGTTCCGCCGCCGACAGATTCGTTACCAACTGATTTAAAAAAGTACTCAGGTTGGCTATGGGGTTCCAAAACATGGTGGCATAGGAACCGAAAGCCACCAACACGCCCAGGGAGATCTCGGGGGCGCCGATGAGTTTTACGCCCACCAGATACAGCATCATCAGGCTGAGTCCCCAGCAGGTGTCGATGATGGGGAAAAACAGGTCTGCCGCGCGGCAGGCATGAATAAAGGAAGAGCACTGCTCCTGGGCAAGTTCATTAAACTGATTTCTGGTTTCTTCCTCGGCGTCCAGGCTCTGTACCACCCGCATCCCCGCCACATCCTCATGTACATAGGCGTTCACATTGGAGGCCTTTTTACGCACAAGCTGCCATCTCACGTGATTGGTCTTCTCCACCAGAAAGATGCCCACTGTCATAAAGGGCAGGGTGCAGAGCGCCGCCAGAGCCAGCCGCCAGTCCTTGACAAGCATGATCACCAGCACACCGATGATGGTAAGGGTGTTGGGGATAATGTTGGTGACGGCCTTGGATAGCACGTCTTTCAGAGAGTTGACGTCTCCGATGATCCTTGCCAGTATTTTTCCGCTGGGGCGGCTGTCAAAAAACGTAAAGGAAAGGGACTGGATATGTTCGTATACATCCTCCCGTATGGACAAAATGATCTTGTTGGATATATAGGACATAACAAATATGCGGATCTTCACCATAATAACATAGATGATATTGACGGCCACCGCAAAGGCGGCCAGGCGCAGCAGTCCGTTAAAGTCATATTTCGCCACGTAGTTATCTATGGCGGATTCAATTAATAAGGGATTAAACAAACTGATCCCCACTGTCACCGTCATGGCCACCAGAACCAGAACGATCTCCTTTTTGTAGGCTTTCAGGTATCCCAGCAGCCGGGTCACGATCTTTTTGGCGTCCGTCGCCTGTATATGTTCGTCTTCACGAAATGAGTTTACGGCCAATTAAATCACCTCTTTCTTTGGGCTGTGTTCAGGATATTGGGCCATATAGGTGGCGTAGTACAGCCCCTTAAGTGCCAGCAGTTCTTCGTGGGTGCCTCTCTCGGCGATCCGGCCCTTATCCAGGTAGATGATCTCGTCCGCCCCCCGCACCGCGGAAATCCGGTGGGCGATGATGATCTTGGAGGAGTCGGTTATGGTCTTCAGCATCTTCTGGATCTCATGCTCCGTCTCCATGTCCAGGGCGGAGGTGGAGTCGTCCAGAACCAGAATGGGGCTTTTCTTGGAAAGCGCTCTGGCAATGCTGATCCGCTGTTTCTGGCCGCCGGAGAGCCCTACTCCCTTTTCTCCGATCACAGTGTTGTACTGGTCATCCATCTTTTCGATGAAACCCTGGGCCTGGGCCATTTTAGCAGCTCTTTTTACCTCCGGCAGCCCCATGGAGTACCGTTTGCCCATCTTGATATTCTCCTCGATGGTGTCGGAGAAGAGGAAGACGTCCTGCATGACCACGGCGCTGGTGGCCCGCACCTGGGAGAGTTCCATATCCCGGAGATCTGTGCCGTCGATGGAGATATTTCCCTCGCTGGGGTCATAAAAACGCTGCAGGAGATTGATGAGGGAACTTTTTCCGGAGCCTGTGGCTCCCATGATGCCCAAAGTTCCGCCTCTGGGGAGCTTGATGTCGATCCCGGACAGGATCGTGTTTCCGTCCAGGGTCAGCGCCACGTTTTCAAATCGCAGATCTCCCTGTATCCGGTCAAGATGTACGGCGTTCTCGCTTTGTACCAGCCGGGGCTTTTCATCGGCGATGGCCTTGATCTTTTTATAGGACGCAAAGGAGGAGGACAGTTCGTTGGCCAGCTCGGCAAACATATCCAGGGGCCAGGTGCAGTCTCTGGAATACTCCACGAAGGCTACCAGAGAGCCCAGATCCATCTTATTTTGGATGACCAGGAGTCCCCCCAGAATGGCGCAGACCACGGGGAGGACGGCTCCGATGAAATGGTAAATGGGATAATATCTGGCCACGATCCGGGCCTGTTCCATATTTAACTCATAGTAGTGTTTGTTGTGTTTCGCAAATTTCTGTATCTCGAATTTCTCTCTCGCAAAGGCTTTTACCGTCCGCACGCCAGCCAGATTTTCTTCGGCCACGGTGGTCAGGCGTGCGTTCTCCTCGCTGATATCCGAGTATACCTTGTCGAATTTCTTTTCCAGAGCAAAGCTCAGTCCGCCGCCGAAGATCATGACGGCCAGGGGCAGCAGTCCCAGCAGGGGGCTTAGGGAGAACATGCAGTAGAGCACGGAGATTATGTAGAGGGTGATCTGTATGATCAGCATACCCGTCATGCCGAAAGCATCCTTTACTTTGTCCACGTCCTCCTTGACTCTGGCCATCAGTTCGCCTGTGTTGGTGTTGTCAAAGTAGTCCATGGAAAGGGTCTGGAGATGGGCGAAGAGGTCTTTCCGCATCTCGGTGCCGATGGTCTGGCTGTTGCGGTCGAAAGTAAACTCCTTGCAATAGCCAAACAGGCTCCTGCCAGCTCCCAGCACCACCAGGGCTCCCAGCAGGAATCCAAACCTGGAGAAATCGCCGCCCACAAAGGACTCGTTGACGATGACCCTGGTGATCTGGGGCGTCAGCATCTCCAGAAGAATGGCCAGGATCAGGCTTACAATGGCAAAGATATAGCTTTTCCAGTATGGAAGTACATAGCTCTTTAATTTTTTCAAAAATTTCCCTCCTGTCGTTCCCGGTTTCACACGGTTTTAGCGTCAAAAAACCCGGACACACATTGCCCGGGTCTTAAAAACACTGTTTGCATGATCTTTTTATGGAAAAGGAAAAGGTCATGTGCGCGCAACCGAGGTAACTGTGTTGTGATTTGTAGTACAATGGGATGCGTTAAAGCGTGCGTGTGCGTTTGCAGTCATGTCCGTTACCTCACTTTCCTCGATATTACCGGCGGGTGACTGAGCCGCCGACATATTCTATTCAACCACATTACGGAGAGGATGTCAACTGTTTTGTGCGGAAAAAAATCCCCATTCCCGGGTATTTCGGGATGGGGATCTGTATGTATAAATCGCATGGCCGCGGAAACGGCAAAGTGTGTTTTCAGCCGCCGAAAAAGCTGAGGAAGTTAAAGCCTGTGGGGAGCGGGATCGTGAACATGTATACTGTGCCAAGCAGGAAACCCGCGATCGCCACAGCCGTGATAAACACGCGGTTTGGCAGTCTGCGAAACGTGCCCACGATACCGAGCATGAACAGAACCACGGAGTAGATGACAGTTACAAGGTTAAAGGTGTCGCCCTTTGTATTATCCGTCTGTCCCTCGGCGAGCAGGGCCTCACTCTCCGCGAGAACCTTCCTCGCGTCGGTGTAATAGCTCTCCACATATTCCGGGTCGCTGAAAGGACTTGTGACCGCCAGTTCGTCATTTAGAACCCAATTCACGATGTCGTCCACGTCAAAGTCAAAATCGTAGCCTATTTTTGCAGCCATGGCATCGGTAAGGTTATCCGAGCAGATAAAGTAGATCTTGTAGGCGCTTTCGCCGAGCTGCTCCTCGTTACCGGAATCGGCGGCATACATCAGCTCTACCTCGTACTCGCTGATCAGGTTCCACACCTGCATATCCTGCATCATGGCCTGGGAGGCCTCGTTCCAGCGGGCGTTGCCGTCGGCGGCCAGATTGTTGCTCCGGGTGTAATTGGTAGACATATTCCCGCCGTGGAGTGAACCGATCCATGAGGCCCAGGCCGTGGCCAGCGCCGTTATTCCCAGGAAAAGAGCGATGACAATTTCAAGGACATCCTCTTTGCTGCGCTTTTTCGGGGTGGAAGAGTCCTGTTCCCCATTTTGTGTTTCCATTGTTTCCGTAGTCTCAGACATAAGTATTCTCCTATTATTAATATTGTGTGGACGGCGTTTTTCATGGACGGTGATTTTGTGCTGATGGCATTTTTGCGTGGATGGCATTTTTTGTGTGGACGCGGTTTTGTATTGACGTTGATTCTCTGTAGGCAGTTATTTTGAGACAGCAGATTATACCGGGGATGAGATGGCGTCAATATTCTGTAAAACATACACCCTAAGTTGATTATATATTGGCTTAGGGTGTTTTTCTTTGGCTTAATACATGGGTTATGTGCTTTTTTTATGCTGTATTGACCAATTGTAAAACTCTCCCTGCGAGTGGCGGTTTCACAGCCGGTTACTGGGAAACGGTGAACAGGGCGTAGAAGTATTCTTTTCTGGCCATCAGTTCGTCAAAGGTGCCGGTTTCCGCGATGTGGCCGTTTTTGAGGACGAGGATGCCGTCGTAACGGCGCAGCAGGCTTTCCTCCAGGGTGTGCGTCACGACGATGCGGGTGATGCCGCCTAAGTCAAGGATATCGTTGGAGACCTGGTAGGCGGTCTGGGCGTCCAGAGCGGCAGTCACCTCGTCCGCCAGCAGCACGGAGGATTGTTTCAGGAGGCTGCGGGCGATGGAAATCCGCTGCTTTTCGCCGCCGGACAGCCCGTTTCCGTTTTCCCCGCAGAGGTAGTCTTCCCCGCACCGGTTCAGCAGGGCGTTGAGGTGGGCCTGGCCGATGGCCCGGTCCATTTCTTCCTGCCCGAAATCCCGGAACATGGTGACATTGTCCCGGATGGAGGCGTTGAACACAAAGACATTTTGCTGGATCACGGAGGTCAGCTCATACAGGGAATCGGGGGCTATATCCCTGAGTTCCATGCCGTCAAACAGGATGTTTCCCGTGTAGTTTAAGTCGGAGGCCATAAGCAGGCTCAGCAGTGTGGATTTGCCGCTGCCGCTGCCGCCCACGACGGCATAGGCCCGGCCCGCCTCAAATACCGCGGATAGGTGGTGCAGGACATTTTTGTCCCCATCGTAGCTGAAAGACACATCTTCCAGGCGGATGCCGCTTTCCAGCCGTGAAACTTGGGTTTTTCCGGTGGGAGTGGGATTCTTTTCCAGCGCATCCGCCAATTTGTCCACCAGTCCCAGCGCAGCCCTGCGGCTTGCCAGCAGTCCCGGCAATTCGGCGATGGGCTGGATCATAAAGTTCATCAGGTTCACGAACATGATTACCACGCCGGGGGTCAGGCCGTAGCCGGATAAAGCCAGGTATGTCCCGGCCAGGAACACGCCCAGCTGGGCGAAGATGCCCGTCACGGCGCCGATCATGCCCACGATGGTCTTGATCCGGCGCATGCGGAATTTTTCTCCCTCAAGGGCGTCGTTGTTGGCGGAGAACAGGCGGAAGATTTCTTTTTCCGCCTTAAAGCTTTTGACTACCGAGAATCCGCCAAGGCAATCGCTCAGAGCGGCGGTAAAGTCTCTGTTTCGGTCGGAAACTCTGCGCTGGGCGGTCTCCACTCTGTTTCCCACCAGCAGGGAGGAGACGAGGGGCAGCAGGGTTATGGCTGCGGCGATCAGGGTCATCAGCGGGGAGTAGAGGAGCATCAGGCCCAGCGCGCCCGTGAAAGTGACGGCCTTGGAGATCAGGGAGAGCTGCTGGGCCAGGTAATCCGATTCGATGCTGGCCGTATCGCTGGTCAGCGCCGAGAGATAAGTGGCGGTACTTTCGTCGCGAAAGGAGGAGATACTTTTTTCGGTCAGTTTCCGAAAGGCAAATGTCCTATATCTGCTCACGGCGCGCCGGATAAAGCGGGGCTGGGAGACGTAGTCCAGCATGCAGGCCGCGACGCACAGCAGTACAAAGCCGCCGCTGATCGCCGTCAGGGTGCGCAGGGGCAGCGCGTCCGGGCTGCCCGAGGCTGCATCGATGAGCTGCTGCAGGATCCAGGACAGGATCAGATTCAGTGTGCCAAAGGCCAGCGCGCCGATTGTCGCGATGCAAAGTGCAGGGATGTTTCCGTGATAGAATTCTGCCGTAAGTTGTTTCTTTAACGGTTTATTTTTTCTGTTCATTTTCGTTGATTCCTTTCCACAGTGCGGACAGTGTTTCGTCCGCAAAAGAGGCAATGGTTTTCTGTATGCCGTCCGCGGCAGTCGGCCCCAGATCGTCGTGGGCGCTGGCCTCTTCTCCGTGGGTGACGAATCGAACCGCGTTGGTTTCATAGTTGGGGGCGGCGTCAAACTGCCGGGCCAGTTCTTTCGCGTCCCGGAGGACTCGGCAGGCGGCGGAGCTGTCGCCGCTTTTGCCGTATGCGTAGGCCAGGCAGACATAGAATGTACAGCTTATCCTATCCAGGAAATTGGGTCTGTCCGCCTCCCGCAGACCGGCAAGAATGCCTATCCCCCAGAGGAGGATGTCCTGGGCGGAAGAGTAGTCGCCCCGGTCGCAGAATACGTTTACATAGCCGACAATGATATGGATGAGGGCGGTTATGTTTTTCAGCAAAGCCGGTTCCAGAAAGGTTGCCGCCTCGCCGGGGCGGCCGCAGTCCGCCGCCAGGGACAGGCCGATTATGTGGTCGTATATGCCGCCCGCGTTATACTGTTTTAAGAGTTCCACGGCGCGGTCGCGCTCGCCCAGCGCCAGATGGATCCTCGCTATGCTGCCGTGGAGGGTCAGCTCATTGATCTCAGGGTCTGTATTCTGGGACAGCAGCAGGAGGGCACTTTGAAACAGCTCCAGTGCCCGCTCCAGCAGTTTGCTGTCCTGGGTTTCCGTTCCAAATACCTTGTATAGGACGGCGCTGTTGTAGACGATCTCAAAAGTGTTGGGATATTTTTTCAGCGCTTTTTCCGCCTCGGAGAGCCCAGACAGGTCTTTGCTGTGGCGATATTCTTTCAGACGCGTCGCAGTTGCTTTCAGACGGTTGTCTTTCATCTCATAGCCCAGCAGAACATCCACCGACGTGTCAAAAAAGTCCGCGATTTCCACAAGCAGGCGCAGTTCGGGAACCGATTGTCCGGATTCCCATTTATATACGGCTCCCACGGTCACGCCCAGCACTTCGGCAAGCTGCTCCTGGGTCAGGGATCTCTGTTTTCGGAAAGCGCGGATATTTTCCGCCAGTTTCAGGGTCATGGGATTACCTCCTTTTGGTTGGTATGGGGGTATTATAGCAGATAGAGGAGAGGATGTGAACGTACTGCTCGTACTGATTGCAGGCTGATTATTATACTGTTGGTATGGGGATGGGGAAGATGCCGTAAAATATTTTACCCCTCGGAAAAGAAGGGGGTAAAATATTTTGCGACGACATTATTCATATTACTTCTAATATTTCAATCCACAGCTGAACTGACAAAATAATTTTATCATATATAGTGCTATAAGTAAATGCAATTTATTATACGGTAATTTTTAAAAAATTTCTTCATTAGCGGTAACAAGAAAAATAGTTTATTTATTAGAAGTTAAAATGAAATATCTAGTTTTGAATATTGCGTTGACATGTAAAAACCAATGGTATATAATACAGTAAAAGCGCAAAGAAAAATATATATCATAGTTTTGCTTATTGAACGATAACAGAGTGGAGGATATATGATGCTATGATAAATACATTTCAGAAACTAATCTACAAAATAAGTTGCGTTGCTCCCATATGTATTATTTTAGCAATCATCTTATATACACAGGGGATACATATGGCAGTTTGCATATTATTAGGATTTGCCGGTTTTGCCAGTTGTGTTTACGCGGTGGTTTTCATCAAGCTATGTGAAAAGAAATTGTCTGTTCTCGAGATTACGATAGTGAACATTTCACAGAAAGATTCTGAGGTATTCGTATATCTCGCTACATACTTGATTCCACTGATCGGTGTGTTTGGGGAAAATTATTTGCCTGTCTGGATATTGGTTGCGGTGGGAGTGATCGTCCTGGGAGTCAGAACAAGTAATTTAGGCTTTTGCCCAATTTTGCTGCTGGCAGGTTATCATTGTTACCAGGCTGAATTATCCACGGGGACAGAATGTGTTCTTATCAGCAGGAAAAGGGGAGTGCGGAACAGTAAACAGATCGGACAGGCTATTCGTATCAGTGATACGTTAATGCTGGCACAGACAGGAGGGAAGAAAAATGTTTGAAAATGCATCGGTAATGGTTTTGCTACAGGGCAAAGAAAAGCTGGAAATATGTAAGATAGAAACGGATAAAAAAGCCCAGGCAGCTATCTGTAAAAGCTATGCGGAGGCTTCCGGCTGGATGCTTAAAGGGACAGAGTATGTTTCTTTTGACGGGAATTACAGTCCCGATGCGGATGAAACACTGTGCATCAATCAATTCGCACTGGACGAAATAATAAAGGAGGCGGTGGAAACTCCTGCCGGCGTAGAGTCCTTTGCCCCCGAAAATACAAACAGCGACAACATTAAGGCGATTTTTGTGGGAGAAATTTGTGAAGGCAGAATGGTTATAGCGTTCCAAAAATTCAAAAAAGAACAGTATATAAGCGTGAAAGGTATTAACCTGTTCTTTGACAGAGACACCTTTGTGCAGGAGAAACGTTTTGGAATCACTATTTCGGATGAAGTGGATTGTATATATGAAGACGGCAGACTGCTGTTTAAGTCTTTTTTTATGGCAAGGCAGATATTCAGTCTGATGAAATATTACCGCGAGGCGACGCAGGGAGAGGTGGAGCGTTTTACACAGATGAAAGAATTGTCGCTGGACAGCGCCGAAATGTTTATAGGACAAGCAGACAGCCGGGTGCGCAAGAAAGTGGCATCTATTATGGATTCGGGAGTGCTGGAGAGATTTTCGGCCCGGGATATCCAGAAAATAGGCAGACAGGCGGGTATTGATGTGGCAATCCGGGATAAAAAAATTGTGATTCCCGCTGAAAAAAAGAAGATGAAGATCATCCTGGGTTTTCTGGATGAGGAAGTATATAAGGGTTCTTTTTCCAATATTACCTATATCACAAATTCCAAGAGATCGGTAAGGTGATTTCAGCAATAGCGTGGAAAAGAGGGATACAAAAGTGAAAACAAAGATCGCGCACGTAGACGAAACAGAGAACGGAATCATTGTACAGGACTTAAAGGATCATTTGCTCCATGTGGCGGCGCTATGCCGGGGCTACATGGAGCAAATGGGCTGCCCGGCCATGGGATATCTGGTGGGGCTTTCGCATGACGCAGGCAAGGCGGGGGCATCTTTTCAGAAACGAATGGAAGTCATCGCGTCCGGGCAGCCGGACCCGGGGCAAAAAGGGGGACATGCGTCTGCCGGAGCGGTGCTGCTGCACAGATTGGGCGGGGAGCAAAATGACCTGTATAGAGGGTTTGCAATGCAGGCCATGTGCGAGGCTATTTTTTCTCATCATGCGGCCCTGCCGGACAATATCTCGCCGCAGGGGGAGGATGGCTATAAGGCCAGATTACAGTGTGACGAGGCGGAATATCAGGAGATACAGGAGTACTTTCTGCAGGAAATCATCTCCAGGGAGGAACTGGACAGGCTTTTACGTCTGGCCTATGGGGAGGCGGAAGTTCTCTTCAAGAGAATAATAACCTATGCGGGCATGGACAGTAAGGAACGTTTCTTTTTCTTGGGAATGGCGGAAAAAATATTGTTGTCTGCCCTGATCGACGCCGACTGGCTGGACAGCGCTACCAGCACGGAATCGGCGGTGCAGTCGGCGGCGAAGGCTTTTGAGGAGATATTGCGCGCGGAGACAGGGGGAGAAGAAAATCGCGCGGACAGGCAAGAACTGTTTACTTATTTTCTGGAAAATCTGGAGAAGAAACTGGGAAAAATGGGTTGTCCTGACAAGCCGATCAATGCCTGGAGAAATTATATCTCCGACAAATGCAAAGAGGCGGGAGACAGAAAAGGCGGGGTTTATACGCTTTCCTGCCCCACAGGCGCAGGGAAGACGCTGGCGGTGACACGCTTTGCGCTCACCCATTGTATCCGGCAGGGCAAGGATAAGATATTCTATATCATTCCGTATTTGTCCATTATCGATCAGACGGCTAAGAGTATAAAGGAGGCATTGGGGCGAGACAACCAAGGCAATCGGGACGAACGGGTGGAGAACAATGTTCTGGAGCTGCATTCCCAGGTGGAGAGCCGCGATGGCAGGGAAGACCCGGGCCAGACGACCGGGGAGAAGACAGAATTGTCCAGGAAAGGCGATTTCTGGACCCAGAGAATGGCGGAACCGATCGTACTGACTACCATGGTGCGTTTTCTGAATACTTTTTTTGCCCAGGGAACCCGTAATCTGCGCCCGGCGCATCAGTTTCAAAATGCGGTGCTCATCTTTGATGAGGTGCAGACTCTTCCTATCCGGCAGATTGCTTTATTTAACAGCCTGATCAATTACCTGACAGAATTTTGCGGCTGTACCTGCGTATTGTGTACTGCCACGCAGCCGCTGCTCGGGGAGACGGTAAAGCCCACATATCCTGTCAGGATGGCGGCCCCTGCGCCGTTGGTCACGCTCCCGCCACAGGCAAGGGAGAGTTTCAGGCGGGTGGAGGTGCAGTCGAAGGTGAAAACCGCTGGCTACACTGCGGAAGAATTGGCAGATTTCATATGGGAGAAGGCAGGGGAAAACGGGAATGCGCTGGCGATCCTTAATACCCGGAATTGTGCGCTGACCCTATACAGAGAGGTGGCAAAGAGAGCCGGGGAAGAGTTCAAAGTATATTATCTTTCCACCAAGCTTTATGCGGCGCACCGCAAAGAGATCATCGAGGAGGTGCGGGAGGCTTTGGCGGACGGCGGGAAGATTATTGTCGTCAGCACCCAGTTGATCGAGGCGGGGATCGATTTTGATTTTTCCTGCGTGATCCGTTCGCTGGCCGGAATGGATTCTGTCATTCAGGCGGCGGGGAGATGCAACAGAGAGGGATTGCGGGGCGTGGAGACCACATACATTGTCAATCCCTGTGAGGAGTTGGAATCGCTGAGCCGACTGAAGGATATCAGGGAGGGGGCGGATGCGTCTTTAAGGCTCCTTGGGGAGTTTGAGAAAGATGCGCAGAGTTTCGACGGGGAATTGCTGTCGGAGGAGGCGGTGCAGGACTACTTCACCAATTATTTCTGGAGGAGGCATAAGGAGATGGTCTATCTACTTAAAGGGTACGGTTCCTCTTCCCTTTATGACCTGCTTGCGGACAACAGTAGCCTGGTCAAGTCGGGCAAAGCGCACAAAAACTATGAAGTAAAAGTACTGAACCAGGCATTCCGCACGGCAGCAGAACAGTATCGCGTCATTGAAGAAGGGGGGAATTCCGTCTTCGTGCCCAGGGGTCGGGGAAAGGAAATCTGGGACGAGATACAGAACCTTAGAAAATCAAATAATACAGAGTATGAACAGATAAAAGAACTCTTAAAGCAGGCGCAGCAATATGTGGTAAACCTGCGGGACAATGAGATCAAAGAGCTGGGAAAGGGGGTCGTACAGTGGGAGGATGAGATGGGAATGTATGTCTTGAATGAGATGTACTATGATGAAAAAGCCGGGATCACCGGTGAGATCGGCGATATGCCGTATTGCGGATTTTGAGCGACAGTATAATGTTGGGACTAAAAACAAAGCTCAAAACAGAAAGGAGGAGCATGGAAAAGGAAAACAGCATTACATTTGCGCTGACAGGACGGCGTGCGCTTTTTACGGACCCTGTCAGCAAAGTGGGCGGAGAGAAATTTACCTATCAGGTGCCGACATACCAGGCATTGAAAGGCGTGTTGGAAAGCATTTACTGGAAGCCCACGCTGGTCTGGATCGTGGACAGGGTGCGCGTGATGAACCTCATCCGTTCTGAGTCCCAGGCGGTCAGACCCATTGACTACGGCGGGGGCAATACTCTGTCCATCTACACATATCTTGCGGATGTGGAATATCAGGTACAGGCGCATTTCGTGTGGAATGAGAACCGGCCCGACCTAGCCGGAGACAGGAACGAAAACAAACATTACTTTATCGCGAAACGCGCTCTGGAAAAGGGGGGCCGGAGGGATATTTTTCTGGGAACCAGGGAATGCCAGGGGTATGTGGAGCCCTGCGATTTTGACAGTGGAGCAGGAGCGTATGACGACAGGGATGATATCCCGCTGGGGCTGATGTTCCATGGATTCACTTACCCCGATGAGGCGGAGAGAGCGGAGGAAAAGGGCAAGTTGACGGCGCGCTTTTTTTACCCGGTAATGAATAGGGGGATTATTACCTTTCCCGCCCCGGAGGATTGTTCCATTCGCCGCATACTGGCGGATCAAACGCCCAGGGAGTTTCGTCCGGGCAAAAATGTGACCTTTGCGGGAGGAGGTGCGCTGGATGAGCTGGCTGAATGATCTGTATCTGACCTATGAGGCCTGCAAAGGCGCAGAGGGGCTTTTGCCCATCGCCCATCTGACCCAGAATGCGCAGCTGGAGGTGGTGCTGGACGAGGAAGGGCGCTTTGTCAGGGCATACAGGGTGGAAAAGGAGGATGCGGTGACGGTGATCCCTGTCACGGAAGATTCCAGCAGCCGGAGCGGGAAAGCGGTCTTTCCCCATCCTCTGTCCGACAAGTTGGAATATATTGCCGGGGACTATGGGGATTTTGTGGCGGGATATAAAAAGGAGAAATTCGTCTGCTATATCGCCCAGCTGGAGAAGTGGTCGCGGTCCGATCAGAGCCTGCCCCAGATCAGAACCGTCTACCAGTATCTGAGCAGGGGAACGCTGATGCATGATCTGCTGGCAGCAGGTTTCTTTACCTTTGAAAACGGTGAGATCCTGGCCGAAAAGCAGCAGGGGATAGCGCTTCAGGATTGGTTCATACGCTTTGCTGTGGAGGTGCCGGGGAAACCGGAGAGCCGGTTGTATCGCGATTCTCAGGTGTTTGAAAGTTACATACAGTTTTATCTGTCCGGTCAGGAAAACAGGGAGCTTTGTTATGTCTCCGGCGAGATCGTGCCCTGCTCTGAAAAGCATCCGGCCAAGATCCGGAATACCGCTGACAAAGCCAAGTTGATCTCCTCCAATAACGCATACGGCGTACTGACTTTCAAAGGACGGTTTAAGGAGAGCAGCCAGGTGGCCTCTGTGAGTTATGAGATATCCCAAAAGGCCCATAGCGCCCTGCGGTGGCTGATTGCCAGGCAGGCATGTCTTAGGATGGGAGAGCAGGTCGTTGTGGTGTGGTCCATAGAAAATCCGCAGATATCCAATCCCTTTGAGGAATTGTTATGGGAGGGGGAACAACTGATATTTACGGATGAGGCCTATTCAGATTGGGTCCGGAAAGCAATCTGGGGACCGGGTGAGCCTCCCGGGGACAGCGATAAGGTTATGATCATGGCGGTGGAGGCCGCCACCACAGGCCGGTTGTCCGTTCCGTTTTACCAGAAATATGACGCCAAGCAGTTTTTGGAGAATATTAAAAAGTGGAAAACAGGGGCATGTTGGCTGAGCAGACGGGTTAAGGATCAGGCTCTGGTGCCCTGGTCTCCCTCTCTTGTGGATATTGTAAAGCTGCTGGTGGGGGATAAGAATGAAAAGGTGAACAAGAGTATGCGGGAGCGTCTGCTGCCCTGCATTGTGGAGGGCAGGAAACTTCCCTATGACATAGTGCTGTCCGCCCTGCGTCTGGCGGGGAATCCAACGCACTATAAGGACTATCGGGAATGGCACAGGGCTGTGTCCATGGCTTGCGCCCTGTTGAGAAAATGGCAAATTGATGGGGAAGACGGAAAGGAGGAATATGAGATGGGATTAGATACGGAGAGCAGGGATAGAAGTTACATTTTCGGCCAGCTCCTGGCCACTGCGGAGATGCTGGAGAGGAGCGCGCTGTCCATGAGCGGGAACAAGGAGGCTATGCGGAATACGGCGGCGGAGAAATATTTTGTACGGTTTCAGAGATACCCGGTGGAAACCTGGACGACGATCCGAAATCAGTTGCAGCCGTATGTGATGAAACTGATGACCGCCAAAAATTCCGTAGGGAAGAATACCGGGAAATTGTTTTATCTGGATCAGATAGACAAGCTGACGGACAGATTGGATTTTTCCCAGAAAGATAAGCTGGAACCCACATTTTTGCAGGGCTATAGCAGCCAGATCATGGAATATCGCAACTTCTCAAAGAAGACGGAACTGGATGAAAATAAGGATTAAAAAATTAGAGCAGCTTATAAAACAATGTGGTGAATTATACGGACGAGCGCTAAGATTTTTCAACTTTTGCTCAGTACATACCGCATAATTGGGCGATATGCGCCAGGCAGAAAGGAAAGTCCAGCCGCCCGTAAGGATAGTATAAGCGAGCCGGCATGATAAGCAAGTTTGAAAAATAAGCGAGTCCGACAGAAGTCAGGCTTGCACAACAAAGAAAGGACGGTAAAGTATATGAGTGAATTTACAAACAAAATCGATTTTGCAGTGGTATTTTGCGTAAAGAACGCCAATCCGAATGGAGATCCTCTGAACGGGAACCGGCCCCGTGAGACTTATGACGGTTTCGGAGAAGTGTCGGATGTGTGCCTGAAGAGAAAAATCCGCAACCGCATGATGGATCTGGGATATCCGGTGTTTGTGCAGTCGGACGACAAGAATGTGGACGGTATCAAGAGCCTGAGCGACCGGGCCAGCGCCGCGCCGGAGCTGAAGGAGGCGGGCAAAGACAAAGAGAAGTATGCAGCCGCAGCCTGCAAAAAGTGGTTGGACGTGAGGACTTTTGGGCAGGTGTTTGCCTTCAAGGGCAAGGGTTCCGAGGGGGACGGCGTCTCTGTGGGAGTGCGCGGTCCGGTTTCCATACAGACTGCCATGAGCGTAGAGCCTATCGATATCTCTTCCATGCAGATTACCAAGAGCGTCAACAGCGAGCCCAGTGAGAAGAAATCTTCGGATACCATGGGGATGAAACACCGGGTTGATTTTGGCATGTATGTCACCTATGGAAGTATCAATCATCAGTTGGCAGAGAAGACAGGGTTCACGGATGAGGACGCAGAGGTGATCCGGCAGATCCTGATCACATTGTTTGAGAATGACGCCTCCTCCGCAAGACCCGAGGGCAGCATGGAAGTGTGCAAAGTGGTTTGGTGGAGACACAATTCTTTCCTGGGGCAGTACTCCTCCGCAAAGGTACACAGGTGCCTTAAGGTAAGCAAAAAGGCTGGGATCGACGTAGCCAAATGTGCGGATGATTATGAGATTACAGTGGCGGAGATGCCGGATTTGAAGGTTGATATCTATGACGGAATCTGAGTATAGAGAAGAAGATTTTCTCCAGCTTGCGGGCCTGCAGCATTTTTGTTTCTGTAGAAGGCAGTGGGCACTGATCCATATCGAGCAGCAGTGGGAGGAGAATGTGCTCACCGTAAAAGGCGATCTTTTCCACGAAAAGGTGCATGACGCGTCTTCCACGGAGAAGAGAAAAAATGTGATCGTCTCACGGGGAATGCCGATACATTCCAGGGCGCTGGGCGTAAGCGGAGAATGCGATGTGGTGGAATTTTTCCGGGCGGAGGAGGGAATCTCCCTGCCCGGGCGGGAGGGGAAATATATTTTATATCCCATCGAGTACAAGAGGGGCAGATCCAAATTGACAGATGAGGACAGAATGCAGTTGACAGCCCAGGTGATCTGTCTGGAGGAGATGTTTGTAACCGAGATTCCTCAGGCTTATCTGTTCTATGGCGAAACCCGCAGGAGAGAATCTGTGGAGATTACGGACGCACTGCGGGACGAGTGCAGACGTTTGGTGCAGGAGATGCACCGGCTCTATGAGAGAGGGTACACGCCCAAGGTGAAAAAAACGAAGAAATGCAACGCGTGTTCATTGAAAGAAATCTGCCTGCCCAAGTTGGATAAAGGAAAAAATGTGGCGCTGTATCTCTCGGAATATCTGGAGGGAGAGTAGCGGAGGCGTTTTTCGGAGTCATGATTCGAGCTAAACGGTGAGGGAAACTGTATGAGAAAATTGCTGAATACATTGTATATTACATCCAGCGACTGTTATCTGTCCCTGGATGGGGAAAATGTAGTCATATCCCAAAACAAAAAGGATGTGGGGCGGCTACCGCTGCACAATCTGGAATCCATTGTGACCTGCGGGCATACCGGAGCGAGTCCCGCATTAATGGAAAAATGTGCTCTAAACAATATTTCCCTGACGTTTTTGTCTTCCACCGGACGGTTTCGCGCAAAAGTGACGGGGAAAGCCTACGGCAATATTCTGCTGCGGAGAACTCAGTACCGAATGGCTGACAGTGAGAAAGCGTCGCTGGAGATTGCCCGCAATTTTATGATCGGAAAGATATATAATGAGCGCGGCGTTATTAACAGAGCGATAAGGGATTATGCGGAAAGGCTGGATACGGAGGAGCTTAGCCGGGTGTCTTCGCAGTTAAAAGAGACTTTGGAGGCCGTGAAAGCTGCGGAGTCGATGGAGGCCTTGCGGGGGCACGAGGGCGAGGCGGCGTCCAGGTATTTTTCCCAATTTGATCAGTTGATACTACAGCAAAAAGAGGACTTCGTGTTTGACGTCAGAAACAGGCGTCCGCCTTTGGACAAAGTGAACGCCCTGCTGTCATTTACCTATGCTTTGTTGACCGGCATGTGCGTGGCGGCGCTGGAGAGCGTGGGGCTGGACCCTTATGCGGGATTCATGCATACGGACAGGCCGGGGAGATGTTCTTTGGCGCTGGATTTGCTGGAAGAGCTGCGGGCGCCTTACGCGGATCGGTTTGTTTTGTCCTGCATCAACAAAAAAGTAGTGGATGGGGCGGACTTCGAGCAAAAGGAAAATGGGGCGGTATTGCTGAAGGAAACGGGCAGGAAAAAATATCTGGCCGCATGGCAGAATAAGAAAGCGGAGAAACTGACGCATCCCTATTTGCAGGAAAGTGTGGAATGGGGGCTGGTGCCCTATGTGCAGGCGCTGTTGTTGGCCAGGTATATACGGGGAGATCTGGACGGATACCCGCCGTTTCTGTGGAAGTAAGCGTTTGGATTTGGAGCAGTGTGTATGGCAGGGAGGAGTGGGATGCTGATCGTTGTTACTTATGATGTTTCTACGGAAACTGCGGCTGGAAAGGCGAGATTGCGCAAGGTTGCCAAGCAATGCCAGAACTTTGGCCTGCGGGTACAAAACTCTGTGTTTGAATGTAAAATGGATGAGGCGCAGTTTGTGTCGTTTAAAAGCAGTCTCTTGAAACTGATCGATGAAGAGGAGGACAGTCTGCGGTTTTATCGTTTGGGAAATGCGTACCACAATCGGATCGAGCATTATGGCAGTAAAAAGGTGCAGGACTTGGATGCTCCTATAATATTTTGATCGGTGCGAATGTGTAGCAAACATATTTTCTCGGGAGGTTTCGCACCTTGTAATGTCTCAAAAATGGGGAGAAAATGAGTGGGGAATGCCGGGGAAATGTGAAGAGTTGGTTAATATTGATAGATTTGGTATTGCAGAAACGGACTTTGTTGTTCGTTTTTGGTGTCACTCCCCTTGCGGGAGTGTGGATTGAAAGTCTTCGTAGGTAGATTTTAAATTTCCAAAAAATGTCACTCCCCTTGCGGGAGTGTGGATTGAAAGCATAGGAGCACAAAAGCAGCTACCAGCGCAATTATGTCACTCCCCTTGCGGGAGTGTGGATTGAAAGGGTTTATCAGAAAATACCCTAATTGCCAGCAAGTCGTCACTCCCCTTGCGGGAGTGTGGATTGAAAGATTCAGGAGGCAGACGAGCGGACAGCAGACGTTGGTCACTCCCCTTGCGGGAGTGTGGATTGAAAGAAGGGAAGATAACAGACGGAGAAACGGTTATATATGTCACTCCCCTTGCGGGAGTGTGGATTGAAAGGGGTAATGATGTTTCCGTCACAGTCGTGGTCAATTGTCACTCCCCTTGCGGGAGTGTGGATTGAAAGTGTGTACTGCCTTTATAAAGAGGATGTTGCCCCGTCACTCCCCTTGCGGGAGTGTGGATTGAAAGTTTTCTTCCGTGATGGTAAACACTCCCTTGCCCGGTCACTCCCCTTGCGGGAGTGTGGATTGAAAGTCGGAATGGATACGCCCCTTATGTGTCAATCCTGGTCACTCCCCTTGCGGGAGTGTGGATTGAAAGATGACAGACTGATTAAGTATCTCAATCGCCAAGGTCACTCCCCTTGCGGGAGTGTGGATTGAAAGTTTTTGCGTTTTAATGGCTGCTCCCCGGCTTCATAGTCACTCCCCTTGCGGGAGTGTGGATTGAAAGCGCATTTTCACGTACTCAGCAAATGCTTCATTTAGTCACTCCCCTTGCGGGAGTGTGGATTGAAAGATAGAATTCATCATCTCCCTTGCTGTTACCCATAGTCACTCCCCTTGCGGGAGTGTGGATTGAAAGTGGCCAGACAATCGGCCTGCCGTCACACCGGGCGACGTCACTCCCCTTGCGGGAGTGTGGATTGAAAGGTTCTCTGCATCTCTGTTACGGGATTTTTCCAGAGTCACTCCCCTTGCGGGAGTGTGGATTGAAAGCATTTGATTCCGTAAACCTCCGGCTACGCTCAGGGTCACTCCCCTTGCGGGAGTGTGGATTGAAAGACTCGTTTTAGCCTTGATTTTGACTCTAATTGTGGTCACTCCCCTTGCGGGAGTGTGGATTGAAAGTTTCCAAAAGGTAGATGAAACTCAAATATCGCTGTCACTCCCCTTGCGGGAGTGTGGATTGAAAGCACTGAATACATTTACACGGTGGGAGCAGGGCAAGCGTCACTCCCCTTGCGGGAGTGTGGATTGAAAGTCTATACATCTCTTATTGCTCCTCTTTTAGGCTGTCACTCCCCTTGCGGGAGTGTGGATTGAAAGCTCTATGTAAGCATCCGCTGCCTGGCGCACAAGGGTCACTCCCCTTGCGGGAGTGTGGATTGAAAGCGACAATGGTTTATCAAACAGCGTATATTGCGGGCCGTCACTCCCCTTGCGGGAGTGTGGATTGAAAGTGTTACAAGCAGATGTTATACCAAAATGGGGGCAAGTCACTCCCCTTGCGGGAGTGTGGATTGAAAGCAGTCTCTTTTTCAGTTCGTTCATGTTTTTTCTCGTCACTCCCCTTGCGGGAGTGTGGATTGAAAGGCCGGGGCAACAATCTGCTCATACTTTTTGACCGTCACTCCCCTTGCGGGAGTGTGGATTGAAAGACCCCGTTTTAGCCTTGATTTTGACTCTAATTGTGTCACTCCCCTTGCGGGAGTGTGGATTGAAAGTGGAGACATCAAGGGAACATTCCGGGACACAAGGGTCACTCCCCTTGCGGGAGTGTGGATTGAAAGTTGAAAATGATGTGCCGGAAGAATACTTTGACAAGTCACTCCCCTTGCGGGAGTGTGGATTGAAAGTGTACTTATATAACCATAATTTGTGCAAATTTTGTCACTCCCCTTGCGGGAGTGTGGATTGAAAGTCCAAGGCCAAAGGCGGGAAGCCAAAGGACAAGAACGTCACTCCCCTTGCGGGAGTGTGGATTGAAAGAAATGTCAGGTCATCAAAGTTTTCCGGAAGGAGT
>CAJUAH010000018.1 GCA_910584375.1 uncultured Acetatifactor sp.
GTAAGCGACTTGATTTTTTTAGCCACAAGTGTTACAAAAAAGCTTGACCACTACAAACCAAGGGCGGAAAGCCACACATAAGGGCGGACAGCCACACATCCCATATGCGGAGCCAATGGAGCATACAGGAGAAATGATAGGTACGCTCAGCGAGATACAATAATTAGAAACGAGGTGGCGGTATTGGTACGGATTGCCATATGCGACGATGAGAGGGAAAACGTTACACTGCATGAGGAGATCATAAAGGACAGCCTGCAATCCTGCGGTATCGGTTATGAGATAACAACATACACATACAGCAGCAATCTTCTGGCTGATATAACGGAGGACGGATTCTTTTATGATCTGCTCCTGCTGGATATTGAAATGCCCGGTGTTACAGGTATGGAGCTTGCCGGGAAGATCAAGCCGTTTCTGCCGAATATCAGGGTCATTTTCATAACCTCGCATATGGAATACGTGATTGACGCATTTGAATTGTCCGTTTTCCGCTATGTGCCGAAAAACGATCTCGAGAAAAGGCTGAAAAATGCCGTGGCAGATGCGGCAAAACTGATCGAACTGGAGACGGGAAAGGAGTATATCGTCCAGGCGGCGGGACGGATGGAGAAGATACCGTATAAGGATATTTTCTATATCCAGCGGGACGGCGGCAAAAATTCGGCAATATACGCAAGTGCGGGAATGTCTAAAGTCAGGAAAAGTCTGCAGCAGGTATATGAGGAGCTTGCCGCGTCGGAGTTTATCTTTATAGACAGGGGCTGTATCGTCAATATCATACAGATTATGAAAGTAGCTGACGGAACGGCTTTCCTCAAAAACGGTGAGACATTGCCGATCAGCCGCTCCCATTTACAGGAGGTCAAACAGCAGATCAACAGGTTTTGGGGGATGCATATATGATGGGCTGGTATCAGATAATCTCATTTCTTTTTACAAACGGGCTGCGGATTTTCTTTGGTCTGTATCTTGTCATGGCCGTGTTGAAGGTACCCGGTGTCAGGAAGAGGGCGGGCGTCCTTTCTGCCTTTGGAGCCGTTTTTATAACCGCGCTGTCCTGCCTGGCTGTCCCGCAGATATATATTGCGGGCGTCGAGATCATTATTCTGATGTTGATTATCCGGCGGTGGCTTGGCGCTGAACTGCGGATGCCGCTCTTTCTTATATTTTTCT
This sequence comes from uncultured Acetatifactor sp., assembly GCA_910584375.1. Lineage (GTDB taxonomy): Bacteria > Bacillota > Clostridia > Lachnospirales > Lachnospiraceae > Acetatifactor. The sequence goes on from CAJUAH010000018.1 coordinate 1,177, forward strand.
ACGAGATAGCGGTAGCCCTTTGGGAATTTATGATATCTGCCGGTTTGGGGATTCTGTTCCGGTCAGAGGTTTTTTTGGACAGCGATGCGCCGGAGTACATGGCGGCGGTCTGGATCGTCCGGGCGCTTACGGTCGGCATTGCGTTTCTGGCGGCCAAAGTCGGGCAGGGAAGAAACAGAAGTAGAAGTATATCCGCAGTTGCAGTCGCAGGCCTGTTCGGGGTGGTCTTTTTATCCGGGCAGAATATTATACCCATAGAAGAGGAACGGATGACAACGTGGATCATTTTTTCCATGCTGATCCTGGTGGCAGTCCTGTTTTTTTACCTCAGCCGTCAGTATGAGATGGAGAAAAAAATAGCGTGTCTGGAGATAGAAAAAAATGCATTGCTGACACGGGATTACCAGATGCTGAAAAACACCTATGCCGCCAATGCGAGGTTATTCCATGACTTTCACAACCACATAGAGGCACTGTACCGTTATCTGGAAAAAGACAGGACAGCGGAGGCGGTTCAGTATCTGGAAAGCCTGCGTTCGCCGATCGAGGCGGTCACGCAGCCTGTGTGGGTGGGGGATGAGGCGGTGGATTATCTGATTAACAGTAAGCGCACCCTTGCCCTTTCACGGGAAATACAAGTGAATTGCAATATTGAATTTCCGCAGCATACGAATATCCGTAGCGTTGACCTGGTGGCCATCTTGGGGAACCTGCTGGATAACGCTCTTGAGGCTGTAGAGGGCACAGAGGGAGATCTGCGTTTTATCCATCTGACTGTCCGCCGTATCCATGAAATGCTCATCATCAAGTTGGAGAACGGGTGCAAAACCGCCCCGGTCATGGCAGAGGGAGAGTTAAAGACCACAAAACAGGATACAGGCCTGCACGGTTGGGGACTCCAAAGCGTCCGTGCCACCGCGGAGCGCTACGACGGCGCAGTGGAAACGGAGTACGGAAATAACAGGTTCTGCACAGTCGTTACCTTATCCTATGAACCGATAAAGGCAGAATGAATATATTTTCCATGAAAAAAAGCGATCCCCAAACAGGCTGCGCATATGGCGGTCTGTTTTTTTATGGACAAAAAACAACCGTTTATGGACAAAACGGCATAGGCGCTGTCGGGGTAGTATTCTATAACTGTAGCCGAAAACTTATACAATAAACGAATAGGGAGGTAATCTTATGCGTCATTTTTATTCTCGTTTAGTTCTTGGCAGCGTCTGGCTGGCGGCGGCGATCTTTAGCGCTGTGAGGGCGAATATATCTTTTGCTGCGTTATACGCTGTACTGGGTATCGTATTCCTGGGATCTGCATATGCAATCTGGAAACAGAACAAAAAGGACAAAGACAATCGGAGGTAACGCAATGGACAGCTCAAAACTTCTTGTTCTCAAAAATCTAAGCGTATGGTACACGCAGGGGAAACCTGTCCTCGACAATTTTTCCATGGAGCTTAACACAAATGAGGTTGTCGGGCTGATCGGATTGAACGGAGCGGGCAAGACGACCTTTATCAAAACGCTTTCCGGCCTGCTTGGCAGTTTCCGGGTTGAGACTGCCCTGTGGCAGGATAAACCACTCCTGTTCCGTGACAGAGAATCTATACCGACGAGCGATAAGATTTTCCAATTCCTGCCCGTCACACGTCGCGTAAGTGGGTGCCACGCGACGGGCAGGAAGGAAAATCTAACCGCTCGTGAGTATAAGAAAGAACGGTATGTCGTCTTCGCCGAAGACCGATCCTTCCAGTTTTTTACATTTCGTGAGTACATTTCCTATGTGGGAGCCTCTTACGGTAAAAAGCTGTCTGGCATAGAAGATCTGGTGCGTGGATTTCATTTTGAGGAATACACGGATGTCCTGCTGAAAGAGCTGTCAACGGGCAATCTGAAAAAGGCTTATCTGATCACCGCTTTTGCCCTGAAACCCAAGCTGCTCCTGCTGGATGAGCCTGTGAACGGACTGGATTTTCAAAGCACCGAATACCTGTATCAGCAGATAGGCGGCTACCGGCAGTACGGCACAGTCCTTTTTTCTTCACATATCCTTGAAAGCATCTGTCTGACTTCCGACCGGGTGCTGGTGCTGGAGCAGGGACAGATAAAAAAGTGTTATGTGGGGCAGGAGATTGAAACAGGAAAAATCCGGGAGGCGTTGAAAGTTTGACGGTAAACTTTCAAACTCTTTATTGGTACAGTATCGCAGGCAGGCTTGCGATATGCGGGGGTATGGGAATGAATATACTGAAAGCTTTATCGAAACAACTTTTTGGCGCAAAATATGAGCGCGTCATAAAAAGCATGGTTGTCTGTCTGGTATTGTATCTTGCTGTCAGCGCCGCAGGGATTCGCATGGAGATTGCGCCGTCCATTCTTTTTTTGACCGCCACGGCTTTTTCCGCGGGTATCATGTGGCAGGCACTTCATTCTTCGGGGAATGCGGAGCGCATGACCGGGCTGTTTATGCTGCCGTTTACAAACAGGGGGATGACCTTTTCGGTGGTACTGGCCTTTGCCGGGTATACGCTGATTACAAAGACATTTCCCGTGCTGGCTTTGTTCTTTGCCGTGCATAAATGGAGCCTGTTGCAGACAGGGACGGCTCTGCTCTGTGCCTGCAACGGATGTTTCATGGCTGCGGCATGGTATGCCGTGGCAAATGGAGCTTTGCGTCATAAGAAACGGATGCTCTATGCGGTTATATGGTGTGTGGGAATGATTCTGGCCATATTCTATGTGCGGGAGATTACATTTTTTGCAATGATTGTATTTACGAGCCTGCTTGTTTCTGTTTTGATACTGCTTATGGCGGACGCTTATGTGTTTTACCGCCCGGTATCCGCGAGACATCTTATCAGGCGCGCCAAAGGGACAGGGAGCATACTTTTGTATCTGCTGCGCTATCTGATAACAAATAAAAATTATCTCATGAACACTGTCGGCCTGTGCGTAATCGGTGGTATTCTGCCGATGTTATTGGGCCAGTTTGAGGGAGTAAATGTGATGCCGCTGGGGTTTGCCATCCTTTGCCTGAACACCCCGATCTGCATATTGCTGTCCTGCGATCCCGATCTGGAGCAGGCAGTCAGGGTACTTCCTGGACAGGCAGGGCGCTTTTGTATGCGCTACAGTTTTTTTATCTTTTCCGTCAATATGGCAGTGAGCAGCGTGTATCTGGCGGCCTGGCAGATTCAGCATGGCGGTGTGGGCGGCATGGAAATAATGGCTGCGGTGCTGATCGCGCTGCAAAGCGCAATTCTGTCTGTTTTGTTGGAGTGGTTTCACCCGATCCGTAGCTGGAAGATTGAAAATGATCTGTGGCACCATCCGCGAAAATATATCGTGCCGTTTATCATGCTGCTGTTTGCGGGGCTAATCGGTATGTGGCCCGAGAGTATATGGGTTTTGCTCTGTGTCGTTATAGCTGAAATTATAAGTTTATCGCTAATTACAAGGAGGATATAGTATCATGAAAAATACAAAACACTGTCCTAAATGCAGCTCACAAAATATTGTCCGTGTTCCCGATCACCCAAACCGTCATGCCAGTGGAAACAATATTTATACATCAACCTTTACATTGGTTAAAAAGATCCCGGTCATCCGTTATGTCTGCTGTGACTGCGGCTATGTGGAGAACTGGGTAGAAACGCAGAGGGAACGCGACGAGATCAGGCGCGCGTTCGGATAAATGTATGAAAAATGCCGCTGTGGCCCGGCGCCATATGCGGCTTTCTGTTATTTTGATGCAAAAAGGGCCATGTTAATTTGCGTTGCTTGTGGCAACGGGCAGTCTTTTCTATAATAGTGGTAACAACTAAAAAAGGAGGATACCTTTAATGCTTAATGAAAATTTGAAAACAATCAGAAAATCAAAAGGGCTTTCGCAGCAGGAGCTTGCCGTCCAGCTGAACGTGGTGCGACAGACAGTTTCCAAGTGGGAGCAGGGCTTGTCAGTTCCTGATTCCGATATGTTGATTTCCATATCGGAAGTGCTTGAAACATCCGTAAGTACTTTACTTGGGGAAAATGTTGTTGAGTCGAAAGCGGATGACTTAAAGGCGATTTCTGCAAAACTGGAGGTGATAAATTTGCAGCTTGCACAGAGAAAAACTACAAGAAAAAAGATTATACAATGGTTTCTTATCTCATTATGCGTCGTCATAGCAGCAATTTTTGCAATCTTGTGGGCGTTGGAAAGTTTTTACCTGGGCTGGGATTACAGTGATCCTGAAACCGCCGTTCTCGGAGTGGCATTTCACTCATTTGAATGGCTGTTTGTCAGAGTAGCGCCGATTGTCTATATTGGCGCAGTTATTGGAATTTTCCTGACACGGAAGAAAGAATAAAACCAATATGCAGTGGTTTGCCATGCTTTCACTCAATTTCAATATTGAATCTCGGACTGTGTGCGTATATAATATAAGATAATATTTCCTCTTATTCGGCATGGAGGGAGACGATATGAGTGTAAGTTATAAGAATCTATGAAAAAGAAAGGCATTGCTGTTGCCGCGAATATCAGCACATACACGGTCAACAAGTTAAATTATGGAAGCGTCGTCTCGCATCCTCCCCGGAGGCCTGATACCGACGCACTTTGCGGAAGTGAAAGTCCGCAAGGAAACCATGCTGGATAAGACGGCAAAAGTTGTCAAGGCCAGAATGGCCGGAGGAATTTATTCTGACTATCGTTGAAGTATTGTTTATCAGGGGTGAGAAAATGGCAGAGTTCGCAAATTTATTTGAAAAATCAAAGCTCCTTATCGATAACGCCAGAGGAACTATAGGCGTTTTGGTTAATCCCGTAACGGTATATACCAGCTTTTTGTTAGGGAAATATATGGTTGAGGAAGAACAGCAGGGATCCAATAGGGCAAAATACGGAGCTAAATTTATCTGGTATATCGTGACCGCGATGAGGCAATTATCCAATTGCCGATTGGACAATTGAAACTGATGCAGGAGAACGGAATTGTTCAATCGCCGATTGGACAATTGGGCATTGACCGTCAGAATTTCCCGTTCCGGCTGAGTTGGACACACTATCAGGTTCTTATGACGATTGAGAATCCTGAAGAACGCAGCTTTTATGAGCAGGCTGCAATAAGTGAAACCTGGAATGTGCAAACTTTGAAACGTCAATATCATTCCAGCCTGTATGAAAGGCTGGCGTTGAGCAGGGACAAAGACGCTGTCATGGCGATGACCAGAGAAGGCGCAACGCCGTATCGTCCGGCAGATATTTTGAAATCGCCCTATGTTCTGGAATTTGCTGGTCTGGATGATAAGAGCGGGTATCATGAGAATGACCTTGAATCTGCTGTGCTGAACAAAATGCAGGATTTTCTGCTTGAGATGGGAAAAGGTTTCCTATTTGAAAAAAGGCAGCGCAGGTTTACCTTTAACGATAAAAATTTCTATTGTGACCTGGTTCTATATAACCGTTTCCTGCGCTGCTATGTTTTGATTGATTTCAAGGTGGACGAGCTGACACATCAGGATCTTGGCCAGATGCAGATGTATGTGAACTATTATGACCGTTACGAAATCGTAGAGGGTGAAAATCCGATGATTGGCATTCTGATGTGTAAGCAGAGCGATGAAGCGCTGGTAGAACTTACGCTCCCCAAAGATGCGAATATCTATGCACGGGAGTATAAGCTGTATTTGCCGGACAAGAAATTGCTGCAGGCAAAATTGCGGCAGTGGCTGGAGGAAACCGAGGCATCTGTTTCTGAACAGGTGAGGTGATTAGTGCTTTCAAATTGATGGAATGGATGGGATGTATGCGCTATTATCAGTGTGAAAAATATCCAATCGAGTTCGTATTGTCAGAAAATGTTGATAAGCATTTTGCTCCCCATAACCATGTAGGTCACTATGTCATATCCGCGGTCATACAGGGAGAGATTACCATTTGTCTGGAGAGCAGGAAATTGGCATGCCATAGGGGGGATGTGTTTACCGTTCCTCCTTATGCCGTGCATTCGGTGCGCCAGGCAAAGGATGCGCGTTTGCTGTCCATATGTATAGGAACAGATTTTGTCGCGGAGACGGATGGTGAAACGGCAGAGGGGATCCTCCGAGGTCTGTTAGGGGAGGCAGTGGAACTGGGGACTTTGGAAAAAGCGCAGAAAGAAAAACTGCTGAAAGCGGTACAGACGGTTTTCCGTGTTCGGGATATATGTGGGAAAAAGATGGATCCGGGTATAAAAATTCTTGTCGATAGGATTATCGGCAACCCGGAATATGAACTGTCCGTAGAAACGCTGGCGGCGGATATTTTTGTCAGCAAATACTATCTCATACGGAAATTCAAACGAAACGTGGGGATGACGCCGCATCAGTTCCGTATCCAGAACCGTATACGGAAAGCGCAGCGCCTTTTTGATACGGAAAAAGCAGTCAGCGGGGTTGCGGCAGAAATGGGATTTTATGACCAGAGCCATTTTGATAAGGCTTTTCAGAAGATAGTCGGAATTTCGCCATCAGAGTATGTTGGCTCTAAGAGGATAATTTAGCAGTCTACATAGGGCAATTTTTTACAAGACGGGCCAGCCTCTGATCCGTATAATCGAATTGTAAGAAAAATCACATACTTTATCGGAGGCGTTAGATGGATACATTTGAATTGTTTAACAGTGGGAAATTGGTTCTGCCGGGAAAAGAGGCTGATTTTGGGGATATCGCGTGGTCGCGGCACCCGGCATTTGAAGGGGTGGAGCTGAAACATATCATCATGGCGAAGGACACAGATGGGAAATTCAGCTACCATTTGGTGCGGATTGCGCCCGGTTGCAGTATTGGAAACCATATCCACGAGACACAGTTGGAAACACATGAGGTGATAAAGGGGAGCGGAAGATGTGTTAATACAGGCAGCTCTATTTTGTATGAGGCGGGAACAATCTCAATCCTGCAGGCAGGTGCGCCGCATGAAGTTACCGCGGGTTCGGAGGGATTGTATCTGTTTGCCAAGTTTATGCCCGCCTTATGTTAGGTGAAAATATATTGAGGTAAGTAAGGGCCGCCGCTATGGATTTATTCCATATGCGGCGATCTGTCTGTGGCAAGGATTATTGATAATCAAACAATGATTTGGGGGCGGTAGATTGAAAATTTTCAAATCTACACAAAAGATTCATATTCCCCTGTTATAATCAGTATACGGGAGGTGCGTTATGAGCAAAATCTTAATCGTGGAGGACGACCCATCCATACAGGCGCTGTTGCATGATTTTATCCGGGAGGCCGGATACAGCGTGGCACTGGCCGCCGACGGGGTGGAGGCGCTGGCTAAGTTTTCCGAACAGGTCTTTGACCTGGTGCTGCTGGATATCATGTTGCCCAAAATTGACGGATACGGCGTCCTGGAAGTGATCCGGCAAAAATCCGACGTGCCTGTTATTATGCTCACGGCATTGGACGATGAGGAGAACCAGATAAGGGGTCTGGACTTACAGGCGGATGATTATATCACAAAGCCTTTTTCCATGCCCGTACTGCTCAGGAAGATCGTCGCTGTCCTACGCCGCTCATCAAAGCAGAGCGACATGCCCCAGACCATGCGCTATAGAAACCTGACCCTGGATCTGGAGGGATACAAAGTCTATGCGGGAGAGGAAAACATTGATCTGACGCCCCGCGAATTTGAAATACTGCGGGAACTGCTGAACCACCAGGGCAGGATTCTGACGCGGCAGAATTTGCTACAGACACTCTGGAAGTACGAGTTTTTCGGAGAGGAGCGGATCATTGACACGCACATAAAGAACCTGCGTAAAAAACTTGGCGCTGCCGACTATATAGAAACAGTCAGAGGGGTGGGATATAGAATTGATAAGGAAGATAAAAAGCCGGTTGTCTGTTAAAGTTTTTCTGCTTACATTATTGCTCGCAACGACGTGTTGTTTTATTACATATAGCTTTATTTTACAGGCAGCCCCCAAGATTTATCAGTACGACATAGAAGAGGCCGGGTGGGAGATCTCTGGTTTGCCGGATGAATTTGCCAGAGCAGAAAAGGAGTACGCTTATATCTGGCTTGAATCTACTGCACAATGGATACAGGAACAATATGAAAATGAGTTTGAACTGCATTTCTTTCGGTCTGACGGGCGGGAAGTGAGCTTACACGATATCGACCAGCTGATCGGCGGACACCTTGATGATTTTGATAAGGTGGAAAAAACGGAGGGTTATACAGTCTCCTTTGCCGACAGCGATGCGCTTTATACCCTGTTGCTGGCAAGGAATACCGCAAAAAGCACGCAGACGGAGGCGGCGATACAGGGAACGCTGCCGGTGCTTTGCGGTGTCGTATTATGTTGCGCAGCCATTTCAGCGTTTTTCTATTCGTGGTATATGACGGCGCCCATTAAGAAAGTGAGCAGGCTTTCAAAGCAAATGGCGGATATGGATTTCGGCGGTTTCTGCTCCTCGGGGCGCACGGACGAGATCGGCGTGCTGTCGGACAGTCTGCATACGCTTTCCCGTAAACTGGAAACAACTCTTTCAGAATTACAGACAGCCAACCAAAAGCTACAGGCGGATATCGATATGGAAAGGCGGCTGGAAAAACAGCGGGTAGAGTTTTTTGCGGCGGCCTCCCATGAATTAAAAACGCCTGTTACTATTATCAAGGGGCAGCTTCAGGGCATGCTCTATCAGGTGGGGCGCTATAAAGACAGGGAGACATATCTTGCGCAATCTTTAGAGGTAACGGATACCCTGGAAAGAATGGTGCAGGAGCTTTTGACCGTATCCCGTTTAGACACGCCGGGCTATGTCTGCAAAAAGAGTAGCTTTGCTCTCAGTGATCTCATAAGTGACCGGCTTACGGCGTTTGAAGACCTGTTTATGCAAAAAGATCTGACGGTTGAGCGGTTCATAGCCCCGGAGATATATATCCTGGGCGATGTACAACTGCTGGAAAAAGTGCTGGACAATCTTTTGGGAAATGCAGCCGCCTATTCGGGAGCCGGGAATCATGTGACCGTGAGGCTGTGGAAAGAAAAGGATAAGGCCAACCTTACGGTTGAAAATACAGGCGTTCATATCCCTGACGAAGATATTCCTAAACTGTTTGAGGCATTTTACAGGGTGGATCCGTCGAGGAACCGGCAGACCGGCGGCTCCGGTTTGGGGCTTTATATCGTGAAGACGATTCTGGATCTGCACGGAGCTGACATTGAGATTGCCAATACAGACCGGGGGGTGATCGTTGCTTTGCAATTCCAGGCTGTGTCTCTCCACATAAAAAACATATTCCCTGCAAAGTAGATTCAAATTAAGATGGTACGCTTTCCCTGTACCCGGAAGACAGAACCGGGAAACAGGAAGGAGAATCTACTATGAAAAAATCTACTGTGAAAAAAGGCTTAATTATTATCTTTGCCGTGTTCCTGACATTCAGCGCCCTGACAGGGTGCGCGGGACGAAAACCTATGCCCGAACAGAACAATGTTGCCGGACAAAACGGCGAACTCGCCGTTGGCCAGACTACAACGCTCACAACTGAGGAGCTCAGCCCGAGCGTTTCGCTCCAGAACTCTGCCGCCTATGAAAAACTGGCCGCATACAAGACCGGGGACTATTCCCGGCAAAGCGTAGCCGAGTTCAATGCCACGCTTGCAGCCACGCCGGATGAACTGACCGAGTTCCTGACCCTGTACGCCGATGTGACCGCATCTCCCGAGGACGAAAACTACGGATTTTTCTCAACAACCCTGCGTTTTTCGAGCAATGAAATGTACTGTGAGTCCAGGGGGGAGGGTTTTGCATTTTTTACCAATATAGAAAAAAAGAGCAGACTGTGCAACTATCTGGATGAGTACGGGGATCCGGTGTACGGATTTTACTGCACAGCTGAGATGAATGTCGGTTATGCCATCAACGGGGAGAAACTTACGGTGGGGGAGAGGGACGCGATCTTACTCACATTCCAGGAGGAAATGCAGAATTATCTGGATAGTCTGAGCGAGACGGAGATTACGGACGGTGATATCAAAACAATGCTCACTGATAAATCCGCTGAACTCATAAATAGTCTGTCCACTGATAACATGAAGTTACTGTCCTGTGAGGTCTACCTGTGTGATATTATAACTTCGGCATAAAATTAGCTGATGGGAAAAACGTCAGAATTTTTGTGTCAATTGCTTTACAAGCTGCATAAACTGTGATATAAGTATAATAACTTTTTGCACTGCATTACATTCTGTATAGAATGCGAGATCAACAGTACAAACTGAGCAGGCGATGACTATGCAGTCATGAGGCCGGGCTGCTGGAAGGCGGCAACAGATAGCATATAGTGTATCTGTGGGACAGTTGTATGTTCCACAGATATTTTTTACGCATCTGTGGGACAGTTGCATGTTTCATGGGTGTGTTTTTTACACCTTTTTGTAACCACTTATCTCGGGCAGTTGCCAATAGGAGTAATCATCATTATTGCCCATTGCGGCAAAAAAGGAGGATTCTTTTATGACAACCAACAAAGAAAATGTAAACGGAAACATCCTGCCCGGAGCGGGGATCGATGAAAGCGCCATCATACGGCGCATTTCGCTGGTGGGAATCGCAGGAAATGTGGCTTTGTCTGCTTTCAAGCTGTTTGCGGGAATTGCGGGCAGATCCGGCGCCATGGTGTCCGATGCGGTACATTCTCTCTCTGATGTCTTTGCGACGTTCATAGCATTTCTTGGAGTCCGTCTGTCCAAAAAAGCGGCGGATAAAGTGCATCCTTACGGGCATGAGCGGATGGAGTGTGTTGCGTCGCTGATGTTAGGCGCAATTCTTTTGGCAACTGGGGTGGGGATCGGCAAGGCAGGGTTTGAAAAGATTTTTCTGGACAGCCATGATACGCTGGCGGCTCCCGGCGCTATTGCGTTAGCTGCCGCAATCGTTTCCATTGTTTCCAAGGAGTCGATGTACTGGTATACCCGGCATTATGCCAAAATATTAAATTCCCCGGCGTTTATGGCGGACGCATGGCACCACAGATCCGACGCTTTTTCTTCCATCGGCTCCCTGATTGGCATTGCGGGCGCCATGCTCGGTTTCCCTGTCATGGACAGCATAGCCAGCGTTGTGATTTGTCTGTTTATCCTAAAGGTTTCCTATGACATACTGAAGGACGCTGTCGCGAAAATGCTGGATACTTCCTGCGGAGAGGACTATGAACAGGCATTGGCAGCCTATGTCGCCGAATCAGAGGGGGTGGTGCAGATCGATATGATCCATTCCAGGATGTTTGGCAATAAGGCATATGTTGATATGGTACTTCAAGTTGACGGCAATCTGTCACTCAGGGAAGCCGATGCCATTGCGGAACGTATCCATGGCAGTGTGGAGGAACATTTTTCATATATCAAGCACATTACGATACAATTAAAGCCTGCAAATCAATAAGAAAGAGGGCAAACACTTGATAATGATTTGACCCCATTGGTCTAACAGTAGCAGAATAAAAGAGAATTTGAGAGTATATATCAAAAAATGAACAGGAGGTTTTCAATATGGACAGATTATAACCGTGGATGGCGGTCTGGATTCCCATACTTCTACGGTAGCCCGGTTCCGAGATCTGGGTTCCCATACCGGGTAGCTATTTTTATTTATATAGAATACGGGGCATGGCGGCTGCTATGCTCCGTATTTTGACAGTGCGATGTCTGCGAGGCAGCATTTCACAAAAAACAGTCAACAGACGTTAATGATTAATGCACATTGACCGATATATAAATTGACCGCAAACGCCAGAACCAAAACGAAAGGAAGGGAACAGGTATGCCAAAGGAAGAGATTACCCCCTGCGAATGGCAGATCATGGAAGTGCTGTGGGCCTGCGGGGAACCCCTGACGTCCTCCGAGGTCTGCAAAAGGATGCAGGGGACTGTGGGTATGTCCATGAGGATGGTCAGGGTGCTGATGAACCGGCTGAGCCAGAAAGAGATCCTGGGCTATACGGTGGATGAACGGGACTCGCGGGTCTACCACTATTATGTGCTCAGGTCAAGGGAGGAATGCGTGAAGGAGAAAAGCAGGAAGTTTGTGGACAGCTATTTTTCCGGCAATGGGACGAACGCCATGGCGGCGCTGCTCCAGAGCTTTGCCCTGACGGACGAGCAGATCGGGGAGCTGGAGGAGATTCTGGAGAAAAGCAAGGGCCGGGGCACAAATCCCCCGGATCCAAAGGGGGAGCCCCATGTCTGACTGGTTGCGGGTCGGCAAACTCATGGATTTCTGCGCGGTATATTACACAACCCAGCTTGTGCGCTGCGCAGCTTTTTCCCTTGTGCTGACCGGGCTTGTGTTGCTGCTGCGCAAAGTCCTCTTTGCCAGGCGGACTTTTGCCAGGGGAATATTGTGGGCCGCATTTTTGTTGCTCCCGTTTCTGGGGCGATTGAAACTGTTCTATGAGAGCAGCGCTGTGTTGGGGATCACATGGCGAGTGACATATGTTACCATGACCTGCCTGTGGGCGGACCGTATCTATATGGCAGGTATTTTCTTATCTGCCCTCTATATATTCGGAAAACGGTTTCGCCTGCGGAGAGCTGTTGCCGGGATGGAAACGGTTTTTCTGGACGGTATCCGGGTTCGGGTTACGGACATGCAGATCACGCCGTTTGCTGTGGGGCTGTGGAAACCGGAGATCGTCGTTCCCAGGGTATTGCTGGAGAGATACAGCGGGGAGGAACTGCAGGCTGTTGTGGGACATGAGCAGACCCATATCCGGTTAGGGCATCTGTGGCTTGGGCTGGCCTGGGACGTCCTGCGGTGTCTTTTGTGGGTGAATCCGTTTCTCACGGTCATTCAGAAACAGTTCCGGTCGGATATGGAGGATATCTGCGACAGGGTGTGCATACAGAGGAGCGGCGGCACGGCGTATGAATATGGGACGGTATTGCTGAAGACTTTGAAATTACTGCGTTCCGAACCGGAAGAGACGGTTTCGGCCGTTACTTATGCAGGGGAAAGGGAATATGCGGATATGAAGAGACGCATGTGTGAAATCGTCGGTTTCCGTCCCTATCGGAAAAGGCGGTGTGCGGGCATGGCGGTCGCTTTGGTTTTGACATTTGCGGCTCTGCTGGGGGCAGTGCATGCGCATTCCTATGCCCGGTGCAATGAAAACAGCGATATTATGGTGGGAAATTATGACGGGAAACCGGAGATCGTTTCTGACGATACCGAACGACTGGCCCAGATGGTTTCCTATGATGACAGGTATATTTATGTGGACAGGGAGGCTTTTGAGGACTTTTTGGAGGAGAAAGGCGCGGACGGGGAAATATGGATCGTTTTTGGCGGCTTTTATAAGCTCCCGGGCCTGGGCGGCGCGGCGGAAGCCTGCATTTACGAAAGAGGTTCACAGGACAGGATCGTACAGATCCCTTATGAAAGTATCATGGATAACTGGTATCTGGGCTTGCTTAGATGGTTATAGGTTCGATATGTTATTGTTTTCGTAACGTAAGGAAAAGGATTTCAAAATAATTATCAGGGAGGATAAGACTATGGCGATGGAGATCAACGGACTGCATTACGGCAGCTACGGGCCGCAGGGCGCGGCGGGGAACGGTACTGTGGACGGCACGAAAAGGAAAGAACCGGAAAAAGCGCAGGAGACGGCAGGAAATAACAGACCCAGGAATGAGGCAGGGAATAACAGACCCAGAAATACGGCGGAGTATGCCAGCGAACTGGCCAAACTGGTTCCCAGCGTGGAGTTTAAGGTTGGCAGCACATTTGCGTCCAACAAAAAGGGCAAGACCCTGACGGTGGACCCGCGGCTCCTGGAGAAGATGCAGAACGATCCGGAAAAAGAAAAGGAAATGAAGGAACTGATCCGAGGCGTTGAATCGGCTGTGAAGATGCTGGAAAGCGTAAATAAGGCCAGCGGTTGGACGGTGGTATACAAGCATTGCTATATCGACGAAAACGGGAAGTTCTGGTCGGTCGCCCTCCTTAGAAACGACTTTATGCTGAACATGAGCGACGAGCTCCGGGAGGAGAGGCGGAAAAATGCCGAAAAGCTGATCGAGAAGACAAAGGAAAAGGCGGTGGAGAAGAGAGAAGACCTGGAGGAAATGCTGGAGGAGACAAGAGGAGAAAAGGCAGCAGAGGCGGAAAAGATAGCGGAAAAGTCGGAAGAAAAGGCGGCGGAGGCGGAAAAGACAGCGGAAAAGTCGGAAGAAAAGGCTGTGGGGGCGGAAAAGACATCAGGCAAGACAACGGTGGAGTCGGCATACAGCAAAGTGGAACAGCTTGTAAGAGATAAAATGGCGGCATCCAAAGACGGAATGCTGCATCTGAATGACGCCGATCTCCAGACGATTATCGAGGCTATCCGGGAAGATAAAGCAGAAAACGCAGGCAAAAACAGCACAAAAGGGCAGACGCAGATCGGCGCCAGCCTGGATATAAAAATCTAGGCGGCAGGCTTTCCGCCGTTATGACGCAGGCGGCGGGATGTGCAAAGGCGAAATGCGGTATATTGTAATAAAAACCAGAGGAGGATAAGGCTATGGCGATGGAGATCAACGGACTGCATTACGGCAGCTATGGGCCGCAGGGCGCGGCGGGGAACGGTACTGTGGACGGCGCGAAAAGGAAAGAACCGGAAAAAGTGCAGGAGACGGCAGGAAATAACAGACCCAGGAATACAGCGGAGTACGCCAGCGAACTGGCAAAACTGGTTCCCAGCGTGGAGTTTCGTGTGGGGAACGCCTGTGTATCCGATAAAAGTGGCAAGTCGCTGACCGTCAGTTCCAAACTTTTGGAAAAGATGCAAAAGGATCCCGAAAAAGAGAAAGATATGAAAGACATGATAGAAGGCGTTGAGTCTATGTCGAAACTGGCAGAAAGCATAGCGAAAGCCACTGGCTGGACTATAGTGTATCAGCACAGTTATATTGATGAAAACGGAAAATATCATTGCAGAATGCAAACCAGAAACGACTTTATGCTGAACATGAGCGACGAGCTCCGGGAGGAGAGGCGGAAAAATGCCGAAAAGCTGATCGAGAAGACAAAGGAAAAGGCGGTGGAGAAGAGAGAAGACCTGGAGGAAATGTTGGAGGAGACAAGAGAAGAAAAGGCAGCGGAGGCGGAAAAGGCAGCGGAAAAGTTGGAGGAAAAGGCGGCAGAGGCGGAAAAGCCAGAGGAAAAGGTGGAGAATAAGGCAGAAGAAAAAAGGGAAGAAAGAGCGGCGGAAAGGACAACGGAGGAGCCGGCATACAGCAAAGCGGAACAGCTTGTAAGAGATAAAATGGCTGAATCCAAAGACGGAATGCTGTACCTGGATGACGCCGATATCCAGACGATTATCGAGGCTGTCCGGGAAGATAAAGCAGAAAACGCAGGCAAAAACAGCACAAAAGGGCAGGCACAGATCGGCGCCAGGCTGGATATAAAAATCTAGGCGGCAGGCTTTCCGCCGTTATGGCGCAGGCGGCGGGATGTGCAAAGGCGGAAACACTGCATATTATAATAAAAACAAGATACACAGGGGGAATGCCATATGAGACGGTGCGTTCCACTGGAACCCGCCGCGGAGGCCGTCTGCGACCAAAGCGCTGTGCCTCCGCTGATCTTTCAGGTGCCGCCCAGACAGGGCAGAAAAATGTTGGAGGAGGCCCAGGATACACCGGTGTACAAATATCCTGCCGATATATCCTCGGACTGCGTTGACACAGGAAGGTGGGGCAGTATACCGGTCTATTTTGTCGCGCCAAAAGTTGATAAGATCAAAAATATTCTGTTCTATATTCATGGCGCAGGCTGGGTATTCGGCAGTTTCCACACCCATGAGAAACTGGTCAGGGAGCTTTCGGCAAGGACGGATTCGCTGGTCGTATTCCCGGAATACAGCCGCTCGCCGGAGGCGAAATATCCCACGGCAATCGAACAGTGTTATTTTATCCTGTCCCATATAGAGGAAATAGTCCGGGAGCGCTTTCCCGGGATATACGGCGCGCCGCTCACGGTGGCGGGCGACAGCGTAGGCGGGAATATGGCGATCGCCATGATCCTGATGGCGGCGGCGCGGCGGGGGCCGCACATTCAGAAACTTCTGTTATATTACCCGGTGACGAACGCCTGTTTTGACACGCCCAGCTACCGTGCGTTCGCGGCGGATTATTATCTGTACCGGGAGGGGATGAAATGGTTCTGGCAGCAATATACGGCCTGCATGGAGGATCGTGATCAGATCACCGCGTCCCCTCTCCGGGCGGGCGCAGATTGCTTTAAGTGTTTCCCTCCCACCATGATCATCAACGGCCAGGCGGACGTCCTGCGCAGCGAAGGGGAGGCTTTCGGCGAAAAGCTGCGTTGCGCGGGCGTGGATGTGACCGCCCTGCGGGTACAGGGGACGATCCATGACTTTGTGATGCTGAACGCGCTGGATCAGACCGGCGCCTGCCGCACGGCCATGGACGCGTCCACGGAGTGGCTCAACCGCTCTGCATAAATCCGGCCCGCCCATGACATGAAAATGTCCTTTTGTGGCAGATATAAAAACCTGTCTCCGTTTTTGCCGATATATATATAGTATACCCGTATAAGGCAGGTGGCGAAAATGCTCTCGATAGCCGTATGTGATGATGAAATCGTGGAATGCTGCGGCATGGCAAAGAAGATCAGGGATATTGCGGAGGAGCTAAACATTCCGTGCATTATCCGTCAGTTTTGCAGCGGCAGGGAACTGCTGGAGACGCCGGAAAGTTTTGACATAATCTTTCTGGATATCATCATGCAGGATCTGGACGGGATGAAAACCGCGCGGCTCCTCCGCGAAAGGGCCTCTGATAAGATCCTTGTCCTGGTGTCTTCCAGCAGGCAGTATGTGTTTGACGCCTATGATGTGGAGGCCTTTCAGTATCTGCTGAAACCCGTGGACAATGGGAAACTGAAACAAGTACTGCAAAAAGCAGTCCTCAGAACGGAGAGCCATCCCCGGGAGTTTATCCTTGTCAGCAGGGAAAGGCAGAAAAAGAAACTGTTTCTCGATGACGTCTACTATTTTGAGATACGGGGGAGAACCGCCACCGTCCATGGGGCGGAGGGGATTTTTACCTGGTATGAACAGATCGGGGAGCTGGAGGCCAAATTGCGGGATAAAGATTTTTTCAGGTGCCATAAAAGCTATCTGGTCAACCTGAAATACGTTGCCGCGTATAACAGGCAGGAGGCAATCCTGGAAAACGGGGAGGCCATCGTGATCGCGAAAAGGAGATATGAGGAGTTCTGCCAGGAGGTGCTGCGGGTAATGCGGGAAAACGGAGGGATTCTATGAAAGAGCTGGCGGATTGTCTGGATATTCTGATCATGACGCCCTTCTACCTGGGGTATATATGGGCGGCCTGCAGATTTTGCAGAAGATTTTTGGGGAGATCTCATATGAAGGGGCTCCCCTTTCTGTTTTTCTTCTTCGGCGGCTGGCTTTTCCTGAGCATTGCGGATAGATATTCCCCGGTTTTCCTTGGAGCGGCGGAGCATGCCCTGTTTACGGGGCTGGTGCTGCTGTTCTTTGAGGAAATATGGGAGAAAAAGATTCTGGCGGCTGCGGTGTTGATGCTGACCGGGTCTTTGGTGGAGACTTTTTCCGGATCTCTTATATCCTGTATCGTGCTGACCTTCAAACATACAGTGAGAAAAATTCCCGTTCCCCTTATAGACGGGTGGGAGTCCTCGTTGATTGGCTGCGCCGGTCTCTGCCTGGCGATATTTGCCATAAACTGGACAGCCGGGCGTTTTTCAACTGTTTTTTGGGGCAAACCGGGAAAATGGTATGCAGTGCTGGCAGTTCCGTTGCTCGCGGTTATTGTCATGCACGACGCGGCGCTCTGGGGAGCGAGCAATGGCGTCATGGTCAGGAGCGGGGGCGGTATGAGCCTGTATCACGACCAGATCTTCAGCCATGTGGGATTTGGCGTTCTGGCGGCTTTATCCATGGCCGCGGCAGGGTTCTATGTGTTTGGTATGAACCGGATCTATCTGGAACAGGAAAAAAACAGCCGTTATCATTCACAGATTGCGGTCTATAAAATGCTGGCGGAGGAGTACAGGCAGACGGAGGGGCTGCGCCATGACATGAAGAACCATGTCATCGCCCTGTCGGCGCTGTTTCAGGACAGGGAGTGGGACAAACTGGGGGAATACCTGAAAAATATGGAGGGCATTGCCCTGGCTGCATGCGGGGATGTGACGGGGAACAAGGCGGTGGACGCCCTGCTGTACCGGAAACGGAAACGGGCGGAAGAAGAAAATATCAGATGGGAATGCGATGTGCAGATCCCCAAAGGAGATCCTGTCAATGCCTTTGACCTGTGCGTACTGTTTGGGAATATATTGGACAACGCGCTGGAGGCATGCGGAAGGATGCAAAGCAGTCAAAGCCGCTTTATCCATATCCGGGCAAAGGCGGTAAAGAAATGCTTTTTAATAGAAGTAAAAAACAGCATGGACAGGACGGAAAAACAGGGGGAGGGGTTTACAGGCCAGGAAGATACATGGGAGTATGGGGTGGGATTGCGGAACGTTGAGGACGTGGTGCAGAGCTATAACGGGGCAGCGCATATGGATGCGGAGAACGGCGTTTTCACCATATCCATACTGATTCCGTTTGCCGACGCCGCATATGACACGAAAACGGTTGTTTGAATCATAAAACTAATCCCGTATATCCATACCGCCGAAAAACCGGATGAGAGTTATACAGACTCTTCTATCAACCGGAGAAAAGGAGGCGGCGTTATGAATACAAAGACAATGGAAGGGATCGTGGGTGCGAGGGCGAATATGAATCTGCTGCGTACTCCCATGCGCGTCTATAAGGAGGCCAGACGCAAAGGCGATACGGCGACGATGGAGAGGGCCATGGGATATGCCTGCGAATGTTCCGACCGGGCGGAGGAATATAAGGAGAAAGCGGACAAGGGGATGGAGGAAGACGCGAAGGAGGCAAGGGAAAAGGAGAAAGCGCAGCGTGAAGAGGCCATCCGGAAACGCAGGGAAGAGCGGGGGAAAATGGAGGAAAGGATCGAGGAAGACAGCAGTGCCGACGCCGGGGAGAGCGGTACGCGTTCCCCTGAGATCGGTGAGGATGAAAAAGTACCGTCTAAAGACGGGGCGCAGGAACCCGTGGGCTATACAAAGGCGGGAGCGCCGATCATGGCAGAGCAGAGCTCCAGTATCTCTGTCTTCGTATAAAAGGCGAAAGTGTGAAAATCAAGGCGTGACCGCAAGGGGTAATTTTTGGACTTGCTGCCCAGCAGTTCCCCGGATGACACATAAATCGGATTTAAGTGTATGAATGAACTTTCCTTCATCTTCGCCTTCCACATAGTATTGCACGAATTTACTTTTCATCGTTCCCGCCTCTGCGTTTATAATAATCGGCAATCTCATAGATAAGGTCTACCATAGGCGCTGTTGAAAATAAGTATGCCCAATTTGGGAGGATATTTTATATTACTCTCCTGTTATATTGAGCCTGTACAGATAATCTGCTATAATTGCTTTTAGACAGGAGGTTCGCAAATATATGGAAGAGAAGTTAGCCGGACTGGAGGAGTACAGAAAGATGAACCCCAATCAACTGACGCAGGAACAGCTTGCGGCGCTGGAGCGGGAACTTGAACGACCCCGCAAGAGAACCGTTTCAGATGAATTGGTGGATTACAGGTTCTGGCGTAGGGGACTTCCCTCACGGCAGGAACTGTTTGCCACATATCTGAAAAGCATATTGCCGCCCGGGCGGCTACGCATTCTGGAAGTGGGGAGCGGACGGCGGGCCAGGCTGTCTGTTTTACTGCACGATATGGGGCACGGCGTGACCTGTATGGATCCCAAAGCGGAACCGGTGGATGAAGGGATAGAGGTCAGACGGGAGATCTTTCACTGGGAGAAGGAGGATCTGGGGAAGTTTGACTACGTGGTGGCGCAGGAGCCCTGTGAGGCGACGGAGCATATAGTACGGGCCTGTAGCCGCCAGAGAGTTCCTTTCACCGTCGCACTGTGCGGCGTGCCCCACGAACTGATCGGCGGCGGGATGCCGGAGGACGTCTATGCATGGTACGACTGTCTGGAGGAGATCGACCCGGAGTATACCAGGCTTGAGTACATCCAGATATACCCGGGGATGGACGTGGCGGTGATCCACAGCGTATGAGACGCGCGCCCGCGACAGGAGGGATTGGCAGGGAAGATCAGATCTCCGGCCGGGTCAGCACGGAGATATTGACTGTGAACTCCTGCTTATCGCAGTGCAGTGTGCAACTGCCGCTGTATTTGTCAGCGATGCGTTTCATGATATCTATGCCGTATCCGTGGTTTCTTTTGTCCCTTTTGGTGGAAGAGACACGGCCGCCCTGGATGGATACTCTGCGGAGCACGGGATTGACGATTCGCACGGAGGTGTAATTGGGCGTGGTATGTACCGTGGTGCGGATATAGGCGTTTTGCTGGCGTCGGCAGGCGTCGATGGCGTTGTCGTATGCATTGCCCAGAAGGCTGCAGATATCCGGAGCTTCCAGAGCGTCAAAGCCGGACAGAACGCCGTTAAAGGAAAAGTCTATACCCAGTTCTTTGCAGATTTTCATCCGGGACTGCACCACCAGATCGGCCACTTTGTTGCCGGTAAGGATTCCGCTGCCGGAGGGGAGCGTGTCCCTGCTCAGCTGTTCCGCGTATTTTTTTACTTCTCTGTAATTGCCCTCCTGGCAAAGCGTCCGGATCATAGCCATATGGCTGGTGAGATCGTGCCGCAGGCGCCGTGTCTGCTCTTCCTGTTCCTTCACATCCTGCAGGGCCTCCAACTGCAACTGCAGATATTCCATCTGGCTCCTGGCCAGCGTCTCCCGGTAGATCCGCATCCGGGAGGAAATCACGCCGTACACAAAAAAGCCGACGCCCAGCACAAACGCCCCCAGAAAGATCGTCAGAAAGACATAGTGCTCCACAGGCTTTACATGCGCGTTGAACAGAAAAATCACAAGCCCGATGTCGATAAAGGAGAATAGCGCCAGAGCGATACTGCCCAGGATCTCGCTGGGGCGAAAATGCAGGGTGGTCTGATATTTGCGGAGGATGTGGCCCAAAAAAAGCAGACCTCCCAGATACAAACCATATGTTATTATATCATACCAGGTATAAGTATAATCGGGAGAGATGGAAATAAGGCTCCTGGGCATGATTGTGTCAAGCATCAGTTCGGGAGGGACCATCAGGGTATAGAAGATGGCTATGGCAGCCAGAAGGCGCGGCAGATCGGAGAGACGTTTTCTGCTGAACAGCAGAACGGTCAGCGTCAGCTCTCCCAGCACGATCAGCAGCGGCAGCACATTTCCCGTGACGGCATATTCGGACAATATAGCTCCCAGTATGGGAAGTATGCTGCCCAGGAACACGTTTCGGGGACACAGGTTCAAATGGGCTGAACAAATATACTGGGCGGTGAGAATCAGGATCCAATACTCTATCAGATCAATGGCGATTTCTATCGGCAGATATTTCATACATGTATTTCTCCTTCAATGTAGGTCTTTAGCGAAAGGCTGAACTCTCTGCTCTTTCTCCGGCTGACAGGCAGGGTTTGTCCGCTGTCAAGGGTCAGCCGCAGCGTATCGTACTCCCTGACATGGGACAGGTTGACCAGATATTTGCGGTGGATGCGGAAAAAGAACGCTTTCGGCAGCTGCTCCTCCAGTTCATTCAGACTTTTTCGCAGTCTGATGAGATCATCCCGACAATAGAGAACCGTTTCCTTGTCAGCGGTCTCCAGATACAGGATCTCCGGCACATGCAGCAGGAGATTGCATTCCGGGGTTCTGAGCAGCAGGGTTTTGGCTGATTCCTCCAGCTTTTTGCGGATATCGGTCATGATAAGGCACAGGTCGTTCTCTGCCACAGGTTTCAGCAGATATCGGAACGCGTCCACCTCGTATCCCTCGGGAGCGTATTCCAGATAGGCGGTTATAAAGATCAGGATGGCGTATCTGTTCCGCTCTCTAATCTGGCGGGCCAGCTCCATACCGCTTATGGGAGTCATCAGGATATCCAGAAAAAATACGTCATAGCGCTCCCCGGCGGTTATTTTTTCAAGCAGCTCCACGGGAGAGCAGAAACACTCTACCGCGCAGTCATGCTGCTGCCACAGATACTGGTATATTTTTCTGACAAATAACTTTTCGTCATCACAGATCGCGATTCTCATAAGTACTCCATTTCTGTATAAATATCCAAAATCACTCTAGCATACTTCACATGTTCCGTCAAGAAACCTGTTGCCGGACAAAAGCTACACCTGTTGCCGGACAAAAGCTCCAAATCGCGGAACAGGACGACATCATGACCGCTCACGACGATTTTTGCGCCGTTCGCGAATTAAAAATATGAATACATGACATTTTATGATATAATTGATACAAACTCTATCATAACGGCGAACACGAGACCGGGATCTGGATATCCCGGCCCCAGGGGCCGTTTGATTGGATCATCACCTTAAAGTCGGATTATGACGCATACGGGGTGAAGAAGGAGCTGCTCGCCAGGGCGGGAGAAATGACAGGAGGAAAAAGAGATGGACAGAACGTTTGAGGAAAGACTGGCGGAGATACAGAGCAAAATGATTCTGGCATGTATGGATTACGCCGATAACAGGGCGGAGTGCGTGTATATATACGCGTCCCGCGAGGGCCGCAGTACCAGCGCCCAGTTTTTCTTTAAGATTAATGGGCAGGTGGTAAAAAAGCATAAGCTGGGAGAGGGCTATGACGTCTCATCGGAACACCAGTCTGTTTGCCTTGACGCTTTGACCGCGTATATACATGAGGTGGAGGACGTATGTAAGGAGTGCGGAAAGGATATGCCCACAGAGATGAAGATTATATACAATGCTGCAAACGATAAGACAGACATCACATATAGATACGATCTTGTGTATTCCAACAAAAAGAACAAATCGGATTATGACGTAATGGAAGAATGGTTTGAGAAAATGCAGAAGGCGTGATAGAAACGATTTCCTGTTTGCGGGTGCTGTTTTAGGAAGAGGAGCTAAGGGCGTTGCTCGCCGGGGCGGGAGAAATGACAGGAGGAAAAAGAGATGGACAGAACGTTTGAGGAAAGACTGGCGGAGATACAGAGCAAAATGATCCTGGCATGTATGGATTACGCCGATAACAGGGCGGAGCGTGTGTATATATACGCGTCCCGCGAGGGCCGCTGCACCAGCGCCCACTTTTTCTTTAAGGTCAATGGGCGGGTGGTAGACAGGAACGAGCCGGGAGAGGGCTATGACGTTTCAGAGGATCGTCAGTCGGCCTGCCTTGGCAAATTGAGAGCATGTATACGTGAGGCGGATCACGTATGCAAGGAGTACGGCAAAGATATGCCCACAGAGATGAAGATCGTATACAATGCTGAAAACGATAAGACAGATATTGCATATAGATACGATCTTGTGTATTCCAATAAAAGGAACAAGTCGGATTGTGACGTAGCGGAAGAATGGTTCGAGGAAATGCAGAAAGCGTGATAAAGAGGTTTCCCGCCGGTACGGCGGAATCTTCTGATATGGTGGCGCCCCGGCGGGGGCGCCATTTTTCTGCGCGCCTTGCGCATAAGAATAACCTCTTGATTATTGCGCGGGCAGGGCTTATAATATTGCGTATGAAGGAAGCTATGGCAGGCCGATGGGAAATATGCGCCTGACCGGATGCCCGATAGATATGGAGAGGTATGGATGGCAGATAAAATAACAGTCGGTTGCTTACGGGAAGACCTGGCGGCATGTCCGGGCTGCGGCAGCAGAAATATTGTGGGAAAAGACAGGGAATATTGTCACTGCGGCCAGTGCGGTCAGGCTCTGGAGATTCGCCTGGTCAACAAGGTGGCGGCAGCCGGGGAAGAGACCGGGGGGCAGAAGGAATTTGAACAGATGTCCCTGTTCTGAGCGGCATAATGAAGGAGAGAGTATATGGCACAGACAGGTAAAAGTATTGCGATACCGTCGATCTTGAAAGTGGGGAAGGGCGCGCTGGACAATATCGGCGGTTATCTGCGGGAAGAGAATTTTAAAACTGCGGTGATCTATTTCGGAAACGGTCTGATCGAACTGTTTGGCGTAAAGGTCATGGATTCCCTGAAGGAGACTGGCATAGAGGTGCTGGAGTACCGGGAGATCGACACCGTATGCATCGACGATATTGTGGAGATGGCGTTTACGCTGCCCAATCATGTGCAGACGGTCATCTCCATCGGCGGGGGCAAGGTGATCGACGCGGGGAAATACGCGGCGTTTCTGAGGGGGCTGCCCTTTATCAGCGTTCCCACTTCCAGCTCCAGCGACGGTTTTTCCAGCGCCAGCGCATCCCTGATCGTGGAGGGCAGGCGTACCTC
The DNA here is from genome assembly GCA_910584375.1 of uncultured Acetatifactor sp. Taxonomy (GTDB): domain Bacteria; phylum Bacillota; class Clostridia; order Lachnospirales; family Lachnospiraceae; genus Acetatifactor. Next base: position 25,600 of record CAJUAH010000018.1, read on the forward strand.
CGTACCGGCCAGGCTGGCCCACGGCATTATCGTGGACACGGAAGTGATTCGCACGGCCCCGGAGCGGTTTATCTATTCCGGGATTGGCGATATGGTGTCCAAGATCACGGCGCTGTACGACTGGCTGTTCGAGGCTCAGGCGGGCTATACCCAGATCAATGATTTCGCGGTGATGATCGCCAAGAAGGCGGTGAACAGCTTTGTGCGGACGCCTTTTCAGAGCATCCAGGAAGAACTGTTTTTGAAGGAGCTGCTGGATTCCCTGGCCATGAGCGGCATCGCCAACGAGATCGCTGGCAGCAGCGCTCCCACCAGCGGCAGCGAGCACCTGATTTCCCATGCGCTGGATAAGCTGCTGGAGCAGCCCCAGCTCCACGGTATCCAGGTGGGGATCGCCACTTATCTGATGGCCAGGGTGCAGCAGCATCGCTACGCCCGGGTCAACACGATCTTTACCGACACCGGATTCTGGAAATATGTGGAGACCCTGGGGATGAGAAAGGAAGATTTTTCCAGAGCCATAGATATGGCGCCTTCCATCAAACCTCACAGGCATACCTATCTGCATGAGCAGCAGTATCGGGAGCAGGCGAAACGTCTGCTGACAGAGGATGATATATTAAACAGGATCTTGATCTGACAGGGGGGTGAATGTTCTGAAAGTACTCAAAAGAATATTCTATGGATTTTGCATATTGGTGATTCTGCTCTGCGCCCTGATGGTGGGACTGGCGTTTTCGCCTTCAGCCACGGAAAAACTGGCGGATATCCTGTACGGGGAGAACCGGGGCGATGGGATCGTGGATGTGATCGACAAGCCTGACCTCCGACCGGACGGGTCACAGGAGCAGGAACCCGGAGAGTCAGGGGAACCGGAGGAGACGCCTCAGCCCACCATAGCGCCGGAGCATATGGACGGTCCGCTGGTCTGGGAACCCCGCCCTACCCCGGCGCCCGTTTATACGTCTGCGCCGGACAGCAGTCCCGTTCCTGACGTAAACGGAATGGTGATCAATATATACGCGGTGAAAAACGGCGCGGTGGCGCCGCCGATTACCAGCTATGTGATCCCCTCCGGCGACTCGGTGGAGGCCCCCAAGGAGCTGGCTGACAGAGCCGGGTATACTCCGGTGGAGGAAAAGACGGAGGAGTTGAGCGCCGAGGAGGCCGACAAGCTCAGAAAAGAGCTCACGCTGGGAGATACCGGCACGGCGCTGTATTTTGATCCCCTCTATTATCCCTATTACTATCTGCTGGACGAGACGGGGCAAACCCTGTATCGGCAGATTTACGCCAATGCCAACGGTATGATCAAAACATTCATGCCCTGTCAGGATATCACGATAAATGCGTTAAAGACTGTGTTTGAGGCGGTTTACAACGATCATCCCGAGTTGTTCTGGCTGGAGACCGGATACAGCTGCCGGTACAGCCGCAGCGGCAAGTGCGTGGAGATCACATTGCAGTACAGTGTGGAGGCCGCGGAACTGGCGGAGTTCCGATCCACATTCGACACGCAGGTGAACCGGATCCTGAACCAGGCATGGAATCTGGCCGATGACTATGAGAAGGAAAAATATGTCCACAACAGGCTGCTGGATCTGGTGCAATACCAGAGCGGCGCGCCCATGAGCCAGAGCGCTTACAGCGCGCTGGTAAACGGAAAGACGGTCTGCGCGGGATATTCCAGGGCATTCCAGTATCTGATGCAGCAGTTGGGCATCCCCTGCTATTACTGCACGGGCTACTCCGGGGAGAACCATGCGTGGAATATCGTCTATCTCTATGGAGAGTATTACAATGTGGATCTGACCTGGGACGACACGGAACCGGCCACTTTTGATTTTTTCAACAAGACGGACGAGGACTATGCCCCAACCCATGTGCGCAGAGGGCTGGCGCAGAAACTTCCGGCATGCGAGGGGAAGAGCTACCGGAATCTGGAGGAGAAACCGGACGCCGCTGCGCCTACGCCCACACCGTCTCCCCAGGCGACGCCCGCGCCCACCGGCGCGCCGGACAATCCGATGATATCGGCGGAGCTGGAGGAGTATTACCGGGATTGCGGCCAGAAGATCATCGACAACGGACTGGGAAGTTTCAGCTTTGTGCAGGAGATCGATGCCGGGCTGTGGCAGGAGTTATGGAATGCCTATAACAATGGCAATATATCGGACAGCTTTTTGATTAGAGCCTTGAACCGCTTAGGCGGCAGTTCCTGCAGCGTACAGATACAGTGCAGAGTGGCGGAGAACGGCGGATACCGTCTCACCCATACGGTTTATATACAATAGCATATGCGCATATGATCGGCAGAGAGCGGCCGGGCTGTACCGGCCTCCGGGAGATCAGATCCAGAATCTGATTCCAGGGGGCCGGTATTTTTGTGGCTGACAGGCATATCTTACTTGTCCCATCATATATTGAGATAGGGAGGTGCAGGCATGAATACAAATCTGGCGGATATTTTTCCCACGACATACCGAGACCGTTTCAGGACTGCCGCCGGGCGTGGGGAGCAGGTCAGCGAGATCCGGCTGCGCATATCCAGGCCGGCCATTTTGATGGAGGGCGACCGGGAGTATTTTTTGCGGGACGACGGAGTGTATACGAAACATATGGAGCAGGCATGGCATCCCGACAGACAGGCTTTGGAGGAGATACTCAGCCATCTGTGCCAGTATTCCCTGTATGCGTATGAAGACGAACTGCGGCAGGGATATATCACTATAGAGGGGGGACATCGGGTGGGCGTGGTGGGACAGGCGGTGCAGGAGAGCGTGGGAGCCATCCGCACGATCAAGCATATCTCCGCCCTGAACATCCGTATAGCCCATCAGGTGCTGGGAGCTGCCGATCCGGTGCTTCCCTATATCTATAAGGGCGGCAGTCTGTACAATACGTTGATCGTATCTCCTCCCGGTTGCGGCAAGACCACGCTGCTGCGGGATATGGTGAGACAGATCTCCGGAGGCAATGCCTACGGACCGGCCCGGACAGTGGGGGTGGTGGACGAGCGCTCCGAGATAGCAGGCTGCTATATGGGACAGCCGCAGAACGATCTGGGGCCCCGCAGCGATGTGCTGGATGCCTGCCCCAAGGCACTGGGTATGATGATGTTGCTGCGCAGCATGTCGCCCGCGGTGCTGGCGGTGGATGAGCTGGGCAGCGGCGAGGAGGTGCGGGCAGTGCGGATGGCTGCCTCCTGCGGCGTCAGTCTGATGGCTACCGTACACGGTATGGACATGCAGGACGCGCAGGCGAAACCGGGAATGGGAGAACTGTTGGCGGAGGGTATATTTACCTGTATGCTGGTGCTGAAACGGGACAGGCAGGGGCGCTGCCGGGTGCGGCAGATATTCCATCGCAGACGGATGGACGGCATATGGGAGGAGGTGGCGAGAGATGATGCGGCTGGCTGGCTTTAGCATGATCGGTTTTAGCTGCTGTGGCCTGGGTGTATGGTATGCCTGGCAGCTCAGGCAGCGTGTGGATCATCTGCATGACATGAACCGTATCATGGAGCTGCTGGTGAGTCTGCTGCAATACGGCAAGAGCACTTTGCCGGAGTGCTGCCGCCAGCTGGCCACCCGGACGGAGGAGCCGTACAGCAGGGCCTTTGCGGAAGTATACCGACAAATGACGGAAAATAAGGGGAACAGCTTTGCCACGGTATACGGGGAGATCATGGGAAGAACGCTCAAGGAGATCGGCGCGCTGAAAGAACAGGATCGGGAGATTTTTCTGCAATGCGTTCTCCAGCAGGGCTGCGGCGATACGGAGACGGGGATCCGGCTGCTCAAACGGCAGCAGGAACTGCTGCGGGAGCGGATCACAGGACTGGAGGCGGAAAACCGGGAGAAGAGCCGTATGGCCGTGGGGCTGGGAACGCTGGGCGGGCTCCTGCTCATCATCATACTGCTGTAGCGGCGGGAAAACAAAATGACGCGATACCGCAGGCAGGCGGCGCGGGAACGAGGAAAGAGTGGGTATGGGTGTGAGTCTGATATTTAAAATTGCGGCAGTGGGAATACTGGTAACAATATTGAGTCAGGTACTCAAGCATAGCGGCAGGGAAGAACATGCCTTTCTCATCAGCCTTGCGGGGCTGATTCTGGTGCTGACCTGGATCGTTCCCTATATCTATGAGCTGTTCACCACGATACAGTCTCTGTTCGACCTTACATAACGGATGGTTTTATATAGGAGTGTTGATCTATGTCAGAACTTATCAAAATAGGTATATTGGGGATTCTGGGAGTCATGGTGGCTCTGCAGTTTAAGACCACACGGCCTGAATATGGAGTCTATATGGGGCTGGTAATCAGCATACTGATATTTGCCTACGCGGTGCGTCAGTTCTCCGCCGTGCTGGAAAGATTTGCGCTGATACGCCAGTTTCTTGGCAGCAGTCAGAGTTATCTGACGATTTTGCTGAAGATAACGGGTGTTACATACATCTGCGAGTTCAGCGCGGGGATCTGTAAGGATGCGGGATACGGGGCGGTGGCGGAGCAGATCGAGATATTGGGCAAGCTGTCGGTGATGTTTGCCGGACTGCCTATTCTGCTGGCGGTGATGGAACAGATACAGGGTTTTATGCGCTGAAACTGCGTGGCGAAACGGATGTGCATGCGGTAGTTCTGGATGGCAACGGTTGTGCGGGAGCGAGGAGAACATGGAAGGACTGGATATGATATGGCAGGAATATGGGCTGGATCAGTTGCAGCAGGGGCTGTCCGAGCTGTTTCCGGGAAATGCGTTCTCCCTGCGGCAGGTTTTTTCCCAGATTATGCAAGGGGATGTTTTGGGAGCGATCCGGGACGTCTTAAACGCGATGCTGGGGGATATGAGGGGACAGCTGGCGGGTATGCGCAATGTGCTGCTGTGGCTGGTGCTGCTGGGACTGGTGTCGGCGCTGATGAGCCATTTCATGGAGATATTTGACAAGCACCAGATCGCGGATATCAGCTTTTATTTTATGTATCTGCTGTTGACGGCGGTGCTGCTCGCCTGTTTCGGACAGACGGTACAGGTGGCGTCGGATACCATGGAAAATATACTGGTGTTTATCCGGCTGCTGGTGCCTACCTATCTGCTGGCGGTGGGGGTGGCCAGCGGAACCGCCACCGCGGGCGCCAGCTATCAGCTGGTGGTGCTGTTGATCTACGGAGTGGAGCAGCTGCTGGTGGGGGGACTGCTGCCTTTTATATACAGTTATGTTTTGCTGGCGGTGGTCAACGGCGTGTGGATCGAGGAAAAGCTGGCCCTGCTGATGGAATTGCTGGAAAAGGCCATCAAGGCAGTCCTTAAAGCGACCATCGGCGTGGTGACGGGAATCAGTGTCTTCCAATCAGTGATAACACCTGTTATAGACACGGCAAAGACCTCGACAATACAGAAAGTCGTGTCGGCAATTCCAGGGATCGGCGGCGCGGCGGACAGTATGGCATCGCTGGTGATCGGCTCGGCCGTGGTGATTAAGAACAGTATCGGCGTAGTGCTGTTGATTTTGCTGGTGAGCATGTGTATGGCTCCGCTTTTGCAGATCCTGCTCACGGCCTGCTGTCTGAAACTGGCGGCGGCGGTCATGGGCATCGTCAGCGACAAGCGGATCACAACCTGTACCAACAAGGTGGGCGAGGGCAGTATGATGTTGCTGCGGGTCACAGGTACGGCGCTGCTATTGTTTTTGATCTGTATAGCCGTCGTGGCGGTCTCCACCAACCACGGACTGTAAAAGGAAGGTCTGATAAGGGGGAAAATATGTTGGACGCGTTGCTGGGAAGTATACGGCAGATGAGCGTATTTATGATATGCGCCCAGGCTTTGATTCATTTTAAGCCCAAGGGCTCCTATGAGAAATATCTGAAACTGCTGGTGGGCGCTATGATTCTGGTACAGCTTTTGGGGCCGATACAGGCGCTGTTGTCCGGCGGCGGACAGAGTCTGGAGGAACGAATCGCGTTTTACAGCAGTTCTTTTGAGCAGGGACTGGGGGAGGCGGCGCTGGAGGAATACCGGGTGGAGCAGATACGCCGACAGCTTTTGACGTCACAGATCCAGACGCAGATGGAGAACTGGGACATAGGGACAGGGAGCGAAGCGGGGGAGATTGACGTTCCCGGCCAGAGCACGGAGAGCGGAGCGGGGGAGACGGAGGGCCTGGGCCAGGGGACGGATGGCGTAGGGAGAGAAACGGGATCCTCCGGGCCAGGGACGGATGGAGACGAGAGAGAGGCGGACGCATCAGGGCAGGGGACGGTGGAGGAAGTGCGGGTACAGATCGATCCTGTGGTTGTGGAATTGCCGTAAATGTCCTGAAGGCAGTCAGACAGGATAAAGTGACGCTGATGTGAGGTGGATATGGAGGAAAAGATTAAGGGCAGGATGGCCAAATGGCTGAAGAAAGACAATTTGCTGATTCTGCTGCTGGCCGGTGTGCTGCTGGTTGTGATCGCGCTGCCCACAGAGAAAAGCAGCGGGGGGCGGGGAAATATGGCGCAGAGCGGGGAAAGCGGGGGCAACGCGGTTCAGGATTCGTCTATGTCCGGCGCGGAGGTTTCCGATACGGAGGAGTACGCAGCTTATCTGGAGAGACGGCTGGAGGGTACTCTCTCCCAGGTCAGCGGCGTGGGCGAAGTCCGGGTGATGATCACGCTGGAGGCGACGCGGGAGCTGGTGTTGGAGAAAGATCGGGAGACCCAGAACAACAGCACCACCGAGGAGGACAGTCAGGGCGGCAGCCGCTTTTCCCAGCAGATCAGCCAGTCGGAGAGCACGGTGTATCACAGTTCCGGCAACAGTGAGCCGTATGTGGTCAAAACGCTGCTGCCCCGCGTGGAGGGGGTAGTGGTGGTGGCCCAGGGGGCCGGAACAGGTAATATCAACAGAACGATTACGGATATGGTGCAGGCGCTTTTTAACGTGGAGGCGCATAAGGTAAAGGTGGTGAAAATGGACGACGGTGTGAATATATCCGAATAAGCCCTCATACAATGAACTAGTAAAAAGAAGAGAGCATAGAAAAGGGAGAAAAGTGTGAAAAACTTAATCAAAAAGAATCAGCTAATGATTACCGCTCTTGCGATCATGCTGGCCATTGCGGGCTATCTGCAGTTTGCGGGGACCAATCTGGACGACAAAGTTCTGGGGGACGAGGAGAAGACGGCAGAGGTGACAAATACGGACGGAGTGATCACGGACAATGTGGTGGCAGGGCAGTATGACATAAGCGATATCGACGGTATGCTGGATCTGTCGGAGGCCGACCTGGTGGCGTCCTCCGTCACGGAGATCGACAGTCTGGACACGGACGGGGATGTGATCGCCGAGAATTACCTGGATTCGGACATGGTAGTGGGAGAGGCCCAGCCCGCCGAGGGAGAAGTGCCGGGCGAAGCGGTATTTTCCTCCTCCAACGGCGTAGCCATGCTCTCGGAAGCCAAGCTGTTAAAAGAACAGGTGCGGGCAAAAAATAAAGAGACGCTGATGGAGATCATCAACAGCGACGGTCTGTCCGACGAGCAGAAACAGGAGGCAGTGAACACTATGGTACAGATGACGGCCATCGCCGAAAAAGAAGCGGCGGCGGAGATCCTTCTGGAGGCCAAGGGATTCTCGGATGTGGTGGTCAGCATCAACGACGGAGCCGTGGACGTGGTGGTCAACGCTCTGACGCTGACAGATGTGCAGAGAGCGCAGATCGAGGATATTGTAAAACGCAAGACGGAGATCGGCGCGGAGAATATCATCATCAGCACGGTTGTACAGGAATAATTTAGTGTACAATACATAAAAATGTGGTATACTGAATAAAATGCTCCGCATTTAATTCTCTGAATGATATGTGCGCCAAGGCGCACGGAAATAAGGTATACTGAATAAAATGCTCCGCATTTAATTCTCTGAATGGAATGTGCGCAGAGCGCACGGAAAAAATGCCCCATACGATTTTACGAAAGGTGAGGAAAAGATATTGAGCGACAAACGAGTATTTTTGATAGTGCTGGACAGTTTTGGGATCGGGGAGATGGCGGACGCGCCGCAGTACGGGGATGAGGATGTGAACACCCTGCGCAGCGTGGCAGCCAGCTCCTGTTTCCATGTACCCAATCTGGAACGGCTGGGTCTGCTGTGTATCGACGGAGTGGCGGATGAACCGGCGGTCAGCCGTCTGGCGACGGTGGACAGTTCCCAAGTGATCGGCAGATATGCCAGAATGGCGGAGCGTTCCCATGGCAAGGATACCACCATAGGGCACTGGGAGATAGCGGGACTGGTTTCCCACCGCCCCCTGCCCACTTATCCCCAGGGATTTCCCAGGGAGGTACTGGAGGAGTTCAGCCGCCGCACGGGCAGGGGCGTACTGTGCAATCTGCCCTACTCGGGGACGCAGGTGATACAGGAGTACGGGGATGCGCATATGCGTACCGGGGACTTGATCGTATACACTTCGGCGGACAGCGTGTTTCAGATCGCCGCCCATGAGGAGATCGTTCCGGTGGAGCAGTTGTACGCCTACTGCAGGATCGCCCGGGAGATATTGCAGGGCGAGCATGGGGTGGGGCGCGTGATCGCCCGGCCCTTTGTGGGTCCGGCGGGCGGCCTGTTCACCAGAACGCCCCGCAGGCATGATTTTTCTCTGGAGCCCCCCGGCGTGACCATGCTGGATCAGTTGTCCGGCGCGGGCAAGAGTGTGATTGCCGTGGGCAAGATACAGGATATTTTTGCGGGAAAGGGCATTACGGAGCATGTGTATACCGGCGGCAATGAGGAGGGCATCGCCCGAACGCTGGAGTACTTAGATAAGGATTTTGAGGGACTGTGTTTTATAAATCTGGTGGACTACGATATGCTGTACGGGCACCGCAGGGACGTGGACGGCTATGCCCGGGCGCTGAGCGCCTTTGATGACAGGCTGCCGGAGATCATGGGGAAGATGGGACCGGAGGATCTGCTGATGATCACGGCGGATCACGGCTGTGACCCGGCCTACACAAAGACCACTGATCACACACGGGAGTATACGCCGCTTTTACTGTACGGCAGGAGCGTGCAGCCCGGCAACATGGGCACAAGGGATACCTTTGCGGATATAGGGGCCACTGTGCTGCAATATTTTGGTATCCGGCCGGAGATCGACGGAGAGGGGCTGTTTCCCCATTAGGCATTGTGTGTGCTTGCAGGGAACTCGCGGAACTATATCAAAGACAGCGTGTTCCCGGAAAGCGCGCTGATCCAGATCGGGACGCTCCGGCGGCCGGATGTGGATCACTGCTGTGCGCGCTTGCAGGGAACTCGCGGAACTCAAATAGGAGGAAATAGACCAATGGATCAATATACAGAAGAAATAAACAGGCGGCGCACGTTCGCCATTATCTCACATCCGGACGCGGGCAAGACCACGCTGACGGAAAAGTTTCTGCTCTACGGCGGAGCCATCAATCTGGCAGGCAGCGTGAAAGGCAAGGCCACGGCCAGGCACGCGGTGTCCGACTGGATGGAGATCGAGAAGGAGAGAGGTATTTCCGTTACCTCCTCCGTATTGCAGTTTGAGTATGACGGTTTTTGTATCAATATTCTGGACACTCCGGGACACCAGGACTTTTCGGAGGACACTTACCGGACGCTTATGGCGGCGGACTCCGCCGTGATGGTCATAGACGCCTCCAAGGGCGTGGAGGCCCAGACCCGCAAGCTGTTCAAAGTCTGCGGTATGCGGGGCATTCCGATCTTTACCTTTATCAATAAGCTGGACAGGGACGCCAACGATACCTTTGAACTGCTGGACGAGATCGAGAAGGAGCTGGGTATCGCCACCTGTCCCATAAACTGGCCCATCGGTTCCGGCAAGGGCTTTAAGGGCGTGTACGATCGGGAAGAAAGGGCGGTATATACTTATTCCGACACGGAAAAAGGCACCAAAGAGGGAGAGACCCGGGTGGTGCCGGTGCAGGAGGAGACGGCGCTGCGGGAGCTGATCGGGAACGGGGCGGCGGACAAGCTGCTGGAGGAAGTGGAACTCCTGGACGGCGCCAGCGCGGATTTCGACCTGGAGGCTGTGCAAAAAGGGCAGCTGACGCCGGTGTTTTTCGGCTCGGCCCTCACAAACTTCGGTGTGGAGATCTTTTTACAACATTTTCTGCGAATGACCACCACGCCCCTGCCCCGGATGGCGGACATAGGGCTGATTGATCCGGTGGAACACGATTTTTCGGCCTTCGTGTTCAAGATCCAGGCCAACATGAACAAGGCCCACAGAGACAGGGTAGCCTTTATGCGCATCTGTTCGGGGCGTTTTGACGCCAATATGGAAGTGCGTCATGTGCAGGGCGGGAAGGTGATGCGCCTGTCCCAGCCCCAGCAGATCATGGCGGACGAGAGAAAGATCCTGGACGAGGCTTACGCGGGAGATATCATCGGCGTATTTGACCCCGGTATTTTTTCCATAGGGGATACGCTGTGTATGCCCAAAGAAAAATTCGCCTACGAGGGGATCCCCACTTTCGCGCCGGAGCATTTCGCCAGGGTGCGCCAGGTGGATACCATGAAACGGAAGCAGTTCACCAAAGGCGTGCAGCAGATTGCCCAGGAGGGCGCCATCCAGATCTTTCAGGAGTTTAACTCCGGCATGGAGGAGATCATCGTGGGCGTGGTGGGCGTGCTGCAGTTTGACGTGCTGAAATACCGTCTGGAGAACGAGTACAATGTGGAGATCCGTCTGGAGAATCTGCCCTACGAGCATATCCGCTGGATCGCCAACAGGGATCAGGTGGACGTGGAAAAGCTCACGGGCACGTCGGATATGAAAAAGGTAAAGGATATGCGGGGCAATCCGCTGCTGTTGTTTGTGAACTCCTGGAGCATAGGCATGACGCTGGACCGCAACAAGGGGTTGGAGCTGTCGGAGTTCAGCAGGGAATAGGGGAACCGGATAGAGCGGTAGCCGGAGAGGAAGGTGCCTGATTGCGTAGGCGGAAAAAGCGTTTTTGGGGAAAAATAGCTTATATGGGAGCATTCTGCGGTATCGCGGCGATTCTGGCGGCGGTGATTTTGATTGCGGGTTCCCCGGAGTTCTGGCAGGGAGACATATGGAACGACGGGGAGGCAGCCCGGGAGACCGGACAGGAGGAGACGGACGGCCGCAGCGTAAACGCGCCGGAGACCGTTCTGGAATCCCGGATTCTGACCTGGCAGGCGTTGTCCGATTCCCAGGATCAGCAGGAAGACGCCGCGGTGGATTATACGGATCCGCTGGCGTGGGAATACTGCTATCAATATCTGGATGAGGCGGAACAGAAGTGGTATCGGGACATCCGGCAGGTTCTGGCGGGCATGGAAAAGGAGCAGGAACTGTCCCCGGAGGGATTGGAGGCGGGTCTGACGGAGGAGGATATCGACAGGATTTTCTGTTATGTGCTGGCGGACCATCCGGAATATTTTTATGTGGACGGATACCGCTATACCAAATACAGTCGTATGGACAGGCTGGTCAAGATCGAGTTTTCCGGCAGCTATACCTGCGACGCTATGGAGTGCGCCGACAAGTGGGAGCAGATCGAGGACGCCGCCGGGGCGCTGCTGGCCCAGGCTCCCGCCGGGGAGGACGACTATGAGAAGGCGCGCTATGTGTACGAGACCTTGATCCGCAACACCGATTATGTGCTGGATGCGCCGGACAACCAGAATCTGTATTCCGTTCTGGTCAACGGAGCGTCGGTGTGCCAGGGATATGCCAAGGCTACCCAGTATCTGCTCAACCACCTGGGGATCCCCTGTCTGCTGGTGCAGGGACAGGTACAGCCCGGGGAGGGACATGCCTGGAATATGCTCTGCCTGGATGGGGATTACTATTATATGGATACCACCTGGGGGGACGCCTCCTACCGGCAGGCGGAGGACGACGACCAGGACGGAGGCTGGATTCCCCAGGTCAATTATGACTATCTGTGCGTCACCACCAGCCAGTTGCTGCGCACCCATACGCCTGACATGGGCGTACCGCTGCCGGAGTGTACCGCCACCCGCGACAATTACTATGTGCGGGAGGGATGCCTGCTGGAGGACTGTGGGGAGGAGGCGATACGGCAGGCTTTCGACCGGGCCGTCGCCGCAGGCCGCCAGGAGATATCCCTGAAATGCACCCAGGAGAGCGTGTACCGCCAGCTCCTGGAGCATCTGATCGAGGATAAAGAGGTGTTTTCCTATCTGGGCCAGGATTGCAGCACTCTGCATTATGCCCGCAATGAAAAACAGTTGTCCGTCACCTTCTGGTTTTCCTAGGAAATGCTTTTTTTACTTGAGGGATCAGGGGGAATGTGGTACAATGAGTAAAATGCCTAATGCCTTGTGGAGGACAGCGCGGGGCTTGTGAACGCCGGATCGGAGGGATTGGCTGACTGCAATGACACTCGTTACAGCGACCGGGTTTCGCATACATCTGCGGGAGGGATAAGGAAAGGAGATAATATGGAAAAAGAGATAGATAGAAAGACTGTGGTATTGCAGGAGGATGAGAATTTGGGCAGTGTGAAGATCGCGGACGACGTGGTGGCCACCATCGCCAGGCTGGCGGCCAACGAGGTGGAGGGCGTGGCCCCCGCGCTGGGTTCCAACGGGAAACCCGTGAAAAAATATGTGAGAGTGGATGTGACCGGCGGCAATGTAGTGGTGGATCTGGCGGTGGTGCTGGCTTATGGGTTCAATATTCCCGCCACCTGCAGCAAGGTGCAGGCCAAGGTGAAGGCGGCCATTGAAAATATGACGGGGCTTACCTGCACTGACGTCAATATACGCATCGCCGGAGTGAAGGTCAATTCGTGACCTTTGCCGGGTCGGACGAAAGAAGACGGAGAGTAGGAGCTATGGGACGACGTGAACAGAGAGAGCAGATATTCAGGCTGCTTTTTCGCGTGGAATTTAATACGCCGGAGGAAATGCCCTGGCAGAGGGATTTTTTTCTGGAACAGATAAAGCTGCCGCCCCAGGAGGAGGGTCTGGGGGCCAGGGAGAAGGATATCGCCTATATCGCGGATAAATATGAACGGATCCGGGAGCGGATCCCCGAGATCGACAGGATGATCGACGAGAAGGCCCAGGGGTGGAGCGTGGGCCGTATGGGCAAGGTGGAGCTGACGCTGCTGCGCCTGGGGGCCTATGAGATCCTGTATGACGGGGATGTGCCGGACGGCGTGGCCATCAACGAGGCGGTGGAGCTGGCCAAGAAATACGGACAGGACAATTCCGGCGCTTTTGTCAATGCTGTGCTGGCCAAGTTTCTGCGCCCTGATCAGGAGGAGAAACCGTGACGGCGCGTAGCGTGTATACGGTGGCGCAGGTCAATGCGTATATCAAGAATATGTTCACGCAGGATTATATGCTGCAGGCGCTCTTTGTTAAAGGGGAAGTGAGCAACTGCAAGTATCATTCCTCTGGACATATTTATTTTACGTTAAAGGATCAAAAGGGCGCGCTGCAATGTGTGATGTTTGCCGGCAATCGCCGGGGGCTGGATTTCCGGCTGCAGGACGGGCAGCAGGTTGTCGTGGGCGGCATGGTGGACGTGTATGAGAGGGATGGGAAGTACCAGCTCTACGCCAGGCAAATCGCGCTGGACGGCGCGGGGGCGCTGTACGAGCGCTATGAGCGGTTGAAACGGGAGTTGGAGGAACTGGGCATGTTCGCCCCGGAGTACAAAAAGCCCATCCCCGGATTTATACGCACGCTGGGAGTGGTGACGGCGGATACGGGCGCGGCGGTGCGGGATATCATACAGATCGCAACCCGGCGCAATCCCTATGTGCAGATTCTGCTCTATCCCGCCATCGTACAGGGGGAGCAGGCTCCGGAGAGCATCGTCCGGGGGATCAGGGCCCTGGAGCGGCAGGGCGTGGATGTGATGATCGTGGGCCGGGGCGGAGGCTCCATTGAGGATCTGTGGGCCTTTAACGACCGGACGGTGGCCCAGGCGGTGTTTGACTGTTCGGTGCCCATTATCTCGGCGGTGGGACATGAGACGGATACCACGATCATCGACTTTGTATCGGATCTCAGGGCGCCTACGCCCTCTGCGGCGGCGGAGCTGGCGGTGTACGATATCCGCCAGTTGACGGAGACGCTGGAAGATATCGCCCGGAGGCTGGGAAAAGGGATGCAGCGGCGTCTGTCCGGGGAACGGGTCAGGCTGGAGAACTGTCGGCTGCGTCTGGGGGCGGTCGGGCCCGAGAGCAGGCTACGGGAGAGGCGCGCTTACCTGATACAGTTGGAGGAAAGGCTGCAGCGGGGTATGGAGGACGCTCTGCAGGAGAGAAAACATCGGATGGCGCTGTATATCGAGCGCATGAAGGGACTCTCCCCGTTGCGCAAACTCAGCAGCGGGTACAGCTATGTGACGGATGAGGAGGGCGGCGCGGTGCGATCCGTGCAGGCAGTGCAGCCAGGACAGACGGTGACGATCCATGTGACGGACGGACTGATCAAAGCCAGGGTGACGGAACGGGAAAAGGCCGCGCTCCCGGCGAAGAGGCGTTGCTGACCGGGAGAGGGATACAAGGGATACCAGAGATTCCGGTGGCGGAGAGAAGAACCCGCCGGGTAAAAATGATATTGCGGGCATAAAAAGGAGAGACAGGCAGATGGCGGAAAAAAAAGGGACGGATCAGGGGAGCGCGAATCCGAAAAAGAGCGGGAAAACACCGGGTATAGAGGAGAACTTCGCAAAATTGGAGGAGGTCATCGGGAGGCTGGAGAACGAGGACACCTCTCTGGAAGATGCCTTTGCCGCCTACAGCGAGGGCATGAAACTGGTAAAGACATGCAATGACCAGATTGACAGGGTGGAAAAACAGGTGCTTAAACTGACGCAGGAGGGGACGCTGGAACCCTTTGAAACGCTGGAATAGCGTAACAGGTGCGGTGAACGGGACTATCAGGAGTAGCCGTGGCATGGGAGTTGTCCTGGCATGGGAACGGTTGCGGCACGGGAACCGTTCGTGACAGAGGAGATGAGGAAGATTATGGAAGATATGCGGGAAATCCTGGAGCGCAAAGCCGGGGAAGTGGAACGGATCGTCTGCAAATGGCTGCCTGAGGCGGCAGGATGGCAGCACACGGTGCTGGAGGCTATGAATTACAGTATACTGGCAGGAGGGAAACGACTGCGCCCCATGCTGATGTACGAGGTGTACCGGATGCTGGGCGGAACGGGGCCGGAGATCGAGCCGCTGATGGCGGCGATCGAGATGATACACACCTATTCGCTGGTACACGACGATCTGCCCGCCATGGACAACGACGACTATCGCCGGGGCAGAAAGACCACCCATGCGGTATACGGTGAGGCCATGGGAATCCTGGCCGGGGACGGACTGCTGAACATGGCCTGGGAGACGGCGATGAAGGCGTTTTTTCTGGAGAGCCCACGGGAGGATTCGGGGAAAAATCCCCGGGAAAATCCCCGGAAAGACCCCCGAGAGGAGGCGGCGCGTATGCGGCGTATAGCCGAGGCCGTAGATGTGCTGGCGCGCAAGGCGGGCGTCTACGGCATGATCGGCGGCCAGACGGCGGATATAGAGGCGGAGCGGGCGTCTCAGGCGGATATGGAACAGCTCCTGTTCATCCATGAGCACAAGACGGCGGCGCTGATCCAGGCGTCCATGATGGTGGGCGCGATCCTGGCGGGGGGCAGTGAGAGGCAGATCAGCCAGATGGAAAAATGCGCGTACAACATAGGCGTGGCGTTCCAGATCCAGGACGATATTCTGGACGTCACCGGCAGTATGGAGGAATTGGGCAAACCCATAGGGAGCGACAAGAGGAATCACAAGCAGACCTACGTGACGATCCGGGGCCTGAAGGAGGCGGCGGCGGAGGTGAAACGCCTGTCCGGGGAGGCGGAGGAGATTTTGTCTTCCATGGAGGGCGACAGCAGCTTTTTACGGGCGCTGACGGAATATCTGATTCACCGCAGAAAATAGTCTGTACGGCAATGGGCAGGACGGCGAAGCGGGCACAGGGATATGCATGGGGAAAAAATAATATGTACTTAGAGCAGATTCAGAATGTAAACGATATCAAGAATATCGATCCGAAAAATTACGAGGAACTGGCCCAGGAGATCCGGGATTTCCTGATCCGCAAGATCAGCGTCACAGGCGGGCATCTGGGCTCCAATCTGGGGGCGGTGGAACTGACGATGGCGCTGCATCTGGCCTTAAACCTGCCGGAGGATAAGATCGTGTGGGATGTGGGGCATCAGTCTTACACACACAAGATACTCACCGGGCGCAAGGACGGTTTTGACGGTCTGCGGCAGTTCCACGGCATGAGCGGTTTTCCCAAGCGTAAGGAGAGCAACTGCGACGCTTTTGACACAGGGCACAGCTCCACTTCCATCTCCGCGGGGCTGGGACTGGTCAAGGCCAGGGATATCCAGGGGACGGAGCAGACCATCGTGTCCGTCATCGGCGACGGCGCCATGACCGGGGGCATGGCCTATGAGGCCCTGAACAACGCCGGTAAGCTGGAGACCAATTTCATCATTATTCTGAATGACAATAACATGTCCATCTCCGAGAATGTGGGAGGCGTATCCAAATATCTGAACAATATACGGACGGCGGACAGCTATCTGGATCTGAAAAAGGGGATCTACGAGGCTCTGCGGGGGACGCCTCGGGGCAACAACATGGTGACCGGCATCCGCAGAGTCAAGAGCAGTTTTAAGCAGTTGGTGATTCCGGGGATGCTTTTCGAGGACATGGGCATTACATATTTAGGGCCGGTGGACGGTCACAGTATCCCGGCGCTGGTGCGGGTGATCCAGGAGGCCAGGAGAGTAAACGGGGCAGTGATGATTCACGCCATCACCCAGAAGGGCAAGGGCTACGCCCCGGCAGAGCGCCATCCCGCCCGGTTCCACGGCGCGGATCCCTTTGACGTGGAGACAGGACTGCCCGCCGTCCCCCGCACTACGCCTAATTATACGGATATTTTTGCCACTGTGATGTGCAAGCTGGGGGACCGGGACGAGAAGGTGGTGGCTATCACCGCCGCCATGCCCGACGGCACGGGACTCAAGCGGTTCCGCAACATGTATCCGGAGCGTTTTTTTGACGTGGGCATCGCCGAGGAACATGCGGTGACCTTTGCCGCGGGGCTGGCAGCCGGGGGCATGAAACCCGTGGTGGCCATATATTCCTCGTTTTTGCAGAGAGCTTACGACCAGATCCTGCACGACGTCTGCATTCAGAATCTGCCGGTGGTCTTTGCCATCGACCGGGCGGGGCTGGTGGGCAGCGACGGGGAGACCCATCAGGGGATTTTTGACCTGTCCTATCTCTCCAGCATACCCAACATGCATGTGTGCGCTCCTAAAAATAAATGGGAGTTGGCTGACATGCTGAAATACGCGGTGGCCTTCGGCGGCCCCATAGCGATCCGCTATCCCAGAGGAGCGGCCTACGACGGACTGAAAGAGTACCGGGAGCCCATCGTATGCGGCAGGGCGGAGTGGATTTACCGGGAACAGGATATCGCGCTGTTCGCCGTGGGCAGTATGGTCAAAACGGCGGAGCAGGTCAGGGAAAAGCTGAAGGCCCGGGGGCTGCGTGTGAGTCTGGTCAACGCCCGTTTTGTCAAGCCCATCGACCGGGAGGCGGTGCGGGAGGCCTGTATAGAGCACTCGCTGATCGTGACCCTGGAGGAAAATGTGGCCGCCGGGGGCTACGGGGAGAAGGTGCTGCAGCTGATCAACGAGGAGAGCCTGGCGGCGGACTGCCTGCAGATGGCGCTGCCCGACGCGTATATCGAACACGGCAACGTGGAGAAGTTAAAGAGCGAGATCGGGCTGGACGCGGACAGCATCAGCCGCGTTGTCCGTCTGCGGTATGAGGGAAAGCGGCAGCAGGAGGATGGGACGGGCGCGTATTGATGAGTGGATTATCAAACGCTGCCTGCGATACACGGGACTGAGGAGAACGGTGGGAGTATGAAAGAGCGGTTGGATGTGATCCTGGTGGGACAGGGCTACGCGACTTCCCGGGAAAAAGCCAAGGCGATTATCATGTCGGGCAACGTCTATGTGAACGGGGAGAAGGAAGACAAGGCGGGCAGCATGTTTGAACTGGAGGGAATGCGGCTTGAGGTCAGGGGCGCAGGGCAGAAATATGTGAGCCGGGGAGGCCTGAAACTGGAAAAGGCGGTGGAGCGCTGGGACCTCTCTCTGGAGGGGCTGACCTGTATGGACATAGGGGCCTCCACGGGGGGCTTTACCGATTGTATGCTGCAAAACGGGGCCGTAAAGGTGTACGCGGTGGACGTGGGGCCGGGGCAGCTCGACTGGAAACTGCGCACGGATCCCAGGGTGGTCTGCATGGAAAAGACCAATTTCCGCTATATGACGCCCGGGGATATCCCGGAAAAGCTGGATTTTGCCAGTGTGGACGTATCTTTTATCTCCCTGACCAAGATCCTGCTTCCGGCCCGGAATCTGCTGCGGGACGGGGGAGAGATGGTGTGCCTGATCAAGCCCCAGTTTGAGGCGGGCCGGGAAAAGGTGGGGAAAAAGGGCGTGGTGCGGGATGCGGCCATACACAGGGAAGTGATCTGCAAGATCGTGGACTTTGCGGACTCTATCGGTTTTTCTGTGCTGCATCTGGAGTATTCGCCTATCACAGGATCCAAGGGGAATATCGAGTATCTGATACATATCCGCAAGGACGGAGAGCGCTGCGGGGAGCTGGCGCAGATTACGGAGCAGGAGGGGGAGAGCCGACTGCGGGATATTGTGGCGGAGAGGAGCGGACTGTCCTGGCAGCAGGACTGGACGAGGGTGATACAGGAGACTGTGGAGCGGGCTCATAAGGGGTTGCACGTATGAAACATTTTTTGATTTATACGAATTGTCATAAAGATCAGGGACTGGCCACCACGGAGCGGATCCGGGGCTATCTGGAATCCCGGGGGCAGAAGTGTACGGTGATCCTGCAAAATAAGGGGGACGGAAACCACCACAGCGAGGATTGCGGCGGGGAGAGCGCCGGGGACGGGAACCCCGTCGCGGGGAGAACCTTTCCGGCGGATGCGTACTGCATGATTGTGCTGGGCGGGGACGGCACGATGCTGCAGGCGGCGTGGGACGTGAAAAAGACGCATATCCCGCTGATCGGCGTGAATCTGGGCACGCTGGGCTATATGACGGAGGTGGAGCCCGCAGGGTTGGAGGAGGCGCTGGAGCGGCTCATGGCGGGACAGGTCTTTTCCGAGAGCAGGATGATGCTCAACGGCAAGGTGTTTTACCGGGACGGCCGCGTTACCGAGGACTGGTCGCTGAATGATATCGTCATATCCAGATGCGGCGCCTTGCAGGTCATCAAGCTGAACATCTATGTGAACGGGCAGTTTCTCAAGGACTACAGCGCCGACGGGGTGATCATCACCACGCCCACGGGTTCCACCGGCTATAACCTCTCCGCCGGGGGCCCTATTGCGGAGCCTTCTTCCAGAATGATCATCATGACGCCCATCTGCCCTCATACTCTCAGCAGCAGGAGCATCATTCTGTCGCCGGAGGATGTGATCGAGATCGAGATCCCCCAGGGGCGGGAGGGCCGCAGACAGCAGGTGACGGCCAATTTTGACGGCGCTCATGAGATATCCATGTGTACCGGAGACAGGATCCAGATCGCCAGATCGGAGAAGACCACGGAGATCCTGGCGGTGAACAAGGTGAGTTTTCTGGAAGTGCTGCACCGCAAGATGCGGGAGACCGAGTGATACCGGGGATGAACGCGGATCGGGTGATACCGGGGAGAACGCAGACCGGGTGATACGGGGAATGAGCGCGGACCGGGTAATACCGGGGATGAGCGCGGATCGGGTGATACCGGGGGGAACATAGACCGGGAATTGGGAGGAGATCATGAGTCCGAAAAAAACAAGGCATGGCAAGATCCTGGAGATCATCGCCAGCCAGCAGATCGACACACAGGAAGAATTGGCCCGCCAGCTGAGAAACGCGGGATTTGATGTGACCCAGGCCACCGTGTCACGGGATATCCGGGAGCTGAGTCTGTACAAGGTCTCCGCCGACGGCGGAGGACAGCGGTACACCGTCCCCCGGCAGGAGGAAGGCCGCGGACTGGAAGATAAGTACATCCGGGTACTGCGGGACGGCTTTTCTTCTATGGATATGGCGCAGAATATCCTGGTAGTCAGGACAGTATCCGGGATGGCGATGGCCGTGGCTGCCGCCATCGATGCCATGCATTTTCAGGAGATCGTGGGCAGCATCGCCGGGGATGATACGATCATGATGGCCGTGCGCACCGTGGAGGATACGGAGCGGTTGATGGAGAGGATCAGGGAACTATTGTAAAGACAGCGCGGGAGCGATCCCGCGTCAGTCCCACGACACAGGGAGTCCGGGGACTGGGGGAAAAGAGGGCGCGGCTCCTTGATAGAAGAGGGTACGTCTCCCTGGAAAAACGGGAGTGCGGCTCCTCCGAAAAAGGAAGCCAGGAGGAAAAAAAGAGATGTTAATCAGTTTACATGTGAAAAACTTGGCCCTTATTGAAGAAACAGAAGTGGAATTTGGGGAGGGACTGAATATCCTGACCGGGGAGACCGGCGCGGGAAAGTCCATTTTGATCGGCTCGGTCAATCTGGCTCTGGGAGCCAGATTTGACAAGGAGATGCTGCGGCAGGGAGCGGAGAGCGCCCTGGTGGAGCTGCTTTTTTCCTGTCCGCCTCAGGAGCAGGAGCTACGGGAAAAACTGCAGGAGCTGGAGATACCGCTGGAGGAGGATACGGTGCTGATCAGCCGCCGGATGCAGCCGGGAAAGAGCGTGCTGCGCGTCAACGGCGAGACCGTCTCCGCCCGCCAGGTCAGGGAGGTGGCGGAGCTGCTCATCGACATTCACGGGCAGCATGAGCATCAGTCTCTTCTGCACAAGAAAAAGCATATGGAGATATTGGACGCTTACGGTGGGCAGGCGGCCCAGGAGGCGCTGGCCGAAACGTCGCGGCGTCACCGGGAGATGACGGACATCGCCCAGGAACGCGCCAAAAACATGTTGGATCAGGAGGCGCTCAGGCGGGAACAGGATCTGCTCAGCTTTGAGTGCCAGGAGATCCAGGAGGCGGTCCTGCGGCCCGGCGAGGACGAGGAATTGGAGGAGAACTATCGGCGGATGGTAAACGGGAAAAAGATCGCCGAGACGCTGGAGGAGGTGCGGCAGTACGCGGGCAACGAGGAGGGAGGGGCAGGCAGCGCCCTCAGCCGGGCGCTGCGCAGCATGCACGGGATCACCGAATATGACGGCAGGCTGGAGCAGATGGCGGAGCAGTTGACCCAGATCGACGATCTGTTAAGCGACTACAATCGGGACATGGCCCAGTACAGTGATACGCTGGTCTGGGACGAGCAGGATTTCCGCCGGACGGAAGACCGTCTGAACTGCTTAAACCGCCTGAAAGATAAGTACGGCAGTACGTTGGAGCAGATATTGCAGGCCTATGAGCAGAAATGCCAGAGATTGGAAAAACTGGCGGATTACGATCTGTATATGAGCGAGCTGGAGCAGCGGCTGACCCAGGCGGAGGAGGCGCTGGCCGGGGCCTGCGAAAAGCTGACGGCTATCCGCCGGGACAGCGCCGCCGGGCTTACCGGGGTATTGACGGAGGCTTTGCAGGGGTTGAACTTCCTGACAGTACAGTTGGAGATCCGGGTACAGGACAGACAGCCTGTTACGGCAAAGGGCTGGGACGAGGTGGAATTTTTGATCTCCACCAATCCGGGCGAGGCGGTGAAACCCCTTGCCCAGATCGCCAGCGGGGGCGAACTGTCCCGGATCATGCTGGCGATCAAGACGGTGCTGGCCAGTCGGGACGATATCGACACGTTGATCTTTGACGAGATCGACGCGGGAATCAGCGGCAAGACGGCCTGGAAAGTGTCGGAGCAGCTTGACTGCGTGGCCCATGCCCATCAGGTGATCTGTATCACCCATCTGCCCCAGATTGCCGCCATGGCGGATCGGCATTATGTGATTGAAAAAACAGCCAGCGAGGACAGCACCGTCACGGATATCCGTCTCCTTGCGGGCGACGAGAATCTCCAGGAGCTGGGCAGGCTGCTGGGCAGCGACGGAATGACAAAGGCAGTGCTGGGCAATGCCCGGGAGATGCGGCAGCAGGCGCTGAAACACAAAAAAGACCACGTGGACTGACCTGTCCGCGGAGGAAAGAAGAAGGCAGAGAGATGGGATTGTTTGGCAGAAAGAAAAAGGAAAAGCAGGAATGGCAGGACGCCGTTTTGACGGTGTATGCGTGCAGAGGAGACATGGGCGTGATCCCGGAAAGGATACAGAAGGCGTTCGGCCCGCTGCAAAAAAGTTTTTCGCAGGTAGGACCCGATCATTTCCAAATGTTGTTGACGGACGGGTCCGCAATGGATTTTCACATCAAGACCGACGCGGCGGAGACCGGCGCTCAGGCGGCGGGCATGATGAACTTTTTCGCCCAGGCCCGGCTCGCGAATCAGGAGGTGCAGAAGGCCGCTCTGGCGCAGATACGGCTGTTTAACTGTATCGTGGGGATCGGATTTCAGGTCAATGGGGACGAGGCTCGAACCGAGGCGGTGCAAAGGGCGGTCTTTGGGCTGGCCGATCTGCTGGCAGGTTTCGTACTGACTCCGCAGTTCTATCTGTTTCATGCCGACGGCAGGCTGCTGCTCTCTATAGACGGAAAAACGGATTTTGAATCTTTCAATCCGGTGGCGGACGCCTCCTTTCTGGAAAGGGGGCGAGCGGAGGAAACCCAGGCGGACACGGAGCGCAAAGCCCGCTCCATCGCCGCTTGCAGGGACAGAGGCATCCCCTGTATCGAGCATCTGCGGGCGGCGGTTATGGAGAGCGAGTGCAGGATTCCCGCTCCGGAGAAGATCCTGGGCAGGGCTGTGGCAGTATTTGCTGCCTGTGTCCGCTCGGAGGCGCTTACCAATGGGCAAGGCGAGGATTCTCAGGGGCTGGTTCGCGATATGGAGGAGCGGTTGGAGGAGATATATGGGATCAGGGCCTGGCTGTCTGATGAGGAGAGGGACTATCTGGACGGGAAACGGGACGACGCCGCCAGTCATAACCGGTTTGGTTGGAGATACGAGTGCTGCGCGGTTCTCCTGTGGGCGCTGTCCCTCTTTGAACTGGGAGAACCCAGGGAGATATGCGACGCCTCCAGGCTGGGCGCTCTGCTGTGGAACAATGATTTTGACAGTCTGATGAAAAAAGCGAAATGCAGGAGCATGGAGGAGATACTGGATATGCAGGATCTGATCTTTCGCTACGACTGGGCCTGTGTGGACGCAAGGATCCACGGGACAAAAGTGGAGGCTGTAAACAGCGAGATCGTCTATGAATGGCACTACGCGCTGAACTGGCTGGTGGGAGCGGAAGGGATCACAGATTGGGACAGGGTGCGGACTACCACTTAATTTTTAAAAGCCATAAATTTCATTGATTAAACTTTAAAAAATGATCACACACTATTTGCAAGACTATTTGCGAAAGTGTGTGATTTTATGTGGAAAAAAACAGTTTATAATAAAGAAATAGAGCGGGAGAACGCTGTAATTCAGGGCCAGGCAGGGGCCGATATGTTCACATTTCTGGATAAATGGAAGAGATCCAGACGCCGCCGGAAGGTCTGCCGCTATGCCCTCTGCGGCGTGCTGATCAGCGCAAGTCTGGCGCTGGGAGGCATGGGCTATTACAATCTGTATAATCAGGTGCCCTCGGTGCTGCGCATCAAGGCGGACATGGAACAGACTATCGATCTGGGCGTGCCTCTTACCGGGGAGATGGTGGCGGTCAGCGGCCAGGAGGACTCCAATATCCCGGCGGGAGCAGTCAACATCGATCTGAGCCGTCAGGTCACGATGAAGATGAGTTCGGACCAGAGCTACCAGATGAATGTGAAAATCTTCGGCATCCTGCCGTTTAAACAGGTGGGGATACAGGTTATCCGGGAGCAGGAGCTGACGCCCGTGGGAGCGCCCATCGGTATCTATGTGAAAGCGGAGGGCCTGCTGGTGGTGGGCGTGGGGGATTTTCAGGGGCCGGACGGCCTCACTTACTGTCCCGCAAAATATGTGGTAAAATCCGGCGACTATATACTGGAACTGGACGGCCAGCCGGTGGAGGATAAAAAAGACTTTGTGCGCCGGGTGGAGGAGAGCCAGGGCCGGGAAGTGACGCTGAAGATCCGGCGGGGAGACGATATTCTGAACGTTCAGGCGAGACCCGCGCAAAACAGCGACCAAAAATACAAACTGGGTATATGGATAAGAGACAATGCCCAGGGAGTGGGCACGCTGACGTATATTGACGCTGACGGCAACTTCGGCGCGCTGGGGCACGGCATCAACGACGTGGACACCAGCACTCTGATGAACCTGGACGACGGCACGCTGTACGAGACGGAGATCATCGCCATCCGGAAGGGCCGGGACGGGGAACCGGGGGAGATGACGGGGATGATCGTCTACAGCCCCGACCGGATCCTGGGAGATATATACTACAACGGCAAGGAGGGCATCTTCGGACACTGCAATGAAAAAGCGCTGGCAATGGGAACGGAGGAGGCACTGCCCATCGGCCTGAAACAGGAGATCGAGAAGGGGCCTGCCAAAATACTGTGCAGTGTGGACGGCGCGCCCAAATATTACGATGTGGAGATCACAGCGGTGCATCTGGACCACGACAATGTGAACCGGGGGATCGAGCTGAAAGTGACGGATCCCGAACTGCTGGCCCTGACCGGCGGCATCATCCAGGGCATGAGCGGCGCTCCCATCATCCAGAACAATCATCTGATCGGCGCCGTGACCCATGTGCTGGTGCAGGACGCCAGCCGGGGGTATGGGATTTTTATTGAGAATATGCTGGAGCATTGAGGGTGGGTGGAGTACAGGAGAGAGAAGAGTAGTTTTGACAGACTTATAGTCAGAGCTGTTCTTCTTTTTTATAGTCTTTTTGACCATGTAATATATAGTTTTTACTAAATTGTGAATTCACATTCTATAAAACTTGCAAATTGTGTATTGATAAACAAACTGATATGTGGTAAGCTACACTTGCTAATATCAGACTCTGTTTTGCTGGCTGGAGTGATTAAATATGAATGATTATGTGAAGGATGAATCAATCGAAATCTTAACAAGTGAAATAATGCAGTACTTAAAAAAATTTGTAACAAGGCAAATGCTTTGTTTTATGCTGCTGTTGGGCGCCAGAACACTTTCCAATAAGGAAATTGCCGACGGAATGGGATGCAAACCCAGTGCTTTGAGTAACCTAATAGATAGGATGAAAAAATCGGAGATTCCACTTATCTCGTTTGTGAAACGAGAACGATATATGATGTATTCACTGACACCAGCAGCGCTTGAGTATATTCGACAATATATGGAGACACCCGAGGAACATGAGCACAAAGTGGTTCGTCTGCGTAATGAAATGCAAGATTGCCAGATGGCTTTAAAAAGGCTGCATGAAGATATAGGGAATGATTATGAAAATGAACTTATTGCAATGCTCTTATTATATGAAAATGGACAGTATGAAGAAGAGGGAATGGAAAGTTTTTGCCTTTTTATAGATTGTATGAAAAAATTGATTTTCAAAGGTTATATCAGAGAATATAAGGAAATGATTCAAAAATTTGCATTGTCTCGACTTCGAGATAAACTACAAAACTATTTTGCACAGTATATTCATTTTAGAAAACTATGTGAAATTTATATGAACGATTGGGAGGCAGCATACGAGCTTGTTGATAGTTATTTTGATTCTAAGGGGAAATCGATTGGATTGAACGTATTAAAAAGATGCGGAGAAAATATTGGCATAGAGGAGATTGTTGATATTGCGGAAACTTTAGGAGAAATGAAGAAAACGAATAGCGAAAAGGGTCTATCAAAGGAAGATTTTAGACAAAAATGGGGCGAGTGTTTTTCTGGCAATGAGCAACTCCTATACTATATTGCAGAAAAGGTCACGAATTTAACTTAATAGCCAGTTTTCAGGTTACGGTGTACAAATATGGAGAAAAAAGGAACGGATTATTCGACGACAAATGGGCAAGAAAACTCAAAACAAAGAGGAAAATTATCTGGAGACGTTAATATTATAGGTGCAGTGTTGGGACTTATAGGTGCAGCGTTGGGATTTATAGGAGTAATTTCCTCAGGGCTTATTAACGCAGGAAGTAATATTTATATTAAGTTTTTGGATATCATTGAGAAAAAGCGGATGGAGGAAAAGGAGAAACAGGAGGAGTTTGAACGTATACAAGATGAAGAGTCAATAGTAATACAAAACCGAGTATGGGAAGAACATGCCGGAATTGAGTATTTAGGATATCAGGTAGGAACTGACAGCGAGACAACGCAGTTTCGGGTTAGACCATATCTGTTTTGCGATGTGATTTACAGCACGGGAAAAGTGGATCATTGCTGGATCCAAAATCATTATACGCAAGAGGAATATTTATCCGAGGCTGGGAAGGTCGAATTGTTGGAAGTATATGAGCCAGGAGTTATTGAAGACAGAATGGAGAATTTACTGAAAGAGGAGAAAAAGGAAGACGTGGAAACAGAGCTTTATACATTGCTCGTGGTAGAATATAATGTGCGGGAAGTATCACCGGAATATGTATGTTATTGCCTGCAAAATGGAAAGCTTCAGATTCAAGAGTTGAAGTGGGGGAGTGATCTGATAGATAGCAAAGAAGAGTTTATATTTGATTCGGAATGTAGTATCTGGGAGTGGAATGAGTAATTTCTGCATTGGAAAAGGGGGCGGTATGATTGAACTTTATAAGTATATTTATACGTATCACCTTCCTTGTCGGATCACTGTTAGCAATTACCGTTGGAGGAATCGCCCAATATCGACTTCTTCTTATGAAAAGAAAGGCAAATAGTAAAAATAAAAAGCACGATGCTAGTCTGAACGACAAAGAGTGGAGGAAAAAGAAAAAAATATACTGCTTTATAATTGGAACAGGCTTTATCTTTTTGATGCCTTCCTTAATTTTTGTATCGCAACTGTTCTTCGAGAAGGATGATACTCCCCAAATAGAAAGTAACGAAACGGATGTAGAGCGTAATCAATACACAAATATATTAAGTGCGGAGTTTGGGGAATTACGTCCGAATGACCGCAAAACAAAATGGGAAAATATTCTGGACAGCAATCTTGGGGCCGATCAGTATGGGGGTGATAAATCTTCTTCGGACTATGAAATCTCTAATGGAAATATATTAGTATCACAGGATAAATTACCTATAGCCGAAGAAATCCATGCTTTATACGAAAACAATGCTGGTTATGTGATAGAACCGGAGTACTCATTGAGCGAGATCAATCAAATCATCGCAAATGCAGAAGACAAAAAAGACATAGACGTAGAGTTTCACAAACAGGAGGTTATACTCTATGCTGGAGATATATTTGGCAGAGAGAATAGTATTAGCAGGGAAAGCATATGTCAGGCAGGCAGAGCTGCCCATGATGTCGTAAATTGTCTGTGTCAGGATTCGGAAACGGATGTTAGAGAAATCATTTTTTATGCGGCTCTGGCGAAGAAATATTATGATTTTGCCATTGGTATGCCCATAAATGAGATGAAAAGTGTGAACAGGTATGACGAATACGTTCTGTATCGTATGGGCATGTTGTTTGACAAATTGGCAGGAGTCGAAAAACTAAAAGATTATCGGGAGCATTTTCTTTTAGAGGCGGCAAGTTTTTATGCCTTGGCTTCCGAAACGGGGGAAGGAAGGGAAGGCATGAGCGATAATCATATATTTAATGTGGACTTTTTCAGGGGGCGTGTGCTTTATTATCTGTATAATTTAGGGAGAGAAGATGAAAAGGAATGTGCTATAGAGTGCATTGAAAACTTTCTTGATGTAAAAGACAGGATACCGGAAGAATTTAGATTGTCTGGGGTAGAGATAAGCTGTGAACACATATTGAAAAGATTGAAGGGGTGAATGAAAAAGATATTAAGCCAATGATCCCAAGATGATCTGCGAGTTCCCGAAATCGGTGTGAAAAGTTTGGACATTAACAAATCCTAAAAGCGGATGGCTGGTTTGAAGTGAATGTCGTAGGCAGTCATCACCAATTTAAGCATCCCGTCAAAAAGGGGCGTACTACAGTAAAAAAACATCCTGACAAAGATATTCCTCTTCCAACACTGAAACGCATAGAAGAGCAGTCAGGTCTAAAGTTTGATTAGTTCAGACATGTTATGGAGGTTGCCATTATGAAAAAAATCGATCGATATTTTTATCCTGCTATTTTCATTTACGAACCCGGAAAGGAAATTGCAGTTGATTTTCCGGATTTAAAGTGTGCTACCAGCGGTACAAATGATGACGACGCATTTCTGTCAGCGCGGGAACTTCTCGGCTGCGTGCTATATGGGCTGGAAGAGGATGGGGAAGAGATTCCCGTCCCCACGCCTTTGTCTGCTATAAAGACAAAAGAAAACGAGCGAGCCGTTTTAATCGACGTGTATATGCCATCTGTTCGTATGGCTAATGTGAATCGTGCGGTGAATAGAACTGTTACGCTGCCCGCGTGGCTCAATGTCGCTGCCTTGGAACGTAACATCAACTTTTCACAGGTGTTACAGGACGCTTTAAAGTCTCAGTTGAATCTGGGATGAGGATTTACAGCAATTTAATCCGAAAAAGAATGCGATTCCGCGAATGGGAAACGCATTCTTTTTTTGTGTGCCCTGCGGCGTTCACATCCCCACCGTCATCAGTATCCCCTCTGCGATAGCCTGGGCAATATCGTCAAACCGTTCATCAAACAGTCGGTTATCCGCGTCCGTGTTGATGAACCCCACTTCCACCAGCACGGCGGGCATCTGGGTGCGGCCCAGGACAGCCAGATTGGTGCGTTCGTTGACGCCCTGGTTCAGGAATCCCACCGCCTCCAACTGCCGGTTGATATTTTCAGCCATGCGCGCCGCGTCTCCGTAGCGGTTGTAGACCAGAGATTCGATCCCGCTGTATTGGTTGGGGTATGGACTGGAGTTGCGGTGTATGGAGACGAAGTAGTCGGCCCCGGTCTGGTTGCCCTCCTGGGCTTTTTGGGCGGGGGATTCGTAGATATCCGAGGTGCGCGTGTAATACACATCCACACCGCGGTTTTCCAATATCTTTCCAACGGCCAGAGTCAGGGCCAGAACGTCATCCTTTTCCTGTCTGCCCTGATAGGTGGCTCCGGGATTTGCGCCGCCGTGTCCCGCGTCTAATACAATAAGTGGCATGTTTTTCCCCTTTGACAAAATAAATGCTTATTATGTTATATGCGGCGGGAGAACTGTGGTTGACAGAGAAATTCCCATATTTTACATACATTTTACCTGAACAGGATATCGGATTTTACATACTCCCGGTTATGATAAAAGTATAAACTTTGTGGAAACATAGGGGAGAGGTGAAATGTATGGACTTTTTTGACTTGTTATCAATGATCGGCGGGCTGGCGCTATTCCTGTACGGTATGAACCTGATGGGCGACGGCCTGGCCAAAGCCTCCGGCGGCAGGATGGAAAGCGTGTTGGAAAAGATGACCGGAAATCCGCTGAAAGCGGTGCTGCTGGGAGCCGGAGTGACGGCGGTGATCCAGTCTTCTTCAGCTACCACTGTGATGGTGGTGGGTTTTGTCAACTCGGGCATCATGCGGCTGGAGCAGGCTGTGGGCGTTATCATGGGCGCCAATGTGGGAACTACGGTCACTTCCTGGATCTTAAGCCTGACGGGGATCGACAGTTCCTCCTTTTTTGTAAAACTTCTGAAACCTTCTTCTTTTTCTCCTGTTTTGGCGATCGTTGGCGTAGGGCTACTGCTTTTTTCCAAAAAAAAGGAGAAACGCCAGCCGCTGGCCTCCATAATGATCGGTTTCGCCGTGTTGATGTTCGGCATGGATGCCATGAGCGCCTCTGTGAAACCTCTGGCCGATGAGCCGGCTTTTACGGGTATACTGACGGCCTTTTCCCATCCGCTGCTGGGTATGTTGGCGGGAGTGGTGCTGACGGCGGTGATCCAGTCTTCCTCGGCCTCCGTGGGTATCCTGCAGGCTCTGTGCCTGAGCGGAGCGGTGGGCTATGATACCGCGGTACCCATTATCCTGGGTCAGAATATCGGAACCTGTGTGACGGCCATGCTGTCCGGCGTGGGAGCCAGCAGAAATGCCAGGAGAGCGGCTCTGGTACATCTGTATTTCAATATCATCGGCACGGCGGTTTTTATGGCGGTTTTCTATCTGCTGGACGCCGTATTTGCGTTTCCCTTTATGCATAGACCGGCAGACGCCATGGGCATCGCCGCAGTTCACAGTCTTTTCAACATATCGGCGACGTTGCTGCTGTTGCCTTTTTCCAAAGGTCTGGTAAAGCTGGCCTGTCTGACCACCGGCGGCAGGGAGGGAGAGGAGCCTATGCGGGAGACGGAGGAGATGCTGCAGCATCTGGATCCCCGTTTTCTGAATACGCCAGCCTATGCCATAGAGCAGAGCCGTAATGTGGCGGCGGATATGGCGGGACTGGCGGAGCGGTCCATTGATTTGGCCATGGAGCTGGTGACGGAGTATGTCCCGGAGAAAGCGAGGCAGGTGTTGGAACTGGAGGAGCGGGTGGATCATTATGAGGACCAACTGGGCAGCTATCTGGTCAAGATCGGCTCCCGGGACCTGTCGGAGCGGGACAATCACAGCCTGTCGGTGATGCTGCACTGTATCGGCGATTTTGAACGGATCTCAGACCATGCCCGCAATGTGCAGGAGGCGGCGAGGGAGATGAAGGACAAGGGGGTCACATTCTCCGAGAAGGCGCTGCAGGAGTTGGAAGTGCTGCGCAGTGCCATACGGGATATCCTGCAGATCACGATGCGGAGTTTCACGGAGGATGATCTGGAGCTGGCCCGCCGGGTGGAACCGCTGGAGGAGGTCATCGACGCTTTGATTCTTGAAATCAGGCAGCGCCATATACGGCGTCTCAGAAAGGGAAACTGCACCATAGAGCTGGGATTTATCCTGTCCGACATCACCACCGATCTGGAGCGTGTCTCCGACCATTGTTCCAACATAGCCGTCTGTCTGTTGGAGATCAGCGAAGACGAATATGATACCCATGCCTATCTGGAAGATATGAGGCGGGAGGACAACGAGGATTTCCGCCAGGCAGTGATGGCTTACGGACAGCGGTATACGCTGCCCTGAAGGTCCAGTGGCGGCTGTATCCCGCTGGGGACCTGAACCGGAACGCATTAGGCGGGACAGATCATAATAAGGATTGCAACATGGTCAGCGATGTATTATGCTGGAGAAGTATTGTATGGCAGAAAATGTATAGCCGGAAAACATGCGGCGGCATGTTGCGGCGGAAAGGGGGAGCAGATGGCACTGATCTATGTGGTGGAGGATGACAGGAGCATACAGGAGATAGAGACGTATGCGCTGGCCGGGGCGGGATTTCAGGTGAGAGGGTTCGATTGTGCCGTCGATTTCCTGCATGCGCTGGATAAGGAAAGACCGGATCTGGTATTGCTGGATATCATGCTGCCGGATGAGGACGGGCTGACCGTAGTACAAAAGCTCAGGAACAGCAGGGATACCATGCTGCTGCCGGTTATCATGGTCACCGCCAAGACGGCGGAGATCGACAAGGTCAGGGGCCTGGACCTGGGCGCGGACGATTATCTGACAAAGCCCTTCGGAGTCATGGAGCTGCTCTCCCGGGTGAAAGCGATGCTGCGCCGCAGCCAGGGGGGGCGGGGCGAGAACAGACTGATTCTGGGAGAGATCGTGATGGACCGGGAAAAACATGAGGTGACGGTTTGCAAACAGGTCTGCGAGCTTACTTACAAGGAATACGAACTGTTAAAGCTCCTGCTGAAAAACCCGGGGATCGTACTGCCCCGCGACGCGATACTGGAGCAGGTGTGGGGCAGTAGTTTTGAGGGGGAATCCAGGACGCTGGACATGCATATTAAGACTCTGCGGCAAAAACTGGGGGACCAGGGCAGCATGATCCGCACGGTGCGGAACGTGGGATATGTGATTGAAAACAGGGTGGGGTGAGACGATGAAGAAAAAGATCAATGCGGGGATCAATCTGGTGGCATTGCTGGCCATCGCCGCTACCATGGTACTGTTCACGGCAGTATTCTACGGTGTGTTCAAGAGTCAGATTATGGCCGATCTGCGGATATACGCGCTCCTTTTGCGGGAGGAAAGTCCGGGGGAATTGGAAAGAACCGGCAGGAACATGCGAGAGGAGAAAGTGCGTATCACGATCATGGACCCTCAGGGACAGGTACTGTATGACAACTGGGCGGACAGTGTCGGCATGGGAAATCATGGCATGAGGCCGGAGGTGCGCCAGGCCATAGACGAGGGGGAGGGGCAGGCCATCCGGCGTTCCGAGACGCTGGATAAAAGCACTTTTTACTATGCGGTCAGGCTGGAGGACGGGCGTATCGCCCGGGTGGCGGCCCAGGCGGAGAGCGTCTACAGCATATTGGGGGGCGCGCTCCCGGGTCTGGTGTGGGTTGGCGCTGTGCTGCTGCTCCTGTCTCTGCTGTTGGCCCATTACCTTACCGGGCGGCTGATGGAGCCCATCGAAAAGCTGACGCGGCACATGGACGACGGTACGGAGATCGGGTATTACCAGGAGTTGGAGCCGTTTATCCATACCATTCGCAAGCAGCATGCGGATATCGTGGAAAATGCCAGATTGCGGCAGGAATTTACCGCCAATGTCACCCATGAGTTAAAAACGCCGCTTACCTCCATATCCGGCTATGCGGAACTGATAGAGACGGGGATGGCCTCGGGGGAAGACGTGGTGCGGTTTGCCGGGGGTATCCATCAGAATGCGCGGCGGCTGCTGAACCTGATCAATGATATAATCCGTCTGTCGGAGCTGGACGATCCGGGGGAGGAATTTGAGGAGGAGAGGGTCAATCTTCATGAATTGGCGGCCGTCTGTGTGGAAATGCTGGACGTCAACGCGGCCGGACATGGAGTAAGTCTGCAATATACAGGAAGCGACGGCTATGTCCGGGGAAACCGGAATATGCTGGAAGAACTGTTGTACAATCTGTGCGACAACGCGATACGTTACAATGTGGAAGGGGGAACGGTGCAGGTGGAGGTGGTACGGGAAAGGGACCGGGTGGTACTCACGGTGAAGGATTCGGGCATCGGCATTCCCATAGAACACCAGGAGCGGATATTCCAGCGTTTTTACCGGGTGGACAGGAGCCGCTCCAAGTCCACAGGAGGAACGGGCCTGGGTCTGGCCATTGTAAAACATATCGTTGCCAGACACCAGGCGCGTCTTGAGCTGGACAGCAGTCCCGGCGAGGGCACTGCGATCCGTGTATATTTTAAGGCAGAAACCTAGAGCATTCAGGAAACTTACGGCTGTTCTTTTACGGTTTCGGTTTCCTGTTCTTTTTCTTCCGCGGGTTTTTCCGGGTCTTCCTGGGAAATCTCTTCGGGCAGGGTCATGACCACCTTGCAGATACGGTTCTGGTCTATGCCCTGGACCTTCAGTTTTATGCCGCAGTCCAGTTCCACTTCCTCGCCGTCCTCCGGCAGACGGTCCAGATATTCGATGATAATGCCGCCTATGGAGTCGTAGTCCTCAGAGTCCAGCTCCGTTCCCAGCACATCGTTGATGTCGTCCAGTTTCATACTGCCCTCCACCAGATAGGTGCGTTCGTCCATGGCCTGAATATATTCCGCCTCGTCGGCGTCATATTCGTCCCGGATCTCTCCCACGATCTCTTCCAGCAGGTCCTCCAGCGTGATCATGCCCACTGTGGCGCCGTATTCGTTCAGCACAAAAGCCACGTTCATCGTGATCTCACGCATTTCCAGCAACAGATCCGCGCTCTTTTTGTACTCGTAGGTATAATGCGCTTCCCGCAGAATGTTCCGCACGGAAAAGTCTTCCTGATCGGCGGTCAGTATAAAATCCTTGATATTGATCAGGCCGATGATATTGTCCTTATCATCCTGGTACACAGGCAGACGGGTGTACATGGACTCCCGGAAGACCTGCAGCACATCGTGATAGGAGGCCTCCACACTGACCGTCACCATATTGATTCGGGGGATCATGATATCTTTGGCCACCGCGTCGGAAAAATCGAACACATTGTAAATCATCTCTTTTTCTTCGGACTCGATGACGCCGTCCTCATGGCTCACGTCCACATAGGTCTTCAGCTCCGTCTCCGTCATGGCGTTTGCTTTTTTGTTGGGATCGATATGTAGCAGCCGCAG
Source organism: uncultured Acetatifactor sp. (assembly GCA_910584375.1). Lineage (GTDB taxonomy): Bacteria > Bacillota > Clostridia > Lachnospirales > Lachnospiraceae > Acetatifactor. Next base: position 59,973 of record CAJUAH010000018.1, read on the forward strand.
AATGCCGTTTGACATTTTATCCACCACAAAGATCACCGGGGTCAGAACATGCATCAGCCCAAAGATAATGCCGCTGTATGCCAGCGCAATCCGCTCGTTTTTCAGATTGGCCCAGGTCTTGGGGACGATCTCGCCGAACAGCAGTACCACGATGGTGAGAATACCGGTGGCGATTCCCACGACGAGATGGATGCGCAGGGCCAGGGTGGTGGCCAGAGAGGAGGCGGAGATATTCACGATATTGTTGCCGATCAGGATCGTGCTGATCATCTTGCCGTAGTTATCCAGTATCTGATTGACTCTGGCGGCCCGTTTGTTGCCCTCCTCCTCCAGCGCGCGCATCCGAACCCGGTTCACGGTGGAGAGCGCAGTCTCCGCCGAAGAGAAGAAGGCGGAGAGAATTATTAAAATTAACAGGATCACAAGTTGTATGACAGCTGAACTGTCCAAAATAAACCACTCCTTTTTTGTCATTTTACTAGGAATAATATAATATAATTAATCGAATGTCAATATAGGATGGGACGAGAACAGATTATAAAGGAGGGATTTTATGACAAAAGGAGACAGACAAGGAAAAGCAGGGGAATTTCCGGCGCTTTTTTTACTGAAGAGTCTGCTGTTTTCTTACATATTGACCGGCGGTCTGCTGCTGCTGCTGGCGCTGTTGCTCTACAAGGCGGGACTGTCGCAGAAGGTGGTGTCCGTCTGCATCATTCTGATCTATGTGATCGCCACATTTTTTGCCGGATTTATCACCGGAAAGAAACTGAAAAACAGAAAATTCCTCTGGGGGGCATTGATGGGGACGCTGTATTTTGTGGTGCTGGTGGTCATCTCTCTGATCGTGAACCGTCAGCCGGGGATACTCACCGGTTCCTTTGCCACCACGCTGATCCTCTGCGGCGGCGGGGGGATGCTTGGGGGGATGCTTAGCTGAGGGATGAAAAATGGCGATTATAGTAAAAAGCAAAAAAAAGAATTTACAATTTGCGGATATATGTTATAATGGACTAAATGCCCTGGGTCCTAACCGTCCGAGGGGACGGGGAAACGGCGTAGAATACATACAAAAGCAGGGGCAGAACGATTAGGAGGCATATCTATGAAACACATTAAAACATTAACGACCAGGAATCTCAAGGAGTCCATGAAGAAGGGCGGATGCGGCGAGTGCCAGACTTCCTGCCAGTCTGCGTGCAAGACTTCCTGCACCGTCGGCAATCAGAGCTGTGAGAAGGTCAAATAAGTCCAGTCGGCATCAGGGTCACTTCGCTGACACATGCGGGCAGCCTCGGAGTGCAATGGCATTTCGGGGCTACTTAGTTTGAATAATCCAGTCTAAAAAGAATCTGATTTGGATGAATCTGAATATGATGAATATGATATAGAAGATTTGAAAGGATAAAGTAACGTGATACATCAGTATAAAAATAACGGCTACAATATTGTGATGGACATAAACAGCGGGTCCGTCCATGTGGTAGACGAGATCACATATGATATAATTTCCCTGATGGAACCGTTGGTCAAGGAGGGAATCAGGGACGCGGAGACTCTGAAGGCCGCGGTGGTGAATCTGGCAAATGCCCGGTACAGCACCGCAGAGGTGGAGGAGGCCGTGGGGGAAGTGCTGGAACTGCAGGAGGCGGGCCAGCTTTTTGCGCCGGATATCTACGAGAATTATGTGTTTGACTTTAAGAACCGCCAGACTGTTGTGAAGGCGCTGTGTCTGCATATCGCCCACGATTGCAATCTGGCCTGTCAGTACTGCTTTGCCGAGGAGGGGGAATACCACGGCAGACGGGCGCTGATGAGTTTTGAAGTGGGAAAAAAGGCGCTGGACTTTCTGGTGGCCAATTCGGGAAACAGAGTGAATCTGGAGGTGGATTTCTTCGGCGGCGAACCGCTGATGAACTGGCAGGTGGTCAAGGATCTGGTGGCCTATGGACGCAGTCTGGAAGAGCCGAACAACAAGAAATTCCGCTTTACGCTGACCACCAACGGGGTGCTGCTGAACGAGGAGATTCTGGAATTTGCCAACCGGGAGATGGCCAATGTGGTATGCAGCATCGACGGACGCAGGGAAGTCCATGACAGGATGCGGCCTTTCCGGGGCGGGCAGGGCAGCTATGACCTGATCGTACCCAAGTTCCAGAGAGTCGCTCAGACCCGCGGGCAGATGAATTATTATGTCAGAGGTACTTTTACCCGCTATAATCTGGATTTCGCGGAGGATGTAAAGCATCTGGCGGATCTGGGATTCAAACAGATTTCGGTGGAGCCGGTGGTGGCGCAGCCCCAGGACGATTATGCCATCCGCCAGGAGGATCTGCCCCGGCTGCTGGAGGAGTATGACGCGCTGGCGCTGGAGATAATAAAACGCAGAAAAGAGGGGAGAGGTTTCAACTTCTTCCATTTTATGATAGATCTGGAGGGCGGTCCCTGTGTGGCCAAGCGCCTGTCGGGCTGCGGTTCGGGTACGGAATATCTGGCGGTCACCCCCTGGGGGGACTTTTATCCCTGCCATCAGTTCGTGGGACAGGACAAGTTTCTGCTGGGCAATGTGGAGGAGGGAATCACCAACACCGCCGTCAGGGATCAGTTCAAATGCTGTAATGTCTACGCTAAGGAGAAGTGCAGGAAATGCTTTGCCAGGTTTTATTGCAGCGGCGGCTGCGCGGCCAATGCCTATAATTTCAGCGGCGATATCAACGGCGCTTACGATATTGGATGCGAACTGCAGAAAAAGCGTGTGGAATGCGCCATTATGATAAAGGTTGCAGAGATGGAGGAAGAGAGCGACAATGATTAAGAACATGACAAGGAGCAAGGCAATTATTATTCTGATCGTGCTGGTCCTGGCTCTGGCAGGCATCACTTATGTGGATATCGCCGGAGTGGATGCCAGCGGCAGAGGCAGCGCGTCGGATATCAAGCTGGGTCTGGATCTGGCGGGCGGTGTCAGCATCACTTATCAGGTGGTGGGAGAAGAGGAACCCAGCCCTACGGATATGGCGGATACAATATCCAAACTGCAGCAGCGCGTGTGGAATTACAGCACCGAGGCCGTGGTGTATCAGGAAGGAGCGGACCGGATCAATATCGAGATCCCCGGCGTGTCCGATGCCAATGCCATCCTGCAGGAGCTGGGGCGTCCCGGCGCGCTGTATTTCATCAAGCAGACAGGCTCTGACGGAACGGACAACTACACTTCCCAGCTTGTGATGACCCAGGACGGCGGTTACGGATATGAACACAGTTTAAACCGCAGCCTGGAGGAGATCATCGCGGACGGCGGCGTGGTACTGGAAGGTACGGACGTGATGGACGCGGAGGCGACCACGCGCACGGACAATATGCAGAACCAGCAGATCGTGGTAGTGCTGACGCTGAACGAAGAGGGCACTGCCAAATTTGAGGAGGCTACCCGGGAGGCATATAACGGCGGCGTGAACAGCAAGTCCATCGCCATCTATTACGACGGTAATTTTGTCAGCGTACCTACGGTGAGCGCGGTGATCAGCGACGGCAGTGCCCAGATCAGCGGTTCCAAGAACTTTGAGGAGGCGGAAAAGCTGGCCTCTACCATCCGTATCGGCGGTCTGAGCCTGGAACTGGAAGAACTGCACTCCAAAGTGGTGGGGGCGCAGTTGGGGGTGGACGCCATTGAGACAAGCCTTAAGGCGGGAGCCATCGGCCTGGTGATCGTGATCGTATTTATGATCGCGGTGTATTTTATCTCCGGACTGGCAGCCTCCCTGGCGCTGGGTATGTATGTGGCGATGATCGTCATGCTGCTCAACGGCTTTGACATGACCCTGACGCTGTCCGGTATCGCCGGTATCATTCTGTCCATCGGTATGGCGGTGGACGCCAATGTGATCATTTTTGCCCGTATCCGTGAGGAGCTTGCCACCGGCAAGACCGTGAAGAGTTCCATGCAGATCGGGTTTGACAAGGCTCTGTCCGCCATTATCGACGGCAATATCACCACGCTGATCGCGGCGGCGGTGCTGTGGATCTTAGGGCCCGGCACGGTAAAGGGTTTTGCCCAGACTCTGGCGCTGGGTATCGTGCTGTCCATGTTCACGGCTCTGGTGCTGACCAAGCTGATCATGAGCGCCCTGTATACCCTGGGACTCAAGGACGCCAAGTGGTACGGCATAGGCAAGGAGCATAAGCCTCTGAACATTCTCAAACACAGGAAATGGTTCTTTGGCATTTCCACGGCTTTGATCGTGGCCGGTTTTGTGGTGATGGGCGTCTTCATGGGAACCACCGGCGACGCACTGAATTTGAGTCTGGAGTTTAAAGGCGGTACGGCCACCACGGTGACTTTCGGGGAGAGCAAGACGCTGGAGCAGGTCAACAGCGAGATCGTACCCTATGTGGAGGAGATCACCGGCAGCGGTGTGCAGATCCAAACCGTGCAGGGCAGCAACGAGATCATTTTTAAATCCGATTCCTTGGATAAGGATCAGCGCGAGCAGTTAAATCAGATATTCAGGGAGCAGTTTGGAGTGACGGCAGAGATTGGCTCAGAGACCATCAGTTCCACCATCAGCGATGAGATGACCCGGGACACTATCGTAGCGGTGATTGTGGCCATCGTATGTATGCTGATTTATATCCGTATCCGTTTCAGCGATATCCGTTTCGGCGCCTCCGGCGTGATGGCGCTGCTCCATGACGTGCTGGTGGTGTTGGCGTTCTACGCCGCGGCCAGAGTGTCCGTGAGCAATACCTTTATCGCCTGTATGCTGACCATCGTGGGATATTCCATCAACGCTACCATCGTGATCTTTGACCGGGTGCGTGAGAATATGGCGGAGATGGGGAAGAAGGAGAGCCTGGAGGATGTGCTGAACAGGAGCATCACCCAGACGCTGTCCAGAAGTATCTTTACCTCTCTGACCACCTTTATCATGGTGGCGGTGCTGTATATCCTGGGCGTGACCAGCATCCGGGATTTTGCCCTGCCTCTGATGGTGGGTATCCTCTGCGGCGCGTACTCCTCCGTCTGCCTGGCAGGCCCCATATGGTATGTGCTGCGCAGGAAGTTCCCGCCCAAGGCGAAAGCTTGAAATTAGACGGTATTTTTGATTGGCAAGGGGCTGTCCTTTAACGGGCAGCCCTTATTTATGCACGCGGGCACCCAAATGAAATATGTCGGCATGCGCTGGCGGGTGCCCGGTGCGCGAGTAGGGAAAGAGGGCTCTTCCCTACTCGATTATCCTTATTCATGGACTGATTATTTACATAGGCTGATTTATTAAAACGGCATTGCATACAGTTTAGCGGCCGTTTTGTTACAGGGTTAATGTCTGATACTTTTTCCGGATCAGATAGAACTCCGTTTCCAATTTTGGCATCGGGGCGGACAACCGGCCCGATGCCCGGTCGAACTGTGGATTGTAAAAAGGGAGTCATTATGCTATAATCGGACTCGGAATGCAGGTAATTCATTGTATGAATATGGCGTTTGTGCGCTTATGCCAGGCCAATCATGAGGGGAATGGATTCTGTGTATTGTGTACATTTTCATTTAAAGAGGGAGATTTTGTATGCGCATAGAGAAAATAGAGGGGAACGATCTTGATTTTGAGTGCGTCGGGGTGGAATCCGACGGTACATTTGCCATAGAACATACAGGGCGGGGAGAAGATATCTCCCCGGAGTTTATCATTAAAAATCTGTCTCCATCCGCTAAAACACTGGTCATTACCCTTGAAGATCTGAGCCATCCCATAAAGGGTTTCACACATTGGGTCATCTGGAACATTCCCGCGAAGAATAACATACCCAAGGCAATTCCGCCGGGGAAGTCGGTATCCGCTTTGGACGGCGCAGTGCAGGGAATCGGATACGGATTACATCGCTACGGCGGCCCTAAGCCTCCAAAGGGCAAGTCCCACAGGTACTGTTTTACCGTCTATGCGCTTAACTGTGCGCTGGAACTGAAAGCGACCTCGACAAAAAGGCAGGTACTCCATAGAGCGGAAGGGCATATTATTCAGCAGGGCAAGATCTGCGCATCTTATGAGTAGGGCGGTACGCTGTAGGAGGGCAGGCAGGGGGGAAGATGTGACTTGTATTGGTACTCGGTATTCCCCAGTGGAGGTAAAACTTTCTAAGGAAAATAGGTTGGTTGTAAAATGAGGGAAATATGTTATAATGCAAGGGAAAGGGAAAATATGTCAGCAGGACAGCTTTTTTAGATTAAAGGAGCATTTAAAATGGATATACACAAATCAGATTTCTCGGAATATCTGAAATTATCTGAAACAGCAATGTCAGAATACAACGGTATTGAAATAGACGTTGATGGCGGCAGTGAGAATATGGAAATTGACGCGCCATATGATGTTCAGAATATTCGCGTTGCACAGAAGATGATAACGGTATTTCAGATAGAGCATTGGATCTCGGCTGAGAATGGAGTAAAGCTCAATTTGTCTCCGGAATATCAACGAAATTTGGTGTGGGATGACGTGCGGAAAAGCGCATTGATTGAATCGCTGCTTTTACGGATTCCCATCCCGGCCTTTTATCTGGACGAAGACTGTGAGGGAAATAAAAGCGTTATCGACGGTATGCAGCGCCTGTCTACGATTCACTCCTTTTTGAACAATGAATTTCCACTGAAAAAAATGCAATACTTATCCCACTGTGAAAATAAATATTTTAAAGACCTGGAGCCTAAACTTCGGGGACGGATTGAGGATACGGAACTGGCGGTGAATATCCTTGATGAAAAATGTCCGCAGATGGTTAAGTTTGATGTGTTCCGGAGAGTAAATACAGGGGGATTGCCGTTAAACTATCAGGAGATCAGAAACATTATGGCCGCGCCTAAGGTTCGGGCTTTGTTGCAGAGGATGGCGGAGTGCGAAGAGTTTAGCCGGGCCACACGCGGCAGTGTCAGAGATATTCGTATGGCGGCGCAGGAACTGTGTTTGCGTTATCTGACAATCCTGGGAACATATAATTGGGAGAAACAGGATTTTGCTTTTTATTACGGTCTGATGAAAATGATGGATCATGGAATATTGATCTTAAATAAAAGTCCGGAGCATATTTTGGATGGATTATTTTATGGTTTTCGACAGGTGATGAACTATTGCTATGAGATTCTCGGTGAATATGCTTTTTGTAAAACGGAAAACAGTAAAGTAAATAAATCTCTGTTCACTGGCTGGGCAGTTCTGTTTGCGAATGTTGGTCCAGATATGGATATGAATAAAGTAGACCCTGTGAAAGTCAGGACAGCATACAGGCAGCGCCTGACCAAGGATGCCGATTTCTACAGCGCCATTACCTCTTCTACAGGAACAAGAAAAAATATTTTGATTTCAATAGGAACCATTCGTGATATATGGGAGGAATGTTATGATAAAAACCATTGAAATGAAGAATTTCAAGTGTTTTGACTGTCTGCAGTTATCCCTGGCGGGACTGACAATCCTGGCGGGGGGAAACGCCGCAGGTAAATCTACGGTTATGCAGGCGCTTCTGCTTGCGAACGCAACAGCGCGGGAAAAAGAAGATTCCGTGGATGTTTCGGAGGCTTTGGGCATTGCGGTAGGCAGCCCCAGAGCGCTGATCTCACAAAACCCTACAGCATTATCGGATAGAGATTTTTCGATAAATATACAGTGGAACAAAACAGAGGGGCTATTTGCGTATAAGATCGATAAACTTAAGCCTTTGAAATTAATGTATGCCCAGTCTCCCAAAGATGTACAGAATGAACAGATATTTTATCTGAACGCGGAGCGCCTGGGACCGCGAATATCCTATCCGGCAGGTGTGGATGAGGATATTCTGAGCAATGGAGCCAATGCGGCCTTTTTGATCGACCGGGCGGACATGCAGCAGAGAAAGGTACATGAGTGCCTTGCACTGGATGGGGAAAAATCCAAATTCTCCATTCAGGTGGAAAACTGGATGAATGCGATAGTAGGGGATATTAATTTTTCTGTCACGACGGATTATGTGAAGGCGAGTACAGATATCAGATATGGGAATGAGATGGCGGAAGAGCCGGTACTGCCGACGATGACAGGTTTTGGGATCAGTTATATTTTATCGATAGTTACAGCCGGATTGTGGTGTTCCTCTATGGATAATGTGTCGCTGATGATAGAAAATCCCGAGGCGCATCTGCATCCGGCAGCCCAGAGCAGAATGGGGAAATTCCTGGAGTGCCTGGCATATGCGGGCGTTCAGGTTATCGTAGAAACGCACAGCGAGCATATCATAGACGGAGCCAGGATTCAGGCGGCTATCATGGAACATACAGACAATATGCAGATCTATTTTTTTGAGAAAGAAAAGGAAGGTATACAGATCATAAAAATTGATGTGGACAAAAACGGGGAACTCTCAGAATGGCCCAAAGGTTTCTTTGACCAGAAGGGCGAGGATTTACGGGACTTATTTAAGATAAGGAGAAAAAATGCAGGTAATTAACTTTTTGGAGGAAGAGAGTTTTGCCCATACGAATGAGAAAGAGAATCTGGCTTTGCGCAGGGACGAAATCGGGGACTTAATGGAGATTGCCGCATACTGCCAGAATGAATCCGTCAAAGAGCCCTTGGAATACCATGAAACGTTGTGGGAGGCGGAAGTGCAGAAAGAAGTATCATTTGCCGACTGGCTCTATGGCAACAGGGGGCTTGGAAGTGAAGAAGATCGGCGCAGATTACAGGAGGCATTCAGCAAGCGGATATTTCAGCCCATGGAAGGCGGGCCCGTCGGAGAAACTGCTAACAGAAAGGTTATTCGCGCCGCATTGGGCGAATTTCAGAATTGTGTGTGTAAGGTGGAGGATTATATCAAAAAGAGGAGAGGCATTCTCGACTCTGTCAGAAATGTGACAGAATATCAGGAATTTATGCAGTCCTGCTTTGTAAACAGTTGTTTTGCTGATGATATCCTCTCAGAAATGAAACATATTACCCATTTCCCGGACAGGACAAAAGAGCTTACGAAGGCTCTGGGAATATTAAATGATGAGGCGGTAGAACTTTATCAGCAATATTGCGATCGGCTGGAAGAGGCTATGAAGATTCTGACAGCTCATTTACAGCGGGAATGCGCGCCGGACCCGGAGCATGCGGAAGATTTGCTTTTCACTTTTACATATTGGGAACAATTGGAAGGAAAGTCCGTGCCGAAGACAAAAGAGGTGGAGTGTTCACCGCATTTAAAATTACTTCATGCTGGATCAAATCTCAGGATATATTTTTATTGGTGCGATGCAGTGATCGGTGCAGGGGAAAAGGTGTTGGTAGGACGGATTGGGCGTCATCCCTATTAGGGATTGTATATAGTGCGCGAGGAGCAAAATGGAAAAATGGATGGTAGCCGCCAAAAAGGCGGATTTTGAAGGATGGGCCAAACAGTTCGGCATCAGCCCGGTGCTGGCCAGGATCATCCGCAATCGGGACATCACAGAGCCCGAGGAGGTGGACAGGTTTCTGCACGGAACCCTCTCGGACTGCTACAGCCCGTGGCTGCTGAAGGGGATGGAGCAGGCGGTGGCAGTGATCGCAGAGGAACTTGACAGAGGAACAAAGATCCGTGTGATCGGAGACTATGATGTGGACGGCATATGCTCCTCCTATATCCTGACCAGGGCGCTGCGGGAGATGGGCGCTGCGGTGGACACGGCCATTCCCCACAGGATAAAGGACGGTTACGGGCTGAATGAGACTTTGATCGAGGAGGCGCACGGAGACGGCGTGGGACTGATTGTCACCTGTGACAACGGCATTGCGGCGCAGCCTCAGATCGCGCTGGCGGCAGAGCTTGGTATGCGGGTGGTGGTGACGGACCATCATGAGGTGCCCTATATGGAAAAAGACGGGCATCGAATCTGGCAACTGCCTCCGGCGCAGGCGGTGGTAGACCCCAAACAGGAGGGATGCGCTTATCCGTGGCCGGGGATCTGCGGGGCGGTGGTGGCTTACAAGCTGGTACAGGCTCTGGGGGAGAGGACAGAATACCCAGGGCTGGTGGAGTTGACGGAAGCCTTGCTGCCTTTTGCCGCCATGGCCACGGTGTGCGATGTGATGGAGTTAAAGGATGAGAATCGGATTTTGGTAAAGGAGGGGTTGAAACGCTTTGCAACCTGCGCAAATCCGGGACTGCAGGCGCTGATGGAAGTGTGCGGACTGGACCCGTCAGCGGTATCCGCCTATCATCTGGGTTTTGTACTGGGTCCCTGTCTCAATGCGACCGGACGCCTGGACACGGCAAAGAGAGCGCTGGAACTGTTGGAGAGCCGGGACAAAGCCCAGGCCATGACCGCTGCCAGAGAGCTTAAGGATCTGAACGACAGCCGCAAGAACATGACTCTCAAGGGCGTGGAGGAGGCGGTGGAACTGATCGAGAAAGGCGGCGAACCCGATTCGGTGATGGTGGTTTATCTGCCGCAGGTTCACGAAAGCCTGGCGGGCATCATTGCCGGAAGGATCAAGGAGAGGTATCATCGCCCTGTCTTTGTGCTGACGAAGGGAGAGGAAGGCATAAAAGGCTCCGGGCGATCCATCGACAGCTATCATATGTACGATGCCATGATTCGCGTGAAACAGTTTTTTACCAAGTTTGGCGGTCATAAGATGGCGGCGGGACTGTCCATGCGGGAGGAGGACATTGAGCCGCTGCGCCAGGCGCTGAATGCGGACTGCGGTCTGACCCAGGAGGATTTTGCCCGGCTGGTACATATAGATGTGCCCATGCCTGTCATTTATGCGGATATGGAACTGGCGCGGCAGCTACAAAGCCTGGAACCCTGCGGCACAGGGAATCCCCGGCCCCTGTTTGCCCAGAAGGGGCTGATGCTGCTCAGAGGGCGTCGCATCGGAGCCAAACAGAACTTTGCCAGACTCACGGTACGGACGGAGGGCAAGTTTCAGGAGCTTATGTATTTTGGGGATCTGGACGAGTTCTGCCTGCGCCTGGAGGAGAAATACGGAGACGGCAGCGCGGAGCGGCTTTTTGACACCGGCGCTTTGGGGAGCGAATCTGCCGGATCTCGGGGATATGAGATGAATATTACTTACCATCTGGGAATAAACCGCTATCGGGGACATGAGGAATTGCAGTTTGTGATACAAAATTTCTGTTTTGTTTAGGGTCATTTTATCCTTTGATTAGGATTTAGACACATTTTGGACATATTTTGTGAGTATAGTGTATATCAGATAGTTGATGAACTCACTATCTCCCCCCCTCATAAGAAATAGTGAAGGCTCCGGTAGAGATACCGGAGTCTTTGCTGCTTTAAGATTCTTAAAACATAGAAAACACAGTGAATAGTTTCAGTTTCCGTTTTGTTTAGGGTCATTTTATTTTTTGCTTAGGATTTAGACACATTTTGGACACAATTAATGGGTATAGTATATATCAGATAGTTGATGAACTCACTATCTCCCCCCCTCATAAGAAATAGCGAAGGCTCCGGTAGAGATACCGGAGCTTTTGCATTGTAAAACGCAATGAATCTAAACGCAATGAATCTTAATAAGAAAAAAGCATTTACATATGGGGGTCTGTCATTTATAGTAATAGATAGAAGGACTCCCCAGAGGAGAGAAGGAGACGCGCTATGAAACTGACGGATTTATTGAGTAAAGTGGATTACGAATGTGTACAGGGAAATGTGGACAGGGAGATCGGAAAGGTGGTCTACGATTCCCGGAAGATAGAGGAGGGCTGTCTGTTTATCTGTATACCGGGCGCCAATTTTGACGGTCATGACTTTGCGGCGCAGGCGGCAAAGGACGGTGCGGCGGCGCTGGTGGTATCCAGGGAGATGCCGGAGATAGCGGACAAAAACGTGACCGTGATACGTGTGAAGGACACCCGCTATGCCATGGCATTTATCTCGGCGGCATATTTCGGCTATCCGGCGGAAAAACTGCGGGTGATCGGCGTCACCGGCACCAAGGGAAAGACCACCACCACTTATATGGTGAAATCCATTCTGGAAAATGCGGGTTATAAAGTGGGCCTGGTGGGAACCATAGAAGTGATCATCGGCAAAGAGCGTATCCATGCGGGAAACACTACGCCGGAATCCTACGCTTTACAGGAGTATTTTGCCCGGATGGTGGAGGCGGGCATGGACGCGGTGGTCATGGAGGTATCTTCCCAGGGCCTGATGCTGCACCGCACCCAGGGCTTTACTTTTGATCTGGGGATATTCACCAATCTGGAACCGGATCATATCGGCCCCAACGAACATGCCAGTTTCGAAGAGTATATGCATTGCAAGGGACTGTTGTTCAAACAGTGCAGGGTGGGGATCGTCAACGGTGACGACTCCCATGTGGACGCGGTGCTGGAGGGACACACCTGCCAGGTGGAGCGGTACGGTATCGGGGAAGGCAACGATCTGCGGGCGGAGAATGTGCGGCTGGTGAGAAAGCCGGGGGAACTGGGCGTGGCGTTCGATGTGGAAGGTCTGATGGATTTTGCGGTGGAAGTGCCCACGCCGGGACGGTTCAGCGTATACAACGCGCTGACAGCCATCGCCATATGCAGACATTTCAACGTGCGGGAGGATGATATCAAGCGGGCGCTGCTGGCTGTGCGGGTCAAGGGCCGTATCGAGATGGTCAAAGTGTCGGATCACTATACACTATTGATCGACTATGCGCATAACGCCATGGCTCTGGAAAGTCTGCTTACCACGCTGCGGGAGTATGAGCCTCACAGGCTGGTGTGTCTGTTCGGGTGCGGCGGCAACCGCTCCAGACAGCGGCGCTTTGAGATGGGAGAGATCAGCGGCAGGCTGGCGGATCTGACCATTATCACTTCCGACAATCCCCGGTTTGAGGAACCCCAGGCCATCATCGACGACATCAAGACAGGCATGGCGAAGACCGACGGCGCCTATGTGGAGATCATCGACCGCAAGGATGCCATACGCTACGCCATGGCCCACGGGCAGGAGGGCGATATCATCGTGCTGGCAGGCAAGGGACACGAGGATTATCAGGAGATCAAAGGGGTAAAATATCCCATGGACGAGAGGGTTCTGATTCGGGAAATCCTGGAGGAGCAGCGGAACTCGTAACAGCAGGGCCCCTGCGGGAAAGGCATCGAAGGGGGCGCAGCGGAACTCTGAACAGCAAGGCCCCTTTGATGCCCAGAGAATTTGCGGGCGCTTGCGACCGGAAATTGCTCTGCGGGAAAGGCATCGGAGGGGGCGCAGCGGAACTCTTAATTAGGAGAAAACATTGACAAGATACGCGGATGTGATAATAGATATTTCTCATGAAAAGGTGGACCGCCCCTTTCAGTACAGGATACCGGAGCATATGCGGGAGACGCTGGAAGTGGGCGGCTGCGTGATGGCGCCCTTTGGCAGAGGCAATACGCTGCGCAGGGGATATGTGACGGACATTACGGACCGGTGCGCCTATGATCCCCGGAAGATCAAGGATCTGCACAGCATCGTAACGGACGGCGTGGGTGTGGAGGACCGCCAGATACGGCTGGCCCGGTGGATCCGCAGATCCTACGGAGGCACCATGATCCAGGCTCTCAAGACGGTACTGCCGGCCCGGCGCGCCGTGAAGAAAGCGGAGCATAAAAAAGTGCGGCTGGCAGTTACCCGGGAGGAAGGGATCTCCCTGTTGGGGGAATGCCGCCGCAAAAAACAGAACGCCAGGGCGAGACTTCTGGAGGAACTTTTGCGGGAGGGGGAACTTCCCTACGAGTTGGTGACGGGAAAGCTGATGGTATCTCCCGCGGTCATCCGGGGACTGGAAGGACAGGGGACCGTACATGTGGAGGTGACGCAGACATTTCGCAATCCCGTAAAACAGCAGGCCCAGGGGGAGGCGGCCAGGTCTTTGAGCGACGAGCAGCAGGACGCGGTAGATCGGGTCATGGCGGACTATGATAACGGCAATCCGGGCACATATCTGCTGCAGGGTATCACCGGCAGCGGTAAAACGGAGGTCTATATCCGGCTGGCACAGGAGACGGTGCGCCGGGGCAGACAGGTGATCGTGCTGATCCCGGAGATCGCGCTGACTTATCAGACGCTGATGCGGTTCTACCGACGATTCGGGGACCGGGTCAGCGTTCTGAATTCCACGCTTTCGGCGGGGGAGAGATACGACCAGTGCGAGAGAGCCAGATGCGGTGAGATCGATGTGATCATCGGCCCCAGATCCGCTCTGTTTGTGCCCTTTCCCCGGCTGGGACTGATCCTGATGGACGAGGAGCATGAGGCCAGTTACAAAAGCGAGAGCACACCCAAATACCATGCCCGGGAGACGGCGGTCTACCTGGCCACCCTCCATGGGGCCAGCGTGGTGCTGGGGTCCGCCACCCCGTCCATGGAGGCGGCCTACCGGGCCAGGGCGGGAATCTACCGCCAGCTTTTTTTGACAAAAAGACTTACCGGAGGCAGTCTGCCGCAGGTATATACCGTGGATTTGCGGGAAGAACTAAGACAGGGCAACCGCTCTATCTTTAGCAGAAAATTGCAGCAGCTGCTGGAGGAACGGCTGGAGAAGGGACAGCAGAGTATGCTGTTCATCAATCGCAGGGGGTATGCGGGATTTGTCTCCTGCAGGGTCTGCGGGCACGTGATGAAATGTCCCCACTGTGACGTGTCTCTGTCGGAACACAGGGACGGCAGGCTGGTATGTCATTATTGCGGTTATGAGACGCCGGGGGTGCGCCGCTGCCCATCCTGCGGTTCCCCGTATATCTCCGGGTTCAGGGCCGGCACCCAACAGATCGAGGAGCGGCTTAAGGAGAGATTTCCCGCTGTGCGGATCCTGCGGATGGACGCGGACACCACCAGGACAAAGGACAGCCATGAGCAGATACTGGCGGCTTTTGCGGCGGGGGAGGCGGATGTGCTGGTGGGCACGCAGATGATCGTCAAAGGCCATGATTTTCCCAATGTCACGCTGGTGGGCGTGCTGGCGGCGGATCTGTCCCTGTCGGTGGGGGACTACCGCGCCGGAGAGAGGACGTTTCAGCTTTTGACCCAGGCGGCCGGGCGGGCGGGCCGGGGCAGCGAGCCGGGGGAAGTGGTGATCCAGACTTACCAGCCGGAACATTATGCCGTGGTCTATGCGGCGGCCCAGGATTACCGCGGATTTTATCAGGAGGAAATCCTGTTCCGGGAGATGATGGGATATCCCCCGGCGGCCCATATGCTGGCGGTGCAGGTCTATGCGGCGTCGGAGGAACAGGGCGGCGCTCTGGCCCGGCAGCTGGCCCGGCGGGCGGGAGAGTATGTGGACGAGGAACAGCCGATACAAAAGCGGATGATGATCGTGGGGCCCGCCCCTGCGGGTATCGGTAAAGTCAACGACATATACCGCTTTGTGTTCTATGTCAAGGACGGCAGTTATGACAGGCTGATCGAGGTAAAGGACGGCCTGGAAACCTGGATGGGGGAGAGGCAAATGCCGCGGCAGACCAGCCTGCAATTTGATTTTGACCCCATGAATACATTATAGTACTTGAAAAATTTTCCGTTATTTGAGATAATATAATGATTACGACACGGACACATAGGCGTTTTTACACGCTTGAAAGGAGAAAAATATGGCTATTCGCAATATACGGGAGATCGGGGAAGAGATATTGACCAAGAAGTGCAAGGAGGTCACGGAGATGACGGACCGGACCAGATATCTGATAGAGGATATGCTGGATACCTTGTATGAGGCCAACGGCGTGGGACTGGCGGCCCCCCAGGTGGGCGTGCTGAAACGGATCGCGGTGATCGACGTGACGGGGGAGGACCCCTATATTCTGATCAATCCCCGGATCGTGGAGACCGGCGGAGAGCAGACCGGCTCGGAGGGATGCCTGAGCGTGCCGGGAAAAGCAGGGATCGTCACCCGTCCCAACTATGTAAAAGTAGCGGCTCAGGATATGGATATGAAACCTTTTGAACTGGAGGGCACGGAGCTGTTGGCCCGCGCTATCTGTCATGAGCTGGATCATCTGGACGGTCATCTGTATGTGGAAAAGGTAGAGGGAGAGCTGACGGACGTGACGGCGGCCTTGCCGGAGGAGGAGTAACGCTCTATGAAGATCGTATTTATGGGAACGCCGGATTACGCGGTGGGGGCATTGGAGGCATTGATCCATGCGGGACATGAGATCACGGCGGCAGTGACACAGCCGGACAAGGCAAAGGGGCGCAGCGGCAGCCTGCAATATCCCCCAGTAAAAGAGTGCGCGCTGAAATACAATATCCCGGTGTTTCAGCCGGAGCGGGTCAAGAGGCCGGAGGCGGTGGAAACGCTGCGGGGGTATGAGGCGGACGTCTTTATCGTGGCGGCTTTCGGGCAGATATTGTCCCAGGAGATTCTGGATATGCCCAGGCTGGGCTGTCTGAATATCCACGCCTCCCTGCTGCCCAGATACCGGGGCGCGTCGCCTATACAGCACGCGATCATAGACGGCGAGGAGCGCACGGGCATCACCATCATGCAGATGGACGCGGGCATAGATACCGGGGATATACTGTATCAGAAGGAACTGCCCATCGACCGTGGGGATACAAGCCAGTCTCTGTACGATAAACTCACGGTTCTGGGCGGGCAGACTGTTGTGGAGGCGCTGAAACTTCTGGAGCGGGGGGCATTGACGCCGCAAAAACAGCGGGAGGAAGACGGCAGTTATGTAAAGATGATCACCAAGGAGATGGGACGGATCGATTTTTCCAGGGACGCCCTGTCCATTGAGCGGCTGGTTCGGGGCATGAACCCCTGGCCCAGCGCCTACACATTATTCCGGGGCAAACAGATGAAGATCTGGGAGGCCGACGCAGTGGAGGGGGAGGCGCCCGGCCTGACCGCCGGAACCGTGGCCGCCGTGGGCAAAGAGGATTTTACCGTAGCTGCGGGACGGGGACTTCTTCGGATACGGGAGCTGCAGTTGGAGGGCAAAAAGCGCATGAGCGCTCATGATTTTTTGCTGGGCATGCATATCGCGCCGGGTGAAATACTGGGGGAATAGCGCGGAACGCTGTACGGAGGCCGAAGCGGCCCGATGCCGACCACGGATACATTGCGGACATAGACGATATGCGGTATTTTGACAGGAGGAATAGATATGTTTTATTGGGACCCTACGTACATTTTGGTTTTGATCGGACTGGCGATCAGCCTGGCCGCCAGCGGCATGGTCAACTCGGCCATGCGCAAGTACCACCAGGTGCCGAATACCACGGGTATCACCGGGGCCGAGTGCGCCAGGAGGATACTGGACAACGAAGGGCTGTACCATGTGCAGGTGGAGGATCTGGGCAGCAGGGAGGGAGATCATTTTGACCCGTCGGCAAATACCGTGCGCCTTTCCAGTCAGAATTATCACGGCAGATCGGTGACGGCCATGAGCGTGGCGGCCCATGAGTGCGGCCATGCGATACAGCATGCCCAGGAATACACGCCCATCAAGATCCGCACGGCCCTGGTGCCGGTGGTGAATATCGGCAGCCACGCCAGTATGCCGCTGATCCTTCTGGGAGTGATACTGAGCTGGAACCATGTGCTGATCCAGTTGGGGATCATTGCGTTTTCCCTGACCGTGGTATTTCAGCTGGCCACGCTGCCGGTGGAGTTCAACGCCTCCTCCCGGGCGCTGGAGCGCCTGGAACGCTACGGTATAGTCACCCGGCAGGAGAACAGAGGCTGCCGGAAGGTACTGAGCGCGGCGGCGATGACTTATGTGGCGGGAACGCTGGCGGCGGTGCTGCAGCTGCTGCGGCTGGTACTGCTCTTTGGCGGCGACCGCCGCAGAAGGGATTAGCAGAGGAACGCCATGGCTGAGAATGTGAGGGAGATCGTGCTGGACACCCTGCTGGAGATGGAGCGGGGCGGGGAGTATTCTGACCGGATTGTCAAGGCGGTGCTGGATAAATACGATTATCTGGACAGCCAGGACAAAAGATTTATCAAACGTCTGGCTGAGGGCTGTGTGGAGCGCAGGATTGAGTTGGATTACATTCTGAACCGCTGTTCCACCGTGCCGGTGAACCGGATGAAACCGCTGATCCGCTGCCTTATGCGCATGGGCGCGTACCAGATTCTGTATATGGATACGGTGCCGGACAGCGCCGCCTGCAACGAGGCGGTCAAGCTGGCGGGGCGCAGGAAATTCACCGGGCTCAAGGGCTTTGTAAACGGTGTGCTGCGTCGGATAGCCGCCGAAAAGGACAGGATTCCCATGCCGGATCCGGTAACCGAGCCGCTGCGCTGCCTGTCCGTGCAATATTCCATGCCGGAATGGATCGTGGAGATGTGGCTGGGCGAGTACGGCGCGGAGCAGACCCGGCTGCTGCTGGAGCAGTTGCTGGCGGTTCATCCCGTGACGGTGCGCTTTGGCGGGCGGGTCACGCCTGACCGGCGCCGGGCGTACATGGAGAACTGGCAGGGGAAAGGAGTGCGCGTCACCCCTTCGGAATATCTGGACTATGCCTGCTATCTGGAGGGCGCTCCCGGTGTGACAGGGCTGGCGGGGTATGCGGAGGGCGCTTTTGCGGTGCAGGACGTCAGTTCCATGCTCTGCGTGGAGGCAGCGGGGCTTCGGGAGGGAGACCGCATTATGGACGTGTGCGCCGCTCCCGGCGGGAAAGCGCTGCTGGCGGCGGAGAAGGCCGCCCATGTGCTGGCCCGGGACGTATCGGAACAGAAACTGGAACGGATACGGGAGAATGCCCGCCGCATGGGATTAGAGGAAAAAATAACGGTACAACTGTGGGATGCCCGCCAGGCGGACGAGTCCATGGCGGAGAGCGCGGACGCGGTATTTATGGACGTGCCCTGTTCCGGCCTGGGCGTACTGGGCAAAAAGCGGGATATCAAGTACCGGGTGACGCCGGAGAGCCTGGATGAGCTGACCCGATTACAGCGAGAGATCATAGAGGGGAGCTGGCGCTATGTAAAACCCGGCGGCGTGCTGATGTACAGCACCTGTACCATAGACCGGCGGGAAAACCAGGATATGTGCGAGTGGATCTGCGCCAACTACCCTTTTACACTGGAGGAGTGCAGGCAGCTGCTGCCCGAACGGGCGCATATGGACGGTTTCTTTTACGCCAGGCTGCGGCGCGGGCTGAACTGAACGGTGAACCAGGCTGCGGCGCAGACTGGACTGAGCGGCGGGATATATTGAGAGGCGAACCGGACTGAGAGACAGAATGCACCGGGAGACAGAATGCGCTGAGAGGCAGACAGAACCGGCACGGAAAGCTATGCCTCGGGAACACGATGAGGGCGGTACCTGGTCAGAGGGACGATAAGGGTATGAAATGGGAGAATCAACAGGGAAAAACGGATATCAAGTCCCTGACGTACACACAACTGCAAGAGGAGCTGGCGGATATGGGCGAACCGTCTTTTCGGGCGGGGCAGCTCTATCAGTGGATGCACAGAAACCTGGCCCGGGACTATGAGGATATGACCAATCTTCCCCGGAAACTGCGGGAAGAACTGCGGGAGCGCTACGGATATACCAGCCTGCGCACCGTAACGGTGCAGGAGTCCCGGATCGACGGCACCAAAAAGTTTCTCTTCGGTCTGGAGGACGGCAATGTGGTGGAGAGCGTCTGGATGCGGTACAGACACGGCAACAGCGTGTGCATCTCCTCCCAGGTGGGCTGCAGGATGGGCTGCAGTTTCTGCGCCTCCGCGCTGGGAGGGCTGGTGCGGGGGCTGCTGCCCGGCGAGATGCTGGACCAGGTCTACGCCATCAGCCTGCTGACAGGGGAGCGGGTGTCCAATGTGGTGGTCATGGGAACCGGGGAACCGCTGGATAACTACGACAGTCTGCTGCGGTTTCTGGAAATGCTCACAGATGAAAGGGGCTTGCATATCAGCGCAAGAAATGTTACAGTATCTACCTGTGGGCTTGCGGTGCGGATGCGGGATCTGGCCCGGGAGAAACTGCAGATCACGCTGGCCCTGTCCCTGCATGCCGTCACGGACGAAAAACGCAGGAGGCTGATGCCCATAGCGAACCGCTATTCCATCGGGGAGCTGATGGAGGCCTGCAGCTACTATTTCGAGCAGACGGGCCGCCGCATCACCTTTGAGTACAGCCTGGTGGGCGGCGTCAACGACAGTCGTCAGGATGCTCTGGGGCTGGCCGCCCTGGCGGGGCCGCTGCGCTGTCATGTGAACCTGATCCCGGTAAACCCCATCAAGGAGAGGGAATATGTGCAGTCAGAGGCGGGCCGGATACAGGCATTTAAAAATCTTCTTGAAAAAAATGGAATAAATGTTACTATTAGAAGGGAAATGGGGAGGGACATCGACGGCGCCTGCGGGCAGCTGAGACGTTCCCATATGCAGGAGGAATAGACGTGCTAAAGACGTTTTCAATCACCGACATCGGCAGGAAGAGAAAACAGAATCAGGACTATGTGTTCACCTCACAGCGGACCATCGGCAATCTGCCCAATCTGTTCATCGTGGCGGACGGCATGGGGGGGCATAAAGCGGGGGAGTACGCGTCCAAATATACGGTGGAGACGATCTGCAACTGTATCGAGCGTTCTTTTGAAAAGAACCCGACGCTGATCCTGCAAAAAGCCATCGAGCTTGCCAACACCCATATCCGGAAGAGGGCCAGCGAGGATTTCAGTCTGGAGGGCATGGGAACCACCGTGGTGGCGGCCACCTGCCTGGGAAGATATCTACAGGTGGCCAACGTGGGGGACAGCAGGCTTTATGTAGTCAATGAGGAGATCCGGCAGATCACCCGGGATCATTCCAAGGTGGAGGAGCTGGTCAGGGTCGGAGTCCTGGACAGAGCGGCGGCCCGCAACCATCCGGAAAAGAATATCATTACCAGGGCTATCGGCGCCAACGACACCATAGAGGCGGATTTTTTCACTGTGGAATTGGCGGCGGGCGATATCGTACTGATGTGTTCCGACGGGCTGACCAATATGCTGGAGGACGGGGAGATACGGGATATCTTAAGCGGCGAGGGAGAACTGGAAGATAAAGCCCGCAGGCTGGTGGAGGCGGCAAATAACCACGGGGGCAAAGATAATATTTCTGTGATTCTGATCGAGCCCCAGGAAGAACTTACCCGCAGCGTGTAAAAAGTGGGAACGGAGAGGTAAGCATGGTAAAAATAGGGATGATGATAGGAGACCGCTACGAGATACTGGAAAAGATCGGTACCGGCGGTATGTCCGACGTATATAAGGCAAAATGTCATAAATTGAACCGTTATGTGGCGGTGAAGGTTCTGAAACAGGAATTCAGCGAGAACGAGAATTTCGTGTCCAAGTTCCGGATCGAGGCCCAGGCGGCTGCCAGTCTCATGCACCCCAATATCGTCAACGTCTATGACGTGGGCGCGGAGAACGACATTTACTATATAGTTATGGAGCTGGTGGAAGGCATTACGCTGAAAAAATATATCGAGCGCAAGGCCCGGCTGTCCTACAAGGAGGCGGTGAGCATCGCCATCCAGGTGAGCATGGGCATCGAGGCCGCCCACAACAACCATATCATACACCGGGATATCAAGCCCCAGAACATCATCATCTCCCGGGAGGGTAAGGTCAAGGTCACGGATTTTGGCATCGCCAAGGCGGCTACCAGCAACACCATCACCTCTAACGTCATGGGTTCCGTGCATTATACTTCGCCGGAGCAGGCCAGAGGCGGATACAGTGATGAGAAGAGCGATATCTATTCCCTGGGGATCACCCTGTTTGAGATGCTGACGGGGCGGGTTCCCTTCAACGGGGAGACGACGGTGGCCATTGCGATCAAGCATATTCAGGAGGAGATGGTCTCTCCCAAGGAGTTTGTCCCCGAGATACCCGGCAGCGTGGAGGCCATCGTGCTGAAGTGCTGCCAGAAGTCCCCGGACCGGCGGTATCAGAACATGTCCGAGGTGATCGCGGATCTGAAACAGTCCCTGATCAGCCCGGACGAGGACTTTGTGGTGAACCGGGATATGGACGAGGAGGCCAGCACCCGCGCCATCTCCGAGGCGGAGATGAACCAGATCAAGAGAAAAGCCCAGCGGCAGGACGCGTACGAGGAGCAGATGCGTCTGAACACCCAGTACACCCGTCCGCCCATGGACGAGGAGTACGACGGGGAAGAGGAGTACTATGAGGAGGACGAATACGACGCCGGGGACAGCAGAATGGAGAAGATTACCGTCGTTCTGGCCGTCCTGGCCGGAGTGGTCATCTGCGCCGTGGTTCTCATGGTGGTAGGCAAAATATTCGGCGTCATGAACACCGACGATATCGGCAGCAAGATCGATCCGACCACGGAGGAGAGCAGCAGCCAGATACTGCCCTCCGGCACCGTACCCGACAGCAGCGCCGACAGCGATGTGCTGGTGGTAAAGATGTCCGATGTGCTGGGATGGAACGTGGAGGATGCCAAAAGGGAGATCGTGCGCATCGGCCTGGTTCCCGAAGTGACCATGGTGGAGTCCGAGCTGTACGAGGAAAACACGGTGATCTCCACGGATATCCTGGCGGGAGAGGACGTGGAAGTGAACAGTACCGTGGTTCTGACCGTCAGCGCCGGTACGCAGGCTGTGGAGGTTCCGTCGGTGGCGGGGATGACCTATGAGGAAGCCTGCAACAAGATCACAGGGATGGGGCTCACCGTGAGCCGCTTGGAGAGCTATTCCGCCACGGTGGAAAAGGGCAAAGTGATCGCCCAGAACCCTGCGGGGGGAGAACCGGCAGCGCCGGGATCCGCAGTTATTCTGAGCGTAAGTCTGGGCATGGAGGCCAACAAAGTGGCCATGCCCAATATGATCGGCTGGGATCAGATCCAGGCGGAGGAGTGGATACACGAGAACGGTATGATCGTGCAGTCCATCGGGGAGGAATACAGCGATACCGTGGCCGAGGGGCTGGTATGCTATCAGAATTTTTCAGCGGAAACGATCCTCGACCCCGGCACCCCCATTGTGTTCAAGGTCAGTCTGGGGAAAGACCCTGCCGGTGCGGCCACCTACAAATATAACGATATCATCGGAGCACCCACTGTGAGCGAGGCACCCGACTATACTTCCGGCAGCGACGTGCATGTAACTCTGGTGACGGACGACGGAAAGGTTCTGATGGATATGACTACCAGCACTTTCCCGCAGTCGGCCAACTTTTACGGCATCACCTCGGCGGGGGGGACCGTCACGCTGGCTTATACGGTCACGGTAAACGGTGCGACGGAGAGCAGATCCGTAGAGCGGAGAGTAGCATTTACACAGGAGTAACTTTTATGCAGGGTAAGATCGTGAAAGGGATCGCCGGTTTTTACTATGTGCATGTGTCCGGCAGAGGGATCTACGAGTGTAAGGCCCGGGGAATATTCCGAAAAGAGCAGATAAAGCCTCTGGTGGGGGACAATGTGGAGATGGATCTGTTGGACGAGACAGAGAAGACAGGTAATATCAGCCGTCTGTTGCCCAGATCCAGCCAGTTAATACGCCCGGCGGTGGCCAATGTGGATCAGGCGCTGGTCGTCTTCGCGATCACGCATCCCCAGCCCAATTTCAATCTGCTGGACCGTTTTCTGATCATGATGGAGCGGCAGCAGCTTCCCTGCGTCATATGTCTGAACAAGCAGGATCTGGACCGGGCGGGGGCAGGGCAGGAATATGCCCGTATCTACAGCGCCTGCGGCTATCAGACTCTTACTGTCAGCGCCGCCGGAAAACAGGGGATAGAGCAGCTCAGGGAGCGGCTCAGGGGCAAGACCACCACGGTGGCCGGGCCCAGCGGCGTGGGCAAGTCCTCTCTGGTGAACTGCCTGCAGTCCGGCGCGGTGATGGAGACCGGGGAGATCAGCGAAAAGATCCAGCGGGGCAGGCATACCACCAGACATACGCAGCTCATCGCCCTGGAGGAGGGCACCTATATTCTGGACACACCGGGATTCAGTTCTCTGGGACTCTTTGACCTGGAAAAGGAAGAACTGGCCTCCTGTTATCCCGAATTTGCCGCCTGTGAGGGGAACTGCCGATTCACCGGCTGCACCCATACAGTGGAACCCCAGTGCGGCGTCCGGCAGGCGCTGGAGCGGGGAGAGATCAGTACGCTGCGGTATGAGAACTACTGCCAGTTGTACCGCGAACTGAAAGATAAAAAACCTGTATATAAATAATCTAAAATCCAAAGGAGATTGAGATAAAATGAAACTGGGCATCGTAGGACTCCCCAACGTGGGAAAGAGCACTCTGTTTAACTCGCTGACCAAAGCCGGGGCGGAATCGGCTAACTATCCTTTCTGCACCATCGATCCCAACGTGGGGATCGTGGCCGTGCCGGATCAGAGACTGAAACTGCTGGGAGATATGTACCAGTCTAAGAAGGTGACCCCGGCCACCATCGAGTTTGTGGATATCGCGGGTCTGGTAAAGGGCGCTTCCAAGGGCGAGGGCCTGGGCAACCAGTTCCTGAGCAATATCCGGGAGGTGGACGCCATCGTCCATGTGGTGCGCTGCTTTGAGGACGCCAATGTGGTTCATGTGGACGGCAGTGTGGATCCCATGCGGGATGTGGAGACCATCAATCTGGAACTGATCTTTTCCGATCTGGAGATTCTGGAGCGGCGCTATGCCAAAGTGGGCAAAGCGGCCAGAATGGACAAGACTCTGGCCAAAGAGGAGGCCCTGCTGACCAGGATCCGGGAGCATCTGGAGAGCGGCCGGATGGCAAAGAGCATGGAGATAGAGGACGAGGATGAACTGGAGCTGATGCGCTCTTATAATCTGCTCACTTACAAGCCCGTGATCTATGCCGCCAATGTGGCGGAAGACGATCTGGCGGACGACGGCGCCTCCAATGCCCATGTGTCGGCGGTGCGGGAATTTGCGGCAAAGGAAGGCAGCGAGGTATTTGTGATCTGCGCCCAGATCGAGCAGGAGATCGCCGAGCTGGACGATGAGGAAAAGGCCATGTTTCTGGAGGACCTGGGCATCGCCCGGTCTGGTCTGGACAAGCTTATCGCCGCCAGCTATCACCTGCTGGGACTCATGAGCTTTCTCACGGCGGGGGAGGACGAGACCCGCGCCTGGACCATAAAGATCGGCACCAAAGCTCCCCAGGCCGCAGGCAAGATCCACTCCGATTTTGAGCGGGGCTTTATCAAGGCCGAGGTGGTCAACTACAAGGACCTGCTGGAGCAGGGTTCCCTGGCCGCCGCCCGCGAAAAGGGCCTGGTGGGAATGGAAGGCAAGGACTATGTGGTAAAAGACGGCGACGTGATCCTGTTTCGGTTTAA
>CAJUAH010000019.1 GCA_910584375.1 uncultured Acetatifactor sp.
AATTCTTATCAAAAAAGATTTTTACCCATAGACACAGAATTTTTTACAGCCTCATATGACCACCGGGTATCCTTCTTAAGGAATTCCCCGGTGGTCTTGCATATAATCAATCTTCAAATGCCTGCTTAAATTTTTCCGAAGCCTGTTTTGGGGTCAGATTAAAATTATGCATTAGAGAATCAAGAATCTCTGTATCCGGACAGTGCCGGGCTGTCATGCGGAGAATATGCCTGTAAATGTCTCGTTCCTGCTGTGCAGAATCCAGTTCCTGCTGCACAGAGACCTGCTCCTGCTGTAGCAGACTCATTTCCTGTTGCATAGTATCCAATTTCTTGCAGACTGCCATTAGCTCCGCCCGAGCCTCGGCCGCATTGCGTCTCTCCGCCTGTATGTCCATCGTCACATTTTCAAACAGTCTTCCCATCTTGCGCTCCTTTATCCTGGCGACAGCGTCTTCTACCTCGTTCTCCGGCATATGCATATTGTAGAGCAGTGCCCGGAATACTTTGGACAGGATATCCAGCAAATGTTCAGGAGTATCCCTCAGTATGCCGTCTAACTGCTCCCCGGACAGTCCCGTAAACGCGGTCATATCCTCCGGCGTCTGGATCTTGTTGATCAGCATGGCCAGAGAGATCTCGTCGCCTTTTGCCAACAGGTCTGTATTGCTGATATCGTGCAGCGTTATGAGCTGGTACTGAAAATGGGGCAGATATTTCCCCAGCAGTTCTCCACACAGGATCCGTTCTGCCAGATCCAAGGGAGCCGTCCACCTGGCGGTTCCCTCATAGTACACGATGGGCAGGATCGGCGGATACCGAAAATCCTTCCGGCTGCTGATATGGGGATACAGCCGATTCATCTCTTTCTCATAATCTTCCCAGATATGAACCATGTACCGCAGTAGCTGCATGGCTACATTATACTCCACATTTGTCTTGTGTTCAACCAGAGAAATGACATAGAGGGGAACATAACGTTCCGATACATCTTCTATATCCTCAGGCTGGATATGTCGCAGGATATCCATATCCGCATAGTCCCGCAGAAACTGGGAACTCAGGATATTGTCTGAGAAGATGAGTTTGCTGCTGTTGTCCCGTAGCTTGTTATTGTTGACGGGAGCCTTAATTTTGTCTGCCTTGTTTGTCTTGGCTGTCATAGGTAATTCCTTTCTGTTACGTTCATGAGGTTGTCTGTTGCGATGTCACTGAATATGAAGAGGGGAGAGGAGCGCAAAAAGTGTGATACAAATGCGCACAAAATCATTTTGCCTCTGTAAAACAGTGTAGCTGATAATCGGTAAGGCCGGGACGAACTGCCCATTACATTCCCGATCGGTTCGGGAATGAGAGGTCGCACTTTACTAGACAAAAGTACGAATACGGATTTACTATAACATCACGCAAGACAAAAAACAACGTTTTCCAGAATTATTCATAAAAAATTTATAATTTTTATTCCCTGCTTGCATTATAGGACAGAGAAGGTATAATAAAAATAATTAAGTCCATAGTACAT
Organism: uncultured Acetatifactor sp.; assembly: GCA_910584375.1. Lineage (GTDB taxonomy): Bacteria > Bacillota > Clostridia > Lachnospirales > Lachnospiraceae > Acetatifactor. The sequence continues at coordinate 1,522 of CAJUAH010000019.1, forward strand.
ACGGAGACATGAACTTACCATACAGGTTGGTGATCAAAATGCTATTTTCATGTATTTACATTATTCAGACAGTAATTTTTATAGGTGCGTTGATTTATTTTTTGTATAAAAAAGATTTGTCCTCAGTGCTTTTACTTGTATGCGATTTATTGTCCATCGTCGTCGTATATTTCCAAAACTATGAAGAGTATCCATGGACAAAAGAGATCTATGAATTTGCCACGGTTGATTACACTGCCACCGGCTACAATGAAGGGGAGTATTATGGCGGCTGGGAGGATGAATACCCACAGGGCTTTGGGAGATTGACGTACAGGCATTTTATTGACGATAAGTATTATTCCATCAAATATCAGGGGGAAATATATCGCGCTTTGTACTACGAGGGTGAATTTGATCACGGATGGAGAGTGGGGCAGGGAACAGTCGTCTATGAGGGCGGTTTCAGAGATGAAGGTATCTTTTACGGGAAATGGGAAACCGGAAAAATCGTTTTCGTGGGAAGACGCTGGCTGAATGATGACCAATATCTGGAATTGGAGATGGAAGCGATCAACGGGGTGGACGCGAAAGATCATTACGATCCCCAAGGATGGATCTATGTAGAAGACCAGCAGTCCGGGGTGCAGGAATGAACAGTCCGGTAAGGCAATCAGGAAATCGGAGGACAGAGAGATGTATGATATCATAATTATCGGCGCGGGCCCTGCGGGGATCAGCGCGGCCATCTACGGAAAAAGCCGGGGCAGGAAGGTATTGGTGCTGGAGAAGAATAAAATCGGCGGTTTGATCGGAAACGTGTCGACCGTCACACACTATACGGCGATCGTAAAAGAGGAATCCGGCAGGTCTTTTGCCGAGCGTATGAGGGAACAGGCTTTAAGCGCCGGAGTGGAGATCCGAATCGAAAACGTGACGGGCACAAAGCTGACAGGAGAGACAAAACAGATATTTACCGACAAAGGGAGCTATGAGAGCCAGGCGGTCATCCTGGCCAATGGCGGCTCGGGCCGCATGCTGGGTATTCCGGGAGAGGGACTGCCGGGCATCAGGCTAAATGCCCCCAAGGACGGCCCCGACTATAGGGGCAGAAACGTCTATGTGATCGGCGGGGCGGACGGCGCGGTAAAAGAGGCTCTCTATCTGTCCGGGATCGCGGACAGGGTGACAGTGGTATGTGTGGAGGATGAACTGGCGTGCATACCGGAATTTAAGGATAAAGTTGCCAAACGTGATAATATCCGGATCATGCCTCATTCCAGTCTCACGGCAGTTTATGGCTTCGACAGGGCGGAAGAACTCGAGTTTACAGATAACAGAACAGGAGAAAAGCATACTGTACAAGACGCGCAGTGCGGTGTGTTCGTATACGCGGGCATAGTACCCAATACACAGATATATGGGGAGCTGAAACTGGAGGACGGTTATATTCCCACCGACGACTCCATGCGGACAGAGATTCCCGGCGTATTTGCCGCCGGAGATATCCGGGTAAAAAAAGTAAGGCAGGTGGCCACGGCAGTGGCAGACGGCGCGATCGCCGGTATCCATGCGGCTGTCATGTGCCGTTGACCCGGTCTGCAGGGGAGGGGACATACCATGGACAATTGGGATCATTACAGCTACCAAAACAATGCGCAGACAGCGCCTGAGCCGCCGGGGATCTTCCAGGCTTTTCTCTATGCCTTTATGCCGGCAAAATATGACTGCCTGATTCATGTCAGGACAGGGAGCCTGATCGGTTTTGTGTTTCTCCTCATACTGGCGGCTACGCTGCTACAGATGCTGGTCTTTGGATTCCGGTTCAGAGGCGAGTTCGAGGAGGAATTTCCCGATATCCGGATCCGCGACGGCAGATTGTGCGCCGATGAAGACTATATATTGGATGAGGGCTCAAGTTTTTCTTATGTGACAGACAAGGTAGACTCGTTTTCCCGCGAGGATGCGGAAGAATTGGCTGATGCGGGATATAACCGGATTCTGTTGGTGGGCCGGGACAACGTAATCGTGATGAGGTCTCGGCAATATAGGGAAATCTACTTTGCGGATGTGGTGGGTTATGGGGAGGAGTTTATTGTGAAGGATGCCCTGGCAGGTATCCTGTACATAGCTGTATTTTTCACCGCCATCGTATTTTATGTATGCGGCGTTTGCTGGTATTTTCTGTGCTCCGCAATATTGATTGTGGCAGGGCTGATTGCCGAGCAGATGTTTTTTAAGAGGGATTTCCGGGTCGGGCAGCTCTTCCGTATAGCGGTATACTCAAAAGTGCCGGTGTATGCGGTGTCTGCGTTATTAATGGCCTGTTCCTCCTGGCATTACGAGATCCCCGGATTTTTTAAGGCGGCCTTTACGGTTCTGTATCTGATTGCGGTATTTCGTTTTATGCCCCGACCTAAAGAGAGCCCTATAAACAGATATACTCTGTAAAGACGCTTTCTTAAGTTCAGGCAGAATAAAGAGAGTATCCGGCGAATCCGGACAGAAATAACGGTATTTTGACAATTTACAGGAACAAGATTTTGTGGTAATATAAAGAGCGGATACATCCTGTGGTGTATTCGCTTTGTAATGCAATAGTAATGTAATAAGTGACGCGGTATCCGCGGGAATGAGGTAGGCGTGAGCGAGGAACTGAAGATAGAAGATTTGACCCCCATGATGCAGAAATATCTGGAGACCAAACAGGAATATCCGGACTGCATACTGTTCTATCGGTTGGGTGATTTTTACGAGATGTTTTTTGAGGACGCGCTGACGGCGTCCCGGGAGCTGGAGATCACATTGACGGGCAAGAGCTGCGGCCTGGAGGAGCGCGCGCCCATGTGCGGCGTTCCCTACCATGCGGTGGAGGGCTATCTGAACAAGCTGGTGGCCAAGGGCTACAAGGTGGCGATCTGCGAACAGGTGGAGGATCCCAGGCTGGCCAGGGGCCTGGTGAAACGGGAAGTGGTGCGCATCGTCACGCCGGGCACCAACCTGAATACCCAGTATCTGGAGGAAGGCAAAAACAATTATCTGGCGTGTGTCACTTTCACCCCGGCGTCTATCGGGCTGGCGGCGGCGGATGTGACCACCGGTGATTTTTATATGACGGAAGTGGAAGATCTGCGGCGGCTGACGGATGAACTGATGAAGTATGAGCCGTCAGAGATTATCTGCAACGATGCGTTCCTGGTCAGCGGTATGGATATCGGAGATCTGCGGGGGCGGTTACATATCACGGTCAGCGCCGCGGACGCTCATTATTTTGACGACCAGACCTGTGTACAGAGCATCATGCTCCATTTTAAGGTAAAGAGTCTGATCGGATTGGGGCTGGAGGACTTTCCCGTGGGCACTGTGGCGGCGGGGGCTCTGCTGCACTATCTCTACGATACCCAGAAGACGGATCTTGGCCACATTTCCCATATACGTTCTTATCTGACCAGCAAATACATGCTGCTGGATTCCTCTACCAGGCGGAATCTGGAGCTGACGGAGACCCTGCGGGAAAAGCAGAAGAGAGGATCCCTGCTGTGGGTGCTGGACAAGACCCGGACAGCTATGGGGGCCCGGATGCTGCGCAGTTTTCTGGAGCAGCCGCTGATTGAAAAGACGGAGATGGAAAAGCGTCTGGACGCCATCGAGGAATTAAACGGGGACTCGGTATCCCGAGACGAGCTGCGGGAATATCTGGGGCCGATCTACGATCTGGAGCGTCTGCTGGGAAGGGTGACTTACAAGACCGCCAATCCCCGGGATCTCCTGGCTTTCCGGGCCTCTCTGGAGATGCTGCCGCCGATCCGGAAAGTGCTGGCGGGCTTTCAGAGGGAATTGCTGACGGAGGTCGCCGGGGATATGGACTGCCTGGAAGACCTCTATACGCTGATCGACCGGGCCATCGAGGAAGAGCCTCCCATCGCGATCCGGGAGGGGGGCATTATCAAGGACGGCTATGACGAGACCGTTGACAGGCTGCGCAGCGCCAAGAGGGACGGCAAGATGTGGCTGGCCCAGCTGGAAGAGCAGGACCGGGAGCGCACAGGCATCAAGAATCTGAAAATAAAGTTCAACAAAGTGTTCGGTTATTATTTTGAGGTGACCAACTCCTTCAAGGACATGGTGCCGGAGGACTATGTGCGCAAACAGACCCTGGCCAATGCGGAGCGCTACACCACTCCCCGCCTGAAGGAGCTGGAGGACACCATACTGAACGCGGAGGACAAGCTCTCGGCGCTGGAATACGACGTGTTCTGCGGAATCCGGGACCGTATCGCGGGGGAGATCGAGCGGATCCAGCGGACGGCCAAAGCGGTGGCCAGGCTGGACGTGTTCGCCTCCCTGTCCTATGTGGCGGAGCGGAACCGCTATGTACGCCCGGCCCTGAATGAAAAGGGACTTATAGATATCAAAGACGGCAGGCATCCGGTGGTGGAGCAGATGATCGATCACGAGATGTTCATCGCCAACGACACGCTGCTGGACAACGGGCATCACTGTATCTCCGTGATCACCGGTCCCAATATGGCGGGGAAGTCCACCTATATGCGGCAGACGGCGCTGATCGTGCTGCTGGCGCAGATGGGATGTTTTGTGCCGGCAAAAAGCGCCAATATCGGCATAGTGGACCGGATCTTTACCCGGGTGGGGGCCTCGGACGATCTGGCCAGCGGACAGTCCACCTTTATGGTGGAGATGAACGAGGTGGCAAATATCTTGAGAAACGCCACCCCCGACAGCCTGTTGATCCTGGACGAGATCGGCAGGGGAACCTCCACCTTTGACGGACTGAGCATCGCCTGGGCCGTCATAGAGCATATCAGCAACAAAAAACTGCTGGGAGCCAAGACCCTTTTCGCCACCCACTACCACGAGCTTACGGAACTGGAGGGCAAGATCGGCAATGTGAACAATTACTGCATCGCCGTCAAGGAGCGGGGGGACGATATCGTATTCCTGCGCAAGATCGTCAAGGGCGGCGCGGACCGCAGCTACGGCATCCAGGTGGCCAAGCTGGCGGGAGTGCCGGACATGGTGATCGACCGGGCCAAGGAGATCGCGGAGCAGCTCTCGGACAACGATATCACGGAAAAAGTGCAGAGCATCGCCATCGAGCAGAAGGGGGAGGGAAAACCGAAAAAAGTCCCCCGCTACGACGAGGTGGATCTGGCCCAGATGTCCCTCTTCGACACCGTATCCGACGAGGACGTGATTAAGGAGCTGACAGATCTTGACATCACGGTGATGACCCCTCTGGATGCCATGAATACCCTGTACCGCCTGCAAAATAAACTCAAGAACCGCTATAAAGCGTAGTGAGAAACCGTGAACAGCGCAAAGAGGAAATGATCAAATAGAGGAGAGGAAATTATGAACCAGATACAACTGCTGGACGCGGAAACCATAGACAAGATCGCCGCCGGGGAGGTGGTGGAGCGCCCCTCCAGCGTGGTTAAGGAACTGGTGGAAAACGCCATCGACGCGGGGGCGGATTCCGTCACCGTGGAGATCAGGGACGGCGGCATCGGCCTGATCCGCATAACGGACAACGGCTCGGGGATCCCGGCGGATCAGCTGCGCACCGCCTTTCTGCGGCATGCTACCAGCAAGATCCGCAGGGCGGAAGACCTGTCCGGCATATCCAGTCTGGGATTTCGGGGGGAGGCGCTCTCCAGCATCTGCGCGGTGTCCCAGATGGAGGTGACCACCAAGACGGCGGAGGCCCTCACCGGTGTCCATATGGCCATGGAGGGTTCTAAAGAAACGGTATTTGAGGAGGTGGGCGCGCCCACGGGCACTACTTTTTTGATCCGCAACCTGTTTTTTAACACCCCCGCCCGACGCAAATTCCTCAAAACCGCCACCACGGAGGCGGGGTATATCATCGACCTCATGGAGCATATGGCCCTGTCCAGGCCGGATATTTCTTTCAAATTCCAGGTGGGTGGACAGACCCGGTTCTACACTTCGGGAAACGGGGAACTGCGGGAAGTGATCTACCGCATCTACGGCAGAGATATGATCCGGAACCTGGCGCCCTTTGATCTGGATACGGAAGAGTTGACGGTCAAAGGCTATCTGGGGACTCCGGCCATCGTCCGCTCCAACCGCAATTTTGAGGTCTATTTCCTGAATGGCCGGTATATCCGCAGCAGCCTGCTGAGCCGGGCCATCGAGGAGGGATATAAAGAATATCTGATGCAGCACAAATTTCCGCTGTGCGTGCTGCATATGACGCTGAAAGATATCTCGAAAGTAGACGTGAACGTGCATCCCAGCAAGATGGAGGTGCGCTTTTTGGAGGGGCCGCGGATCTTTGACGCGGTGTCCGCAGGTATCTTGGAGCGCCTGAGAAACCGGGAGATGATCCCGGATGTTAGTATCGACGGAGAGCAACCCGCCGGCAGGGACGTGCGGGTACTGCAGGAGCTGTCCCAGGGGGGCAGGCCGGACCGGGGACATGCAGGGTCCCCTGCAGGGAAATGTCTGCCTCCGCATTCAGGTACGTTCCCACGCTCAGAGAGCCGCAGCCCGTCGCCAGGCACAGGCGAACAGAAAGAAAAACTGCCCACAGCCCCTGAGCCCTTTGAGGAGAACCGCGCCCGGCAGTACCGGGTCATGGAGGAGACGCGCTATGAGGCGGATCGGGAGCAGATGCGGGATTTCAAACAGGGCGAGTTGTTTGAGGATCGGGTTCTGACACCGGAAAAGAGGGTATACTTCAAACTGATCGGCCAGGTGTTCGACACTTACTGGCTCATCGAGTACGAGGACAAGCTTTATATCATAGACCAGCACGCCGCCCACGAGAAGGTGAAGTTTGAGCGTTTCATGAGACAGCACCGGGAAAAGAGCCTGGTGTCCCAGAATCTCATGCCCCCCATCATCGTCAGTCTCACGGGACAGGAGGAGACGGCCTATAAGGAGTATGCCTCCGTCTTTGCGGAGATGGGCTTTGAGGTGGAGCCCTTCGGCGGCAGCGAGTACGCGCTGCGCAGCGTCCCGGCGGATCTCTACGGCTGTCAGGAAAAGGAGTTGTTTCTGGCGGTGTTGGACGACCTTCTGGAAGGAGGACCAAAGGGAGATCTCACCGCGGTGCGGGAAAAGATCGCCTCCATGTCCTGCAAGGCGGCGGTGAAAGGCAACAACCGTCTCAGCACCCAGGAGGCCCAGCGGCTGATCGACGAACTGCTGACGCTGGACAACCCCTACAACTGCCCCCATGGGCGGCCCACCATCATATCCATGAGCAAATATGAAATGGAGAAAAAATTTAAGAGATGAGACCTTTGATCGTACTGACAGGCCCCACGGCGGTGGGTAAGACAGCCCTGTCCATTAAGCTGGCGAAAGAGGTGGGAGGCGAGATCCTCTCGGCGGATTCCATGCAGGTCTACCGGGGGATGGATATCGGCTCCGCCAAGATACGTCCCCAGGAGATGCAGGGGGTTCCCCATCACCTGATCGACGTGCTGGACCCCTCCCAGGAGTTCAACGTGACCGTGTTTCAACAGCTCTGCAAGCAGGCCATGGAAGGGATCTATGAGCGGGGACATATCCCCATCCTCACCGGCGGCACCGGGTTCTATATCCAGGCGGTGCTGCGGGATATAGATTTCACGGAGAACCCGGAGGACGGGGAATACCGCAGGCAGTTGGAACGGATGGCCGCAGAAAAAGGGGGAGAGGCGCTGCACTGGATGCTGCGGGCGGTAGACCCCGAGGCGGCCCGGGCCATACATGCCCACAATATCAAGCGCATGATCCGGGCGTTGGAATACTATCATCTCACAGGGGAAAAGATATCGGAGCACAACGAGAGGGAGGCGGAGAAGACGTCTCCCTACCGTTACTGTTACTTTGTGCTGAATGACGACAGGGAAAGATTGTACCGGCGCATCGAGGAGCGGGTGGACCGGATGCTGGGGGACGGGCTGGTGGAGGAAGTGCGCGCCCTCATGGACCGGGGCTGCCGCAGGGACATGGTATCCATGCAGGGGCTGGGCTACAAGGAGATACTGGACTATCTGGTCGGGGAGTGTACGCTGGAGGAGGCGGTATGCCGCATCAAACAGGGGACGCGGCATTTTGCCAAGCGGCAGCTCACCTGGTTTCGGCGGGAGAGGGATGTGATCTGGCTGAACAAGCCGGACTATGGCTATGAGGAGGAACGGATTCTCGCCGAGATGCGGCGGCGTCTCCGGGAAACGGGGATATTGCCCGCCATTATGCAGGGGCCGGAAAACGGATAGAACCGCCGGAGATATGACAATCGTTGCAGCCGCCGCGCCGCAGAAAGCGCAGCGGCGGGGATACTGACGCAAATACGCCCGCAGCACGGGCAGATTGGATGTGGATTTCTATGGATATTGGATATGATATGTACAGGGCGCTGGGCATCTCTCAGGAGATTTACGACTACGGGGAGGCTGTGGCGCAGGGACTGCGATCCCGTTTTGACGGAATAGACCGGGTGGCGCAGTACAACCAGCTCAAGGTGCTGAAAGGGATGCAGGATCAGCAGGTAAGCGAGGCCTGCCTGCTGGGCACCACAGGGTACGGGTATAACGATCTGGGGCGGGATACGCTGGAGAGGGTATACGCCTCTGTGTTCCATACCGAGGACGCCCTGGTGCGCCCCCAGATCACCTGCGGCACCCACGCGCTGGCGCTGGCCTTGATGAGCAATCTGCGGCCCGGAGACGAACTGCTCTCCCCGGTGGGAAAACCCTACGACACATTGGAAGAAGTCATCGGCATACGGCCCTCCAGGGGTTCCCTGGCGGAGTACGGCGTAAGCTATGCCCAGGTGGATCTGCTGCCGGACGGCGGCTTTGACTACGACGGTATCCGCCGGGCCATAAATGAGAAGACCCGCCTGGCGACGATACAGCGCTCCAAGGGCTACCAGACCCGCCCCACCCTGTCCGTGGCCCGGATCGGAGAGCTGATCGCCTTTATAAAGGGGATCAAACCGGACGTGATCTGCATGGTGGACAACTGCTATGGGGAGTTTGTGGAGACAGTCGAGCCCAGCGACGTGGGGGCGGACATGGTGGTGGGTTCCCTGATCAAGAACCCCGGAGGGGGGCTGGCTCCTATCGGCGGCTATATCGCGGGCCGCAGGGACTGTGTGGAGAACGCCGCGTACCGTCTGACATCCCCGGGACTGGGCAAGGAGGTGGGCGCCTCCCTGGGGGTGCTGAAAGATTTCTACCAGGGCTTTTTCCTGGCTCCGACGGTGACCGCCGGAGCCCTGAAGGGCGCTGTCTTTGCCGCCAACGTATATGAGGGATTGGGCTACGGGGTAGTGCCGGACGGCAGGGAGCCGCGGCATGATATCATCCAGGCGGTGACCTTCGGCGATCCGGAGGGCGTTATCGCTTTTTGCCGGGGGATCCAGGCCGCCGCCCCGGTGGACAGCCATGTGACCTGCGAGCCCTGGGATATGCCCGGCTATGACGCCCAGGTGATCATGGCGGCGGGAGCCTTTGTGTCCGGCTCCTCCATCGAACTGTCGGCGGACGGACCCATCAAGCCGCCCTACGCGGTCTACTTCCAGGGAGGGCTGACCTGGGAACATGCCAGATTCGGTATTTTGCGATCCTTGCAGTCTCTTGTCGACAAAGGTCTGGTGGAGTCGCGGGAAGTCGCCAAAGCTAGAGAAAAGTTGAAAAAATCCCCGTTATAAATCTTGGATTGGGTGTGTACAGAACTGCAAAAATATGGTAAGATGTTTTATGTGTTCCTGGCCGCGGAAAAGAGAGCGGGCGGGAATACAGACACAGGAGAAAGTAGAGGGAGTACTTTTGAAGAGAGTCAACTGGGTGTTTATCGTTCTGGTACTGATCGGTTTTGTGATCGGCCGTTTTATCGGAACCTATTTCAGCGGGAGTTTTCTGAATTACGGTCAGACCTTTGGCCTGAGCAGTCCCATCGTGCTGGATCTCGGATTTATCATCCTGACGTTCGGGCTGCAGATCCAGATCACCATCGCCAGCGTCATAGGCGTGGCGATCGCCCTGCTGGTATATCGATTTATCAGATAGTCCTGTACGGACCGCACATGGGAAAGGGCGGACAGGAGGACTATGGATCAACTCAATCAACTGAATAAGGTAAAACAGGAGAATCTGCCCTACGAGAGATTCCTGCGTTTTGGGCCGGAGAGCCTGACAGAGAGCGAACTGCTGGCGATCATCCTGCGAACGGGCACCAGAGACAAGAGCGCCCTTGAGCTGGCGCAGGAGGTACTGGCGCTGGCGGAACCGTCCAGAGAGGGTCTGCTGGGACTGCACGATATCCCTCTGGAGCGCTTGCAGGAGATAAAGGGCATAGGGGAAGTAAAGGCCGTCAAGCTCAAATGTATCACCGAGCTGTCCCAGCGCATTGCGTCGGCCACGGCCCGGGAGCGTATCTGTCTGCAAAGGCCGGATACGGTAGCCGCTTATTATATGGAACGGCTGCGGCACAGAAAGACCGAGTGCGTGGTTCTGGCATCGGTGGACGCCAGGAGCAGGCTGCTGCGGGATACGATGCTGTCAAGCGGAAGCGTCACCATGTCCCTGATCTCTCCCAGAGAGATATTTTTGGAGGCGCTCAGGAATCAGGCTGTCAGCATCATTCTGATCCACAACCATCCCAGCGGCGATCCCACGCCCAGCAAGGCGGACGCCAGGCTGACCGGAGACCTGGCGGGGATGGGACAGATGCTGGGGATTCCGCTGCTGGACCATATCATCATCGGAGATAACCGATATTTAAGTTTCCGCGAAGAAAAACTTATACCATGACAAAAGGGGGCCAGTAATATGGCAAACAACGCATACGGTATCGACCTTGGTACCAACAACATCAAGATCTACAGCAGAAACGACGACAACATCGTCGTGGAAAAAAACATGATCGCCATCGAAAATAAAAATACACTCTTTGCCTATGGAGATTCCGCTTTTGAAATGTATGAGAAAGCGCCGGCAAATATTCATATTTCTTATCCGCTTTCCAACGGCGTGATCGCCGATATCAAAAATATGGAGACGCTGATCCGGTATTTTATCGGGGATATCCAGAAGGGCAAGAGTCTTCCCGCCGATTATTTCATCGCAGTTCCCACGGATGTGACGGAGGTGGAGAAGAGGGCCTTTTACGATCTGGTGAGGGACGCCAATATGAAGGCCCGCAGGATCATGGTGGTGGAAAAGGCCGTGGCGGACGGCCTGGGGATGGGAATAGACGTGAAGAACTCCCAGGGCGTCATCGTGGTGAATGTCGGTTTTGAGACCACGGAGATTTCCATCCTGTCTCTGGGCGGTATCGTTTTGAGCCGCCTGATCAAGGTGGGCGGCGTCAAGTTTGACGAGGCGATTCGCTCCGCCGTGCGCCGGGAGTTCAGCCTGATCATAGGCGGCAAGACGGCGGAGGCGGTAAAGATGTCTCTGTTTAATCTGGAGGAGTCCCGGCAGGGAGCGGTGGTCTACGGGCGGGATATCGTGACAGGGCTGCCGGTGGAGCGGGAGATTCCGACCCAGTTGGTGGTGGATTCCCTGGAGGAACACTTCAATACCATCGTGGACAATGTGAAAGTGATTTTGGAGAGGACGCCCCCCGAGCTGGCGGCGGATATCTACCGCAACGGAGTCTATCTCACCGGCGGCGCGTCCCAGACCAGCCACCTGGCGGAGCGTCTCAGCCAGGGCACGGGGCTGAAAGTCAATGTGTCGGAAAATCCCATGACCAGCGTAGCCCTGGGTTTATCCAAGATCATCAACGAGGACAACTATAAAACCGTGGCATACGCGATTGAAGGGATGAGTAAATGAGCCCAGTGATCAAAAAAAAGGGGGAGAAATTTACGATACCAAGTAAATATCTCCTTTTTGCTTTAACCTGTCTGTGTACCGTGCTGATGGCGCTGACGTTCAGCACGGATATATTTAACCGGCCGCTGAACGCAGCGGTGGGTTATGTTGTGGTACCCTTTCAGCAGGGGATCAGCAAGATGGGGAGCTGGCTCTCGGGACGCAAGGACGAGCTGGTGCAGATCCGTAAGCTCCTGGAAGAGAACGCCCGGCTGCAGGAGCAGATAGACGAACTTCTGGTGGAAAACACGCTGCTGCAGCAGGAAAAGGCGGAACTCAGCCGCCTGCGGGAGCTGTACCAGCTGGACAATCAATATGACGAATATCACAAGGTGGGGGCGCGTATCATCGCCCGGGACAGCGGAAACTGGTATTCTACGTTTCAGATCGACAAGGGGACGCAGGACGGTCTGGAGATCAATATGAACGTCATCGCGGGCGGCGGCCTGGTGGGACGGATCAGCGAGGTGGGGCCGAACTGGGCCAGGGTAACCTCCGTCATAGCGGACAATTCCAATGTATCCGCCAAGACGCTGAGTTCCTCCGACACCATGACCGTATCCGGCGACCTGCAGGCCATGCATGACGGCGTGATCCGTTTCAGCCAGCTGATAGACAGCCAAGACAACGTAGCGGTGGGAGATAAGGTGGTGACGTCCCATATCAGCGACAGGTATCTGCCCAATATTCTGATCGGCACGATACATACCATCAACAGGGATTCCAACAATCTGACCAAGTCCGGATTTTTGACGCCCGCCGTGGACTTTGAGCATCTGGAGGAGGTGCTGGTAATCACGGATATGAAATGGGAGATGGAAGATGCTTAGAAAAATAACCATGGCAGTCATGATTCTCTTTTGTTTCCTGATGCAGGTCACGCTGTTTCGGAGCCTGGCCTTTGCGGGGATCGTGCCCAATCTGCTGATTGTGCTGACCTCCTCCTTCGGCTTTATGCGGGGAGAGAAAGAGGGACTGCTGATCGGTTTCTTTTCGGGACTGCTCTGCGATATCTTCTTTGCGGACATGCTGGGTTTTCACGCGCTGGTATATATGTATATCGGCTTTCTGAACGGCAAGTTCTGCAAGATCTTTTACCCCGAGGATATCAAGCTCCCGCTGGCTCTGATTACGGTCAGCGATCTGTCCTACGGCATGGTCTGCTATGTGCTGCTGTTTTTACTCCGGGGCAGGCTGAACTTCCCGTTTTATCTGGGCACAGTGATTCTGCCGGAAACGGTATATACCATCGTTGTCACCTGTCTGCTGTATCCGCTGGCTCTGTTTGTGAACAACCGGCTGGAGAGATTTGAGAGAAAGAGAGCGAAGAAATTTGTTTGATAAGCTGAAAGAGGATATCCTCAATTTTTTTACCAGCCGTCTGACGCTGATGACCATATTGTTCGGACTGCTGGGAGGCATATTGATATACCGCTGCTTTGTGCTGCAGATCGTGCATGGGCAGGAGTATCTGGACAATTTTATGCTGGAGACGGAGAAGACCAGGGATATCGCCTGCTCCCGGGGCAGTATCCGGGACCGCAACGGCAATGTGCTGGCCTATGACGAGCTGGCCTACTCGGTCAAGATCGAGGACGTGTATGAGAACAGTTCCAACAAGAACAGGGAGCTGAACGCCACGGTTCAGAATCTGATACGCATGATCGAAAAGAGGGGCGATCATATCATCACCGACTTTAATATCGTGCTGGATGAGCACGGCGATTATGTGTACAATGTGTCCGGCAGCCGGCTGCTGCGTTTTCTGGCGGACGTATACGGACATATCACCGTGGGAGAGCTAGAGGACGAGGAGCGGACGGCCACGCCCCAGGAGGTGCTGAATTACCTGGGCAAGCGCTTTGGCATCGGGCAGTACGCCGTGGAGGGCGACAGCAAGAGCGACTTCCTGGTGGGAGAGGGCTACACCCCCGAAGAGTTCCTCAAGATGATGAATATCCGTTACGCCATGCATCTCACCAGTTTCCGCAAGTATATCGGCACCACGGTGGCCAGGGACGTGAGCAGGGAGACTGTGGCAGTGATCATGGAAAATCTGGATCAGTTGGACGGCGTCTCCATCGTGGAGGATACGGTACGCAGATACAATGAAAGCGAATATTTTGCCCATATCCTGGGATATACCGGCAAGATTGACTCGGAGGAACTCGCTGCCCTCAACGAGCAGGATCTGGAGAGCGGCGGCACCGGGGAGCGGTATACCAGCAACGACGTGGTGGGCAAGAGCGGTATTGAGAAATCCATGGAGGCCACTTTGCAGGGAGTCAAGGGTTCCGAGACCGTGTGCGTGGACAATATGGGCAAGGTGATCAGCATCCTGGAGCGCCAGGAGGCCCAGGCGGGCAACGACGTGTATCTGACCATCGACCAGGAGCTGCAGATCAACTGTTACAAGATCCTGGAACAGCATATTGCCGGGATCCTGCTGGACAAGATTATCAATGCCAGGGAGGCTCCCGAAGTCACCAACGGGAATCTCAAGATTCCCATCTACGACGTATACTTTGCCACCATCAACAACGGCGTCATCGACATCACGCGCTTTGCCGGGGAGGACGCCGGGGAGACGGAGCGTGAAGTCTATGAGAAATATCTGGAATACCAGGAAAAGACTTACCGGCGTCTGGAGGAGGAACTGCTGGAAAAAAAGACGCCCTACAACAAACTGTCGCTGGAGTACAAGATGTACCAGCTCTATATTGTAAACGACATTCTGCGGGAAAACGGTGTCATCGACGCTGCGCTGCTGGATCGTGAGGACCCCGTGCATCTTGCCTGGACCAGGGACGAGAACATCAGTCTGCACGAGTATCTGAACCACTGTATCGCCTCCAACTGGATCGATGTGGACAAGCTGCGTATCGAACAGCAGTACGCGGATTCCGCTGAGATATACAACGGAATATGCGACTATATATTTGAGGCGCTGGACGGCGAAGTGGAATTGCAGAAACTGATCTACCGCTTTATGATCGAGAATGATGTGATCAGCGGACGGCAGATCTGTAAGATCCTGTGTGAACAGGGAAACATCACGATCCCCCAGGAGGATATGGAGGGACTCTATGGAGGCAGCCTATCCGCCTATGATTTTATGAGAAACCGGATCCTTTACATGGATATCACCCCGGCGCAGCTGGCGCTGGATCCCTGCACGGCAGCTATCGTGGTGACGAATGTGGATACCGGCGAGGTGTTGGCCCTGGTATCTTATCCCGGCTATGACAACAATATGATGGCCAACTCCGTGGATCCTGTATATTATAACAGGCTGCTGTCGGACAAGACCAGCCCCATGCTCAACTACGCCACCCAATACGCGGCAGCTCCCGGTTCCACTTTCAAGATGGTGTCGTCCACGGCGGCGCTGATGGAGGGGGAGGTCACGCTGAGCAGTAAAGTAAACTGTACCGGAGCCTATACTCAGGTCACGCCGTCCCCCAGATGCTGGCGGCGCAGCGGCCACGGCTCCCTGAACCTGACAGCGGCGATCCAGAATTCCTGCAACTTCTTTTTCTATGATATAGGATACCGGTTTGCCACAAAAAGCGGCAGTTATGTCGCCCAGGACGGTCTGGATATACTGGCAAGATATGCGGAGATGTACGGCCTGACCGAAAAATCCGGCGTGGAGATCGAGGAATCCCAGCCCTCCGTCTCCGACGAGCTGCCCATCCCCTCCGCCATCGGACAGGGAACCAACAGCTTTACCGCTGTGGGACTGACCCGCTATGTGGCTACGGTGGCCAACGGAGGAAACTGTTATGACCTGACGCTGCTGAATCATGTGCAGGACAAGGAGGGCGAAGTGCTGACGAGGCAGACCCCGTCCCTGCGTGGTACGGTGGAGATGCCTGTGGAGTACTGGAACGCCATCCGTCTGGGACTGCGCAGGGTGATCGAGGGAAAGAGCTATTTCAACGATGTGCCTGTGCAGGTGGCCGGTAAGACCGGTACGGCGCAGCAGATTACCAGCCGTCCCAACCATGCGCTCTTTGTGGGTTACGCGCCCTACGAGAACCCAGAGATCGCTTTTACCGTTAGGATTCCCTTCGGCTATTCTTCCGACTACGCGGCCCAGACGGCCAAGGATGTGGTCTCGTATTATTTCGGACTGGAGCCGGTGGAAGACATTATAGACGGCATGGCCGTTACCCCTGAGGCAGGTGTTACGATCAATGAGATCTAGTATAAGCAGATATAGGAGAGAGCAATGAAAGACGCGGTGTTGATCAAAAGTTATCAAAACGGTATCAATCTTATCCTGAGGGAAGATGTGCCCTTTGAACAGATCACGAAAGAACTGTCGGCCAAACTCCGCTCCTCCCGCAGCTTTTTCGGCAATGCGGAAGTGGCGCTCTCGTATGAAGGCCGCAGGCTGGAACACGGGCAGGAACTGGCTCTGGTGGATGTGGTGCGCCAGTCCAGCGATCTGAGCCTGATCTGCATTGTGGGCAAGGACGAGGAGACAAACCGGCGGTATATCAAGGCGATCCAGAAGGTACAGGAAAAGCTGCCTGCGGGCAGCGAAGGCCAGTTTCATAAGGGATCTCTCAAAAACCGTGAAGTACTGGAGACGGAGAGCAGCATCGTCATACTGGGGGACGTCAATCCGGGCTGTGCCGTGATGTCCGCCCAGAATATAATCATCCTGGGAGGCCTGTACGGGGAGGCTTATGCCGGAACCGGCGGCGAAAAGGGAACTTATGTGGCAGCGCTTGAAATGGAGCCGGAGAGAATCAACATCGGCGATTTCAAATACAAAAGTAACGACAGACAGACAAAATGGGGAATCCGCTCTAAGGTACAGCCGAAGATCGCGTATGTAAAGAACGAGAAGATTGTAATGGAGACGCTTACCAAGGAGATACTGGATACCTTTTAGGTAAATCCGGGCGACGATTATGAATGCTGCCGCAGAGGCAGAACGGAGGTAGGTATCATGAGCGAAGTAATTGTCGTCACATCAGGTAAGGGCGGAGTGGGTAAGACCACCACAACCGCAAACGTTGGAACCGGTCTGGCAAAGATGGGAAAAAAGGTCTGTCTGATCGACACCGATATCGGACTGCGCAATCTGGACGTGGTAATGGGACTGGAAAATCGGATTGTGTACAATCTGGTGGACGTGGTGGAGGGGAGTTGCAGGGTGAAGCAGGCCCTGATCCGGGATAAGCGCAATCCCGGTCTGTACCTGATGCCCTCGGCCCAGACCAAGGACAAGAGCGCCGTCACTCCCGGACAGATGATCAAGGTGATCGATCACCTGAAGGAACAGTTCGACTACATCATTCTGGACTGTCCCGCAGGCATCGAGCAGGGATTCCAGAACGCCATAGCGGGAGCGGATCGGGCGCTGGTGGTGACCACGCCGGAGGTCTCCGCCATACGGGACGCGGACCGGATCATCGGTCTGCTGGAGGCGAACGGTTTCCAGAAGATGGATCTGATCATCAATCGGCTGCGCATGGATATGGTGCGAAGAGGAGATATGATGTCCTCCTCGGATGTGGTGGATATCCTGGCCGTTCCGCTGATCGGCATTATCCCCGATGACGAGAATGTTGTCATCAGCACCAATCAGGGCGAACCGCTGGTGGGCAGCGGCACTCCGGCGGGTATGGCGTACCAGAACGTATGCCAGCGCGTACTTGGCAGGGAGGTTCCGTTTTTGAACCTGGAAAAAACCATATCTTTCTGGACAAGGGTGAGCGGTATCTTCCACAAGGTATGAGAGGGGGCATTTTAAACATGAGATCTTTTTTCAGAAAAAAAAGCTCCCGTGAAGTCGCCAAAGACAGGCTGAAGATCCTGCTGATCTCTGACAGGGTCAACTGTTCTCCGGAGATGATGGAGCTGATCAAGACAGATATCGCCAAGGTGATATCCAAGTACATGAAGATAGACACCGGAAATATGGACATACAGATCAGCAAGATGGGGAACCAGGGCAAGAGAGGTATGCGCAACCCTGTGCTGAGCGCCAGTATCCCCATACTGGATCTGAACAAAAATACCTGAAATTCTATGATATACACGAGGACCTGACAGAATGTTTAACAAGGGCTATAGGATCCGAAACTATGATTTCAAATTAATCCTGATGATATTGGCGCTTTCCGCCATCGGCGTTTTCGCGGTGGGCAGCGCGCAGCAGTCCGTACAGCAGAAACAACTGATTGGAGTGATCGCCGGAACCTTTCTGATGGTGGTTATCTCTCTGCTGGATTATGCGGTCTTGTTAAAACTATATTGGTTAATGTACCTTGGGAATTTAGTACTACTTTTGTTGGTGCGATATCTGGGATATGAGACAAAAGGCGCGCAGCGCTGGTTTCAGATACCCGGAGGCTTTCGTTTCCAGCCGTCGGAGACTGCAAAAATCTTATTGATTTTATTCTTCGCACAGTTTATTATGAAACATATAGAGAAGTTTAATACTTTTCGGATCATAGCGCTGTGCGTGCTGTTGATGGCGGCGCCCTGGTATCTGATCTACAAACAGCCGGATCTGTCCACCAGTATCGTGATGCTGGCTCTGTTCTGTATCATCATGTTCGCGGGGGGCCTGAGTTTCAAGGTCATATTCGGAGTGCTGGCTGCGGCCATACCGGCGATGGCCCTTCTGGTGGCGCTGGCCCTGCAGCCGGACAGCCAGATACTCACGAACAACCAGCGAGGGCGTATTCTGGCTTTTATCTACCCGGAACAGTACGCCACCACCACGGCTTACCAGCAGCTCAATTCCGTGACGGCCATTGCCTCCGGCATGCTGAACGGAAAAGGGTATATGAATAACGAGATTACCTCCGTGAAGAACGGAAACTTTATCTCTGAGGCCCAGACGGACTTTATTTTTGCCGTGATCGGGGAGGAGTTCGGGTTTAAGGGAAGTCTCACAGTGATTCTGCTGGAAATGCTGATCGCTTTGGAATGTATTCATGTGGCCCGCAGAGCCAGAGATCCGGCAGGGACGGTCATTGCCGCCAGTATGGGGGGACTGGTGGGCGTCCAGGCATTTATCAATATTGGGGTGGCAACCTTCATACTGCCAACCACCGGTTTGACACTGCCTTTTGTAAGTTATGGTCTGACTTCTCTGATGAGTCTGTTTATAGGCATGGGATTTGTGTTGAATGTGCGACTGCAGGCCAAAAGGTAGGCCGGCGGCGGACAGGGGGCAGAGCTATCAATGTATGAGAGAGGTGTTTGGGTATGAATATTGCACTCATCGCGCATGACGCGAAGAAAAAACTGATGCAGAATTTTTGCATCGCGTATCGGGGGATACTGAACAAAAATGAATTGTACGCCACCGGCACCACCGGGCGGCTGATTGAAGAAGTGACCAACCTGAATATCCATAAGTTCCTGGCCGGGCATCTGGGCGGGGAACAGCAGATCGGCGCGCAGATCGAGCACAATCAGATGGATCTGGTCATATTCCTGCGCGATCCGTTGACGCCCAAGTCCCATGAACCGGACGTCAACAATGTGGTGAAACTGTGTGATATGCACAATATCCCGCTGGCTACCAACTTGGCTACGGCGGAACTGTTGATCAAATCCCTGGACAGAGGAGACCTTGAGTGGCGTGAAATGTACAAATAACTACCGGATAAAAATGATCTGCGTCCTGCTGTCCGCAGCGCTGGGATTTGGCTGTATGGGCTGCGGACAGAGCGCTTACGATATGCCCTACGATCCCGACGCGGCGGTCAGCGGTTTCAATGTGATCAGCCGCCAGAACAGTAAGGCGGCGCATACTTTCGCGGAAGACCTGTGCGTGGTGACGGAAGATATCACCCGTGACGAAACGGTGGATATGACCCAGGCGGAGGCGGCGGTTCTGTTTGACCTGAACAACCAGGAGGTACTGTACGCCAAAAACGCCCACGAAAAGCTGCATCCTGCCAGTCTTACCAAAGTGATGACCGCCCTGGTGGCGCTGAAATACGGCAGCATCGACCAGGTGATGACCGCCACCAGCGCGGTCACGATCACCGAGACCGGCGCCACGCTCACAGGCGTCAAGCCCGGCGATACCATGACGCTGAACCAGGCGCTGTACGCGCTGCTCCTGCAGAGCGGCAACGACGTGGCCATGATGATCGCCGAGAACGTAGGCGGCAGCGTAGAGCATTTTGTGGAACTGATGAATCAGGAGGCGCAGGAGCTGGGGGCCACCAATACGCATTTCATGAATCCCCACGGGCTGACCCAGGAAGAACATTACACAACGGCGTATGATCTCTATCTGATCTTTAACGAGGCGCTGAAATACGAGAAGTTCAACGAAGTCATTCAGGCGGGCAGTTATGAGACTACATACAGCGACGCCGCGGGCGCGGTAAAGACGCTGAACGTGCAGAGCTCCAATCTGTTTCTGCGGGGCAATTACAAGGCTCCGGACAATATCACCGTGATCGGCGGCAAGACCGGTACCACCAATGCGGCCAGGAGCTGTCTGATGCTGCTTTGTCGGGACGCGGGCGGTTCACCCTATATCTCTGTGATCCTGAAGGCGGAAACCAGGGATCTGGTCTATGAAAAAATGATAGATTTATTGGACGAAATACAGAATTAAAGGTTGTTTTTTATGCTGAGATAAATTATAATAACAGTAGTTCTAAAAATTTACTTTAGGAGGGTTACCAATGGTTCAACTGATTGTAGGCAATAAGGGCAAGGGAAAGACGAAACATTTGTTGGATAAGGTAAATAATGAGATCAAGAGTATTACGGGCAATATCGTATACCTGGATAAAAGCACCAAACATATGTATGAGCTTAACAATAAGGTCAGACTGATCGACGTATCGCAGTTTATGATTGAGAACGCCAGCGAGTTTATCGGATTTGTCAGCGGGATTATCTCTCAGGACCATGATCTGCAGCAGATGTATTTTGACAGTTTTCTGAAGATCTCCTGTCTGGAGGGGGCGGATATCACGGATACGGTGGCTAAGCTGGAGAAAGTCAGCAAGGCTACAGGCGTAGATTTTATTCTGAGCGTATCAAAGGATGAAGGGGAACTGCCCGAATCCGTTAAGAAGAATATTCTTATTTCTCTGTAAGCGGGAATCAAATGGTCGTGCAGGCACGGCACTTGACTCATTGACCGCGGGAATATAGGACGTAAAGACAAAAGCCTCGGACAATAAAGCTGGGGCTTTTTTCTAAGATATGTATTTTGGAGGTGACAGGTGGCACAGAGACAACAGCCCCCTAACAATATCAGGAAATACCGTAAGCCCCTGAATCTGAATATCGGCATGATTATCTTTGTGGCGATCCTGGTCTATGTGGTGTACTGTATCTTTGCCTCCCTGCAGGTGGAGCATATATCTCCCTATGAGGTCAAAGAGGGATCTCTGGCCATGAATTATTCATACCGGGGTATCGCGGTTCGGCAGGAGAGTGTGGTAGTCGCGGATAAGGCCGGATATATCAACTATTATGCCCGGGAGGGAGAGCGGGTGGCCTGCGGAGATCTGGTCTATACGGTGGACGAGACGGGCCGTCTGAACGATTATCTGCAGAGTACGGATATGGGTGACAATGCCCTCAGCGAGCGGGAACTGGCGGAACTGCGCGGGGAGATCGGCGGTTTTGTCCACAGCTTTGATCCCACGGATTTTGACAGCATATACAGTTTCAAGTACAGCTTAAAGGGTACGGTCATGAGACTGGCCAATGCCAATATGATGCAGAATATCAGCAGGATCAACGACAGCAGCGATATCATCAACATGGTGGACTTCTGCCGCAGCGCGGGCACGGGCATCGTGACCTACTGGACGGACGGCTACGAAGAGCTGACGCCGGAGATGGTAA
The DNA here is from genome assembly GCA_910584375.1 of uncultured Acetatifactor sp. Classification (GTDB taxonomy): domain Bacteria; phylum Bacillota; class Clostridia; order Lachnospirales; family Lachnospiraceae; genus Acetatifactor. The sequence continues at coordinate 23,223 of CAJUAH010000019.1, forward strand.
ACGCCGACATGTTCAATGAGAAGGAATATGAAAAGAACCAGCTTTTGAGCGTGGAACTGATCACCCAGGGGGATGCGGTGTACAAGCTCTCCACCAGTGAGAACTGGTCTTTGGTGATTCCGGTGGAGGAGGATATCGGGCTGCTGCTGCAGGAGAAGAGTACCGTCAAGATCCGTTTCCTTAAGAATCAGTATGAGTCCTGGGCCACCGCCAAACTGATCCGGGGCAGCGACGGGGATCCCTATGTGCAGCTCGATTTCAACAACTCCATGGTGACCTTTGCCACGGACCGATATGTGGATATCGAACTGATCCTCAACGACGAGGTGGGGCTCAAGATTCCCAATTCCTCCATCGTCCAGAAAGACTTTTATCTGGTGCCCGCCGCCTATATGACCAAGGGAGCGGACGGAACGGATGGGGTGATCCTGGAACGGTACAATGAAGAGGGAAATATTTACAGTGAATTTTTGGAGACTTCCATATACAATTATGACGAGGAGAATCAGGAATACTACCTGGACAGCGCGGCATTGCAGCTCGGCTCCAACATCATCATGCCGGACAGCCAGGAAAAGTATACCGTCAGCCGCAGGGCGTCTCTCACGGGCGTGTACAATATGAACAAGGGATATGCGGATTTCAGACAGATCAATATCCTGTATCAGAATGAAGAGTACGCGATTGTGAAATCCAACACCCGGTACGGCCTGAATGTGTACGATTATATCGTGCTGAACGCGGCGTCCGTGGACGATGCGCAGTTTATCTATTGATCCGGGCGGAGGGTGAAAAATGATCGGGGACAATTTGGCATATGTCAGACAGAATATAGCGGACGCGTGTACGCGGGCGGGCCGGGACGCCGACGGGGTCACACTGATCGCCGTCAGCAAGACCAAGCCGGTGGAGATGCTGTGGGAAGCGTATGAGGCCGGAGTGCGGGATTTCGGAGAGAACAGGGCGCTGGAGCTGGTGGACAAGTACGAGGCGCTGCCCAAGGATATCCGGTGGCATATGATCGGCCATCTGCAGCGCAACAAGGTCAGGTATCTGGTGGGCCGGGTAGCTATGATCCACAGTGTGGACTCCCTGCGGTTGGCGCAGGAGATCCAAAAGGAGGCGGAAAAGAAACAGGTGCAGGTGGATATCCTGGTGGAAGTCAATGTGGCCGGGGAAGCGAGCAAATTCGGCGGCAGCCGGGAGGATACCCTGCAATTGGTGCAGGAGATTGCTCTGCTGCCCTCTGTTCATATCAAAGGATTGATGACCGTGGCTCCCTATGTGCAGAATCCGGAAGAAAATCGCGGTATTTTTAGAAACTTAAGGCAATTAGCTGTTGACATTGAGCGGAAAAGCATTGATAATGTTAGTATGAATGTGTTATCCATGGGAATGACCGGAGATTATCAGGTGGCTGTTGAGGAAGGCGCCGCCTGTGTAAGGGTAGGCACCGGTATTTTTGGCGACAGGACGGTTATGTGAGGTGTTCAGTCACCGGATGTTTGATAGAAGGAGAACAGTATAATGGGTGTAATGGACAAGTTTCTGAATTATATGAAACTGAATGAGGACGAAGACGGCTACTATGATGACGACTACTATGACGACGACATGGAGGACGCCCCCGCCCCCAAGAAGACCGGCACGGCCAAGGACAACGACGATCTGCTGGACGAGAAACCGGCCCGAAAGCCTTCGACCGGCAAGGTGACGCAGATGCGTCAGCCCGCCACCCGCAAGATTTCGGGAGGAGCCGGTATGGAGGTCTGCGTGATTAAACCCACCACCATAGAGGATGCCCGGGAGATTACGGAGACGCTTTTGGCCAATCGCACCGTGGTGTTGAACCTGGAGGGTCTGGATGTGGATATTGCCCAGAGGATCATTGATTTTACCTCCGGTTCCTGCTTTGCCATATCCGGCAACCTGCAAAAGATATCTCACTATATCTTTATTATTACACCGGCCAGCGTGGATATTTCCGGCGATTTTCAGGATATTTTCGGAGGCTCGTTCGACTCTCCCCTGAATACGGATTTATAAGGACATCAATAACTGTTCGGCGGCTTGCCGCCGGACAGTTAATTTTTTGAAAGCGAGGCGATACTATGGCACAGCGACTGCCCATACTCTATCAGAACAAACCCTGTTACGATATCTATATCACCAGGGATTTTAACGATATACCCCGGGAATTTGAGCCTTTTGTCACTTCCGGGCAGAAAATATGTATCGTTACGGACTCCAATGTGCGGGGTCTGTATGCGAACGCTTTGAAGGAGGAGCTGGACTGGCTCTCCTCCAAGGTAGATATCTATACGCTGCCCGCCGGGGAGGAACATAAGACTCTTGACAGTGTCCGGGAGGTCTATACTTTTCTGATCCGGGAGGGATATGGCCGCAAGGATCTGCTGGTGGCGCTGGGCGGCGGCGTGATCGGCGATATGACGGGCTATATAGCCGCCACCTATCTGCGGGGCGTGGATTATATACAGATTCCCACCACTTTGCTGTCCCAGTGCGACAGCAGCATAGGAGGCAAGACGGGAGTGGATTTTGACGGCTATAAGAACATGGTCGGCGCTTTCAAGATGCCGCGTCTGGTATATATGAACATGCATACGCTGCGCACGCTGGAGGATCGCCAGTACTTTTCCGGTTTCGCGGAGGTAATGAAACATGGCCTGATCAAAGACGCCAGGTTCTATACCTGGCTTATTGAGCAGATGTATGAGATCTGCGAGAAGGACATGGACGTGCTGGAAGAGATGATCCTGCGCAGCTGTACCGTAAAAAAGCAGGTGGTGGAAAAGGATCCTCTGGAACAGGGAGAGCGGGCTCTGCTCAATTATGGGCATACCATCGGTCATGCCATTGAAAAGGCCCGACATTTTCAGTTGCTCCACGGAGAGTGTGTGGCTCTGGGCGCTGTGGCGGCCGCCTTTATCTCCTGGAAGAGGGATATGATATCCATGGAAGAATACTATGAGATTCGGGATATGTTCGTACCCTTTTATCTGCCCATCACCGTGGACGATATCGACCCGGAGGAAGTACTGCGGCTGACCAGATCCGATAAAAAAGCCCAGTCCGGCGTTATCCGCTTTGTCCTGCTGGAGCGCATCGGCAGGGCGGTCATCGACACTACCGTAACAGACGAGGAGATATTGGAGGCAGTCCGGGAAATCCGTTTTGAGGAAACATCGGACTGACAGAAAACTGACAGAGATATGAGAGGATAGAAGAGTGGACAGGAAAAAATGGTATCAGAAAAAAGCGTTTATGTTGTTGATCGATGTGTTGCTGTGCGTTCTCCTGGTCTGGTTCGACCAGTTTACCAAGGGGCTGGCAATCAGCAGACTAAAGGGGCGATCCGCCTATTCTCTGATCGACGGAGTTCTGGAACTGCAATATCTGGAGAACCATGGCATGGCTTTCGGCATGCTGCAGAATCAAAAGGTATTCATACTGTTCGTAGGCGTAATCTTTATGCTGGTGCTGTTGTTTTTCCTGCTAAAGATGCCCGAGAGCGGTAAATTCCGGGTGATACATGTGCTGATGGTGTTTATTATTTCCGGGGGACTGGGCAATATGTTGGACAGAATGCGCCTGGACTATGTGGTGGACTTCATATCTTTTGTGCTCATTAACTATCCCATATTTAATGTGGCGGATATCTATGTGGTCTGCGCTACCATAGGACTGTTTATCATGTTCCTGTTTGTTCTGAAGGAAAAGGATCTGGAATTTCTGAACTTCAAGCAGAACCGGTATCGGGAGATGTGATATATGGATGTATTTCGTTTTCAGATTACGGAAGAATATGAGGGAGAGAGGATCGACAAATGCATGTCCATGCTGATGGATTCTCTCTCCCGCAGTTATATTCAGAAACTGATTAAGGACGGGCAGGTACAGGTCAATGACAGACCTGTCAAAAGCAGTTATCAGGTGCAGACGGAGGATGAGGTATGCTTTTCCCTGCCGGATTCCCGAGAGCCGGAAATATGTCCGGAGAATATTCCCTTGGATATATTGTATGAGGATCAGGATTTGCTGGTGGTCAATAAGCCCAAGCAGATGGTGGTGCATCCCGCCGCGGGGCATTACAGCGGCACACTGGTCAACGGTATCATGTATCACTGCGGCAGCGAACTGTCCGGGATCGGCGGGGTGCTGCGCCCCGGCATCGTCCACCGGATTGACATGGACACCACGGGTTCCCTGATTGTCTGCAAAAACGATAAGGCTCACAACAGCATTGCCGCACAGCTGAAGGAGCATTCCGTCACCCGGCGTTACCGGGCCATCTGCCACGGCGTAATACAGGAACAGGAGGGAACCGTGGACAAACCCATAGGCCGACATCCCACCGATCGCAAAAAGATGGCTGTCAATGAGAAATGCGGCAGGCATGCCGTGACACATTTTCGGGTACTTCGCCGTTTTCGTGAATACACTTATATAGAGTGCGAGCTGGAGACGGGGCGTACCCATCAGATCAGGGTGCATATGGCCAGCATCGGTCATCCTCTGCTGGGAGATGAAGTATACGCGCAGGGAAGGAAATATCCCTTTTCCCTGCAGGGACAGACGCTTCACGCCATGACCATCGGATTTATCCACCCGTCCACCGGCGAATACCTGGAGATTGTAGCCCCACTGCCGGAATATTTTGAGCATTTACTGGAAATTTTGCAATAATTTATTGTTTTGCGTTTAAATTTGATGTATAATAAGTACAGATAAATGCAAGCATTTATACTTTAAAGGGAAAGAGGGTTATGTGTATGAATACTGTGATTACCATCGGACGTCAGTTTGGCTCTGCGGGACGGGAGATCGGAGAAAAATTAGCGGAATATTTCGGCATCAAATGCTATGACAAGGAACTGCTCAGCAGAGCGGCCCAGGAGAGCGGTTTCTGCGAGGAGATGATCCAGAACCACGATGAGCGGCCCACCAATTCCTTCTTATACAATCTGGTGATGGATACCTATTCTTTTGGCTATAACGCCTCTTCCTTTGTGGATATGCCCATTAGCCATAAGGTATTTCTGGCGCAGTTTGACACGATAAAGAAGATCGCGGATGAGGGCGGCTGCGTGATCGTGGGCCGTTGCGCGGATTATGCGCTGGCAGATTATGAGAACTGTATCCATCTGTTTATCTATGCGGACGAGGATACCAAGGTAAAGAGGATCATGCAGAAGTATGATCTGACCGAATCCAAGGCGAAGGACATGATCGTTAAAAAGGATAAGCAGCGCCAGAGCTATTACAATTACTATTCCTCCAAAAAATGGGGCCGGGCGGACAGCTACGATCTGTGCATCAACAGCAGCGTGCTGGGCGTGGAGGGTACGGTGAAACTGATTATTCAGTATGTGGAGGATTTTGAGGCGAGAAAGAAATAGACAGAATAAACCAAATTTTTTCTTGACAAATAAGGCACCTCATGCTATTATAATCCAGTATGCCGCATAACTAGGTAAAAGTGTGTCCATTTGTGACGCCACCAAAGTTAGCGAGTAAGAACAAAAGTATTTCATGCTGGAGTTCATGAATAGGAGGTGCCTTATGTACGCAATTATTGCAACAGGTGGAAAGCAGTACAAAGTTTCTGAGGGAGATGTGATCAAGGTTGAGAAACTCGACGCAGAGGCTGGCGATACTGTTACTTTTGACCAAGTGATCGCAGTAAGTGACGCTGCCCTTAAGGTTGGCGCGGATGTGGCTAACGCCACTGTAGCAGCTACCGTTATGGAGCAGGGCAGAGGTAAGAAGGTTATTGTATACAAATACAAGAGAAAAACCGGTTACCACAAGAAAAACGGTCATAGACAAGCATACACGCAGGTTAAGATTGACAAGATTAACGCTTAATGTAAGTGGACGATTATGACGACAGTAGTGATTTGCAGGACAAAAGCACAGCGGTATACGGGTTTTACCTGTATGGGTCACGCGGAGTACGCGAAACCCGGTAAACCGGATATTCTGTGCGCATCCATATCCGTGCTGGTGATCAATACCATCAACTCTTTGGAGGAACTGGCGGGGGAAACCTTACAGGTAGATTCTGACGGGGAGACGGGTTATATCCGGTGCAGGATAGAGAGCGACCTGCAGGAGAAGTCCATCTTATTGATGGATTCCATGGTGTTTGGCTTGCGGCAGCTTGCCAGTACCTACGGAGAAAAGTATCTTACTTTAAAGTTTGAGGAGGTGTAAGTCATGTTGCATATGAACCTTCAATTCTTCGCTCATAAAAAGGGTGTCGGTTCTACCAAGAACGGCAGAGACTCCGAGTCCAAGAGACTTGGCGCGAAGAGAGCTGACGGACAGTTCGTAAAGGCCGGTAACATTCTGTACAGACAGCGTGGTACCAAGATTCATCCCGGTGTAAATGTGGGCATCGGCGGCGATGACACATTGTTTGCGCTGGTGGACGGCGTTTTGAGATTCGAGAGAAAAGGCAGGGACAAGAAACAGGCTTCTGTATATCCTGTCGAGCAGTAATGCTGCGTATCGGACATAGTCACGCGAGGCTTCAAACATATTTTTTTGTTTGAAGCCTTTAATTATTAAGAGGAGTAAAACCGGATGTTTGCAGACAGAGCGACTATATATGTAAAGAGCGGCAAGGGCGGGGACGGACATGTGTCGTTCCGCAGGGAAAAATATGTTCCCAACGGCGGCCCGGACGGTGGAGACGGCGGTCATGGCGGGGATGTGATCTTCCGTGTGGACGAGGGGATGAATACTCTGGCGGATTACCGTCATGTGCGCAAATACAAAGCGGAGGACGGCGAAATCGGCGGCAAAAGGAACTGTCACGGGAAAAACGGACAGAGCATCGTATTGAAGGTGCCTTCGGGAACCGTGATAAAAGAGGCGGAGACGGGGAAAGTCATCGCGGATATGTCCGGCGATACCAGGGAAGTTGTTCTGTTAAAGGGCGGCAGAGGCGGCAACGGCAACCAGCACTATGCCACCAGTACCATGCAGGCTCCCAAATATGCCCAGCCCGGGCAGCCCGCCCAGGAACTGACGTTGCTTTTGGAGTTGAAGGTCATTGCGGATGTGGGGCTGGTTGGTTTCCCCAATGTGGGAAAATCCACTCTTCTGTCCAGAGTGAGCAATGCGCAGCCCAAGATCGCCAACTATCATTTTACCACGCTCACCCCCAATCTGGGCGTGGTGGATCTGGAGGACGCCAGAGGCTTTGTCATTGCGGATATTCCCGGTCTGATCGAGGGCGCTTCCCAGGGTGCAGGTCTGGGACATGAATTTCTGCGTCACATTGAGCGTACCAAAGTCATCATTCACATTGTGGATGCGGCGGGAACGGAAGGACGCGACCCCATAGCGGATATATATGCCATCAACAAAGAATTGGAAAACTATAACGCGGATATCTCCAAACGTCCCCAGGTAATAGCGGCCAACAAGATTGACGCCATATATTCCACTGAGGAAAGCGACCCGCTGGCAGCGCTGAAAGCGGAATTTGAGCCGAAGGGCATTCCCGTATATCCCATATCCGCCATCAGCGGCCAGGGCTTGAAAGAACTGCTGTATCACGTCCGGGAAATGTTAGACGGTCTGGATCAGGAACCCACCGTCTTCGCGCAGGAATATTTTCCGGAGGAGGAGAGGGTTTCCGACAGAGATATGCCCTATACCGTTGTATACGATCAGGATGCGGACGAATATGTGGTGGAAGGCCCCCGCATTGAAAAAATGCTGGGATATACCAATCTGGAGAGCGAGAAAGGTTTCACCTTTTTCCAGAATTTCCTGCGCGACAACGGTATATTGCAGGAGTTGGAACAGTTAGGGATCGAAGAGGGCGACACCGTCAGAATGTATGGCCTTAGTTTCGATTATTACAAATAGATGGAGGAATATGATGACAAGTAAACAGAGAGCATATTTAAAAAGCCTTGCCAGCAGTCTGGATCCTGTTTTTCAGGTGGGCAAATCCAGTCTGACTCCGCAGGTGACGGAGGCGATCGGAGAGGCTTTCCATACCAGGGAGCTGCTCAAGGTCGCCGTATTGAAGAACTGTATGGACGATCCCAAAGAGATCGCGGAAATGATCGCGGAGCGCACCCATTCCCAGGTAGTGCAGGTGATCGGGAAAAAGATCGTGCTGTACAAGCCTGATCGGGATAACCCCAGGATTCAACTGCCCTGATTCATCTGCCCATGTTTTACCGCAGCCCTACAGTATGTTGGAAATGTGACGCACATCTGACGGAAAACATGTTACAAACGCGCTCCAGAGTGTACTCTGACCGGAATAGAAATGGCATAACACATCAAGCGGCCATAGGAGGAAACTGTATGGCAGATATAGAAAGCTGGAAAAAAACAGGAATTGTGGGTGGAACCTTCAATCCTATACATATGGGACATCTTCTGCTGGGGCAGTGGGCCATGGAAGAGGCCGGACTTGACGGCGTGGCTTTTATTCCCACAGGCAGTTCCTATATGAAAGACCGGAGCGAAATACTGCCCGGAGAAAAGCGGCTTGCCATGACAAAGCTCGCAGTCTCCGGCAACGACCGCTTTTGCTGCCTGGATTTGGAGATGAAACGGGAGGGCAACACTTACACTTACGAGACGCTTCAAGAGTTGCATTCCATGTATCCCGGGACGCGGCTGTATTTTATCGTGGGGGCCGACTGCCTTTTCTCCATAGAAAACTGGTACAGGCCGGAAAGTATCTTTCAGCACTGTTCATTGCTGGCGGCGTCCCGCAACGGTACGCCCATGGAAACGCTGGAACAGAAACGCCGGGAACTGGAAAAGCGCTACGGGGCGGATATCCTGTTGCTGTCTTTCCTCAATATGGAGATATCTTCTACGGAAATCCGCCGCCGTCTCGCCCATGGCCGAAGCATTCAATATCTGGTGCCCGATCCGGTGAGAGAGTATATCGAGAGGAATCACTGTTATGAAAGAATATGAAGGAAACTGCGAACCTGAGGTATACCGCATTGAAATCAAAAGAATCAAATAAGCATGAATCAAAAAAATACGATTTGAGTAAATTAAGAAAAGAAATATCCAAGGTGCAGGACAATAAACGCTTTGAGCATACCCTGAGCGTGGCTTATACGGCTGCCAATCTGGCCGCCTGCCACGGAGCGGACATCGAACATGCGCTGATCGCGGGGATACTGCATGATTGCGCCAAGTGTCTGTCTGACGAAAAACTGTTAAGTATATGCGAAGAACACCATCTGCAGACCAGCCGGGAAGAGCGTCAAAAACCTTCTCTGCTCCATGCCAAAGTGGGCAGCTATCTGGCCGAGAAAAAATACCATGTTGAGAATCCTGATATTTTGAACGCCATTCGCAATCACACTACAGGGCGGCCTGACATGTCCTTATTGGAAAAGATCGTCTTTGTTGCGGATTATATGGAACCGGGGCGCAGACAGGCTCCGCGGCTGGAACAGATTCGCCGGACGGCTTTTGCCGATCTGAACCAGGCGGTATTGATGATTCTGGAGGATACGCTGGAGTATCTGCGCGGCAGTGACACCGTGATAGATCAGACAACGCAGGAAACCTATGATTACTATAAAACTGCTTATTTATCCAGATGGTGACATAATGAATATATCAAATGGAGGAAGAAATATGAATACATCGAAAGAAATTGCCAGACTTGCCATAGAGGCGCTGGAAGACAAGAAGGCGGAGGATATCAAGATCATCGATATCAGCGAACTTTCCGTTATAGCGGATTATTTTATCATTGCGGGGGGCAGCAACCGCAGCCAGATACAGGCGCTCAGCGATAACGTGGAGGAAAAGCTGGGCCGCGCAGGTCATCCCAAAAAGCAGGTGGAAGGCTATGATACCGCCAACTGGATATTGATGGATTTCGGCGATGTGATCGTACATGTGTTTGACAAGGAGAACCGGCTGCTGTATGATCTGGAACGCATCTGGCGGGACGGCAAACAGGTATCAAAGGAAGATTTATCCGATCAGAATCTGTAAGCGGATATAAAAACAGTGGTTACTTTTATGAAAAAGATAACCACTGTTTTCTTCATATTGCGGCGAAACGACGCGTTATGCCGCATCTCCACGGCCGTTTCCAAGATGCATATAAAAGGTGATCAGGTATAATCCGCAAAGTCCTACGATCACGTAGACTATTCTGGATAACCAGGACATATCACCAAAAATAAAGGCCACCAGGTCAAATCTAAACAGGCCGATCAGCGCCCAGTTAAGGGCGCCGATAATGACAATGGTCAAAGCCGTGCCGTCCAAATATTTGTTCCCCATATGATCTCCTCCATTCCATATAGTCACAACAACAGGATACTGAATCCCATATTCTATTGTGTCCCTGCAACGGAGAAATATGTATGATCAACGGTAAAAACGAAATACGCCAAACACTTTTCCCAAAATCTGGCAATCATCAACAATGATCGGCTCCATGGTATCGTTCTCAGGCTGCAGCCGCACATGTCCGTCCTCTCTGTAAAAAGTCTTGACTGTGGCGGAATCATCCACCAGTGCCACCACCATATCTCCGTTGGCGGCAGTGTTGCAGCAGTTGACAAATATGCGGTCTCCGTTGAAAATGCCGACATTGATCATGGAATCTCCCTTTACTTTTAATATGAAAGACTCGCCTCTGGGCACCACATCCGCCGGTATGGGAAAATACTCTTCAATATTTTCCTGGGCCAGAATCGGCTGTCCGGCCGCCACCTGTCCCACCACGGGAATACTTACCATCTCGGTGCGCACCATCTGAAAATTGTCGTCGCAGATCTCGATGGCTCTGGGCTTGGTAGGATCACGGCGGATATATCCGTTCTTTTCCAGCGTTTCCAGATGGGAATGCACGGAAGAGGTGGACTTTAAATGCACCGTCTCACAGATCTCCCGGACTGTGGGCGGATAACCTTTTTTTAAGATCTCCTCCTTGATATAATCCAAAATTTCCTGCTGTTTACCTGTTATCTTGCCATAGCCCATCCGAATGGTCCTCCGTTTCTCAAAAACTGTTTTCAGTGACTTTTTCATATTATAACATAGAAAATCTCAAAAAGCAAACATATATTCCAAAAATATGTTCGATTCCGCTTGACAAAAGAATGTACGTTCGATATAATATAGAAAAAGAACAAACGTTCCGAACGGATTTTCTGGAGACAGGCACAAAAGCAATAAAATTGTAAATAAAATTCTAATAGAAGAAACAGACGGGAGGACTTGAGATGAGCCGGACTGCATACATCACAGAGAGAGAACGAAAAAACTATCAGAGGAAGGTCAGAAGACAGCGGGAGATCCACCGCATATTCATATTGGCAGGCATTACTTTTGTTCTGGTGCTTGCGTTCACGCTTTCCTACCATGCCCTGCTGGCCCACGCCAACACGGGATTGCAGGATATCTCCTACAAATATTATACCAGTATTCAGATACAACCGGGAGATACTCTGTGGGAGCTTGCCGACCGATATGCCGACAGTGAACACTATGACAGCCATGCCCAATATATGGAAGAAGTCATTCGCATGAACCATTTGTCCGGAGAGAGAGTTTACGCCGGAGACTATCTGATTCTCCCATATTATTCAGACGAGTTTATACAGTAGGGGCTGCGCCTGACAAAATTTCACCCGAAAAGGAGTATGGAATGACCGCTCATGACTTAATGATAAAGACAGATCATTATCTGATAAAAGGCGGAAAATTAAGCAAGGAGCAGCGGGCCGAAACAGTCAGTTTCCTGTTGGCAGCCCGAGATATACCCGCCGTTCGCTTTACGGATGTTCCCATTTCGGATAAAAGAAGAATGTATCCCCTGTTTTATATTCCACCGCAAAACGCCGGTAAAAAGCTTAAGACCATACTGGGCCAGACACCCAAAACACAGATTCTGTCCGCCAATATGTATGAGCTGGAGATCCTGCGTATATTGCATCTCCTTGCTCCGGATAACAGGGAAGTAACGGATATGATAAAGGATACCCATAAGCGTCTGAAGGCCACCTGTTTCGGATATATGGACGACGGAGTGGGAGAGTGTTTTGACGCGTCGCTGGTGGTACTGCGTTTTATCACGGCGACGGCACAGGATGAAACGGAATGGATCCGGAGCAGGATAGACAACTATAACCGTCATTGCAAAGACAGAGAACGTCCATGGTATCCTCTGTGGTATTATTGGCTTTGTCTTTCCGAACTTCCCAGGGAAACAGCCGATTCCGAGATATTACGACACAGGGATGAAATGCGGAGACAGTACACTGTAAAAAGAGCCCCCCATCCCATTTGCCCTTATATATTGCAAAATATACTTGTAAAATACCCCCAATATTTCTGACAGCTATCCCTGAAGATCTATTCTCGCAGATCTATTCCCGCAGTCTTACGGCATTAGCAGCTCTGCGACGGCGTTCATCCTCCTGAGCCGCATAGTGCTTTCTGGTTGTATTTACGTCACTGTGTCCCAGCACATCGGCTACCAGATAGATATCCCCGGTTTCCTGATACAGAGCGGTGCCATAGGTGCTGCGCAGCTTATGAGGCGTGATTTTCTTGAGGGTTGTGACGCGGGAGGCGTATTTCTTCACCAGATTTTCCACGGAACGCACAGCCATACGCCTGTTTTGCAGGGAGAGGAACAGCGCGTTTTCATGCCCTTGGGCAGGGATCATATGCTCCCGCTGTTCCAGATAGTCCAGCAGGGCGGTACCTACCTCTTCTCCAAAATAGATGATGGCCTCCTTGCCTCCCTTTCGCAGAATGCGGATTCCATAGACGTCAAAATCCACATCCTGTATATCCAGCCCCACGCATTCGGAAACGCGGATGCCGGTTCCCAATAGAAGAGTGATCAGAGCCACATCCCGCAGTTTGGTCTTTTTGTGATATTCCTGCTCCTTTTTGGTCAACTTTGTGCCGTCCTCAACCTGATCCAGCAGGATCGCTATCTCATTAGGCTCCAAACGAATGATCTCTTTTTCATGCTGCTTGGGAAGAGGAACCAGGGCCGCCGGGTTTTTCTCTATCTTTTCATTTTCAAAAAAGTAGTTGTAAAAACTTCTCAGTGAGGCGAGTTTACGGCTTTTTCCCCGCTCTTCATTGATGATATTTTTCCCGTCTTTCTGATACAGGGATACATATTCCAGATATTCCTCAATATCCTGCCGATTTAACATGTCCAGATATTCCAGGGGGATTTCGGAAATATTCAGTTTGGCGCAGGCGCTGTTTTTCTCGTGCAGAAACTCAAAGAACATGCGCAGATCATACGCGTAAGCCAGCCGGGTCCGGGCGGAAGTATACTGCTCGATCCCCCTGAAAAACTCTTTGCAAAAAGGGGGTAACTCTTCCAGAACAGCCCGCATTTTCAGGATATTCTGCATCTTTTGTTCCTCGTGATAACTGGGGGTTGAACGGTCAGTTGCCAATGTTTTCACTCCATCCTTTCAAGTTGCCTTTTTGTATGGCTGTAAACATACGTTCCTTTACGCCGGGATTTTCCCGGTTCAGCTGCCGGAGCAGATTTTTTACATATTCCCGTCTTGTATTGCCGTCGGCCGGGCATGGACTTTTGACTACCGGAACATCATACTTATGTACAAACCCCACCACGTCCGCCTCGTTCATATACATCAGCGGCCGTATAACGGTCAATTCCATGCGGTCTAAGTAGGTCACGGGAGCAAAGGTATGAAAACGTCCCTCATAGAGCAGGGAGAGCAGCATGGTTTCCACCACGTCATCTTTGTGATGGGCGTAAGCCACCTTGTTACAGCCTGCGGCCTTTATGGCGTTGTTCAAAGCTCCCTTACGCATTTTAGCGCACAGAGCGCAGGGATTGTCCTCCTGACGCTTTTCAAATACCACCTGGGCTATATCGGTCTGTACAACCGTATATTCAACCTTAAGACTCTCACACAGTTCCCGTATTCTGTCCAGATTCAAATTCTCAAAGCCCAGATCCACTGTTACCGCACGGATGGAAAAGGTTTTGGGATAGAACCGCATAAGGCCGTGGAGAGCATAGAGCAGCGTCAGGGAATCTTTTCCTCCGGATATTCCCACGGCGATTCTGTCGCCTTCCCCGATCATATGATAATCGTCTATGGCCCGACGGACATAGCTCATTACCTGCTGTAATTTCATAGATTGTTTCTCCTTCTCATATAAAGCTATTTTACCTTTTTTTTATGTTGGAAACAATGGTTTTCTTACTTTTTTCGGTTAAATTCCTCTTGTTATATATCTTAAATAAGTGTATTATAAGTGGGGGGGAAAAATAAGGTTATCATATATGAAGGAATGAGGTTAAAATGAAGATCAAGTGGAAAAATCAGTACGTTAAATGGGGATTGACCGCGCTGTTGGTGATCGTGGGGAGCATTATGTTTTATTATCTGCTTTTCCATTCGTCCAATATCAAATTGGCCTTTAATACCATAGTGGGGATTATGATGCCGGTGGTATTTGGTTTTATACTGGCGTATCTGCTGACTCCTGTTTTGAACAGTATCGAGCAGAAGATACTGTATCCTCTCAGAAAAATCCTGAAACTGAAGGAAGGTCCCAAGACGGCGCAAAGAACCCGTATGCTGGGAGTGCTGACTACGGCTCTGTTATTCTATCTGGTCATCCATCTTCTGGTGAGTATGCTGGTATCTCAGATCGTGCCCAGCATCCAGAACATCGTTTCTAATTTTGATACTTATATGACAAACTTTACCAATTGGATGAATCAGCTGCTGGCCGACAATCCGGATATCAAGGACTATGCCATCGGCCTGATCAATCGCTATTCGGAGGAACTGGAGCGCTTTCTGAATGAGACTGTTCTGACCAAGTCCAGCGAGCTGATCAAGACCGTGTCCCTGAGCGTGCTTGGGATCTTTAAGACGCTTTGGAATTTTGTCATCGGATTTATCATATCCATATATATTCTGGGAAGCAAAGAGAAATTCGCGGTTCAGGCCAAAAAATTGGTATATGCTCTTTTTCATACCGACACCGCCAATGTGATTATCAACAACTTCAGATTTGCGCACAATACCTTTATCGGTTTTATCAGCGGCAAGATCCTGGATTCGCTGATCATCGGGATGCTGTGTCTGATCGGAACCACGCTGCTGCAAACGCCTTATGCGGCGCTGATCAGCGTCATCATCGGAGTGACCAACATTATCCCCTTTTTCGGCCCCTTTTTAGGCGCTGTTCCCAGCGCGGTGCTGATCCTGGTAGTAGATCCCATGCATCCGCTCAACTGTGTATATTTTGTGATTTTTATCCTGGTCCTTCAGCAGGTGGACGGTAATCTGATCGGCCCCAAGATTCTGGGAGATTCCACTGGTCTGTCCGGTTTCTGGGTGATATTTGCCATTACTTTGTTCGGCGGTCTCTTCAATGTACTGGGCATGATCGTGGGAGTCCCGATCTTTGCGATCATCTATGCGGCAGTGAGATCATATGTCAACTCGGCTCTGGTAAAAAATAAGATGCCGATAAAGAGCAGTGTCTATGAAAATATAGAATGTGTGGACGAGGCGGGGATCCACAGTATAGACAATCTGGAACGCTGTAGGCTTATCAAGACAAAAAATCTTGAAAAGAAAGAGCGCAAAAAGAACGATATTGAGGAACATGACGAATACAGCAAAGAACCGCTGATTTCCGGTATGCGTTTTATCAGCAATGGAGCGGAATGGAAGAGAAGAGTGCCCGTGCGCTGGGACGATGCCGATGCGATCGCGCGGGATGATTTGGCGGAGAATATACGCGACACGGCGGCGAAAAAGGATACAAATATAGCATATGAGGCGGGAGAGGAGTAGCAAAAGAGTTATGCGATTTGTTATACAGAGAGTGACACAGGCCAGCGTAACGATAGATCAGCATCTAGTAGGTAGCATAGAAAAAGGTTTTCTGGTCTTGATCGGCGTAAACCATGAGGACACACAGGCCATAGCCGATAAGATGCTTAAAAAGCTATTGGGACTGAGGATATTTGAGGACCAAAACGGCAAAACCAATCTGTCCCTGCATGATGTGGACGGCAGTCTGCTCCTAGTATCGCAGTTTACTCTCTATGCCGATTGTCGCAAGGGAAACCGCCCCTCCTTTATCAATGCGGGCGCTCCGGATATGGCTGAAAATCTGTATCAATATATCATAGAGCAATGCCGCCGCCAGTTCCCTGACGCACCGGAAAAAGTTCAGCACGGCAGTTTCGGGGCCGACATGAAAGTATCTCTGCTAAACGACGGTCCCTTTACCATCATATTGGACTCTGACAACCTTGGCATATAAAGCGCGACACTTCGTGAAATTGACATTTCACGAAGTGTCGCACACATAATATTATCGAGTCTGTACTTTAGCGAGTAATGCCTCTTGTAATACCTGTGAAAAGTTGATGTTCATTTCTGAAGCAGCAGTGTTAAGCCATGCCGGAATGGTTAGCGTCTTTTTTACAGATTTGAAATGTTCTTTCGCATAAACCTCAACATCTACGGAAACTAAATTTACAAAGGATTCTTCTGAATTTTCTACAATTTCCAGTTCTTTTGAAATCAATGGCAGATCAATGGCATTGATTGGCGAAGGATCAGGAAAAGGGATGCCATCTTGTTTGAGCCAGTGAAGTCGTCCGGCCAGACAATCTATTGCCATAGCCATAGCCTCGTCTATTGTTTCACCACAGGTGGCCAAATTCTCCAAATCGGGAAAAATTACGGAATAGCCATTTTCTTCTTTGAAGAAACAAGCTGGGTAGATGGATAACATATTAAGTACACCTCCTGTCTAAAATGGGACATGATGATCATTTTATTCCTGCCTGTTTTTTAATACTGTTTTCTGTACCTTTTGTAAGATCTTTATTGTGGAATGGGATTGTAACCTTGCCGATTTTTGTGGGGTGTACATAATTTTTATGTGAGCCCTCCTGGTTCTTAAATGTCCAGCCATCCGCAAGGATTAGCTTTTCCAATTCCCTTGGTTTCATTGGCATATAAAAGTTTTCTCCTTAATTTTTTTTAGGATAGCATGAAAAACGCCGGAAATCAAAATAACAGACATTTGACGGCAACTATTCGTTAAACTTGTCTTTTGCGCATAGTTAGATGTGGAAGTCTTACTTCTCTTTTTCAGAACTCTTTTACATATCCTGTCGCAGATTTTTCAGTTTTTCAAACAATTCCAGATCATCCGCAGTGATCTGGATATTGGTCTGCAGTTCCTGGCCGTCCGCAGTGATCACTTTGCACTCCATAATGGTGCCTTCCTGTATACCGGCCCTTGTAAAAGCTTTTGCAAACTGGAGGAATTTTGGATGATTGTCCTTAAACTTATCAAAATCCCCTTTGAGTCCCAATAATGCCATCGGGTTTATGCTCATATATTTATCACCTCGTAACTTACAATGAAAGTCTTCAGTCCGCCATGGCCTGTTTGATCGCAGCCATCAGTTCCTCATAGGTTTCGTATGCAGGCAGATGGGGATTGTCCGCTTTGATCCTGTCCGTGCTTTTAAACAAAAATCCTGCCTTGCTCGCCTTTATCATTCCCAGGTCATTATAACTGTCGCCGCTGGCTATCGTCTCATATCCGATAGACTGTAACGCTTTAACCGTAGCCAGCTTGGACTCGGCAATCCGCATCTTAAAGCCGGTAATCTCTCCGCTTTCCGCCACTTCCAGAGAATTGCAGAATATGGTGGGCCATCCCAGCTTTTGCATGAGCGGACTGGCAAACTGTGTGAAGGTGTCGCTGATAATGATCACCTGGGTTATGGAACGCAGCTCGTCCAAAAATTCTTTTGCGCCGGGGATGGGATCGATCTTTGCGATGGTCTCCTGGATTTCTTTCAGTCCCAGCTTATGCTCTTTCAGGATGGCCAGCCGCCATCTCATCAGTTTTTCATAGTCCGGTTCGTCCCGGGTAGTTCTTTTCAGTTCGGGTATTCCGCTGGCCTGGGCAAAAGCAATCCATATTTCCGGCACCAGCACTCCCTCCAGATCTAAACAGGTAATATACATTTATTCTTCCTCCATGATCTTTTCATTCTTGGCAGCGCTGCCAAGGCCGCGCGACACATTTATACAATTATACATCAGTATCGAAGGTTCCACAATAGAGAAAATGCACAACGGAGGGATGCGATCGGCAAAGGCCAGCCACATCCCTCCGTAATATTGCTTTTTCTTCTCTGTTTTTACTTGTTAAAATATGTGAAGAATAAATCCCCTTCGGAGTCGTTATCGAAAAGCTCCAGGAAGGACACAGAGAATTCTTTGGCATCGGCAGGTACTTCAAAGATGATGTGATAGGTACATTTGTCACCCTTTGCCAGAGTATACTCATCAGGCATCACTGTGCTGGAACCGTCCATCACTACTCCGTAGTCATAGTCGTCCGGACCGTTGCCCAGATCATGCCACTGAATCTGGAAATCACTGTTGAACATGGGAAGAGCTTCGCCAAAAGTATTCTTGATACTGACCACTACATCCAGCAACTGGTATCCGTCTCCGGGAACGTAGCCCTCATATTCAGAGGGATATGCCACGGAATCAACACTGTACTCAAAGAACACCGTTCTGAAGGTGGTGCCGATCTCTCCCTCCGCATGGCCGTCCTCCGCCGTCACCACAGAACTTACCGGAGTTCCGCAAGCGGTGAGCATCATACAAACCATCATCAGAGCCGCAATGCATGCCACTAATTTTTTACTGATCTTCATAATAATCCTTACCTCTCCTCTTTTTATATATTTTGCAATCGCCAGAATACCAGCAATTAAAAGAATTATAGTACTAATTTTGATTTTTGTCTATATCTTTCATAAAATATTTTAGGAAAATTTTGGTATGATATTTATATTACTTATTCTTTTTTCTGCTGATATTTATACCCAGGATAATGAATCCGCCGATCAGATTCATCAGAATGAGGAACCCTCCCACCATCAGCTCCGACAGCCATAAAATAATCAACCCAAGGCCCGGCCCTCTTCCCATGGACTGCGTATGTCCCCTGTAAGCGGAAAAATCGTATACCTTTACCTGGGACAACCCGGGATCCTGGCCCTGCCAGTATTGGTAATGGTTGCCGTGTCTGCCAAGCGGACTGTCTACGGGCTCATACCCATGGGACAGGTCCATCACCTGGTATTGTCCACTCCAATAAGCCACTGGATAGTAACTTCCCAGCATATAAGGAATCTGCCCCTGCTGCTCCTGCGTCACGCAGAAAGCAATGATCTCTGAACGGTCGTCGATCTCATATAATTCATAGTATTTTCCGTCCTCTTTCGCCTGCAGCGTCGCCACAGCCATCAGTTCGCCGCTCTCGGATGTCTCTTTGTCCGCCGCGGATACGGTATTGCAGGATTTCCATACCATCCGGTACGTCAAAGCCATGATCAGGGCCGTCAAAACGATGAGGATGGGCAGAATCACTTTCAGGCACACGTTGAATATCGGTTTACTATTTTTCATATGTCAAGGCCCCCTGCGTGAAAAAGTAGGCCGCTAACTGAGCCCTGGAGCTGAACTGTTCTGTCTGTATCAGTTCCCGCACTTCCTCCCGGGTATAAAACCGGGAGTCGATCTGTTCATTCTCCGAAGTGTGATCCTGCATCTCTCCCTCCGCCTCCACAACGGCGATATAGGTGGTCACGTCGGAAAAAGCCACCGCCGCGAAGGACGCGGGCAGGATGTCCCGTATCTTCTTGACGGAAAGTCCCGTTTCCTCATAGAGTTCCCGCTGAATGCAGTCTTCCACGGACTCTCCCTCCTCCAGCATACCCGCGCACAGATTATATACATAGCGGTTTACGCCCATGCGAAATTCGTGCAGCAACAGCATTTTGCCCTGACAGATCGCCACGATAGATACGCCGCTGGGCGTCTGTCCCAGATCTTCGGGGGAAGAGAGTTCTCGGCGGCTGACCATCTCATACTTTTTTTCTCTGCCCGCCTTGTTCAGATAGGTAAGCTCATAATTTTTGAGAAATCTGCCGTCCCCCACTTTTTCCATTTTTAAAAGTTTCATATTGATTCGTCCGCTCCTGTTCTTTCGCCTATATGTTTATTTGCTCTCATCTGTTCCCGAAAGGAAGGAGAGCGTTTCCCTGGAAAGTATTTCCTTCGGGTGATCTCCACAGACCCCAGCGGCGTCATATCCACGATCTGTACCGTAACCGGGGCCTCCTGGGCCAGCGCTCTTTTTTCTGTTGTGGTTGAATATGAATACCCCGATCAGATATAGCAGGATAAGGATTCCCCCCACCGTCAGTTCAGCGATCCACAAAAATATCAGCAAGGCGACAGTTCCCCTGTGCATGCCTTTTGCATGTCCCTTATAGGCTGAAAAGTCGTACACTTTCACCTGGGACAGCAAAGGGTCTGCGCCATATTGATACTGACGCACGAGCAGGATCTGAGACAGATCCATGATCTGACAGGAGCCGTTCCAATAGGCTACCGGATAATAACCGTCGTCCATAGAAGGTATCCGCCCAAGTTGGCCCTGTGACATGCTAAAGGCAATGATCTCGGAGCCGACGGACGAATTTTCATATACTTCATAGTATCTGCCGCTTTCTTCGTCCTGTAGCAGCGCATAACTCTTCAATACGCCGCTCTTGGACGTCGCTTTGTCCTGTTCGGACACGGTATTACAGGAATACCATACAATTATGCATGTCAGAGCCATCGCCAGAACCGTTATCGCTGCCAGAATTTTTATAAATTTCATATGGATCCGTCCGCTCCTGTTTTTTTGTCCCTGCGTCTGTATGCTCCCATCTGTTCCCGGAGGGAAGGAAACACTTTCCTGCGGGTGATTTCCACCAGCCCCAGCGGCGTCATATCCACGATCTGCACCGTAACCGGATCCTCTTTGGTCAGTTCCCGCAGCTTTTGCAGCAGCTCTTCCTCCTGGGCCAATGTTGCAAGATTGATAAAATCCACAATGATGATGCCTGAGAGGTTCCGAAGGCGAAGCTGGCGTGCCACCTCCACGGCGGCTTCCAGATTGACCCGCCGCATGGTTTCTTCCGGCGTCTGCTCTCCTGAAAGCTTTACGCATTTACCGGTGTTTACGTCGACAGCGGTCAGACTTTCCGTCTGCTCGATCACCAGATTGGCTCCCGACCGCAGCCATACCGTCTTTCCCAGCGCCTCCTGCAATCTTCCTTCCAGCCCATAGAGCTTATCCAATGACAGAGCGTCATCCTGATACAGCCGCAGCCGCTTTGTGCCTGTGAAGATCCTATCCGAGAAAAGCGACTGAAGTTCCTCATATATCTGCGGAATATCCGTCACAATCTCCTGATATTCGTCGGGTAAAAACGAGATTAAAGCCTCCTCCAGCGCCGTCCCCGCCTCATACAGACAACTGTAACAGGTGCGGTGCCGCCCCTGGGAAAAAACAGCCGTAAAACGTTGCCTCAGTTCTGCATACTCCCCCAGCAGTTTGTCCTCTTCTCCCTGTTCCATGGCCTGTCCGGCCTGGGTGCGTACCACCAACCCGAAGGGCGGTACGCCCTCCTCCTGTACCGGATGTCCGTCTATATCCGTGATACCGGCATGTCTCAGGAATTCCGTTATCTGACTGCGCAGAGAGGCGTCCAGCTTTTTGGAGATTCCCGTTCTTACTGCCCCGACTGCAAACACAAAGTATTTTCCCTGCAAAGTGATATGGGTGGTCACAGCCGCCTGTTTTGTCTTGACCGCCTCCCGGTCCAGCTGCACCGGCAGCTCGTCCCCCTCCAAAAGCCTGCCGTCGTAAGTCCGCCCTGTCAGAAAAGGCGGCGCTTTCTCCAGCTCATCCATGTGCAGAAAGCATTGCTCCCGATCGGTAATCTCCACAAAACAGGCGTTTAGATTTTTGAGAATCTTTTTTACTTTTCCCAGATAAACCGTACCCAGGCGGCTTTGACGGCGGGAAGAAAATATCTGCAGGGCTGTCAGACGGTACTGCTTGAGCAGCGCGGCAATCATGGGCGGATCATGATCCTGCCCGCCTGGCATCTCCCCTGTCGGGCAGGACGTTATGAGCAATCTGTTTACTTCCCGCTCCCTGCGCTCTGTCTCCCTGTCCTGCCGGATGCTGTTATGCTCGATTGCTCTGCTCATCCTCTTTCCCCCGCATCCATTCCTGCCGCAGTGTTTCCGCGGCGGCCATGGTCTCCTGCCGTATTCGCCGGTTCTCCGCCATGGTCTCCTCCTTGCGGATACGGGCCTGTCTGGCAATCTCGATCCGCTCTTCATCCACCATAGGCCGGGTGATCAGACTGCCCACGGCGTCCATGGGCGCCAACCGCATGGGTTCTCCCGCCGCTGCCAGATTCACATAGGTGTCCCGGCGGTGAACGGTATAAGCGTTTTCCGCCAGCTTTTCCCCCTGCCAGGCGGCATATGCCTCCAGAACCTGCCCAGGCTTTATATTACCGCCGCTGGAGGCGTCCACCGTCATATGGACAGCGCCGCTCTCCCTATCTGCCGTCAGCTCATAGATTCCCGGTCTGATATCCACGGTCAGCGTATTCTTTTTCGTCTCCCTGGTAATCAAAATCTGTGGCAGAGCATAGAATGCATCCAGCTTTCCCATATAGTCGAAGGTCGGTTCTCTGCCCTCCCGAAATCTGACCGTGTAGGAGGCCGCCGCCACGCTGGCCATGGCGTTTCCCGCATGGTCCGGCAACAGCACCACACTGACGATCTCGATTCCTGGCACACTGGCGCGGTTAAAGCGCTCTATCATATCCCGTGAATCGGTGACACTGTTGCATTCGATATCCATATATTCCCCGTCGCTGGTCAGTCCCACGCCCAGAGGCGCCGCAAAGGTCATGATCTGATGGGGGCTGAATCCGGTGGTGTAGGCTACGTCGATCTCTGCCCTGCGTATACATTTCTGAAAAAATCGCATGACATCCAGGTGGCCGATAAAACGGATTGGCCCAAACTTGCGAAACTTTACACGTACTTTCATAAACCATCCTCTCCCGTCTCTGCCATGCCACCCTCACCAACCATATCGCAGGAGTTCCCATCGTCAACTCTGGGTTCAACGCATATACCGCCGCCGAATCTGGCAGCGCCGCATCCCTGACATCTGACTTTACAATTCTCCGAGATCTGCCCTTCCCGGGCTTTCAGCCATTCCCTTTTCAAAAAATCCTTCGTCACGCCGCAGTCGATAAAATCCCATGGGAATATCTCGTCCAGCTCTCTCTCTCTGTGGGAATAGAACTCCGTAGTCAGACCGCACTCCGCCATGGACTCTTCCCACGCGTCATTGCGGAAATATTCGCTCCATGCATCGTAAAAACAGCCCTTTTTGTAGACGCCTGAGATCACCTGGGACAAGCGCCTGTCTCCACGGGCCAGTACCCCTTCCCATACGCTGGTGTCCGCCTCGTGGTAATTGTACTTGATGCTCTTTTGGTTCAACTGCTCGGAGATGCATTTGCGGGTAAAATAGGCCTTTTCTATAAATTCCTCTTTGGTACACTGGGCCGCCCACTGGAAGGGCGTAAAGGGCTTGGGCACAAAGAACGAGGTGCTGGTGACAATCTGCACCTTGCCGTTTGTGCGGGCCGCCTTGGGCACTTCCTCATAAAATGTGGCGGCGATCTCGTTGGACAGCTCGGCGATTCCCCGCATATCCTCCTCTGTCTCCGTGGGCAGACCCAGCATAAAATACAGTTTCACTCTTGTCCAGCCGCCCCGGAAGGCCAGAGCGCAGCCGCGCAGAATGTCCTCCCGCGTCAATCCTTTGTTTATAACATCCCGCAGCCGCTGGCTGCCCGCCTCCGGCGCAAAAGTCAGAGAAGACTTGCGTATATCCTGGATCTTGCTCATCACATCCAGAGAAAAAGCGTCGATCCGCAGGGACGGCAGGGAGATATTGATATTCTTCTCTCTGCACTTATCAATCAGAAAGTCGATCAGCTCCGGCAGGCGACTGTAATCGCTGGAACTTAAGGAGCTTAAGGATATCTCCTCATGCCCGGTGCTTTTCAACATTTCCAGAGCGTACTTTTTGAGCTGATCCACGTCCCGCTCCCTCACCGGGCGGTACAACTGGCCCGCCTGACAGAAACGGCAGCCCCTGATACAGCCCCGCTGGATCTCCAGCACCACCCGGTCCTGGGTGACTTTTATATAGGGCACCACCGGTTTCATGGGATAGTAGGTGTCCGACACCTGCATCTCCACCTCTTTCAGCACAGTGCGGGGAATCCCCTCCTCCGTGGGTTCAAAGCTTTTGATCGTGCCGTCCTCGTTATACTCCGCATGATAAAACCGGGGTACATACATTCCCGGCAGCCTGGCCGCCCGGCGCAGGAATTCCACCCGTCCGCAGCCCTCTTTTTTGCAGGCTTTATAGAGATCCAGCAGCTCCCGATAGCGGGTTTCCCCCTCTCCGATATAGAACAGATCAAAGAAATCGGCGATGGGCTCCGGATTGTACACGCAGGGGCCTCCCCCGATCACAATGGGACAATCCTCCCCCCGCATAACTGCGGACAGCGGAATCCCGGAGAGATCCAGAACCTGTAAAATATTGGTATAGCACATCTCATACTGTATCGTGATTCCCAGAAAATCCATCTCTTTGACCGGTTCCTGGGATTCCAGGCAAAACAGGGGGATATTCTGCTGTCTCATGATGGCGTCCAGATCCACCCAGGGGGAGTAGACCCGCTCGCACCACACGTCCTCCCAACTGTTAAACATGTCATACAGGATCTGGATGCCCAGATGGGACATACCGATCTCGTACACATCGGGAAAGCACATGGCAAAGCGCACCTCCACCCGGGACTTGTCCTTCACCACCGCATTTACCTCATTGCCGATATACCTGGCCGGTTTTTCTATTTTCATCAGGATATCGTCTGACAAAGCCAGTTTTTCCGTTGTCATCCGTCTGCTTCCTTCCTTTCCGGTTACTTGTTCTTTTATTCAGTATACGGCAAATGCCCAATAAAAGCAAGCCAAACAGCGGCGCACAAATCCTGCGATTCCATGCGCCGCTGCGTGTTCTCCGCTCCCGTGTCACGGGGCAGTGATATAATCGTATCTGAGATACTCCAGTATCTGACTGCCAGTGAACCCAAACAATGTGTCTCCCCTATGATCGGCCATAGCCAGCAAACAAACCAATATGGCCGCCAGCAATATGCGCAGTCCCAGCGTACCGCCTCCCCCGGCGTTACCTCCCATGTCCCCGTTATCATAGTCCAGGGAAGGTTCCTCGTCGAAATAGCTGAGCGTTCTGCCGTAAAGCAGTTGCTCCCGCTGGCCAAGATCCTGTCTGTCCTGCTGATACCGTTCCCTGACCTGCCTTTTTAGCTGTAGTCTCTGCTGCGTGGAAAAATCACTCATAGCCCGTTCCCGTCCTTCCTGCTACCTGCTATTTCATTGTATGAGAAAGCGGGACGGCCTAGCACCGTCATTCGACGTTTTTGTCCACGATCTTTTGGAAAAAGCAACTGCGGGAACCTGTATGACAGGCGGCTCCCACCTGGTCGATCCGGGCCAGCAGCGTGTCCCTGTCGCAGTCCGCCGTCAGGGACCGCAGATACTGATAATGACCGCTGGTCTCCCCCTTCAGCCACTGCTCTCTGCGGCTGCGGCTGTAATAATGCATTCTGCCGGTACGCAGCGTATCGTTATATGCCTGTTCGTTCATGTAGGCCATCATCAGCACGTCCCCGTTTTCCGCGTCCTGGGCGATCACGGGTATCAGACCCTGCGGGTCTTTTTTTAAGTCTTCCCAAGAAAGAGCGATATTCCAGTCCATCCTTCTGTTTCTCCTTTTGGTTTCGGTTTCCTGCAGCAGCCCAATCCGGCGTGCCGGCTACAATTTTCCTTTAGTGCTGAGCACCCCGTTAAGCCTGGGTTCAGCGGCGGTGGCCTGGTCGAGAGATTTGGCAAACGCTTTGAACATGGCCTCGATCATATGGTGGTTATTGCCGCCCTGCAGCATCCGCAGATGCAGATTCATCCCGGCGCTGTAGGAGACGGCATAGAAAAATTCCCTGACCAATTCCGTGTCCAGTTCTCCCACTTTCCGGGCTGAAAATTCGCAGTCAAACTGCAGATAGGGTCTGCCGCACAGATCCACGGCGCACAGAGCCAGGGATTCATCCATGGGCAAAATGAAATAGCCATAGCGGCAGATTCCCGCCTTGTCTCCCACGGCCTCTGAAATGGCCTGGCCCAACACGATCCCGGTATCCTCCACCGTATGATGACCGTCCACGGCCAGGTCTCCCCTGACATGGCATGTCAAATCAAAAAAACCGTGCCGGGCAAAGCCCTCCAGCATATGATCCAAAAAACCGATGCCTGTATGTACCTCGGCTTTTCCGCTGCCGTCCAGATTCAATGTAATTTCGATCTCCGTCTCCCTGGTCATGCGTTTCACGCTGCTTATACGCTCCATATTTCTCCTCTTTTCTCTCACTCCTCAAAGCGGACTCTGATGCTGTTGGCGTGAGCGGTCAGTCCTTCGCTCTCGGCAAATCTCTCTATATCCTGGTGTACGGCCTGTAACGCCTCCCGGGAATAAGAGATAATACTGGTTTTCTTAATAAAGTCATCTACATTTACTGGCGAAAAGAACTTGGCCGTACCGTTGGTGGGCAGGATGTGGTTGGGACCCGCATAATAGTCTCCCAGCGGTTCCGAACTGTATTCGCCCAGAAAGATAGCCCCTGCGTTTTGAATCCTGGTCATCGTGTCAAAAGGATTCCCGGTCAATATCTCCAGATGTTCGGAGGCGATGTCATTGGCAGCCTCTATGGCGGAGTCCATAGTATCCGCCAGCAGGATATATCCGTAATTGTCCAGAGATTTTTCCATGATCTCCCTGCGGGATAACTGTTCCAAAAACAAGTCGACCTCTTTGGACACCCGCTGGGCCAGTTCTCTGGAAGTGGTGATCAGGATGGCGCTGGCCAGCTCGTCATGCTCCGCCTGGCTTAACAGGTCCGCCGCCACATACCGGGGATTGGCCGTTTCGTCCGCCAGCACCAGGATCTCGCTGGGCCCGGCGATGGAATCGATGCTCACATGTCCGTACACCGCCTTCTTTGCCAGGGCTACGAAGATATTGCCGGGGCCTGTGATCTTATCCACCTTGGGAACGGACTCCGTACCGTAGGCCATGGCGGCGATGGCCTGGGCTCCGCCGACCTTGTAGATGGTCTTCACCCCCGCGATATCCGCTGCCACCAGCGTTCCGGGATTGACCTTGCCGTCCGCTCCGGGCGGGGTGGTCATAAGGATATCTTTTACTCCTGCCACCGTGGCGGGCACCACATTCATCAGTACGCTGGAGGGATAGGCTGCCTTGCCCCCCGGCACATACACTCCCACCCGTCCGATGGGGGTGATGCGCATTCCCAGTATGACGCCGTCCTCCCTGGCATCAAACCAGCTATTGCGCAGTTGCTTTTCATGAAAGGCCCGGATATTGGCCGCGGACCTTCTGATCACTTCCACCAGCTCCGGGTCCATCCGGGCATAAGCCTCCCGGATCTCCTCCGCTGTCACCCGGATGTTTTCCGGGGTCAGCGCATATTTGTCATATTGCAGCGTATACGCAAACAGGGCTTTGTCCCCCTCTGTCTTTACAGCCGTTAAGATTTCATTGACCTTTTCCTCATATCCTGAATAATTGTTGGGACTTCTCTTTAACAGATCATTCAGCACGTTTTTCCGAGTGCTGTCCGTCAATTCTACGATTCTCATGGTCTTCTCCTTTTTCATATGGTCAAGTTCTGCGGTTAACGTTTTGCCCCAATGAGGGGTATGAAAATAATGCGCAATCCTGTATAGTGTTTATGATGAGGATAGATGGCTGCGCATCCTGTAGATCAGGTCCTTGATACGCTCCGTCTCCATCTGCATACTCACCGGATTGACGATCATCCGGGCCGACAGGGGGCAGATCTCCTCCAGCACGTCCAGACCGTTTTCCCGCAACGTGCCGCCGGTCTCCACGATATCCACGATCACGTCCGACAGTTCCACCAGAGGGCCAAGCTCCACGGAACCGTTCAGCTTGATGATGTCCACGGTCTGATGTTTTTTATTGTAAAAATACTCCCTGGCAATGTTGGGATATTTGCTGGCCACACGGATTCTCTCGTGATGCAGGAGCAGTTCTTCCGCCTCCTGGGGACCGCAGACACACATGCGGCATTTTCCGAACCCCAGATCCAGCACTTCATATACATTGCGGTTCTCCTCCAGTACGGTGTCCCGTCCCACCACGCCGATATCTGCTGCGCCGTATTCCACATAGGTGGGGACATCCGGTCCTTTTGCCAGAAAAAAACGCAGTTTCAGTTCTTCGTTTACAAAGATCAGTTTCCGGGAACTCTTGTCCTTCATCTCCTCGCAGGTGATGCCAATCTGCTCCAGCAGCTCCATGGTCTTGCTGGCCAGGCGGCCCTTGCCCAGCGCAAATGTCAAATATCTCTCTTCACTCATAATATGTTGTATTCTCCCTAACCTTTTCGTATCAGCAACGTGGGAATGCCCTGTCTGCGGCTCTCCCTGGCCTCCCGGAGTTTTTCGGCGTAGTCCTCCTCCGTGTAGGTCAGCACCTTCTTTTCCATGCCCTGGGGCAGCGGAACCTTCTGATATTGCACCGCCTCCAGCACATCGTCCGTCACCATGGCAAAACCGATGGCGGGAGCGTCCTTTCCGAACTGTTTCAGCAGCGTATCGTAGCGCCCGCCCTTGACGATGGGCGCGCCCACCCCATAGGTGAAAGCCTTGAAAATGATCCCTGTGTAATAGTGGTATTTGCTGAGCATGCCCAGGTCAAAGGACACATACTCTTCCACTCCGTAGAGTTTCAATATTTCATATATGGACTCCAGGCGTTTAATCGCGGTCAGGGAACGGCTGTTATGTACGGATTCTCTGGCGGCCTTCAGGGAGTCGATGGAGCCGAACAGATCCGCCGCTTTCAGCAATGTGCTGTGGTAGGGTTCGGGGACTTCCCGCTGCTGCAGCAGTTCTTCCGCCGCAAAATAGTTCTTGCCGGAAATATATTCCCGCAGTTGTTCCTCCGTCTCCGTATCCAGCCCGGCCTCCTGGCATATGCCCTTAAAATATTCCACCTGGCCCACGCTGATCTGGAAACGCGCAAGCCCTGTGTTTTTCAGCGCCTCGATGACCAGGCTGATCATCTCCGCGTCCGCCTGCACGCTTCCGTCCCCTATAAGCTCCGCTCCGATCTGGGTGACTTCCTTGAGTTTGCCCTGTAGATTGGAGGTATTGGTAAAGGTATTGCCCAGATAGCAGAACCGTATGGGCTCCTTTGCCTCCATAAAGTACTTGGCGGCGCAGCGGGCGATGGACGGTGTGAAATCAGGCCGCAGTACCAGCGTGTTTCCCTCCTTGTCAAAGAACTTATAGAGTTCCTTGGAGGGGGTGGTGCCGATTTCCCGGGAAAACACGTCAAAATATTCAAACGTGGGCGTCTGGATATCCTCGTAGCCGTACCCGGTGATGACGTCGTGGAGCCTGCCCTCCACGTATAACTTGCCATTGTATTCTTTTCCGTAAATGTCCCGCACCCCCTCGGGGGTGTGCAGCAGTCTTTTGCTCATAGAAGTTTTGGCCTTTCCTTTTATATTGGTGTTGCTAGAGAAATTGTCCGGTTTTGCTTTAGCGCTTTACAGTGCTAATTGGGTAGCACGTGAAAGAGAATAACTTCTTGTAGTATACATAAATATGGCAGGTCTGTCAAGCCCCAAGTTTTTAAGTATCCTGTTCCTCCCGCTGCTCCAGATCCAGTTGCAGGATATCCAGATAGGGGACAAGTATGCCGTGTTTTTTGGGCAGGAAAAAACGGGGGTCCAGTTCTTCGTAGCGAAAGCTTTTGCGGCCGCCCTCCCTGGCTCGATTCCAGAAACGCCGCATATGTGAAAAGGGCAGATAGTAGAGCTGATCTCTGTGGGTATAAAAGATCAGGAAAAAGGCTATGCCTTTCTGTCTCTCAAAGCGCTCCATAAACAGTACCTGATGCTCGTGGATATTTTGCAGGGAAAAGGTGTCCACGGCACATTCCTTGGCGTCAAAGCATACCGGAATGCCCTGGACGGCGCCGATATAATCTACAGTACTTTTCTGCTCAAAATAAGCCAGCGTGATATGTCTGGTCTGTTGGTCCATTTTGATGGGCGTGATGGGGGTGGGAATCTTCTGGATCAGCGCCAGTCCTCCTTCCGCATACCGTTCGTTGGTGCGGTTTATCA
Organism: uncultured Acetatifactor sp.; assembly: GCA_910584375.1. GTDB lineage: Bacteria > Bacillota > Clostridia > Lachnospirales > Lachnospiraceae > Acetatifactor. Next base: position 53,557 of record CAJUAH010000019.1, read on the forward strand.
TATCCTCCAGCGTGGAGCCGCGCAGCCCCCGGGAATTCCATGTTGCCATATACTGCCTCTTTTCCGGTTATTCATAACCGCCTGATCATACCTCTCTCCTGGACCAGACGATCCTCTTCCCCTTTATCATAGGGTACCTGTCTCTGTATGACCGCTATTTTTTCCTCATCATATTCAATGACGGTATAGTTACTCAGGCTGTTTGTCTTTCTCTGCCCTACGGAAGCGCAGTTTATAAGCAGTTTATCTCCCAGCGGAATAACATGGGGTTCGTGGTAATGTCCGTAAACGATCACGTTTTCTTCCAGAGAGCCATAGGTTTCCTGCAGAATATCCAGAGATCTGTCCGAGCCGCAGGTGTAGGATTCCATATCGTTAAGCGCCGCATGAAAACCGATCAGAGAATATTTATCGTTTAATGTCAGTCTTATTTCCGTGGGAAGGCTGGTTACATATTCATAATACTCTTTTTTCAGATTTTTGCGCAGCCAGTCATGCGTAAAGTAAATCTCCGGATAGTAATTTCCCGTATCCTTTCCGGAATTTATTATGTTCAATATCTCTTCGTGGCCTCCGCGGATCAGAGTCACATGGTTTTGGTTGCAGAGTTCTATGATATCGTCTCCTCCTGCGCCCCAGCCGAAATAGTCACCCAATCCCACAATATGTTCAACATTTTCCAGTTTACTTATCTCTCTCATTACCGCTTCAAGGCCGGTTATATTACCGTGTACATCCGCAAATAATACAATTCCTTTCATTTGTGTTCTCCTCCTTTATCATATGGTATAAACGGCTTAAGTTCTGCCAGGATCGACGTAAAACAGGCGGGCAGCGGCGCCTGTACATTTGTGCCGCCAAGGGCCGTCAATGGTCCGTCGAGAACAGGAAATTCCAGTCTGCAGGCCTGCAGCAACTGCCATTGCAGATCAAAGCGCTGTTTGAAAACTCCGTTCACCTGTGCCTTGCCATATTTACAGTCACCCACCAACGGGTGTCCCGCAGATGCCAGATGGGCCCGTATCTGATGGGTCTTCCCGGTGATCAGTTCCACCTCCAGTTCTGTAAAATACAGGGGTTTTTGAGGCAAATCCGTGGATAAAGAACCGTACCGTAACGGACGGCAGACGGTGTGAATATAGTCTCCGGGTCCCTGTCCGGTGACACGGACCCGGTTTGTCCGCGAATCCTTTTGCAGATAGCCCTGTAACGTAAGTCCCGCATTGTCCGCGTCCGCTCTGAGTATCCCCACACATATTGTTCTGTAGAATTTGCGCACCCCCCGGCGGCGTATCAACTCGCTCAAAGCCTGGCTGCCTGGCAGAGACTTCCCGCAAAGTACCAGTCCGCTGGTATTGCGGTCCAGCCGATTGCAGACTGAGGGTTTGAACAGCCGCAGTTCCTGGCTGTTTATGGCTCCGGTATCCAGCAGATAACCGATCATCCATTCGTTGAGGCTCAGATCTCCCGGCTTTGCCTGTTGGGTCAATATTCCGGCAGGCTTGTCCAAAATCAGCACATGATCGTCCTCATAAAGCACGGGGATGTCCTGCAGTTGTTTATATGCCAGCCGATAGATCTCATCCCTGTCCTGGCCACTTGCGCGAACAGGCTGTATCTGGGACTGTATCTGTCCCCCCGGGCCACTGGCACAGGCAGGTTCTATCCGTTCATCCGATCCGGGCACATATCCGCCGAATTTCAGGATCGTCTCGTCTGCCAGCCAGAAAGTCACCCGGTCATTCTGTTTCAGGATTTCTCTGCCTTCCGCTTTTTTGTCATTCAACGTTATATTCTTTTTGCGGAGCATTTTATAAAAAAATCCGGCTGGCGCTTCGGGCAGATATTTTCCCAGAAATTTATCCAGCCGCTGCCCGGCCTGATTGGTTTCGATCTTCAGGATTACCATCCCTGGCCTCCTTAACCTGTAGTCTGTCTTCCATGTGGACGGCGTCACAACACCACTGATTTTAAGGTGCGGACAATGCTCTCCGTGTTGTCCTGCTCTGTCTCCAGCGCCTGTAGCTGAGCAAGCCGTGATTTATATTTCTCCAGATCCGTGAAAATCTTTATAGACACATTTTTGTGATTATCCGCCTTTAAAATAGGTTCCATATGCGCCTGAAATTCTTTTTCGGGGAAATCCTGTTTCTCGCTGTAACCGCAGACCGTATTTCCCTTGACCGCCAGATGCCCCACCTCAAAGGTTTTGGCATAAGACGTAAATACCATATCATACAGACAGGTAAGCTCTCCCTGGCATGGCTCGATCTGAGCAGTCGCCTCTCTGCTGAGCCCCTTGTAGCGCAGGAACATGATCATGCTTACCGCGCTCTTGCTGGCGGGCAGACAGCCCAGCACAGCCGCCACCGTCAGCAGATTCAGTTTACTCCCCGTGGCAAAGTATCCCGCCGCGAACAGGCTCAGGGAAATGCCGAAGTACAGCGCCGTCCGCAGGATTTCATAGACTTTTTGTGTGCGGATATAACCTTTGCTCCCTTTATAACTCTCCGCTGAAAACAGACGGAAAATACTTTTGATGCCGCTCTTTTTACTCATTTGCCAATCCTTTCATCTGTTCTGTTCCTTCTCTTTGACTTCCCCATGCGGGCCAACGCATGCTGGCACCATCGAAACAGAGTGGAAAAAGCGCTGTCAAAATCGTACTCGCCGCCATCTTTCTGACGCAATGCAAGAGCCAGCGCCTGCCTGTCCTCCGGGTCTGTCAGCGCGTCCATCAATCCCTGTTTCGTAGACTGGAAGTCGCCGGTGTCTATATAATGCATATTCTGTAAAATAAAGAACGCCGATTTACAGGTATATGGAAATGCGGAGATATTGCGCTCCCGCTCTGCGTGTATATAGCGATGGCAAAGCTCATGGAACAAATTTCCCAGACTCAGACGGACATAGTTTTTTTCGTCTTCCAGGGTGTATGCGGGAACATAGTTCGCCAGTTTCCCGTGATAATCTTTTGTGGTATGCAGCAGCTGGCACACCTCAAGAGGATTCCAATGCGCCATCTCTTCTCTTCCACAGATAAAACCGCAGGACAGCTCAAAATTGCCCACCCGGATCAGACATTCCCGATAGCTCTGTAAATCTGCGGCGGACATATCCTCCAGAATGACCATGATATCAATATCGCTGTTCTCCGTGGCCTCGCCCCTTAAATAACTGCCCTGCAGGCCCAGATACAACAGTCTTTCACCAAAACAGTCACTCAATTGCGTCGATAAATCCTGTATATATTTCTCTATATCCAGCATGTGTTTCCTCCCGGTGGTTTTTCTTTGTAGTTCCTCTTTTTGGGGTTCTTCTTTATAATGGTTTCTTTTGCGGTTCTTTTGTGGTTTCTCCTTTGGTTCACTTCCTGTCGGGTAAAAAGGATCAGCCTTTTAGTTTCCTGATTGCCGCCGCGATAAAGGTGTGAGGTACAACTTTACACATGACTTCAAACGCCTGTATGGGCAGGCTGCACACAGAGCGCGCCCGCTTTTGACAGGCGTCCCGCAATGCCTTGGTCACTACCCGTTCAGGCGTCACCAGCGTCAGTTTTTTGACGGACAGAGTGCTGCCGTGCCGCTCCGCGATATCAAAGAACGGCGTATCCACCGGGCCGGGACATACGCTGGTCACATAGATTTCCCGCTCCTTAAGTTCTTCCCGCAGCGCCAGGGAAAAGCTGTTCACATAAGCCTTGGTGGCGGCGTAGACCGCAAATCCCGGCTGGGCCACAAAGGATGCGCTGGAGGCCATCTGAATGATGCGGGCTCCCCTGCTCATATAGGGCAGACAGCAGCGGGTGACGGCGGTGAGGGCCTCGCAGTTGAGCCGCACCATACCCGTCTGTTCCTGTAGTTTCAACTCCGCCACGTCTCCGATCATACCGTACCCGGCGCTGTTTACCAGCATTCTGATATGGCAGCGCTCCTCCCGCAGCATATCTCGGAGACGGTCGATCTGGGCCGGGACGGTGATATCCATGGATAATACACGGATATTGTTGCGCATCTGCCCCGCCAGTGTTTTCAGTTTCTGCCTGTTCCTGGCGATCAGCCAGATTTCGTCTGTCTTGCGCAGATGGGCATCGATCTGTAGGGCAAACTCCATGCCGATGCCGGAAGAGGCTCCGGTGACAATTACAATATTTTTTGACATAGCAACGGTTTCCTTTCTGTTATTACAATATAAGATTTCTGTAAATCCTTCAAATCATCCCCCGACCATCATATGTCCGACGACCTTTTGAGATGAGGAACCATCAACCAATTTTCACTTATCCAAAACATATTGATACCTCCATATAGTCTACATTATTTTTCTAGTCTAAACCGGATTTCTTTTTATGGATATTGCGAATCGTTTTCTTTTTTCTCCCTGTTTTATGGCTGAGTGCATGATCTGAATTGCCTGTGGGACGGGGAGCGTCCTTACCCATGGGCTGAGATACGGTCCGGCCTGCGGGGCGGGGAGCGTCCGCACGTTTCGGGCGGATCAGGCACTTTTTGTCATAGCCAATCAGATCCGTCCGTCCCGCACGGATCAAGGCTTCATGCACCAGCTCATAGTTCCTGGGATTACGGTATTGGATCAGCGCCCGCTGCATGGCCTTCTCATGGGGGTCACGGCACACATATACAGGCTTTTGATCCCTGGGGTCCAGCCCCGTGTAATACATGACCGTGGATATGGTGGAGGGCGTGGGGTAAAAATCCTGCACCTGTTCCGGCATATAGCCCAGATCCCGCAGATATTCCGCCAATTCCACAGCCTCTTTCAAGGTGGAACCCGGATGGGAGGACATCAGATAGGGCACCAGAAACTGATTCTTGCCAAGCTCCCGGTTTAAGCGCTTATATTTTGCCACAAAGCGCTCATATACCGCATTTTCCGGCTTGCCCATCCGCCGCAGCACCCGGTCGGAAATATGCTCCGGCGCCACTTTGAGCTGCCCGCTGATATGATGCTCCACCAATTCCCGGAAAAAAGTATCGTCCGCGTCCGCCATCAGATAATCAAACCGGATACCGGAGCGTACAAAGACCTTTTTCACACCGTCCAGACTGCGGATCTTGCGCAGCAGTTCCAGATAGTCGCTGTGATCCACCGTCAGATTTCCGCAGGGCTTGGGATACAGGCATTGTTTGTTCTGACACACCCCATGAGTCAGCTGCTTTTGACAGGAAGGATGCCGGAAATTGGCGGTGGGACCGCCCACATCATGGATATAGCCCTTAAAGTCCGGCTCCCGGATCAGCAGCCGGGCCTCCTCCAGTATAGATTCATGGCTTCTGGTCTGGACGGTCCTGCCCTGATGAAAAGTCAGGGCGCAAAAGCTGCATCCGCCGAAACACCCCCGGTTGCTGATCAGGGAAAACTTGACCTCCGCAATCGCCGGTACTCCCCCGGCCTTCTCATAGGAGGGATGACAGGCGCGGGCGTAAGGCAGCGCGTACACATCGTCCATCTCCTGGGTGGTCAATGGCGGCTGGGGCGGATTCTGCACCACATAGGTTCCCTGGGGATAAGGTTCTGCCAGTATCTTTCCGTTTATAAAGTCCGTGTTTTGATACTGTATGCCAAAGCTGCGGGCATAGGCGCTCCTGTCCGCCTTCATCTCCTCATAGGAAGGTAATTCTATGCTATCCGGCAGAGCGCTTATGTCCTTTGTCTTATATACCGTTCCGGGGATAAACGTGATGTCTTTCACCGCGATGCCGCTGTCCAGCGCGTCGGCTATCTCCACAATGGATTTTTCCCCCATTCCGTAGGAGATCAGATCCGCCTGGCTGTCCAGCAGAACGGAGCGCTTGAAACTGTCCGTCCAGTAATCATAATGGGCCATGCGCCGCAGGCTGGCCTCGATCCCGCCGATGATGATGGGAATATCCCGGTAGCTTTTGCGGATCAGGTTGCCGTAGACTGCCGTGGCGTGATCGGGTCTCTTCCCCATGACGCCGCCGGGGGTATAGGCGTCCGTATCGCGTCTTTTTTTCGACACGGAATAATGGTTCACACAGCTGTCCATATTGCCTGCGGAGACCAGAAAAGCCAGCCTGGGCCGTCCCAGAACACGTATGCTGGCATCGTCCTTCCAGTCAGGCTGGGAGATGATGCCCACCGAATAGCCATGGGCTGCCAGCACCCTGCTGATAATGGCATGTCCAAAGGAGGGATGGTCCACATAGGCGTCTCCGATCACATAGACAAAATCCAACTGCTCGATCCCCCGGTCGTCCATATCCTGTTTACATATGGGTAAAAATGCCTCACTCCACATTTATGCTCCTTTTCCGTCTTACGCCAGCAACAGATTGTAGTCGTCGATATAATAATCCGCCATCGCTCTTTTTTCCCTGCTCTGGTACAGGGAGTACTCGTCTTCCACGGCGGCCACCTGCATCCCCGCACTCTTGCCTGCCTGGATACCGGCCACCACATCCTCAAACACCAGACACTCCCCGGCGTTCACGCCCAGCCTTGCCGCCGCCTCCAGATAGATATCCGGCCAGGGCTTTCCGTGAGCCACCTCACAACCCGTTACAATGGCGTCAAAAAAGCCCGTCAGACCATGGGTGGCCAGCACCGCTTCAGCCAGTTCCCGGGAATTGCTGGTGGCCACCGCCATCTTCACGCCCCTGTCCCGGTGGAGCGCAAGAAATTCCCGGATTCCTGACTTTAACGGCACTTCCCGGGTATATTTTTCCCATGCCATCCGGTTCCAGTCGGCCTTCATCTCCTCCAACGAATCCGGTATGGAAAAACGCTCCTTAAAATAGACCGCCGTCTCCGAAAAGCTCATACCCTCGATACAGTACTGCAAGTCCTCCGGCAGTTCGATCTCATAGCGTCCCAGATATTCGATATCGATACTCTTCCATATCCACATGGAATCCACCAGCGTACCGTCCAGATCAAACAAAAAAGCTTTTTTATCCTGAAATATCATGTCGCAGTCTCTCCTGTTCCTCCTCTGTCAGGGCGCGAAAAGCGCCCGCCTCCAAATCCTCCGGCAATACCAGGCTGCCAAAGGACAACCTCTTCAGATACAGCACTTCATTGTCCACGGCCCGCAGCATCCGTTTCACCTGATGATACCGCCCTTCCCGGATCGTGAGCAGCAATTCCCCCTGTTCGTTTACTTTTGCCACAGCGGGCAGAGTAGGCTTATCATCCCCGATATCCACCCCCTGCTCCAACACCGCCAGGGCCTCCGCCTCCACAGGCCGCGCCGTGCGCGCCAGATAGCACTTGTCCACATGATACTTGGGAGATAAAAGACGGTGGGCCAGTTCCCCGTCATTGGTCAACAGCAGCAAACCCTCCGTATCCTTATCCAGCCGTCCCACCGGCGACAGATCCGCCGTATGCACGCCTTTTAGCAGATCCAGCACCGTCTTCTCCCTGGCGTCCCTGGTAGCCGTTACCACCCCCTGGGGTTTATGCAGCATATAATAACGATACCGGGCGTATTCCACCGCCTGTCCTTGGCAGCAGATCCGCTCCTGCCCGCTCACCTTCTGTTCCCCTTTCTTGCAGACCGCCCCGTCCACCGTAACGAACCCCCTGCGTAAAAGTTCCTTCACCTGACTGCGCGTCCCCATCCCCGCATCCGCCAGCAGCTTATCCAATCTAACCATACCACCATCACCCAACCACAATTTTTGCATCTGTTTTCGTTTATGTCATAGTTCCCTCTATTTTCCAAAACTGCGCGTTTGATCTAGAAATAGCACCCTTTGATGATTTCTTTTCCATCATATCTTATCGCCGCTCGCCCCTCATGGTCAGGACTCTTGCTATATGATGTCGCATAATACTGAATATGGCCCCGCAGACTTTCAGCCAGATATTCCATTTCCAACTTTTTTCTTATACCGCTCCATGTTGCCATTCACTATTTCCCCCGCTTAATTTCCGATTTATCGCTCTGTCCAGTTCCCCAATAAACTCACGGCTATCAAACTTTTCCATTACCTTTACCCCCACTGTGGGTCTATGCAGAAAAAAATACTGTCTATACCCCCTTTTTACTGCAAAACAAGGGGTAAAATGAGTAGATTTTTGTGTATAGACCCATCCAAGCCCCAAAACAGGGGGGATATCCTCAAAAAGTGGGTACAAAAATGAGATTTTTTTCTATATGCCCACCAGAATCAAAAAACGCATCATCTAATGATATACCCTGCACCACCTCAATAGCACATCTGGTACATATCTTTCAATTTATGTCCGTATCCGCGCCAAGAGCAGGACTACAAATTTTAATTTGTGTTACTGATTATAAAATAATCGTCTGTCACATGCAATGCATATTAAAAGATAATTTTCAGTAGATACGTAGTTCCCTTAAGGAAAGTTCTCCAAAGGGAAATTTGTATATACAAAAGGTCTTCAAAGGTCTTGTATCCCCAATCCAAGCATATACTAAACCAACATTAAGCAAGGAAAGACTTGCCAGAGGCGTGGCGGGCGGGAGGGTTCCCCGGGGGACTGTTGCAAGACGTCGGTACTTAGCGGGCGTACTTTGCCCGCTTACGTACCGCTACGATCTTGCACCAAGCGAGAGCGCGTCCCCCGGGGAACCCTCCCGCCCGCCACGCCCCCGGTCCTAGCCAGATATCCCATGCTCCTATACACCCTATGTTTTATCCTCCTAATCTTCCTGATCCTGACCCACGCCACCCAGGCCGCCGCTTACGCCGCAGAAGGATTCCTGCTCTGGTACTCCCGGATGATCCCCTCTCTGCTGCCATTCATGATCCTGTCCGGTCTGATGATCCGCATGGGCCTGTCCCAGAAAATGGGAAAATGGTTCCAACCCGTTCTAAAGCCTCTGCTGCGCTGTAGACCGGAAGTAAACTACGGGATTCTCATAGGTTTCCTCTGCGGTTTCCCTATGGGAGCCAGAGTCGCGGCTCAGCTCTATCAGGGCGGTAAGATCGACAGACAGGAGGCGCGGTTCCTGCTGGCCTTTTGCAATAACATCGGTCCTGTCTATTTCTGCAGCTTTGTGCTGCCTCTGCTGGGACGTAAACTGGTACTCCCCTATGTGCTTGGCATGTACGGGATTCCCCTTTTCTATGGAGTACTCCTTCGCCGAACCCTGTTCCGGGAGCTGCCCCTGCCCGGCAGCCTGCGCCAAACCGTTCGTCCGGGCACACATTTTCCCGGCATCAAGTCGTCTGCCGATCTGTCTGAATATGTAAGAAGTATCTCACGGCATGGTCTGTCTTCACAGTCGGATGCGGCACATCCGGCGTATCAGACCGCAGTAGAGCAATCGGGGGCATCGGACGGCTCAGTGCGGTCAGGGATGCTGACACATCTGGACGACGCGGTACAGTCGGGGCTGCAAAGCATACTCAGCCTGTGCGGCTATATGGTTCTGTTCAATCTGCTGAACCTGATCCCCCATCTGTTTCTGCCGGAAACGGACAGCCTGTTCGCTCCCCTGCTGGAGATTACCGGAGGGCTGCACCGGCTGGGCCAGAGCCATCCCCTGTACAGTCTGTTGCTTCTGCCCTTTGGCGGCCTGTCCTGTATCGCCCAGACATACAGCATGATCCATGAGACCGATCTGCCTCTGGGGGAATATGTGGTACATAAACTGGCGCTGACCGCATTGACCTGCCTATACTATCTGGCCTGGAAATGCCTGTTTCCTCATCTCTTTCTTCTGTGACGGTTTTTATGCCGTCCGATGGAGCAAAAAATCTGTATCACCATTATCAGCGCCACCAGGGCAGCCGCCGCCAGAAGGCTCACCAACAGAAAATTCTGTATCGTGACTACGGTTACCTCGTTTTCCGGTTCCGGCTCCTCTGTGCCGCCCAGCCATCCTCCGGCAGACGCCTGTTGGCTTTCCCCTGGCTGCGTGGCTGACTCCCCGGCGGCGGTTCCCATGGTCTCCACGCTTTCCTGCACTTCCTCCGGGGGCTTACGAAAGACCATATACCCTTCCAGAGCATTGCTTTCCGCTGTGATTTCAAACTGGTTATAGGCTTTAATACAGATGCGGGGAATGGTTCCCTCGGGGATATCCAGCGTCAACTGAAATACGTCCTGATATTCGCCGGTAAGCGTATTACAGCCTGGCCAGGGCTGACGGGGAGAGTAGGTCTGTCCCCCGTCCAGACTGTAGGCATAATATATCAGCGGGCTGTCATAGTCCGCTGCCGCCACCTGGATCACAGCCTTCAGTCCTTCATAATCCTCCGACACCTTCTCAATCTCGCAAATCTCCGGAGCCGTGGTATCCTGCAAAGTGGACGCCACCACTTTATCCGTATCCAGAGCATATACGCTCTGCAGAAAAGGCTCCTGGGGCCCGCTGCTGTAATCAATTCCCAGGCTCTCGCTGGACAGTCCCAGAAAACGGGCAATGGCCTCCGCGTCCTCATAACCGAACTCCTGCTGTTTATCGCTGCTGTCGCAGTAGGGATAATCCCTCACCTCGTCCACATGGCAATGCTCGATCAGGATCGCGGGCACTCCCCGGGCCACCGACTCCCGCAGGATGCCGTAATAATCCGTGCCCCTGTCGTTTATACGGGTCTTGACGCCGCGTATGAACAGCCCCTTTTCCTGAAAACGTGTCAGCAGGGTACAGCCGAACTGATAGCCATAGGCATTGTACGGCGCGGTCAGCGGCACCCACACTTCCGAGCCGAACAACTCGTGATTCTCCGACGCGTTATAGTGAATGCTGAACAGGAAATCGGCCTCCACAGACTTCGCGAACTCCGCACGCTGCGCAAGGCTGGATTTTGTATCGTCGGTCCGGGTCAGATAGACCGTCACGCCGTCGTATTGGGAAAGCCTGTCATACAGCGCCAGAGCCGTAGTCAGCGTCATCTCTTTTTCACAGAAACCGTTCTCCTTGGTACCCTCGTTGTCCCCGCCGTGGCCGGGGTCTATCACTACCACGATATCCCTGCCCTGCTGGCGAAAGCGTGAGAACCTCTGCGACGGAGACGGCGCGGATTCCGGCATGGCGGCAAAATCCGGCGTGTCCGCACCAACTCGCGTATCTGCACCAACCCGCGTATTGACAACGCTCCGCATACTGACAGTAAACCGCGGATCGGGATCGGCGGCGCGATCCGTTTCCGCCGATACCCGCATTTCCGAGCAGCAAAACAGCCCCATAGCGAGAATAATGGCTGCCAACCTTATAAAGTTAGAAAAACCGGTTTCACCCTGAAACCGGTTTGGTATTCTCCTAAAGCTCTTCATCCCCATCCTCTACATTCTGAAGTACCACATCCTCATAGTCGTCTGCGGGATGCAGTTCGTTTCTGTTTGACTGGATGATATCCCGGTAGTGGTTCATGGAACCAATCAGGCTTTCATATCCCGACCTGGCCGACTGGCTTGCCGAGGAGACGATATTTTCCAGATGGGAAAGCATATCGTCCATATACTGTATGGCGGCAGCCCGCACATTGTTGGCCTCTATGGTGGCGTTGTCCAGGATATCCTGAGCCTGCTGGGACGCCATCGTCACCACCTCGTTGGCCTGGGCATAAGCCTGCTGCATGATCTCATGTTCATTGATCAGTTCGTTGGTATGTACCGTCGCCTCGTTAATCAGAGCCTCCGCCTTGGCGCGGGCATCATTCAGGATCGCCTCTTTATTGCTGATGATCTTCTGATACCTTTTGATTTCATCCGGTGTTTTCATCCGCAGATCCCGCAGCAGTTCGTCGATCTCTTCCTTGTTGACGATGATCTTGGTGCTGGAGAGCGGTTGATACTTACAACTGTCGATATACTCTTCGATTTCATCAATTAACTGTTCGATTCTGCTACTCATGTGATCCTCCATATCTATCCGGTTGCCACAAAGTGTAACCGGCGGATACCCGCCTCCTCCATGCCCCATGCCTGCGCGGTTGTGGTTGTTTCCCGGTCAGCGATAACCGTATTTTTTGTAGATCAGTTCCGCTTCCCAATCAGGGACACACTTCGTAATATCCCCGTTAAAGCTGGCAAACTCCTTCACGCTGGTAGAACTCAAGTACGCGTATTCCAGGCTGGTAGTCAAAAAGATCGTGTCCAGCGCATCCTTGGACATCTGGCGGTTGGCCTGGGCAATCTGCAATTCATACTCAAAATCCGTAATAGCCCGCAATCCTCTGACCGCTATCTGAAATCCCTTGTCTTTACAGTAATCGATCAGCAGGCCGCTGAAACTGTCGATCCTGACATTGGGCAGTTCCCTGGTCGCCTCCTCTAATATATTAACACGTTCTTCCACAGAAAACAATGGTGTCTTTTGCGTATTATTTAAAACTGCTACCGTTAATTCGTCAAACATGGACGCCGCGCGCTTGACTATGTCCAGATGCCCAAAGGTCATGGGATCGAAACTCCCCGGATACACTGCTCTCTTCATAAGGAATCCCCCTCTTTTCTTATAAAAATGTGTTTGTTGGTCTTGTAGAGTTTTTCTCGGGAAATAGAAAACCCAAGTTCATGCACATAGTCCATGGAGGTATCCCTGGCCGCCTCCACCACGATCAGGGTATTCTCCGTCACATAGCGCATCCCCCGCAGGGCCTCCAGCACCCGCCGCTCCTGCTCCTGCCCGTAGGGAGGATCCAGGAAAAACAGATCGACCTCTTCCTCCCGTATGCCCGTCAGGGCCGCCACCGCGTCCTGTTTCAGCACCACGGCCCGGTCTTCAAAACGGGTAAAACGCAGATTATGGGCTATACAGTCCAGCGGCTCCCGGGCATTTTCTATGAAATATGCTTTTCTCGCCCCCCTGCTGAGAGCCTCGATGCCGATGCCGCCGCTGCCGCTGAACATATCCACGAACACGCAGCCCGGGATATCATTTTGCAGAATATTGAACAGTGTCTCCTTGATCCTGTCCGTGGTGGGCCTGGTATCCAGCCCCTGGGGAGCCTTTAAAGGCAGGCTCCTGGCCGTTCCCGCTATCACACGCATATATTTTCTCCTGTCCTGTGAGTTTTTTGCTTGAAAGAATGCCTCTTTTCCGGCATTTCTTGCACTAGGCTCTGACCTTCACACCCTTGGAATCCCGTTTCCCCAGTTTCAGGCCGTTCAGCACCAGGTTCCTGCTCTTGTAGGGGATGGACGCCTCCACGCCGTTCTGGATGTAATACACGCTTTCCACGTTGTCCTTATCCCCCAGTTTCATGCCTCGCACGCCCACTGCGCCCTTTTTCTTTTCCGGGATTTCCTCGATGGCAAACCGCAGGAAAAAGCCCTCTTTGGTCTGCAGCACGATCTGTTTCTGCTCGTGGAGACAGACGATGCTGACCACGCGATCCCCCTCCTGGAGCTTGGTAGCCGCCACGGTGCGCTTACTCACATCAAACTCGCCGCCGTCCACCACCTTCATCATGGACTGGGCCGTGACAAACAGCATCTGGCAGAGGTTTAACTCCGTCTGGCTGGTCAGGAATACGATCTGCTCTTTATCGGAGCTGTAGTTGCTCACGTTGTCGATGGGAATGCCCTTATCCCGGAATTTGCCGAAGGGCAGATCCATGACCTTGATGGTGTGCAATTGGCCGATATCCGTGAACAGGCATACCCTGCCGGTATTTTTACATTTGAAGATGTATCTGTTCTCGGCGTCCGCAGCGTCTTTGTTGCGCTCGTAGGTGGCCATATCGATGGTCTTGGCATAGCCGAAACGGTCCATCAGGAACATGATCTCCATTTCCTCGATCTCTTTTTCCCTGTAGACGGCCTCCTCGGCGTTCTCGATGGCAGTGCGGCGCTTGCGCCCGTACTCCCGCTTGATCTCCTCCAGCTCGTTCATGATGACCTGGGCCATGGAATCCCGGCGGGCCAGAATATCCTCGTAGCGGTAGATATTCGCCATGGTCTCCTCGTGCTCGTTGATCAGGGCCTCGATCTCCAGGCCGATCAGCTTGTACAGGCGCATCTCCAGGATGGCGTTGGCCTGTTTTTCGGAGAACATGAGCTGAGTTGCCATGATCTTGGACTCCCTGGACTTGAACTTGATGCCGTCCACCTTGCCGTTTACCAGGCAGTCCCTGGCCATGTTCCGATCCTTGGAACCCCGCAGGATCTCAATGATCAGGTCGATCACATTGCAGGCTTTGATCAGCCCTTCCTGCACCTCCTTGCGGTCCATCTCTTTGGCCAGCAGATTGGTGTATTTGCGGGTGGCCACTTCATACTGAAAATCAACCACGGCCTTCAGAACCGCCTTTAAGCCCATGGTCTCCGGCCTGCCGTTGTAGATTGCCAGCATGTTGACGCCGAAGGTATCCTCCAGGCGGGTCTTTTTGTAGAGCAGATTCACAAAGTTCTCCGGATCCGCGTCCTTGCGCAGCTCGATGACAATGCGGATGCCCTCCTTGGAGGACTGGTTGGAGATATCCACGATGTCCTGGGTCTTCTTGCTCTCCGACAGGGCCGCCACATCCAGCAGGAACTTGGAGATGTTCATGCCGATCATGGGGTAGGGGATCTCGGTGATGACCACGTTGGTCTTGCCTCCCTTGGATTTTTCGTATTCCACCTTGCCTCGGATCTTGATCTTGCCTGTGCCTGTCTCGTAGATCTCCAGCAGCTCATCCTTGTTGGTCACGATGCCGCCGGTGGGGAAATCCGGGCCTTTGATGTAGCGCATCAGCTCCCGGGTGGTGATGTTCTCGTCCAGCATATAGGCTTTCATGGCGTCGATGACCTCCCCCAGATTGTGGGGCGGGGTGCTGGTGGCCATGCCCACGGCGATGCCCTCGGAACCGTTTACCAGAAAATTGGGAATCTTCACCGGCAATACCGTGGGTTCCTTCTCCGTCTCGTCAAAGTTGGGCATGAAGTCCACCACGTCCTTGTCCAAATCTGCCAGAAAAGCCTCCTGGGTGACCTTCTGGAGCCTGGCCTCGGTATAACGCATGGCGGCGGCGCCGTCCCCCTCGATATTGCCGAAGTTGCCGTGACCGTCGATGAGGGGCATCCCCTTTTTAAAGTCCTGGCTCATGACCACCAGGGAGTCGTAGATGGAGCTGTCCCCGTGGGGGTGGTATTTACCCATGGTATCGCCGACGATACGGGCGCTCTTGCGGTAAGGCTTGTCGTAGCGTATGCCCAGCTCGTGCATGTCGTAGAGGGTCCTGCGCTGCACGGGCTTGAGCCCGTCCCGCACGTCCGGCAGCGCCCTGGCGATGATGACGCTCATGGCGTAGTCGATAAAGGACTTCTGCATCTCCTCCGAATATTCTGTTCTGATGATTCTGCTGTTGTCTTCCATTCTGTCCTCTTTTCAAAAAGATTAATTGTCTTTTTCTTTCTCATAAAACTGTAAAAAGGCTGCCCGGTTGTTGTCAAATAAAGCCTCCAGCTCATAGGACAGCACAAAGGGATCGTAAGCGCTGAAAACGTTGGGTATGTACTGATACAGCTTATCCGCGATCTTCTGCATATGAGCCACGTCGGCGCCCTCCACATAGAATGTCTTCTGCTCCGTGAAGATCAGCAGACGAACAATAAAAGAGGAGCGCCCCTTGTGTCCTGCCTGGGCGCAGATCCAGTAAATCTTTTCCCGGGGAACCGCCAGAACCTGTCCCAAAGTATTGCAGTACAGCAGATAGGAGGGCAACAGCATGACCCGTTCTCCCCGGGGTTTCTTCCCCTGGGGAAATGCCTCGGTGTATTCGTCCACCAGAATCTGTCCCTCCGCCACCTCCCGGTCAATGATCGCCGCCACTTCCTCCCTCGTTTCGCCTGGAAAGAGAAAACGCAGACTTTTGCTGCCGTCCGCGGCCGCCCGACCGGAGAGAAACAGCATCAGCACCGCACAGACCAGCATCAGTCCCATGAGAATGGCTCCGCCAAGCACAAGCTTTTGCGTCTGGTAATCGCTCAAGTCTATTTCATCTTTGACCATAAAAGCGATAAAGGCCAACAGAGACACAACGACCAATAACAGAATCAGGATCATCTTTTTGTTTTTGCTGTTCGCCCGTTTTGCCTCACGCTCTAAAAATCCCTGTTTCATAATTTATCCTTTCTGAATCGCGCCATTATATGCCGTTTCGCGGTTGACTAACTGAATTTCCGCATAAAAGAATCTGTGCTGTCTACCAGAATACCGTGCCGACCATTCACTGCGGCAGTAACTGGGGTACGCCAGGCCAGACCAATTCCGGCATGGATTCCAGCCTGTTTAAATATACGAATATCGTCTGCTGATCGCCCCAGATTCCGGAAAGAAGTTACAGCCTTCAGGAATATTTTTATTCGTCTCGGGAGAATAAAACACAATACCCATACCGTCTATGCTCAAGAGAATGTCCTTTTCCTGAAATTTCATATGCCAATGCACTCCTCTCTTTTTCCGAATGCAGTTATATCAGTGCCAAACCATTTTCTCGATCACGCAGCTATGGGGCTTGTTCCGGTTGTCTTTATCGTAGCCCACGCCCACCAACAGGATTTCCCCCGAGTAGCCCTCCAGCGCCTGGGTGTAACGTCTGTCCCGGATCTGTTGCAGCGCTGTGTCGGCGGACTTGTCGTATTTTAGTTCTACGACTAAGGCGGGCTTGTTACTGAAAGGCAACGGCAGGAATACCACGTCTGCAAAGCCCCGTCCCGTGGGCATTTCCCGTATCATCCTGTAATCCTTTCGGGCGCTGTAGTAGGCCAGACCGATGGCAGCAACCGAGTCCTTGCCAGAAAATACATCCGGCAAGAACCGAGAATTCTCGTCATTGTAGGTCAGTATCGAGGCCACTTCCGTGTGCGCCAGATCCAGGCCCCGAGCCACACTCTCCCCGTCACAGCGCAGGGTATCTTCCAGCAGTTTCTCAGATGCCCTCAGAACCCGCATGACTTCCGGCCAGCCGCCTACGCTCATGGCGTTTTCAAACTCCCCGATGATCTCCTTGTTGGGGATAAAGCTCTCTTTTGCCACGGCGTCATACCCCAGATACCCCAGATGGATCAGCAGAGTCAGCACGTCATCCCTGGTCTTAAATGTACGCATGTCATTCTGAAAGCTCTGAGTTTTTCTTTAACCCGCTCACCGCCCAGCATCGTGACGATGGCGGAGCGCAGTCCGTCGTAGTCCATATCCATATAAACTTTCAGCGCCTCGTAGGTCTCCGTGGACGTCCAGTAATTGGAAAAATTACGGCGATGCATGGCCTCCACAACGGATTTGGGGTTGTAGATATGCTGATACTCCATGAACTGATAGCCGTCATACCAATTTCCTGCCTCCGCAAAATCCAGTCCGTAACGCTGGCAGAGGTCTTTTACTTCCGTCTCCGTAAAGCCGGTATATTTTTCAAAAACGCCCTGATCTGTCATGGAATATTCCCAAAACATGTTGAGTGCGGAATGCTGTCCGTATTTTTTCACCGGGAGAATCCCCGTCATATAGGCCAACGCCACATAGGACTGATCCTTTAAGAGATTGCGCAGAAAATCGAGGTACTGCTTTTGCAGCTCTTCCGAATCCTGCCGCTCCCGCATGATGCAGTCCCACTCGTCGAAGAGGAAGACAAATTTTTTCCCGTCTTGGCATAGATCTTTCGGAGTGCATCGGCAAGGCTAATATTTGACTTATTGATACAGGTTCCATATTCTTCCAGCAATTCCTCAAGAACCTCCTGCTCCAGATACGCTGTCACCTCCTGGTTTTTAGCGCCAAGCAGAAACTGCTGCATATTCAAAAAGATCACATCATACCGGTTTAAATATTCCGCAAAAGACGGATCGTCCGCTATCTGCAACCCCGCAAACAACTCTCTGGAGTCGCACTCCAGGCTGTAGTAGGCAGCCAGCATTTTCAGCGCCATGGATTTTCCAAAACGCCGGGGCCTGCTGACGCAGATGTATTTTTGCTCCGTGTCCAGATATCTGTTTGTACAGGCGATCAATCCTGTCTTGTCCACATAGATCTCCGAGCGGATCGATTCTTTAAAACCGTCGTTTCTCGGGTTCAGATATATCCCCATTTGACACCTCCATCTAACTGTTATCAATGAATCCGTACCCTTTTCGGTAAATCCGTATAACGCCTTGCTATCTGGAAGTCATCAGTCACTTTGCTTATCACAACTTTCTTCAGAACGTGAATTTTTGCTGAGTTTTGCAACAATCACACCGGTGCAAGTCACAATGACCACACAGATATACATACACATTCCCAGAACGCTCGCACTGCCATAGTCCATACCGTTGAAAAAATGTCCCGTGATATCCGACACAAACATCCCGCCAACAGCTACCGCAATTCCCAGCAATATGTATCGCCATATATTTTTCATTTTATCCCACCACCTTTCTGCTTTCACTAACAGGCTATCCTCTTCTGATCTTATCTACCGCCTCCGCCATGGTGATACACCGGGCGAATCTCCCGGGCCAGATCAACTCATTGTAGTAGCGGTAACACACATCGCTTTTCATATAATCGCTGTCAAAGGTGGAGTTGGCGTACTCCGGCACAAATATCTCATAGCCCAGATCGAAACCGCTCTTGACCGTGGCGTCTATACAGAAGTTGGTCTGCAGTCCCACGATCATCAGCTGCCGCTCGTTCTTAGCCGCCAGATAGTCCGCCAGATGTGTGGAGCTGTGAAGAGCGCTGTTTACGGTCTTGTCAAAGATGCGCTCGTCCCCTGCGGGGGCGAACTCCCCGAATATCTCAAACTCCTCGTCCCCCAGAGAAAAACCTGTGCCCGGGCCGTCGTCATGCCTGACATAAACGACCTCCACACCGTTTGCCCGGGCCTCGGCGATCAGCAGTTTGACGTTTTCCCTAAACCTTTCAAAGGCATATAAGCGCCCGTCGGTTATTCCCTTTTGGGTATCGATTACCAGCAGAACCATTTTCCACCCCTCCAGATATACAGGTATCTCATAATGCCTTGCGTTTTGGCGCACGCTCCGTGCCATAGCGTTAAATGCAGAGCATTTTATTCATTATAGCACAGGAATTTTCCATTCACAAACAGAAAACTAAATTTCTCGCCCTGATGTGCCTCTCACCGTCTGATAGATCCTTTCCACCGCCTCGGACAGACTGATGTTCTCCGTAAGGATCTCTTCCGGTATAATGCCAATATAATCCTTTTCATTCCACCACCTGCGCATATCCTCCTCCCCAAACTCAAACCGGTTGGGTTTTGTGGCATGTCTGCGCAGGGTCTCCTCAAAGGGCAGATCATAATAGTACGCGTAGATGTTTGCCGGGTCGTATTCCTCCAGCGCTCTCTGAAACAGCGGTCGGTACCATTCGGCGTATAATATTCCCTCCAGGATCGTGAACCTCGCAGTTCTTTTTCCCGTATTCCAACAGATTGATCAGCAGAGGGAGCGCCTTGGTGTCCGCACCGTCCCTGGCATGCAGCATTTCCCTGCGCACCGTATCCTGGGGAATGATCAGAGTGCCCCGTCCAAACTTTTGCTGTAACTGCCGGGCGGCGCTGCTCTTGCCGCTGCCGGAGTTGCCCCGCAGGATGATCAACTTTCTGTCGACGTCTGCTTTTTCTGCAATATCCGTGCCATGTACCGTAAATTCTGGCTCCCCTGCCAATCCCTTCATCACGCCTCCTCGTTTTTTACTGTCTAATTTGTCCAGCTACTTATTTTACTTTCAATCCATTATAGATTCTTATTCTTCTGCCAATCTTTGAAAACTGCCGCCCACTCCGGCGTCTCTCCAGGAAGTGACACCCCGTTCCTCACTCCTCCAGTAATCCTTCCTGTAGCAGTCCCAGATAATATTTTCATGGGAAACCGCACCGTCCCCCTCACAGGGAACCGTGTAGTTGACCGTCACAATATTGTGAGGAGTCCACCTGATAATATCCGTCACCTTATAGCCCTCCGCCTCCACCTGGGCCGCAAGGTCAAATCCGCAGAGCTCTGCAAGCTCCTCGCAGGAAAGCGTTTCCCCCTCGTCAGGCTCCAAAGCGTACTCCCCACTATAACGGTAAAAATACGGTTTCCGGGTATGCCCTGTGAGGCATTTCCTGTCCGGATCAAAATAGTGATCATCGCCGTCAACCCACAGTTCAAAACCGTAATAGTCATAGTCGGACCTGTAGACTATCTGACCGTTTTGAGGCAGCTTGACAGCCATCGGCTCCCCATACAGTGTCCAGATTCCCGTGATATGCACATCCGCTCCAAGGTAAGGCTCGTAATAGAGATACTTTTGCTCATGCCTCTGGCTGCAGTGAACCATCAGACCGTCGATCTTCCGATAGGGGACATCTCCGAACTGCTCCGGCAGCCGAATACACTGATTCGCCCCCGCAAACCAAAAGCTGCCCTTGTAACGAGTCTCCCCGTGATCGTCATAGCTTTCCCCGAGGAACGCAAAAGCCTCATATGCGCGGTCGTCATCATAATCGTCATAATCCATCCAGAGAATGGCGTCCTCCTCCACTCCCGCCTCGACCAGCAGATTGCTTTTGAGAGTGTCGTATTGGGTTAATATAAGCGTCTGTAACTCCTCCCGTAGCTTTTCCGCGATCTGCAAGTCCCAGGTGGATCTGCACCGATCCGCGCCCAGAAATTTAACGGGACCGTCTGCCTGGTTCCAAAGCCGCTCTTCAAACTGTTCTTTCGGCACTTCCTCGCCGTCTATGAAGTACACCGTTCCCTGCGCCGAAGATTTTTCCTCAAACGTGGCGGCAAGAACATCCTGCCCTTCCGTTACCTGATGCACATAATAAGCGGTTCCCTGGTCATAGCATATATTGATTAGCACGCCGCCTTTATCAAAATAGTAATTCATACTGTTCTCACGCCCATACATCCCCACGAGAGATACCCTGCCGCTGTCATAGGTATAAATTTCCAGCGCGGCTGGGGACGACTCGTACCGCTCATCCCTGATTACCGCCAGTTCCGGAATATCGTCCTGATCCAGATAGAGCAGAGTGAAAAGATCTTCCCTGTTCCCTGTAAATTCCTGCTCTGCTAAAAGATCCTGCTCTGCTAAAAGCTCCTGCTCTGCTAAAAGCTCCTGTTCTGTCAAAAGCTCCTGCCCTGTTAATAATTTCTTTTCTAATAAAAATTCCTCATAGGCATTCAGCACATCCTGTTGCTGTTCCACCTGCTCCCAAACAGTTTCCGGCTCAGCAATGCCCTGCGCAGAAAACAGCAACGAGACGACGCTGCCGAGCAAAAAAACCACTGAACCGCATCTGCGTATAAATCCTGCCATTTCAAATACCCGTAACCTCTCAAAGAACGGTCATGCCGAAACAAGCTCTTTCCGCATCCAGACATGGGGGCAGCCCTGCACATCTTCCACCTCGCCGTACTCCGTAAATCCCAGTTTCCGGTAAAATCCGCTGACCGGGCACTGGGCATGCAAGGTTATGCTTTTGCCTCCTTCTTCCCGCACATGTTTCTCCACTTCCCCCATCAGAAACGCCCCGACGGACTGCCCACGGTACTTTGGCAGCACCGCGAATCGCCCCAGCATATATCCCTCTATCCCCTCGTCCCAAAACACCCTGCAGGTGGCCGCCGGCAAATCCTCCGCCCACCAGACCACAAAATGCTCCGCCCGATCGTCCGTCCCGTCGATCTCATCGCAAAAGCCCTGTTCCTCCACAAAGACTTTCTGCCGGATCTGTCTCGCCGCCTCCGGCAGTCCTCTGCTGACTGTTATTTTCATTAGTTCCACCCCTTTTTGTCTTAAGACAGCCCAAATTTTCCGCTGGCGGTCAAGCCGGGCTGAAAGTCTATCTCCCAGCTTTCCCCATTATATACTGCCGCCATATCCGGCAGTTTCCCAGCCGGTAACGCCCCGCTCCTCTTTTCGCCAATAATCCTTTTCCACACAGTCCCAGACAATGTTTTCAAAAGTGATGGTTCCATATTCATCCATGGGAATCGTATAATTGACTGTCACAATATCGCTGGGTTTCCACCTGACGATCTCCGTCACCTCATACCCCTCTGCCTCCACTTCCCCGACCAGGTCAAATCCGCAGAGTTCCCGCAGTTCATCCCGGGAAATATACTCTCCCATATCCGGCTTAAGCTCCCCGGCTCCGGTTTCTCCCCTCTTTCGTTCATAATGATAAAAGTAAGGTCTCCAAGTATGCCCTGTCCACAGATCGTCCGCCGGTTCATAATAATTATTATAGCTGTCTACCCATACTTCAAAATCCCACCGGCTCCCGGGACGGTACAGCACTTCCCCGGTCTGTGGCAGATGTACCCGCACCGGTTCCCCGTTTTCCACTGTCCAGACACGGCTTATGTTGGCAGTAAAAGATTCGGTAGTATGACAATAGAGATATTTTTGCCGATGATCTACTGTTTCAAATGCCATCTGTCCGTCAAGCTTACTATAACTTTCTTTTACGCTGCCCGACAGGCAAACGCAACTGTCGGATCCCGCAAACCAATAGTCGCCTTCATATTCGATGTTACCAAAAAAGTCATGGCTTTTCCCAAAGAATATAAACGCCTCGTACCTGCCATCCCCGTCAAAGTCGTCATAATCCATGTACATCAGGGAGTCCTCCCCCCTACCGGACTTGATCAGCGCATTTCTCCGCAGTGTGTCATATTGGGTCAGAATCAGCGTCTGCAACTGCTCCCGCAAAATCTTTTTCGTATCCATATCCTTCTGCAAGAGCATACAGGTATTCTCTCTCAGTATCTTATTGGCGGCGTTGTATTCCCACTCCTGCAAGGCCTTGTCATACTGCGCCTCAGATACTTCCACACCGTCTATTTCATACAGAGGGATCGAGATATCGTCTTCCCCGCCGTCGGCAAAGCGCCATCCAGATGTAAATTCCAGAAGAACCGTATCCTCCGCCGCGTTTACCTGATGTATGCACAACACCCTGCGGCTGCTCCTGTAATCGCTGAAAATAATTCCTTCTTTTTCCCGATAAGCGGTAGTTCCTTCCGGCGTTATGCCGTAGTTTCCCACCAGAATTGCTTTGCCGCGGTCACAGGTATAGATCTCCGCCTTGTAAACGTTGATGACCGCCAGTTCCGGGATATCGTCTCCGTCCAGATAGAGTAGCGCAAAGGGCACTGTCTCACGCTCCTTAGCAAGATTTTCCAGCAGCAGTCCATAGGCGTCCAATGTCTCCTCCTGCCGGGCAACCTGCTCCAAAACCGGCCTGGAGTCTCTCTCCCACAGCAAACTGTCCAGCAAATCAGCCCCCTGCACTGTTTCGATTTCCTGCGTTCCTTTCACAGTCTCCTGCGTTCCCTCCGTTTTGTCCCCCTGTGACGAACACACGCTGTTTTCCTGCTCCGTCGCCTCATTCTCCGATGAGGGACGCACACTGTTTCCCTGCTCCGTCACTCTGTCCGTCAGCGGCTCGGACGTGCTTTCTCCCTGTTCCGGCGTCCCGCACCCGGCAGTCAGCAGCAGGATGACATAGTAAAGCAATGAGGCCGCCGTTTTCCACCTTTTTTTGATAATAGCCATATCAGCTTTCCTCAATCGCCTCAAAATCAATCTGTAACAATTTTTTTCCATTGGGCAGAGGATACTCCTCTGTACTCAGATGCGTATATCCGACCGCACACATATGCCCGGTCAGTTCCGCAGCATCTATCTGACTGTGGATATCGCCCAGGCCATCAAAGGTGTGAAGATAAGGGGACTCCGATACAAACGCCTCCCCGGTATCCACCTGAATGCCGCAGGAGACAACTTTCGGCCTTACCCGCGTGACAATCCCCTGAAAACAGTCATACCCAATATATTCCACCAGCAGATTGGCGATCAGCAGCTCCGCCGAGGGAAGTGCTGCGCTCTCCGTCCGCAGATCCAGGCAGAGACAGTGTAAAATATCCTCAAGTCCCTGATACCTTTTCCGAACCTCGCGCAAATACGTCTCATTTACATCCACGCCGTAAACCGCTCTGTATTTTTCCAGACTCACATGTTCCAAACCATTGCCGCCCGCAATGCCCAGAATCATGACGCTCTGGACGGGATAGGCCCACAACTGCTCCTTCATCATCTCATTCAGTGCCTGGAGCTGCATCACCGACTGCAGTTTCATATGACTTTCATAGTCAGAAAGTTTTATGGTTTCCCACGGATTATTTCTCATCCCAGCATTTTCCTCACAATCAGCGCCGTCTCCTCCCGGGTCACGCCCCGAGCCGTCAGATAATCCTCCACCGTCTCAAAATGCTCCTTAAACAGCCTCAAAAACTCCCTCATATAGCTCTCGTCCGGTATTATAATGTTCATATCCACTTCCGGATAATTCTGCCGGATCAGTTCAAAACGTTTCTGATTGCACTCCCGGGTCAGCAGATAATCGTACACCACATCCTCGTCGCTGACGCCGCACAGTTTCAGCAAAAGGGCGCTGACCACCCCCGTGCGATCTTTCCCCGCCGTGCAGTTGACCATCACTCCAGCGGGAGCCGTAGCTATCTTTTTAAAAACCAGCGGCATATTCTTCGCCATGGCAATCTTCATATAACTGCCGGGAACCGCCTCCCGGCTCTCCGGGATGCCGCTCCCCTCGTCGATGGGAACATGGCAATATGTAACCTCCTCTACACTTTCAAATCCGCTGGGCGCCCGGAGCGCATCCCCCTCTCCCCGCATATCTATGACCGTGGTGATATGATGCTTCTGTAAAAAAGCAAAATCCCCCTCATCAGGGTATTTCTGCACGTCGCTTCGCCAAACAGCATCCATACAGGTGTACCGCCCTCTGTCAAAGGCCCTGTACCCGCCCAATTCCCGAGTATTCAGTGTGGTATGCAAAAGGCTATGAGGAACGGCATTCCAGGCTGGTTTCCATCCCCACGCATACTCGTCCAGACCGGTTTTTCCCTGGGAGAGCGCATCCAGTTCTTTCAGGCAAAAATCCACGGCCATCCCGATAAATGCATCCGCTTTCTGCTCCGTGAAAAAGAACAGGCTCCCCTCCTGATAGGGTTCATAATCTCCCTTCAGATCTTCATAAAAGCTCTCATATCCAAAAGGGTAAAGTCCGTGGACCGGCTCGTCCGCAAAATTCTGCGGGATCACGATATCATCCCGCAACTGATATTTTCTGACCACATAAGTATTGATCAGCGCATAGTCATTATGAAGCCTGTCCACATTCCCCGGAGTCTTTGAGTCCCAGCGATGCATCTCATACATAAAATACCGGAACAGGATATCCTGTACCAGATGAAGATAATAGCCCAGATACAGATCGTCCTCCTTCATCTTTCTTCCGAACTCTTTCCTGTAGCGGGTGAGGTCATAGGTCTTTTTAGTCAGGCCGCATATCCGAATCTTCAGATGACTTCCCTCCGTGGACTGTCCCGGCGCTGACGCATCCGGCAGCGTCGCGCCGATCTTCAGCCGGTTGATATCTTTAAACGGATATTTCCCGGTCAAAATATCCGTTATCGCCAAATGTATGATCCTGGACGCCATAGCCTCTTTTCCTCCTGTCTCAGTAAATCGCCCCCACTTTTAATTTCCTTTTTAATACATTCTATTTTAATTTTGAAAGGCAAAAATCATCCATATTATAAAAACCATTGGCCTGCTTTACCGTCCATATCGATATTTCGATTGCACCGTCGGCAAATGTTTCTCTCGATGATACCTGATGCTTGAACGTCACTACTTCATCCCTGCTGTTCGCAAAGACTACTTCATGTTCTCCAAATATGTTTCCGCCCCGTATACTACAGATCTTCACTTTTTCTCCGTCTATTTTGGAGTTGGCGTCCATAAGGGCATTCTTTATCATAAGTGCGGTTCCGCTGGGCGCATCTTTCTTCTGGTTGTGATGGTATTCTATTATCTGAATGTCTGTATCCAGGCTGATCCTTCTTGCATATGTTTTCAGCGTCTCAACAAAATCATGCAGCGCAACGCTGAAATTTCCCGATATAAAAACCGAGATTTCAGCCGCCAGTTCGCCGATCTTTTCCATAGCCTCCTCAGGAAACGCCGTTGTGGCTATAACCAGCGCCTTACCCATCCTTTTATACTTGAAATAACTGTCATTCATAAAAGTCTCGGCATTGGTGCAATCAACAAATACGTCGCAATCCCGCGCAGTTTCTATGTCGTCAATAATCGGTAAATCAATCTCGCCTCCCACCAGCGCCGAGACTGTTTGGCCTACATATTGGTTTCCCCTTCTGGCAATGGCATAGCTGATTTCAACATCATCTCTGTGTATGGCATTTTTCATAATAGCACTGCCCAATTTTCCAGTGCATCCAACAATCGCTAATCGTACCATGATCTATTTCTCCTTGACAAGCTGGAAGTTATCTACGAAACCCTTCTTCTGTAAATGAACTTTTTAATGCCTTCTCTGTAAAGAATATAGAGCCTGTCAAAACGGCAATTTGAATAAATGTCAAAATCTTGAATCGTGAATATGCGATCGTTCATTTTATCAGTTTCCTTTCATTTATTTTACTACTATTTTTTCAAAAAATTGCTGAATTCTTTCAACTCCCTCTTTGTATCTTCTGAAAGTCTGTTATATTCTGTACTGTGAATGGCTCCCTCCAATGTATATAAATGCACCAGGCACACATTCGGATATTTCTGTTTCAGCTTAAGAAACGCGTCTTTTGCACCTACTTCAATCAGTTTTTCGGAAGATTCAATACCGACAGATATCAGCTTTCTTTCCATTTCTCTGCCAATATTCATCATTGATGTTAATTCTGACATATTTGCCTCTCTCTGATTCTCCGGGACTGACTAATCCTTCCAAATCCCGATTTCTATTCTTTTACAACTTTGTGGGCCAATCCTTCGCTTATATAACCCAAATAAAATTCCTACAGTTTCCGGGCCTTAAAACAGACAGAAATGGGAACCATCCTGGCCTTTAAGGATTTGCTGTCAGCCTCCGCCTCCTTCTCCCAGACCTCCCGGCTGTTCTGCTCCACCATCTGCTCGATCACAAAACCGGCTTTCGCCAATGCGTTCGCATAGGTAGATATCTTCCGGTTGCAGAGAATGACCTCGCTGTCGTGAACCGGCATCTTAAAGTAATCTTCATCAAAATAGCTGTTTGGGAAGACCAGCCTGGCCTCCTCCATGGGCGCACAGATCAGCCGGGCGCTGTAGCCGTTCTCCGCCACACTCTCCACCCAAACTTTCCGTCTATCGTCTATTTTTCGTATATCTCCAGAAAAGATGTAATCTTCCCATGTGTATACTCCCCTTCAATCAGTCCAAACTCAGGGTCATAATACTTACTGTCATACAGCAGCACCCAATGGGTATACCCGGCGTCCGTATGCACTGTCAGGATAGAGTACGGATAAGGAACAGGATTCTTCTTGGATATCCTCTTATTCCGCTCCGCATGTCTGATCCTATAGACATCCAGTATCTCTATCAGCTGACCGATACTTGTAGAGTGCTCGGTCTTCATATCTTTTATCACTTCCTCAACGCTCTTTCCCGCAATCATAGCAATACACGCCTGACCGCAGGTCGAAAAAGAAGGCTGCATAATCAACTTCATAATTTCTACCACCCTTCACTCAATTTGCTTTTGATAAAACACAGCTATTCACAGTACTGCGCTATACAGCATGAACAAATTATTTACTCAAACTTCCCACATCCCAAACCAGATAAAATCCCTTGAGCTTCCGGCT
>CAJUAH010000020.1 GCA_910584375.1 uncultured Acetatifactor sp.
ATCTCCCGCGAGTTTGCCCGCAGGATCGGGGCGAAGGAAGAGGAGGCGTTCTTCACGGGCAACGGCACCGGCAAGCCGCTGGGCGTTTTAGCGGCCACGGGCGGCGCGGAAACGGGCGTGACCGCTGCGTCCTCCACGGCAGTGACGGCGGATGAGCTGATGGATTTATATTATTCGCTGAAATCCCCGTACCGCAAGAAATCCGTGTGGGTGTTAAACGACTCCACCATCAAGGCCATCCGCAAGCTGAAGGATAGCAACGGGCAGTATTTATGGCAGCCTTCCCTTACGGCGGGTACCCCGGACACCATCCTTGGCCGCCCGGTAAAGACCTCCGCCTATATGCCGGCCATTGCCGCAGGCGCAAAGACTATCGCCTTTGGCGACTTCTCCTATTACTGGATTGCAGACAGGCAGGGGCGCAGCTTCAAGCGCCTGAATGAGCTGTATGCGGCCGCCGGGCAGGTGGGATTCCTCGTCTCGCAGCGCGTGGACGGAAAGCTGATCCTCGCGGAAGCGGTAAAGGTACTGGCGCAGAAGGCGGCATCCGGAACTTAATGGCGGGAAACAGTGCGGTTCCGGCTGTAGCATAAACCGGGGCAGTATATGATATTTTCGGGAAAGGCGGTGGCGGGCGTGCTGGTGACGCTGGAAGAAATGAAGAACTACCTCCGTGTGGACTATGACGAGGACGATGCCCTGCTCGAGAATATCATCGGGGCATCGGAACGCCTCTGCATGGATGTGGCGCGGATGGATTCGATGGAAGAGTTTTCTGCGGTGGAGAACGCAAAAGTCTCCGTGCTGTATGCGGCGGCCTACCTCTACGAACACCGGGAGGAGGCAGACCACCGCGCCCTCACGCTCACCCTGCGGGCATTGCTCTTCGGGGCAAGGAAGGAGGCGTTCTGATGGACGTGGCGGCGATGAATGTGCGGATCATGTTCCAGAAAAATGAAATGGTGTCCGATGCCATCGGGAACCATGAAAATGTGTGGACGGACTACTATTCCTGCCATGCCACCGTCAGCGATTCCCAGGGGAAGTCCTCTGCGGAAACCGGGGCGGCGGGACAGACCGTGGCGCACCCGGACATCAGCTTCACGGTGCGTTTCTGCAGGAAAGCAAAGGCTGTGGACACCACGGGCTTCCGTATCCTGTGGGACGGCGGCATTTATGACATTTTAAAGGTAGACCATCTGAACAATAAAAAACGGGCATTGAAATTCAAGTGTGAGAAAGCGGGGCGGTGATGATGCCGGACAGGGTAAGGATTGACCAGCTCGCGGCCGCAGTGATGGAAGGGCTGGCGGAGTATGCGGACCTTGCGGCGGATGAGCTGAAAAAGGCAGTAAAAAAAGCGGGGAATTCCGTGAAGAAGGATATCCAGGAGGGCGCGCCGAAGGACACGGGCGCCTATGCGAAGAGCTGGTCAGTGAAGAATGTAAAAGAGACTTCCAACTCCATCGAGCTGGTGGTGCATTCCAGGAACCGCTACCAGCTCTCGCACCTCCTGGAATTCGGCCATGCGAAGCGGGGCGGCGGGCGCGTCTCCGGAAGGGCGCACATCGCGCCTGCGGAAGAAAGGGCGGGGCGGACGCTGGAGCAGGAGATCGAAAAGGCTTTGAGGGGGTGATGCATTTGGAAAAACTTGTAAGTATGATCGCGGAGATGGGGCTGCCCTTCGCCTATGACCATTTTGCGGAAGGGGAGTCGCCGGAGCCGCCGTTCCTCTGCTACCTCATTCCGGGGAGCGACAACTTCGCGGCGGACGGGAAGGTGTACCACAAGGGCGCAAGCGTGCATCTGGAGATCTACACCGATAAGAAAGACCCGGAGATGGAGAAACGGGTGGAGGATGTGCTGGACGCACACGAGGTTTTCTACAATAAATCGGAAACATGGATCAGTAGCGAGCGGCTCTATGAAGTCCTGTATATTTTTGGATGGGAGGTATGAGGAATGCAGAATAAAAAGAACAAAGTAAAATACAACCTTAAGAACACGCATTATGCAATGCTCAATATTTCGGAGGACGGGGCGGTGTCCTACGGCACGCCCGTCCCGATGCCCGGCTCGGTGTCCATCTCGCTGGACGCCAACGGCGAGCCGGAAAATTTCTATGCGGACGGGACGGCCTACTATGTCATCAACAACAACATGGGCTATGACGGCGACCTGGAGCTTGCCATGATCCCGGAGTCTTTCCGCAAAGACGCTTTAAGGGAGGAACTGGACAGCAAGGGAGTATTGATCGAGAACGCCTCGGCGGAGCTTGCGGCTTTTGCGCTGCTCTTTGAGTTTGACGGCGACCAGCGGCACATCCGCCACGTCCTCTACAACTGCTCCGCGTCCCGCCCCGGCATTGAGGGCAAGACCAACGAGGAGAGCCGGGAGGTGCAGACGGAGACGCTCACCATCAAGGCAACGCCCCTGGCGGACGGCATGGTGAAGGCGAAGACCGGGGATTCCACGGACGAGACGGTCTATAAGGACTGGTACAAGGCAGTGTATATGCCCGCGGCTGCGGATGAGACAGGCGGCGGGGAAGATCAGGGTAACGGGGAGGGAACGGCATGAGCATGACGAGGAAGATCGAGATTGACGGGAAAGAGGTGCCGTTCCGGGCATCGGCGGCCGTGCCGCGCATTTACCGCATTAAATTCCACCGGGATATTTATAAGGATCTGAGCGCGCTGGAAAAGAGCATCGGGAAAAGCGATGAGGAGAATTCCAACCTGGACTTATTCTCGTTGGAGCTGTTCGAGAACATCGCCTTCATCATGGCGAAGCATGCTGACCCTTCCATCCCGGACACGCCGGAGGAATGGCTGGACGGTTTCGGCACGTTCTCCATCTACCAGGTGCTGCCGCAGCTCATCGAGCTGTGGGGGCTGAACGTGAAGACCGACGTGGAGGCTAAAAAAAACTTCGCGCAACTGACCGCCCGATGACCACGCCGCTGTTCCTGCTGCGGTGTGTGCAGCTCGGCATCTCCATCCGGGATTTAGATTTGCTGACCATCGGCATGGTCAACGATATGTACGCGGAGAGTAGCAATGACAGCGCGGACTACCCCATTATCGCAGGGCAGGACGAGTTCGATTTATTTTAACCGCAGATTTGGATTTTTTTGATAACGCCTGGGCAGCCGGGCTTTTTTTGCGCCGTTAAGGGGGTGTTGGTGTGGCGGCAAACAGGATAAAAGGGATTACGGTAGAGATTGGCGGCGACACCACGAAGCTCCAGACGGCGCTAAAAGGCGTGAACACGGAGATACGGAACACGCAGTCACAGCTTAAGGACGTGGAGAAGCTGCTGAAGCTCGACCCCGGCAACACGGAGCTGATGGCGCAGAAGCACCGGCTGCTCGGCCAGGCGGTTTCGGAAACGAAGGAAAAGCTGGAGACGCTGAAAACGGCGGCGGAGCAGGCGAATGACGCGCTGGCAAGGGGCGAGATCTCACAGAGCCAGTACGATGCCCTCCAGCGTGAGATCATAGAAACCGAAAACAACCTGCGCGACCTGGAGCGGCAGGCGGGGCAGTCCGCCGTGGCATTGCAGAAGATCGCCGCCACAGGGGAGAAGTTAAAGACCGTCGGCTCCGCCATCGAGGGCGTGGGGCAGAAGCTGATGCCCGTCACTGCCGCAGTGGGCGGGCTTGGCGCGGCTGCCGTGAAGGTGGCGTCCGACTTTGATTCCGCCATGAGCCAGGTGGCGGCGGTCTCCGGGGCGACCGGGAAAGACCTGGAAGCCCTGCGGGATAAGACCCGCGAGATGGGCTCCAAGACAAAGTTCTCCGCATCGGAAGCCGCTGAAGCGATGAATTACATGGCCATGGCGGGGTGGAAGACCGGGGATATGCTCTCCGGCATCGAGGGCATCATGAACCTTGCCGCCGCATCCGGGGAGGATCTTGCCACGACTTCCGATATCGTGACGGACGCGCTGACTGCTTTGGGGTTGTCGGCGGAGGATTCCGGGCATTTCGCGGATATCCTTGCGGCGGCAAGCTCGAACGCCAACACAAACGTCAGTATGATGGGGGAAACATTCAAATACTGTGCTCCTGTCGCCGGGGCATTGGGATTTACGGCGGAGGACACTGCGGAAGCCATCGGCCTGATGGCAAACGCGGGCATCAAGTCCTCCCAGGCAGGCACGGCCATGCGCTCCATGATGACGAACCTCACCGGGGAAGTAAAGTTTGTCGGGGACGCCTTCGGGGAGCTGACCATCCAGACCACAAATACAGATGGGAGCATGAGGAGCCTTGGGGACATCCTGGCAGACTGCCGCGCGGCATTCGCACAGATGTCCGAGTCGGAGAAAGCCGCCAATGCGGAGGCGCTGGTGGGAAAGAACGCCATGAGCGGCTTCCTTGCTGTGATGAACGCTGCACCGGGTGACATTGAGAAATTGAACAGCGCCATCAACAACTGCGACGGCACGGCGGAGAAGATGGCGGCCACCATGCAGGATAACCTTGCGGGGCAGCTCACCATCCTAAAGAGCCAGCTTGAGGAACTGGCCATCTCCATCGGGGAGATTTTGATGCCGTACATCCGCCAGATCGTGGGGTGGATTCAGGGGCTTGTGGACTGGCTGAACGGGCTGGATGAAGGGACAAAGAAGATCATCGTCACGGTCGCGCTGGTGGCTGCGGCTTTGGGGCCGGTGCTGATCGTCATCGGCAAAGTGGTCGGGGCGATTGGGACAATTATGACGGTGGTTCCGCAGATAGCAGGGGCAATCTCAAGCGTGATTGGGTTTGTGTCCGGGACGGTTATCCCGGCGATCTCCGCAGTGGTGGCGGCCATCGGGTGGGTTCCCCTGGCAATCGCCGCTGTTGTCGCCATCCTCGTGGTGCTGTACAACAAGTGTGAATGGTTCCGGGATGCGGTGAATGCCATCTGGACGCAGATCAAGGAATTTTTTGTTTCCGCCTGGGAAGTCATCTGTTCCTTCTTTACAGAAACCATACCGAATGCGTGGAATTCCCTGGTGTCGTTCTTCCAGGGAATCCCGGCATGGTGGAGCGGGCTGTGGCAGTCCGTGGGCGACTTCTTCAGCAATATATGGACGAATATGATGAACAATCCCGTGCTGACCGGGATCGTGGATATGATCCGCTCCCTGTGGGAGAACCTTTCCACGACGCTGCAGGGCATCTGGAACGGGATCAAGACAGCGGCTTCGGGCGCGTGGGAGCTGATTAAAAATGTTGTGCTGGGGCCGGTGCTGCTGCTCATCGACCTGGTGACCGGAAACTTTACGAAGCTGAAGGAGGATGCCGTAAACATCTGGAACAACATCAAGAATGCGGCATCCAATATCTGGAACGGCATCAAACAGGTGGTCGGCTCGCTGGCACAGGGGCTTGCAAACCACGTTTCCATCCTGTTTAACGGGCTGAAAAATACCATAGCGAATATCTGGACGGCAATCAAAAACACAGCCTCGTCCGCATGGAACGGTCTGAAAAACCTGGTGTCGTCCATCGCGTCCAATTTAAAGCAGGCGGCAATCAACGCTTTCAAAAGTATGGTGTCCGGCATCGGTTCCGCGCTGTCCTCCCTGGGGAGCGTGGTGCAGTCCGGGTTCCAGTCCGCCATCAGCTTCATCACCTCGCTGCCGGGGAAGGCGCTGGAGTGGGGGAAGGACTTCATCAATGGGATTGCGGACGGCATCCGCAGCGCCATCGGCAACGTGGTGAGTGCGGTGTCAGACGTGGCAGACAAGATACGATCCTTCCTGCACTTCTCCGTGCCGGATGAAGGGCCGCTGACGGATTACGAAAGCTGGATGCCGGACTTCATGTCCGGGCTGGCAAAGGGCATCGAAAAGAGCCGGGGCATGGTGAAGAAAGCCGTGTCAGATGTGGCGTCCGACTTAATGCTACAGCCCCAGGCGGCAGTCCAGGGGATGCAGGGCGGCAGGGATTCTTCCGGGGATTCTTCCGTAAGTGAGCTGCTCGGAGGGCTTAGGGAGATGCTTTCCGGCCTGCAGGAGATGGCGGGCGGCGGGACCATCTGCATCCCCGTGTATGTGGGCGGGACGCTGCTGGACGAAGTGGTGGTGGACGCGCAGGCAAGGCAGAACTTAAGGTCGGGAGGGAGGTAAGGCGGCATGGCATATATACAGTATCTGGCATTGGACGGGGTGCCGCTCCCGCTTCCTGATTCCTACGAGGTGCAGATGGCGGACGTGGAGGCGGATTCCGGCGGAGAGACGGAGGCCGGGACCACGCAGCGGGATGTGGTACGGATGGGCGTGGTGTCAATCCCCGCCGCTTTTTCTGTTTCCCCCAAATGGCTGAAGCTACTGACAGGGTTCAAGCAGAAGGAGAAGCTCACCGTGGATTACTTTGACACGGAAACGCTGGAAATCAAGCGGACAGAGATGTTCATCAGCGGCTACAAGGCAAGCCTTGTGAAAGACACATCCTATAAGGGGTTGTGGAAGGTGTCGTTTACGCTGAAGGAACTGTAGAGGGGAGGTGGCATCCGGATGTACCCGGTGAGCGATGCGTTCCTGCAGGCGGTGCAGGAGAACACACGGAATTATTACTGGACGGGGCAGATCACGACAAAGGGCGGCGCTGTGTACCCGTTCGTTTACGAGGATATCGTGAAGGGCAGCGGGTACATCACGGCGCAGTGCTGCGGCAATGCGGAGATAGAGCTGGGCACGGTGTATGCTGCGGAGCTGGGCATCACGCTCTTTTCACAGATCGACCGCTACACGCTGGAAGGGGCGGAGGTGCGGCTTTCCTACCACCTGCGTCTTGCGGACGGCAGCTTCGAGGAAGTACCGATGGGCATCTTTGAGGTCAGCGAGGCGAACCGGACGGCGCACTGCCTGGAGCTGAAAGCCTATGACTATATGCTCCGCTTTGAGAAAAGTTTCAACGGTTTTGAGACTGTGGGCAATGCCTACGCCTTTTTGGATTTATGCTGTAAAGCCTGCGCCGTGGAGCTGGCACATTCGCAGGCGGAGATCGAGGCCATGCCAAACGGCACGGAGCTGCTCTCCATCTACCCGGAGAATGACATTGAAACTTACCGTGACGTTCTGTATTTCGTGGGGCAGGTGCTTGGCGGGTTTTTCTGCATCAGCCGGGAGGGGAAGCTGGAGCTGCGGAAGTATGGCAGGTCGCCGGTGATGGAGGTAAAGAGCAAGCACCGGTTCAGCAGCAGCTTTTCCGACTTTATCACCCGGTACACTGCGGTCAGCTCCACGAACCTGCGCACACAGACGGCGGAGTATTACGCCCTGGAGCCGGACGACGGGCTGACCATGAACCTTGCGGTGAACCCGCTCCTACAGTTCGGGCTGGAGGAAACGAGGGAGACGCTCTGCAGGAACATCTTAAATGACCTGGCTGTAGTGGATTATGTGCCTTTCGATTCCAGCACCATCGGGAACCCGGCATTAGATCTTGGGGATGTGCTGACCTTTTCGGGCGGGCAGGCGGACGGGGCGCAGGTCGCCTGCATCACTTCCTCCAACTGTAAGATCGGCGGCAAACACACTTTGAAATGCGTGGGGAAGAACCCAAGGCTGGCGCAGGCGAAGTCCAAGAATGATAAAAATATTTCCGGTCTCTTAAATCAGATCGAGGCGGGGAAGATCGGGATACACACCTTTACCAATGCCTCCGCTTATACGGTGGCGGAGAGCAGTGTGCAGATTATCAGCATTGAGTTTGCGGCAAAGGAGGAGACCCATGTGCAGTTTTTCGGGCAGGTGCTGGTGGATGTGTCTGCGGGGCAGGTGAGCCGGTCTGCCACTGCGAGCGGGAGCATCGTGGTTCCGTTCCCGGCATCGGGAGGAGGGGAGGCAGATACCGGGACCGGCACGGATTCCGGCGGAGGGGAGACAGGGGACGGCAGTGGGGAGCCTGGCACGGATACGGAGAGCGTCACGGTAGACGTGGAGCTTCCGGTCACATGGACAGAGGACGGGAAAGCGGTGGCACACGTCACCTACGAATTCAACGATTCTGAGATACTCATCCATTACCCGGCGGAGACCTGGGGGAGCGGGAAACACATCCTCTCCCTCTATTACCCTATCGACAACCTCGTGCCGAACATCACGAATACCTTCAACGTCCACCTGCGGATGGAGGGAGGCACGGCGGCGATCAGCACGGGCGGGTGCATCGCCTCCATCAGCGGCCAGGGCATGGCTGCGGGAGCGGCATGGGACGGCACGGTCACAGTGGAGGAATATGTGCAGCCGTTTGCGGTCGGGGGCGGCCTGCGGGCAAAGGCGTTTTCCGGGGAGATGGGATTTGAGACAATGGAGCTGGTGAAGAAATTTTATTCCGACAGCATCGGGAAGGCGGCCATCGGCGCGTTCGGGAAGCCCGTGGAGCTGCCGCAGGAAGGAGAGGGGTAAGATGAAGCTGAAAGGGACGATGGTACTGGAACTGACGGATGGGGCCACGGGGGAAGTGGAGAGGATCACGGAGGAGAACATGGTGACGGAGGCGGTGAACGACATCCTTGGGATGAACCCCATGGGCGTGTTCTACTCCGAGGAGAACCTGGCGGATGTCTTAAGCTGGAACGGGACGCTCCTGCCCATCTGCCCGAACATGGTCGGCGGCATCCTGCTCTTCCCCCAGACGCTGGAGGAGGACGCCGCCCATATCTATGAGATGTCAGAGAACCTCCCGGTGGCGTATGCCTCCAACAACGTGAACACCACGGCGAACACGGCCAGGGGGAGCCTGAACCAGACGGAGAGCAAGGCGCTGGAGAACGGCTATAAATTCGTGTGGGAGTTCACGCCCAGCCAGGGCAACGGCACCATCGCGGCGGTGGCGCTGACCAGCGCCCAGGGCGGGCAGAACGCCTATGGGAGCCTTGTGGGGGATGCCAGCGCCTTCCTCAAGATCAAGAAGCTGGACATCGGGGACCTGGGGAAAGCAAAGCAGATGGTGCTGTTCGAGACGGCGGAGGTGGATTTTGAAAATGACCTGCTGTATTCCGTCACCTTTGCGGATTCCAGCGTGCGGATCAGGAAGGTGCGTATCCCCATCTTCACCATCGGGCTGAATGAGAAGCTGGACGATTCCACCTACACGGTCCTGGAAGACCATGCCGTACAGACAGAAACCTTCCTGTTCCTGGGAAGCTATACGAAGTACGGGGAGTTCCTGGACGGGCAGGACGGGTACTGGTACGGCTTCTCCAACCAGGCCAATTCCTCCGGGAACGCAAAGATGCTCTGGGTGAAGATCTCCAAGGCCGACTATTCCATGACGGAAGGGGAATGGACGCTCTCCAACGCAAAGCTGATGGCGGTGGGGGAGCGGGACATGGACAGCAGCTATCCGGAAAGGAGCTGCAGGTGCTGTATGCGGGACGGTTACCTGTATGTCCCCGCTTATGACAAGAAGGGCATCTACAAGATCAATGTGGCGAATACAGCGGACGTATCGCTGATCGAGTTTGGGTTCACTTCCAAGATGAAGCCGCTGGGCGAGTCCGGAACCTGCGAGCTGTACCTGACGCTGGTGGGCGACCTCATCATCGGCGGGGACTTCCAGGTCACGGCGGCGGATGCGGTCATCCATACCCAGGGGAGCGCGCGGCTTGGCTGTTTGGCTACGCCGCTGTTCCAGCATAAGCAGTTCCTGGTGGGGTGGGGAGGCAGCTACGGGAACGAATACCGCCATATGTACCTGCTGACGCCGTACCTCGCCACCATCAATAACCTGTCCTCGGCGGTGGTGAAGGACGCCAACAAGACCATGAAGATCACCTACACGCTGACGGAGGAGGCATGACGGACAGCTTTACGGCAGGGGAGATGTATCCCCTGCCATGATAAAAGGGTGGTGGGTATGCCGGTGAAATTCCGGCGTGCGGCGTTTCTTTAGCTCCGGGATTCCGGGGTGGATGCGGCGTATCTTCCGGCCGGCTCTGCGACCATGGAGAGGGAGGCGGCTTCGGTGTCGATGCGGCGCTTCATCTGCTCAAGTTCGGTGATTCTTTTTTCAAGCTCCGTCTGCGCCTCCCGCTGTTCCTTTGCCGCCAGTTCCTCAGCGGTGAGGGTGCGGATGTGGATGGAGCCTTCCTCATACTCGACGATGAGCGGAGCCCCGATGGTGAAGCCGAGCTGCTCCAGCCACCACCCTTCCATCTGTATCTTCGGGACTGCGGTGCATGGGCCGGTGCCGCTGTGCAGGGTGCCGCCGCTCTGGTGGTGGCGGTAGGTGTATACGACTTTGATGTTCTTTGTCTTCATAAGGTGTCCTCCGTGGATTTTTATTTTCCCTGCCGCCTCCCTCTTTCCGGGCAGGCGGGGCTTCGGGGTAGTGTTATTAATCACTCTGAAGCCATGAAATAGCAAGGGAAACAGGGGCATAAATGTGACAAAGATTTAGACAGGTACTTGTGTAAACGACACAAATAAATATTTCCTGGAAACTGGCGGATGCCCATTTCGGACACCCGCTTTTTTCATACAAAAAATTTTTGAAGGAGGGTTTCAACATGAAGGAATTCTGGAACACGATCCAACTCATCTTTACGGCCATCGGGGGATGGCTCGGCTGGTTCTTAGGCGGCTGTGACGGCCTGCTGTACGCGCTTGTCGTATTTGTCGTGGTGGACTATGCCACGGGGGTGATGTGTGCCGCAGCGGATAAAAAGCTGTCCAGCGAGGTGGGCTTCCGGGGCATTGCGAAGAAGGTGCTGATCTTCCTGCTGGTGGGGATTGCAAACATCCTCGACGTGCAGGTCATCGGGAGCGGCTCCGTGCTGCGGACGGCGATCATCTTTTTCTATATCTCCAACGAGGGCGTGAGCCTCCTGGAGAACGCCGGACGCCTGGGGCTGCCTATCCCGGAAAAGCTGAAGGACATTCTGACGCAATTGCATGACCGGGCGGAAAACGGGAAGGGGGACGAGTGAGGATGAAACTTGTGGAAAGCATTATGACGAGAAATCCCTGCTGCACGGCAGGGCGGAAGATTACGGTCAAGGGGCTGATGCTCCATTCCGTGGGCTGCCCGCAGCCGAAGGCGTCCGCATTCATCAGTTCGTGGAACAGCTCGTCACACGGCAGTTCCTGTGTCCACGGATTTATTGACGGAAACGATGGGACGGTGTACCAGACGCTTCCCTGGAACCACAGGGGATGGCACTGCGGAAGCGGGAGCAAAGGGAGCGGGAACAATACCCATATCGGGGTGGAGATGTGCGAGCCTGCGTGTATCAAATACACGGCAGGCTCTAACTTTACCTGCTCCAACCTGGAAGAAGCACGGTCGGTGGCAAAACGCACCTATGAGGCGGCGGTGGAGCTGTTCGCCATGCTCTGCAGGAAATACGGTCTGAACCCGCTGGCGGACGGCGTCATCATCAGCCACAGGGAAGGCCACAGCCGGGGCATTGCCAGCAACCACGGCGACCCGGAACATCTGTGGACACAGCTTGGCATGGGGTACACCATGGATGGATTCCGCGGGGCGGTCAAGGCGGCAATGGGCGGCGCACCCTCTGGAACGGACGGATACACGAAGATCATGGGGAATGCCGCGGCAACGGTGGAACAGATGAAGGCATACCTCAAGGCGAAGAATCCGAACGTGGCGCAGTCTGTCCTTGATATGGTTCCGCTGTATCTTTCGGAGGGCAGAGCAGAGGGTGTGAGGGGCGACATCGCCTTTGCACAGTCCTGCCTTGAGACGGGGAACTTCACTTTTTCCGGCTCTGCGGTCACGCTTTCCCAGAACAGTTTCTGCGGCATGGGCGTGACTTCCAATGGGATGAAGGGGAATTCCTTTGGCACGCCGCAGCTCGGCATCCGGGCGCAGGTGCAGCATTTGAAAGCTTATGCCTCCACGGACGCGCTGAAGAACGCCTGTATTGACCCGCGTTTCAAATACGTCACGAGGGGCAGTGCGGAATATGCGGAGTGGCTTGGGCAGAAAGAAAATCCAGATGGGAAAGGATGGGCGGCGGGGGCCAGATACGGGGAGAAGATCCTCTCCATACTGAAAGGCATCCTCGGAACGGCAGGCGGGGAATCCAAGCCTGTGGAAGCCTGGTACCGCGTCCGGAAGTCGTGGGCGGACGCATCCTCGCAGAAAGGGGCGTTCAAGTCGCTGGGGAACGCCAAGAAGTGTGCGGATGAGAATCCGGGGCATTCCGTGTTCGATGAATCGGGGAAGGCGGTGTACACCAAAGCGGCGTCATTCCAGCCGTACCTTGTACGGGTATCCATTCCCGATCTGAACATCCGGAAAGGTCCTGGCACGGATAAGCCAAAAACAGGGAAATATACAGGGATTGGCACTTTCACGATTGTGGAGGAGGCGGACGGCGAAGGCGCATCCAGATGGGGGCTTTTAAAATCCTACCGGGAAAAGAGAAACGGATGGATTTCGCTCGATCACGCCAGCCGGATATAAATACAGACAGCAGGGCCCGCGGCATTTTCCCATGTGCCGCGGGCCCGTTTTTTAGTAGGTGTAAACTGCACAGGAAACAGATGGAAAGTTTGTGCATCTTATGGCGCAGATATGAGTGGATAATCCCCCGGTTCTGATTTAACATGGCACTACCCCAAAGGGCGCTGCCGGGAACGGCGGCAGAAAATAAAAGGAGGCACACGCCTATGAAAAAACAGTTTATGGAAACAGCCCGCCTGCCACGCAGGGGGCGGCGGAAGGAGGGATGCTGATGTTCACTGCAAAGGAACGCGCACTTCTTATTTCCCCTTACTTCCGGCTCATCCGTCAGACGGATGACTTCTTTGAAATCCAGTCCAGATGCACAAAACACTGCTGGATCGTCCAGAAACTTTCCTATGACCGGTATCCGGTCCGCATCTACCACAAGCACACGAAGGGGACGGCCTACTACCATAAGCATAGCCACGCCAACACGGTATCCTCCGCCGTCCGGCAGATCAAAAGCCACGATGCGTGGCAGCTAAACGGGAGGCGCGCCATGGCGTAAAGGCCGGCGCGAATAGTGACAAGCCCACGGCACATAAAATGTCGTGGGCCATTTTTTGATTTTTGGGTATCCAAAACCGCCCGGAAATCTCCGTATGTTGGAGGCGGGCGTTTTCCATGGCGTATGTGAGGAAGAATTTTTCTCTCGTGGGTGTATAAAGCCGCCCGGAAACCTCCGTATAGTGAGGGGCCGCACAGGCAGGGGAATTTCTGCAGCGGCCGTCCGGTTCCGGCCGCTGCGGCGGCATATGGCAGGAGGTGTGTTTATATGACGGAAGGACAGAAAAAAGAGATAAAGCACCTGCGGGAGTCAGGCGCTGGGTATACAGCAATCGCAGGGAAGATGGGAATCCCAAAGGAAACGGTAAGGAGCTTCTGTAGGAGGAACGGCCTGGCAGGGCAGGCGGTGCAGGAAGGGTCAGAGGATAGGCAGGCACAGGAAGGCTCCTGCCGGGAATGCGGGAAACCGCTGCAGCAGACGGAGGGCGTGAAGCGGCGGGTGTTCTGCTCCAGGGAGTGCCGTGAGAAGTGGTGGCACAGCCATCCGGGGGAGGTCAGGCAGAGGGCGGTGTATTCCTTCACCTGCGCCGGGTGCGGGCAGCCGTTCACGGCCTACGGCAATTCAAAGCGGAAATACTGCTCCCATGAATGTTATATCAGGAACCGTTTCAAAGGCGGTGATGACGGTGAATGAGAAGGAATTCCGCACGGAGCTGCGTTATCGGATGTCGCTTGCCGTGGCGCGGGCGATGCTCGAAGAAGGCGCCATCACAGAGGAGGAATATTCGGAAATTGATACAATACTTTTGCAGAAACACCGGCCAATTTTGGGTACATTATTAGCCGGAAAACCCTTGCAATAAGTGCGGTTTGGAGTGATGAATGGTAGCGGAAAGGAGTGGTTTCATTGAAGAAGATCAGCAAAATCGAGCCGGTCCGCCCCATACTGGCAGGGCAGAAAAAAGTGGCCGCCTATGCCCGCGTTTCAAGGGACACGGAGCGGCTCATGAATTCCGTTTCCGCACAGGTCAGCTACTACAGCGCACTCATCCAGAACAATCCGGAATGGGAATATGCAGGGGTGTACGCAGACTGCGGGATATCCGGGACAGGGACGGCCAGGCGCGGCGAGTTCTTAAGGATGCTCGCCGACTGTGAGGATGGAAAGATTGACATTATCCTGACAAAATCCATCAGCCGCTTCGCAAGGAACACGGTCGACCTTCTGGAGACAGTCAGGCATTTAAAGTCCCTCGGCATCGAGGTGCGGTTCGAGAAGGAACACATCAATTCGCTTTCAGAGGACGGGGAGCTGATGCTCTCGCTTCTGGCATCCTTCGCGCAGGAGGAGAGCCGGAGCATTTCGGAAAACGTGAAGTGGGGAGTCAGGAGGCGGTTCCAGTCCGGCGAGATCGGGACAGCGAACAAGCACATCCTCGGATACCGGTATGATGAGAATGAGAAAAAATATGTCATCATCCCAGAAGAGGCGGAAGCAGTCCGCTGGATGTTCCGGATGTACATTGATGGGGTTCCCCTGCGGGAGATTGCGGGGAGCATGAACAGGACGGGCATCCGCACCACGCTTGGCAATGACTTCCAGGAAGCCTCGGTGCGGCAGCTCATCTTCAACGAGGTCTATGCCGGGGACATCCGGCGGCAGAAATGCTACATGGCGGACCCGATCACAAAAACGAAGGTGAAAAACTGCGGGGAGCTGCCGCAGTATTACATGGAGGACTGCCATGAAGCCATCATTGACCGGGAAACCTACGCAAAGGTCCAGGCGGAGATGGAGCGGCGGGCGGGGCTTGTCAACCCCACCTACCCTTTTACGGGGAAGATGAAATGCGGCATCTGCGGGCAGCCGTTCACACGGAAGAAAGGAACCGTAAGGGGGAAAAGTTATGTACACTGGATATGCCGCTCTAAAAAGGAAACGGGCATGAGCTGCACAAGCGTGAATTTCAGCGAGGAAGAGCTGGAGCGGATTTCGGAGCGGACGCTTGGGATGGATGAGTTTGACGGGGCTGTGTTTGAAAAGACAGTCCTGGGGATGGCTGTCCTGCCGGATGGGGACATCGAATTCCGGCTTTCCGGCGGGGAAACGAAAGTCTGGAAGAACCTGCACCTGGATCCGCCAAGGCACATCGCCACGGTCACGGACTGCTTCCAGGGGAAGATACGGTGCGCCGCCTGCGGGAATACATACCACCGGGTGAACGGCGCGGGGAAGTGGGTGTACTGGTACTGCATCGGCAAGAAAAGGAAGAATGTGGAGTGCCATAACCCGAATTACACCGATTACAAGCTGAGGCAGGTTTCCGCATACATGATGGGGCTGGAAGAGTTCAGCGAGGCAGAGTTTGAGAAACAGATAGGGGAAATCACGGCATTCCCGGACGGGAGCCTGGAGTTCCATTTCAAAGAAGGGAGGGCGGAGAAATGGCAAAGAGCGTGATCACGATACCGGCCACGGTGAACAGGCACACGGCGGCGCCGATAGGCAGCTATAAAAAACGCAGGGTGGCCGCTTATGCCCGCGTCTCCACCGACCATGAGGAACAGCAGAGTAGCTACGAGGCGCAGGTGGACTATTACACGAACTACATCAACGGGCGCGGGGACTGGGAGTTTGTGTCCGTGTACGCAGACGAAGGGATAACCGGCTGCAATACGAAAAAGCGCGACGGCTTCAACAAAATGGTGGAGGACGCCCTTTCCGGCGCCATCGACCTCATCATCACCAAGAGCGTCTCCCGCTTCGCAAGGAACACGGTGGACAGCCTCACGACCATCCGGAAGCTGAAGGAGAACAGGGTGGAGTGCTACTTCGA
The DNA here is from genome assembly GCA_910584375.1 of uncultured Acetatifactor sp. Lineage (GTDB taxonomy): Bacteria > Bacillota > Clostridia > Lachnospirales > Lachnospiraceae > Acetatifactor. The sequence goes on from CAJUAH010000020.1 coordinate 15,820, forward strand.
GAAAGAGAACATCTGGACGTTTGACGGCAAGGGCGAGCTGCTCCTTACCATCATGTCCTCGCTGGCGCAGGAGGAGAGCCGGAGCATTTCGGAGAACTGCACCTGGGGGCAGAGGAAGCGTTTCGCGGACGGCAAGGTCACGGTGCCGTTCAAGCGGTTCCTGGGCTATGACCGGGGCGAGGACGGGAACCTTGTCATCAACGAGGAGCAGGCGGAGACCGTCCGCAGGATTTACGGCCTTTTCCTGCAGGGGCGCTCGCCCCACGCAATCGCAAAGCTGCTGACGGCGGAGGGCATCCCTTCGCCCGGCGGCAAGGAGGCATGGTCGTCCAGCACGGTCAAGAGCATCCTCACGAATGAAAAATACAAAGGGGATGCGCTCCTGCAGAAAGTGTACACGGTGGACTTCCTCACCAAGCAGAAGAAGGTGAACGAGGGCGAGGTGCCGCAGTATTATGTGGAGAACAACCACCAGGCCATAATCAGCCCGTCCGTGTTCGAGGAGACGCAGCACCTGATGGCGGCCAGGCATTCCGGGAAGAACCGGGCGAGCAGCACGGGCGTATTCTCCAGCCGGATAAAATGCGCGGACTGCGGGGGCTGGTATGGCTCCAAGGTGTGGCATTCCAACAGCAAGTACCGGAAGACCATCTGGCAGTGCAACCACAAATTTGACGGCGGGGAGAAATGCGGCACGCCCCACCTTGACGAGGAAACCATCAAACAGCTTTTCCTGAAAGCGGCTAATGCCATCTTTGCAGAAAAGGATGGGGTGCGGGAGGATTACGATTCCATAAAAGATACGCTTTTCGGAACCGAGGAGCTGGAGTCGGAACGCCTGCGGCTGCAGGATGAGATGAACGTGGTGGCGGAACTGATTGAACAGTGCGTGGCGGAGAACGCCCGCATCGCCCTCGACCAGACGGAGTACCAGAAGAAATACGACGGGCTGGCGGGGCGGTTCAACAGGGCGAAGGAGCGGCTTTCGGAAGTCAGCCAGACCATCACGGAGCGGCAGGCGAAGCGGGAAAAAATCGGGAGGTTTGTTTCCGCCCTGGAAAAGCGGGACGGCCCGCTCACGGAATTTAACGAGGACGACTGGTACAGCCTTGTGGAGTATGCCACGGTGTACAGCAGGGAGGACATCCGCTTCACTTTCAAGAACGGGATGGAGATAAAAGCGTAAAAGAAGCCTGCGGCTGATGGGATGCCGCGGGCTTTCTACAATTTTCTACAATTTGATTTTCCTACGGGGCAAAATCAAAAAGTATAGGCAAAATCAAAAAGTATAGGCAAAATCAAAAGGTATAGGGGCAAAATCAAAAAGTGCAGGCAAAATCAAAATGTATAGGGCAAAATCAAAAAGTGCAAAGGAAAAATCGAATTGTATCAAAGACAGCGTTTACATAGACAACGGTTACAGCGGCACAAATTTTGAGAGGCCCGCTTTTCGGAAAATGCTGGAGGATATAAAGGCGGGAAAGATAAACTGTGTCGTGGTCAAGGATCTGTCCCGCCTGGGCAGGAGTTATCTGGAGAGCGGGCGTTACATCGAAACAGTCTTTCCCCTTTTCCATACGCGCTTTGTGGCTGTCAACGACGGTTTTGACTCCCTAAGCGCCGACAGGGACGAAAACGGCGTGGCGATGCCTTTAAAAAATATTATCAACGAGATCTACGCCAGAGATATATCCAAAAAGGTCGGCGCTTCTCTGGAATTGCAGAAAAACGCCGGGCGTCACGGCGGCGGCTTTGCCCCCTATGGGTACAGAAAATCGACGACCCAAAAGGGAAGATATGAGGTGGACGGGGAGGCGGCCCAGGTTGTGAGAAGGATCTTTGAGATGCGCGCCCAGGGACTGGGGTACAGCGCCATCGCGAGGCGTCTGAATGAGGAGGAGATAAAGTCTCCCAGCGCCTACCGGTATGAAAAAGGCGTGGCTGACAACGAAAAGCTGAGGGACGCGCCGTGGAAGAGGGACGTCATACGGAGCATGGTGCGTGATGAGGTGTATCTGGGCAGCATGGTGCGTGGAAAGACCCGCTCCGCGTTTTACAGGGGGGAGAAACGGCACGCCGTACCAAAGGAGCAGTGGGTGACGGTGCGGGGGACGCATGAGCCTCTGGTCACAGAAGAATTGTTTGCCCGCGTCAGGGAGGTAAACGGGGAGGGACGGCCATGAAAGGATATGTCATCGCAGTCTATATCCGACTGTCCATGGAGGATATGGATCTGCACAGGGCGGGGGAGAGGGGAGAGAGCAGCAGCGTCAGCAACCAGAGAGCGTGTATCCGCCAGTTTTTACAGCGGAGGGAAGAATTTCGGGATGCGGTGATACGGGAATTTGTGGACGACGGTTATTCCGGCATGAATTTTGACCGACCGGCGCTGCGGGAAATGTTCACGCTTTGCAGACAGGGGGAAATAAACTGTGTCGTGGTGAAGGACCTGTCCCGCTTTGGGCGCAATTATCTGGAAGTGGGAGATTATCTGGAACAGATTTTCCCTCTTCTGGGCGTTCGCTTTATCGGGATCAACGACGGGTTTGACAGCCGGGATTTGCAGGGGCGGACCGGCGGTATGGATATCGCTTTTAAAAATTTTATCTATGAGATGTACAGCAGGGATTTGTCCGAAAAGATCAAGAGCGGCATCTTTGCCGGTATGAGACGGGGGGACTATTTTTCCGGCTGCACGGTGTACGGCTATCAAAAGACGGCGGACGGCAGAAATATGGAGATCGACCGGGATGCCGCCGCCACAGTGCGGCGGATTTTCAGGGAGATGGCGGAAGGAAAGGATGCGAAAACGCTGGCCTGGGAGCTGAATGCGGAAAAGGTTCCCACTCGCCTTGCGTACAAGCAGGCTAAGGGGGAGCAGTTGGGGCGACATTTTGAGGCGGACATCTGGAACCGGAACAAAATATATGCCATTGTGCATAACCGGGTATATGCAGGGGACATGATCTACCGGAAAGCGGTTCGCGAAAATCCGGGGGACAGGCATAAGCAACGGCAGCCGCAGGAGAAGTGGATCATGCTGCCGGAGCATCACCCGGCCATTGTCAGCAGGGAATTGTTTCAGCGGGCCAACGACAGCATCCGAAAGAGCAGGAACGCCGGGGGCCGCCCGGGAGGCAGGCGGGGGATCTTTTATTGCGGATATTGTGGCAACCGTCTGGAACTGCACCGAACCCAAAATCCCTACTACCTCTGTAGGCGCAGGGACTATATCAGCGGAACCGGCTGCAATGCGCTGCGCGTGGAAAAGGCGGCGCTGGAAACTGCTGTCCTGTATGTCTGGGAGGTACACTGCGGATTGTTCGGGGCATGGTCTGCCGCACAGTTTTTTGCCCGGCGGCGTTCGAGGCTAAACCGGCAGCAGGCGGCCCTGGAGCAGCAGCGGGAGCGTCTTCTGGCCCAAAAGGTGAATCTGTACCAGAGCTTTCGCGGCGGCGCGCTAAGCAGGGAGGGTTTTCTGCGGGAAAAGGAGGGGCTAAGCAACCGGGAGGAGGCTGTAGGCAGACGTATGGAAGAAGTGCAAAGACAGATGGCGGAGCTGGCTGCGGAGGGGAGGAGGCAGTGGCGTATATGGGAACTGTTGGAGAGCCGCGGCGGCGCCGGAGAACGACTGGAGAATGTTTTACGGGAGCTTGTGGAAAAAGTCATTGTGTATGGGGACAAACGGATAGAGGCGGTGTGGCGGTACCGGGATGGCTTTGGGGAGCAGGAAAGGTAAAATACGACTGAAAAGCGCTTTTTACAGGGGCGCGAGGAATAAGAGGGAGGGGAGCAGGCAATATTTTTGATTCCTTACGTAACATCACCAGACGATGGCCCGCACCCCAGGTACACGGAGCAGCTGCTGGACGGCCTGAAGGAGCGGGGCGTGCAGGCCACTTTTTTTGTCACCGGGGAACATGCCCAGCTGCATCCCGACATCATCCGGCGCATGCAGGAGGAGGGGCACCTGATCGGCAATCATACCTACAGCCATATCCAGCTGAGAAAGGGTAACCGGGAGATTTTCAAGGAAGAACTGATCAAAACCAACGAGATATTGAAGGAGATCACCGGCCAGGAGGTGATCTATGTCCGCCCGCCCTACGGTTCCTGGGACAAGAGCTTTGAGAGCGAACTGAACATGTTCCCCGTACTCTGGACGGTAGACCCGCTGGACTGGTGCTCCAGCAACGCGGACTGCATCGCCAGGAAGATCGTGAGCAAGACGGGAGAAAACGATATCATCCTGATGCACGACTATTATGACAGTTCCGTGAAGGCGGCGCTACAAGCGGTGGACGAACTGCTGGAAGAGGGCTATACCTTTGTGACGGTGGAGGAGATATTGTTTGATTGATTGCAGAAAAATAGTGTAAAGTCGGGTGTTTTGTGTTATGATAGATAAAAAGAAGGCGAGGGACAGACTGGGATGAAGTTTGAGCGGGACGAGGATAAAAATTCCGCCAATGGAAATGTTCGATTTTGAACACAGTTTCTACGAACTGGAATAATTCGGAGGCGCACAGGACATCCATACTGGCTGCCAACTATACCAGAGGGGACAGCGCTGTATATGTGGTTGGAAACAACTACTATGTGGTAAGTTATTTTGCGGGGATGCCGCTAAGCACAGAGGAGTTGATCGAGCAGGCCAAGCCGGAGAACCTGATTCCGGCAGGAGGGAATGAGAGCGGGACGACAAACAGCTTTTCCACGACGGGGGAAACGCTTAGCCCTGATGACCCGGATTACGGCTTTATTTATGATTTGTTTGAACAGGATAGAGAACAATATAATAACTGAGATATAACAGTAGGCTTTGTATATGATACTGCTAAAATCAAGTAGATTTGCAGATGGCATATCCCCTTTCTTAAATGGTGTTTTTGCTGAAAATAAGGCAATACATGTGTATTGTAGGCGGAAGATGTTATGCGCAGCGGAGGGGGCTATAGAATAAATCATCTTATTATCCTATCCATTTTGAGACGGAACATATTCAGCTATGGGAGCCTGGTGGGCCTATAGAAAAAATTTTCATTTTTGTACCCATTTTCTGAGAGAAATCGGCCTGTTCAAAACCCAGGATGGGCCCATGCACAAAAATATTTCTTTTGTACCCATGTTTTGCAACAAAAGCAGGGGTACGGGCGGTAAATTTTTCTGTATAGACCCGCAGGAGGCAGAAAAGACGGAAAAATTCTCATTTTATGCGGCGGACATGGGTATAAAACATCACTTTTTCTGTATAGGCCCACAGGAGGCAGAAAGGGACGGAAAATTCCCAATATACATGATATTTCAAGTCTCATGCAGCAGAAACGCTTTCCTGAAAAGAGAGATGGTTGAAAAAAGAATCAGGCATAAGGGAAAGGGCGCTTCACAGGGGGGAGCGCCCTTTTGAGCGCTTTAGGGACTTTGTGAATGCCGATATTAGGCGATATTCTACCGTTGAAAAAGAATCTTTAAAAAAGTAAATACATGTGCTATAATGAGTAAAAGCGTTACATATCTTTTTAATCATCATTTAGGGGGCGCGGGTTGAAACACATTCAGACAGATCAGGAACATGTGAAACAGATGGGGAGATGCCATCAGATCGGAGATACCCTGTGGCTGACCATGTCGGGCAGCGGCATAAGCTTTCGTTTTACCGGCAGATATCTGGAGATCCCCATAAGGGGCGGCTATGTGACGGAGCACGGGGAGCCAGACGGCAATTACGCCAGAGTGGCGGTATACGCGAACGGCGTCCGGATATTGGACGAGATGATCGACAGTCCTCGGAGCCGGTTGACCGCCGTGGACGGGGAGGAGCCCGCAACTCTGGAAATTGAGCTGATCAAGCTGTCGGAGAGCGCCATGTCGGTGATCGGCGTGGAGCCGCTGAACGTGGGAGACGGGGACGAGGTGGTTCCCCTGCCCCCCAGAGCGCATCTGGTGGAGTTCATCGGAGATTCGATCACCTGTGGCTACGGCGTGGACGACGAGGTGGTGGATCACAGCTTTTCCACGGCCACGGAGGATGTGACCAGGGCTTATGCCCTTCACACGGCAAGGCTGCTGGACGTGGACTATACCTTGTTTTCCGCCAGCGGTTTCGGCGTTATCTCGGGCTACACGGACGACCCTTCGCGGCGGTTGGCGGAGCAGTGCATCCCCGACTATTACCACAGCGTGGGATTTTGTCGGGATCGGTTTCCCGACGGTTCCAGCCCCACGGAGACGCGGTGGGACTTTTCCAGGCTGCGGCCGGAGGCGGTGGTGATCAATCTGGGAACCAACGACGACAGTTTCTGCCAGGACGCGGAGGAAAAACAGCGGGAGTATATGGAAACTTATGAGCGTTTCCTGGGGGATGTGCGGCAATGCAATCCCCAGGCGGAGCTGTTTTGTGTGCTGGGGCTCATGGGGCAGAGGCTTTGCCCGTGGATGGAGCGGGCCTGCGAGAACTACCGGCAGCATACCGGCGACGGGCGTGTGCATACTCTGCGCCTGCCGGAGCAGGACGGAAATATAGGTTATGTGGTTAATTATCATCCGCTGGAGCGCTTTCATCTGGCGGCGGCGGAGGCGCTTGCGCCTTATATAAAAAATATTATGAACTGGTAAGTACGGAGGGAAAAAACATGCTGGTAACACTCATTCCACTTTTTGATGAAAATCTGAGCATCGGGGCGTATTCCCTGTTTGTGCAGAAACAAAATGTCTTTCTGAATCCCAGTCTGCTGGGAACGGGACGCTTTGACGGAGCCGCCAGAGTGGAGGGACTGGAAGTGATTCAGTCCATGGGGATTGAAAGTCTTTCCTCAGACAGCGATGTATTTGTAACGGTGAGCAATATGTCTGTTTTTTCCGAACTCTCGGAGCAGTGCGACGCCCCCCATGAGCGCCTGGTGTTGCTGCTGGATCCTTCCGTGAAACCGGAACCCATGTATATTGACAGACTGGCCAGTTTAAAGCAGCAGGGTTACAAGCTGGCGATGCGCAAACTTCAGGTGGCGGAGTTTGAGGCTTACCGCGAGATATTAAAACTGGTGGACTATGTATTTCTCAATCACAAGAAGATCGATATCACCAAGGCCAAGATATACTTTACCAAGTTATATCCGCAGATCAAACTGTGCGCTGTGGGCGTGGATAATCAGGAGGAATTTGCCGCCCTCAAGGAGTCCGGGGGCTATCAGCTCTATGAGGGGGATTTCTATCGGATCCCTCTGAATAAGGATGAGCATGAAGTCGCGCCTTTAAAAGTGAACTACATAGAATTGCTGAATATTGTTAATAACAACAATTTTGAACTGACCAAAGCGGCGGATATCATCGGCAGAGACACGGCGCTCACCATATCGCTGCTGAGGATGGTAAACCGCATGGCAATCAATTCGGAGATCACCTCCATCCGCCATGCCGCCGCGATGCTGGGCCAGAAGGAACTGAAAAAATGGATCACCACAGCCGTGGTAGGCGAACTCTGCGCGGACAAACCCAACGAGATCACCCGCCTGTCCCTGCTGCGGGCCAGGTTTGCGGAGAATCTGGCAGGCGCGTTCGGCATGGCCGGTCAGGCGTCCGAGCTGTTCCTGATGGGGTTGTTCTCCGTGCTGGATGTGATACTGGATAAACCTATGGAAGAGGCTTTGTCCATGGTGCATGTGAGCAAGCAGATCAGAGATGTATTGGTGGAGGGAAAGGGCGTGCTGTGTAAACCCTATCAGTTTATTCTCCAGTACGAGAGCGCGAACTGGCAGGAGGTATCCCGCCAGATGATCCTGGAGGACATCGATATGTCCACTCTGTACGACGCCTACATCCAGACGCTGGTATGGTATCGGAAATTGACGCTTGGCAGGTAAGAGAGACGTAAGAATATGGATTTATTTGAATATATGAGGAATACCAGCATGGAGAAGGAATCTCCGCTGGCGGCCAGGATGCGTCCCAGAACGCTGGACGAGGTGGTGGGACAGGAGCATATCATCGGCAAGGACAAGCTGTTGTATCGGGCGATTCAGGCGGACAAGATCAGCTCCGTAATCTTTTACGGCCCTCCGGGAACGGGTAAGACGACCCTGGCTAAAGTCATCGCGGGCAGCACCAGCGCGGAATTTAAACAGATCAACGCCACGGTGGCAGGCAAGAAGGACATGGAGGAAGTGGTGGCTAAGGCCAAAGAACTTCAGGGCATGTACGGAAAGCGCACGATCCTGTTTATTGATGAGATACACCGTTTCAATAAGGGGCAGCAGGACTATCTGCTGCCCTTTGTGGAGGACGGCACATTGATTCTGATCGGAGCCACCACGGAAAATCCGTATTTTGAGGTCAACGGGGCGCTGATTTCCAGATCCATCGTTTTTGAACTAAAGCCCATTCCGGCGCAGGCTGTAAAAGAGCTGCTGCGCAAGGCGGTGTACGACAAAGACAGGGGAATGGGAGCCTATAACGCTGTAATCGACGAGGAGGCGCTGGATTTCCTGGCAGAGCTTTCCGGCGGGGACGCCCGGCATGCGTTGAACGCCATTGAGCTGGGGGTCATGACTACCGGCAGAGCCGAAGACGGACAGATCCACATTACGTTGGAGGTCGCTCAGGAGTGTATTCAGAAGAGAGTCATGCGCTATGATAAAGGCGGAGATAACCACTATGATACGATCTCCGCTTTTATCAAGAGTATGCGGGGTTCGGATCCGGACGCGGCGGTATACTATCTGGCCAGGATGCTGTATGCGGGGGAGAGCGTGACTTTTATTGCCCGCAGGATCATGATCTGCGCGTCGGAGGATGTGGGCAACGCGGATCCCATGGCGCTGTCTGTGGCGGTGAACGCCTCCCTGGCTGTGGAGCGCGTCGGAATGCCGGAGGCCCAGATCATTCTGGCCCAGGCAGCGTCCTATATCGCGTGCGCCCCAAAGAGCAACGCCGCCTGCGAGGCCATATTTTCCGCGGCGCAGGAGGTGGCGGATTCCGGCAATCTGCCCATCCCCACCCATTTGCAGGACGCCCATTACAAGGGGGCGGCCAAGCTGGGGCATGGCACGGGCTACAAGTATGCCCACGATTACCCCAACCACTATGTGGAACAGCAGTACTTGCCCTATGAGCTCAGCGGCAGGGAATTTTATTCTCCCAGCGGCAACGGTTATGAGCGGAAGATCCGGGAGCATATGAAGAGGATCCGGCAGGAGGCGGCGGGCAGCAGTGGTGAGGGCAGCACGGAGAGCGGCACATAAAAAGTGATAAAATAACCGGCAGGGAGACACAGGGACTTGGGCGCCGCGTCTTTCTGCCGGATTTATGTGGTGAAACCGTCTGCACGGTAGTATTTTCCCTGGAAGGCATTCTCCAGTCGCATTTTGCGGTGCAGGGAATTGAGAACACCCCGCTTGTCTCCGCTCCAGGCGGGGGCAATCAACAGTTTTTTGGGACCGTCCCCGGTCACTCTGTGAACCACGGTATCCGGGGAGAGACGCTCCAGGCAGTTTATCAGGATTTCCAGATATTCTTCCCTGTCAAGCACCGAAAAGCGCCCCTCTCTGTAGAGTTTTGCCAGATCTGTCCCCTCCAGCACATGGAGCAGCTGCAGCTTGACGCCAAAGGGGCGCTGGGTGTTCAGATAGCCTATGGTTTCCAGCATTTCCGCCCGGGTCTCGCCGGGAAGTCCCAGGATCACATGCACTATGACGGGAATATCCAGCCCGCGCAGATCTTCCATGGCTCTTTCAAAACAGGGCAGCGTATAGCCCCGGCGAATCAGTCGCGCCGTTTTTTCGTGCGAAGTCTGTAGGCCCAGCTCCAACCATATGAATTTATCGGGATAAGCCCGACGCAGCTCCGCCAGCAGTCCCAGAACGGGCTCCGGCAGACAGTCCGGTCTGGTGGCGATGGAGATGCCGCAGACAAGCGGGTGTTCCAGGGCCTCCGTATACAGGGAACGGAGTCTGGGCAGCGGCGCGTAGGTGTTGGTGTAGGACTGAAAATAGGCGATATAATGCCGTCCCACTTTTTTGTCGCCAAAGAGAGCCAGCCCGGCCTCCAGCTGGGCCTGGATGTCTGCGCCGGAGACGGCGAAATCACCGCTGCCCCCGGCGCTGCAAAAGATGCATCCCCGGTCGCCCAGGGTTCCGTCCCGGTTGGGGCAGGTCATACGGGCGTCCAGCGCGATCTTGTAACATTTATGCCCGCAGGTATTTTTCAGATAGGCATCCAGCGCGTAATAGGGGCGTCCCAGCCAGCTCTCCGGCGGCGCGGCAAAACTCATGGCCATCAGATATAGGCCTTGACGGCGGCAGCCACTACGTCAGCCACCTGGGGATCAAAGGCCTCGGGCATGATATTTTCATCGGAAAGTTTCTCCTCGGGCACCAGGGAGGCGATGGCCTGCGCCGCGGCCAGTTTCATCTCGTCGGTGATTTGGCGGGCATGTCCTTCCAATGCCCCCTTGAAGATGCCGGGGAAAGCCACCACATTGTTTACCTGGTTGGGAAAATCGCTGCGTCCTGTGCCCACCACCCTGGCTCCGGCGGCTTTTGCCACATCCGGCATGATCTCCGGCACGGGGTTGGCCATGGCGAAGAGTATGGCGTCGTGGTTCATGGAGGCCACCATCTCGGGGGTGACGATGCCCGGAGCGGAGACGCCCACAAAGATATCCGCGCCCTTCAGCGCGTCCGCCAGAGAGCCCGTTTGGCTTTCCAGATTGGTCACTTCCGCCATTTTCTGCTGCATCCAGTTAAGGCCCTCCGTGTTCCTGGAGACGATGCCTACCTTGTCGCACATGGTGATATGGGGAAAGCCGTAGGTCAGCAGCAGCTTGGTGATGGCCACGCCCGCGCTGCCCGCGCCGTTTACCACGATGCGGCAGTCCTCCTTTTTCTTGCCCACCACTTTCAGGGCGTTGATGATGCCGGCCAGCACCACGATGGCCGTGCCGTGCTGGTCGTCGTGGAAGACGGGGATATCCAGCGCGGCTTTCAGCCGCTCCTCGATCTCAAAGCATCTGGGGGCGGAGATGTCCTCCAGATTGATGCCGCCAAAGCCGGGGGCCAGCCAGGTGACGGCCTTTATGATCTCCTCCGTGTCCTGGGTGTCCAGACAGATGGGAACGGCGTTGATCCCGCCGAACTCCTTGAACAGTACGGCCTTGCCTTCCATGACGGGCATGGCGGCGTAGGGACCGATATTTCCCAGGCCCAGCACGGCGCTGCCGTCGGATACCACGGCCACCGTGTTGGCCTTCATGGTGTATGTATAGGCGGCGGAGGGATCTTGGGCGATCACCTTGCAGGGTTCCGCCACGCCGGGGGTGTAGGCCAGGGCCAGATCTTCTCTGGACCTCACGGGGGTCTTGGAAACGGTTTCCAGTTTGCCGTTCCATTTTTCATGGAGCATCAATGCTTTTTCGTTGGTTGTCATATAGTACCTCCTGCTGATTTTGGACGGATAGGTAGATCGGGATTTTTTACCCGATGCTATGTTCTCTATTTTATAAGGAATAAATATTTTTTTCAAGGCTGTTTTTTTCATGAAAATATAAAGAATTTTATTTTTTTGCAAAAAATGCTTTCTATTTTTGGAAAAGTGTATTATAATCGATGTAAGTAAGTTCATTCCGCTATGGGACACATCTGGTATATATTCGAGTGATACCCCTTAGGACGAATCGAATAGGGACTGCTGTAAGTCCGTGATAAAATTTTTTGAAGAAAAATAGGAGGAGCAATGAGAGAAAAGTATGAATCACTTGCGCTTGTACAGTTGAAGGAACTGGCAAAGGTGCGGGGCATCAAGGGAGTATCGACCATGAAAAAGGCCGAGGTGGTGGAGGCGATGCTGGCAGAAGACGAGAAGGATCGGGCCAGAGAGGAAACCGCCAGGGCGGAGAAGAGCACCGGAAAAGCAGAGCCTGTGCGGGCGGAGAGCCCCCGAGGCGAGTCTGCCAGGACGGAGAGCCCCCGAGGTGAGTCTGCCAGAACGGAGGGTTCCAGAGGCGAGTCCGTCAGAACGGAGAGCCCTCGAGGCGAGTCTGCCAGAACGGAGAGCTCCCGAGGCGATGGTTCCAGATCGGAGACAACCAGGACAGAGTCGACCCGGACAGAGGGGGAACAGCCCAGACCCGTGCGGGTGAATGAGGCGTATGACGCCACCCAGTATCCGGCGGAGCTGGACAGCGGGATTGAGGCCCAGGGTATCCTGGAGGTTATGCCGGACGGTTACGGCTTTATCCGCAGCGACAATTATCTGCCCGGTTCGGAGGATGTGTATGTGGCTCCCAGCCAGATCCGCAGATTCGGTCTGAAGACAGGCGATATCCTGCGGGGCAACAAGCGCATCAAGACCCAGCAGGAGAAGTTCAGCGCTCTGCTGTTTGTGAGGACGATCAACGGATACACCCCCGAGGAGTCCGCCAAGAGGACAGCCTTTGAGGATATGACGCCCATATTCCCGGACGAGCGTATCAAGCTGGAGACGCCCGGCTGCAGCGTGGCCATGCGGGTCATGGATCTGATCAGCCCCGTGGGAAAGGGACAGAGAGGTATGATCGTGTCCCCGCCCAAAGCCGGTAAGACGACTCTGCTGAAAGAGGTGGCCAAGTCCATCCTGCGCACCAATCCCGACATGCATATGCTGATCCTGCTGATAGACGAGCGCCCCGAGGAAGTTACGGATATCAAGGAGGCCATCTGCGGCGACAATGTGGAAGTGATCTACTCCACCTTTGACGAACTGCCCGAGCATCACAAGAGGGTGGCCGAGATGGTGGTGGAGAGGGCCAAGAGGCTGGTTGAGCATAAAAAGGAAGTGGTGATCCTGCTGGATTCCATCACCCGTCTGACCAGAGCCTATAACCTGGTGGTACCCCCCAGCGGTCGTACACTGTCCGGCGGTCTGGACCCCGCCGCGCTGCACATGCCCAAGAGATTCTTCGGCGCGGCCCGCAATATGCGTGAGGGCGGCAGCCTGACGATCCTGGCTACGGCGCTGGTGGATACCGGCTCCAAGATGGACGACGTGATCTACGAGGAGTTCAAGGGCACAGGCAACATGGAGATCGTGCTGGATCGCAAACTGTCAGAGAAACGTATCTTCCCTGCCATCGATATCGCCAAGTCCAGTACCCGGAGAGAAGATCTGCTCCTGGATGGCGAGGAACTGGAGGCTATCAGTATCATGCGTAAGGCGCTGAACGGCATGAAGTCCGACGAGGCCACAGACCGCATTCTGGATATGTTTGCCCGCACCAGAAATAACCGGGAATTTGTCGGTATGGTAAAAAAGAACAGATTTATTTAAAAAACCTATTGCAATCGCGGATAACTCATGGTACAATAACAACGCTGTTTGTGGTTGCATAAGCAGTGCGGATGAGATCACAGAATAATACGTAATCATATAGAGAGGTGAGAAACATGAAAGAAGGAATTCATCCCCAGTACTATCAAGCAACTGTAACCTGTAACTGTGGCAACACGTTCGTGACCGGTTCCACAAAGCCTGAACTGCACGTTGAAGTCTGCTCCAAGTGCCATTCATTCTATACCGGCCAGCAGAAGTCGGCAAGAGCTGACGGACGTATTGACAAGTTCAACAAGAAGTACGGCGTTACAAGCAAATAGGAAGATTTGAAGGGTTGAGGTATCCGTATCTCAACCTTTCTTACTCATTGGAGATACGAGGTTATTATGGCGAAACGAAAGGGTTGCTATTCCGGGATCGGCGGTCAGGCCGTCCTGGAGGGCGTAATGATGAAAAACGGGGATAAGTACGCCGTGGCGGTGCGCAAGCCCGACGGGGAGATCGGCATCGAGGTGGACAGTTATCCCGGCGTGCTGGCTGGCAGCGGGGTGAAAAAGATCCCCTTTGTCAGAGGGGTTTTTAATTTCATAGATTCTCTGCTCCTGGGGACCAGGTGCTTAAATTTTTCCGCAAGTTTTTATGAGGAAGAGGAGAAAGAGTCGAGAGTGGACAAGGCGCTTGACAAGGTGTCCCACGGCAATGCGGAGAAGGTGTTGACGGCTCTTGTGACCGCGTTTTCCGTGATCCTGGCGGTGGGCATCTTTATCGTGCTGCCGTATTTTCTGTCGGGACTGCTGAAGGGGTATATCCGCAATGAATCCCTTATGGCGATCCTGGAGGGGGTCATCAGGATCGTTATTTTTCTGGTGTATATTCTGGCGATCAGCCTGATGAAAGACATACGCAGGCTGTTTATGTATCACGGCGCAGAGCATAAGTGCATCAACTGTATCGAGCATGGCCGTCCGCTGAATGTGCGCAATGCCAGGCGCAGCTCCCGGCAGCACAGGCGCTGCGGCACCAGCTTTATCTTTTTCGTGTTTATCGTCAGTATCGTCCTGTTTTTCTTTATCAGGGTGGACAGCACCGTGCAGAAAGTGGTTCTGCGGATTCTGCTGATTCCGGTGGTGGCAGGGATCTCCTATGAGATCATACGTCTGGCGGGGCGCAGCAATAATATTTTTGTGAAAATACTGTCCGCGCCGGGTATGCTGGTGCAGAGACTGACCACCAGGGAGCCGGACGAGCAGATGTTGGAGGTGGCTATCGCCTCTGTGGAGGCGGTGTTTGACTGGAGGGCTTTTCTGAACGAAAAGTTCGGCTATGTGGAGGAGCCGGAACCGGCGGCGCCAAAGGAAGAAGAGGACGAAGAGGAGCAGGATGGAGAGGCGCAGTGATGCCCCATATCGCACCCGAAAAGAAAAAGGATGGAAAAGTATCAGGAATGCTATGAAAAAGGATGGAAGAGACTGCTGGAGCACGGGATAGAGGAGGCAGCTTTGGATGCCCGGCTGCTGCTGGAGTATATTTGCGGCACGGACCGCAATACGCTGCTTGTTCATGGAGACAGGGAAGTGTCGTCTCAGGAGCGTCAGGCGTATGACCGGGTCATTGCCAGGCGCTGTCAGCGCGTACCTCTGCAGCAGATACTGGGCTGTCAGGAGTTTATGGGTCTGGAATTCGCGATAAATGAGCATGTGCTGGTGCCCCGGCAGGATACGGAGATCCTGGTGGAAGAGGTGCTGCGGGAGTTGCAGGACGGTATGAGGATACTGGACCTGTGTACCGGCTCCGGCTGTATACTCATCAGCCTGCTGCGTTACAGCAATGGGTGTCAGGGAGTGGGAACGGATATTTCGCCTATGGCTCTGGAGGTTGCCCGAGAGAATGGGGAAAAGATTCTGGGTAGTGAGGGGGGATACACCTTTCTGGAGAGCGATCTTTGGGGGAAGGTGGAGGGGCGATTTGATGTGATCGTATCCAATCCGCCTTATATCCGGCGTGGGGAGATAGATACCCTGATGCCGGAGGTGAAGGATCATGAACCCAGACTGGCTCTGGACGGCGGTGAGGACGGACTGGATTTTTACAGGCGGATCGCGGAGGAAAGCCCTGCGCATCTATATGGCGGCGGCAGGCTGTATCTGGAGATCGGCTGTGACCAGGGGGACGCGGTGCAGGAGCTGTTGCTGTGCCGGGGCTTTCGGGAAGTCAATGTGGCGCAGGATTATGCGGGATTGGACCGGGTGGTATACGGCAGTTGGCCCATACTGTGAGGAAAATGCGGTACTATAAATAAGAAAGGATACGGAGATGTTTGATAAATTGGAGGATCTGTTGATCCGTTTTGAGGAGATCATGGGGGAGCTGCACGAGCCCACCGTGACCAATAATCAGGAGAGATTCCGCAAGCTGATGAAGGAGCAGAGCGATCTGACTCCCATTGTGGAGGCGTACACGGAATACAAAAAGTGCAGGCAGGATATCGAGGACTCTCTGGCTATGTTGGACGAGGAGTCTGACGAAGAGATGCGGGAGATGATCAAAGAGACATTAAACGAGAGCAAAAAGCGTGTGGAGGAGTTGGAGCAGGAGCTGAAGATCCTGCTGCTTCCCAAGGATCCCAATGACGAGAAGAATGTTATCGTGGAGATCCGCGCCGGTGCGGGCGGAGACGAAGCGGCGCTGTTCGCCGCGGAGCTGTACCGCATGTATGTCCACTACGCAGAGAGCCGCCGCTGGAAGGTGGAGTTGATGAACGTGGACGAGATCGGCATCGGCGGCATGAAGGAAGTGCAGTTTACGGTCATCGGCCAGGGGGCATATTCCGTCATGAAATACGAGAGCGGCGTACACCGGGTACAGAGAGTGCCGGAGACGGAGAGCGGCGGACGGATCCACACTTCCACGGCCAGCGTGGCAGTGATGCCCGAGGTGGACGAGGATATTGACATCGTCATCGACGAGAAGGATATACGGGTGGACGTCATGAGAGCCTCCGGAAACGGCGGTCAGTGCGTCAATACTACGGATTCCGCGGTGCGTCTGACCCATTACCCTACAGGTATCGTGGTCTACAGCCAGACGGAAAAGAGCCAGATACAGAACAAGGCGAAAGCTTTCGCTCTGTTAAAATCCAAGCTGTATGATATAGAGCAGCAGCAGCGTCACGACGCGGAGGCAGAACTGCGCCGCAGCCAGATCGGCACCGGCGACCGCTCCGAGAAGATACGCACTTACAATTTCCCTCAGGGACGTGTGACGGACCACCGCATAGGTCTGACGATCTACAAGCTGGATAAGGTTATGAACGGGGACATCCAGGAGATCATTGACGCCTGTATAGCGGCCGATCAGGCGGCAAAGCTGGTGAAAATGGGAGAGAATTAAGCTCCTCCGTTTTAAGCTGGGGATATATGCGGATAGCGACTAAAAATAGTTGCATATCTCTTCGCAAAGCGGTATACTATACGTAGAGGATAAATGTCATGAGTAAAAAAGATAAGTTGATAGATAGATTGCTGAAGAAACCCAAAGATTTTACATTTGATGAAATGGAATTGCTGCTATCATATTTTGGATACGAGTTAAAACAAGGAGGAACCGGATCAGGGGTCAAATTTATAAAAGATGGAAATAATGAAGTGATAAATTTCCATAAGCCACATCCAAGCGGAATATTAAAAAGATATGTGTTGGATCAGGTAATAGAGAAATTGAGAAAGGATGGGTTGCTATGAGTAATTTGCTTTCATATAAGAACTACAACGGTACAGTAGAGTATTCAAAAGAGGATAGCTGCCTTTTTGGAAAGGTGGTTGGAATAAAGTCTTTGTTGTCATATGAGGGGGATTCTGTGCAGGAATTGGAGCAGGATTTTCAGAATGTGATTGATGAATATTTGGCAGATTGCAAGGAAAGAAATATGGAACCTGAACAGCCATACAAGGGAACATTTAATGTCAGGATCAGTCCAGAGCTTCATCGAAATATTGCGATATATGCGATTGAACATGGAAAGAGCTTGAATGCGGCTGTTGAGGAAGCTATTGGATATATAGTCAGAGCATAAGGGGATGATCTGTGAAAAAGACGTTTAAATAACTGGATGCTATGAAAATAAAAGAATGATTCCGTTTGAAAGTCAGCAAGAGTTTTTGCGAATTAAGTATTTGAATCAAATATATGTAAGTTGTCCTGTATGTTTTATCGGCGGGGCAACTTACATTTTTATATGTTCGCAATTTTTGTCAATCGTATTTGAAGAGGACAGGCTATAATATGTCTGTATCCACAGGATACGGCGGCGCGCGAAGAATCGGTGAACGTACAGTTGCCGAATGGAATGGGCCTGCAAACGGCAGATTATGAGGCAGGGGATGGAGTATCGGGAACACATAGAGAGAGTCATTGAATATATCGAAGAAAATCTGCAAGGCGAGATCAGTCTGGAACAGTGCGCCAGAGTGAGCGGGTATTCGTCTTATCATTTTCTTCGCGTCTTTAAGGATACGGTGGGACTGACTCCGGCGGACTATATACGTAAACGCAGGATATCTGAGATATCCCGAGAAATCATGCAGGGAAACCGGCATATATCGGATATTGCGTTCCGGTACGGGTTTAATTCCAAAGAGAACTTTATAAGGGCATTCAAGGCGGAACACCATATACTTCCCACGGAATATAAGGAGGCGCGGAACAGCCTGAAACTGTATCAGAAGTTTTGTTTTGATGAAGACAGAGTTTCCGCAATTTCCCGGATTGTGGAAATCCAGCCCTTTTTGCTGACTGTATATGCATGCGACGAGGAATTTGTGCCGAATTTCTGGAACAAGTACAATGCCCGGGGACTGTCCCTGCGGTTGTCCGGTGGCAGGGAGGTGTGGGACTATGGGGTCAGTCACTGGAACCATGAACAGAACAGACTGGATTACTATATAGGGATCAGGAGCGAATGCGCGCTGGGGGATCTCCAGGGAACCCAGGAGTTATCTGTTGCGGGGGGCCTGTATGCAGTGTTTTCCACCCAGGCCGCGAACCAGGACAATTTTGTGACTCAGATACACAGGACATGGGATTATATCAATACAAAATGGCGACCCGATAACGGCTACGTCCGCAGGCTGGATTATGAATTTGAGTGTTATCTTGAAAAAAGCAGAATTTTTTCAGAAGAAATCTACATTCCTCTGGAGAGGGGAGGACAGTAAGACGAAGAAAACGGTATTTATTTTTTTAAAATAAAAGGAGATAGAAACATGAAAAAATTAAATGTCACTTGGGACGGGGTCTATGACCCCACAGGCTACATGTTCTCTTTTGCGAAATCTCTTTGCTGCGCGGCAAAGAACAGTCCCTTTTCGGAGGCGGCGGAGGACATCGTGGCGTCCAGCGGGTTTGCGTTCCGTATGTGGGTGTCTCCGGATCTCTGCCCCAGCGCCACCAGCATCTGGCAGTTTGACCGACAGAAGAACTGGGTGGAAAGCGGAGGGATAAATTGCGTCTACATCGAGAGGATGTGGGGGCAGGAGGATGTGGAAGAGGAACGCCGTCTGGATGCCGTGGAGGCTGTGCGGCAGAGCATTGACCGGGGGATTCCGGCTATAAGCTGGGATATCGGCGTCTGTGAGTGGGGACTTATCATCGGGTATGATGACGAGGCGAAGAGATTTGCGGTTCTTCCCATCACGGGGAAGGAAGAGGAGATGGACTACGCCCTGCTGGGCAAGCGGGAACTGCCCATCCTCAATGTGCTGACGCTTACCGAAAGGACTGACAGAGTGACGGAGGATATCGTCAGGGATGCTCTGCGTATCGCAAAAGGGCATCTGCAAGGAGAAGAATGGTGTGAAAACGCCAGCGGCCTGGCGGCATACCCCGCCCTGATACGGCATCTGGAGGGTGAGGAGACAGCGCTGGCCTGTTCCTGGAACATGGAGTATTTTCTGGGAACTTACGCTCCGCTCAAGTGGTACGCGTGGCAATTCTGCCAGCGGCATGGCTTGGAGGAACTGGCCGTCCTGTACCGGACAGTCTATGAGAACTGGCAGAAGGCTTTTGAGGCAAAGCGGACGCTGGATCTGGCGTTGGAGGAAAACCGGCAGACCGTGGCGGCGCTCCTAAAACGGGCATGGGAATGTGAGAAACAGGCCGCGGATATAATGTAGAATACATACTTTTTTCATGCTCCCGCTCTTGTACGGCGGGAAAACCTCTGCTATAATGAGTAAAATGCGCAAATGGACAACGGACAGGGCGGGGGAGCATGAATAATATGAAAATATATCTGATCCGGCATGGGGAGACGGACTGGAACCTGGAACAGCGGTTACAGGGGGCCACGGATATTCCTCTAAATGAAAACGGGCTGGAGCTGGCCAGGGAGACGGCCCAGGGACTTAAGGATGTTCCCTTTGACATCGTCTATACCAGCCCCCTTAAACGGGCGCGGCAGACGGCGGAAATCATTCGGGGAGAGAGGAATATACCGCTGATCGGGGAACCGCGGATACAGGAGATTTGTTTTGGCATCTATGAGGGGTATTATTGCAGCCGTACCCATTATACCATTCCTGATCCGGCGTTTATGAACTTTTTTGTGGACCCCGGCCATTATGTCCCACCCCAGGGAGCGGAGAGTATTGAACAGTTGTGCCGCCGGACTACGGAGTTTTTGCACGAGGTGGCTTTCAATCCGGAGAATGCGGGAAAAACGATTCTCTTTTCCAGTCACGGCGCGGCGGTCAAGGGACTGCTCAGCAGCCTGACTATTACGGATAAAAAGAACTTTTGGAACGGCGGCGTGCATAAAAACTGCGGTGTGACGATCTTGGACGTGACGGACGGGAAGATCACGATTGAGCGGGAAAATGTGATCTATTATGACGAAAGCCGCAGTCATAACTATTGGGAGGAGGCGAGACAATGAATGTTTGTATCGTCTCTTTCAGCTCCCGAAAACACGGAAATTGCGGGCAGATTGCCGCGTATCTGCAATCAATTCATGAGAACGCAAAGTTATTTGATTTCGCGGATTTTTCCATACATCCCTGCGGCGGATGCGCATATGAGTGTTTTACGTCAGACGGTACATGCCCATGGGCGGACGACAGGGTGCAGGGGCTGTATGATGATATTTTAAACAGTGAGCGGGTATATTATGTCCTGCCTAATTATTGCGACTATCCCTGCGCCAATTTTTTTGTTTTTAACGAGCGCAGCCAGTGTTATTTTCAAGGACACCCGGAGCGGGCCAGGGCTTATATGGGGGTATCCAAGAAATTTATCGTGGTCAGCAACACCAACGAGCGGAATTTTCGGGAGATATTGTCTTACCACGTGGAAGAGGAGCCGCAGATCCTTTTTCTGCACGCCAGAAAATACCGCAGGGTGAGCATCGAGGGGGATATCATGACTTCCGGGGAGGCGGTGGAGGATATCAATTTTTTTGTACAGGGCGGAACGCCTTGATTGCTCCGGGGCATATTTGTGGTATTTGTGGGAATGTATGGGAAAAAAAACTTGCATTGCGCGGTATCTATGCTACAATGTAGGGGACAATAGAATAATGAGAGGTTTATTAATCGAAGAGGAGAGGAACATATCATGAAAAAACGGATTAGCGTTTTACTGATTATGGCACTTTTGACGATGGCTGCACTGGGCGGATGCGCAGGCGGCACTGAGGATTCTTCGGGGGATAATTCCTCTACGGAGTCTCAGGCGGGGAACCCTGTCTACGGCGGCTCCATTGTTGTAGGAATACAACAGGATGTTGATAGTCTTGACCCTCATAAGGCAACTGCGGCAGGAACTAAAGAAATCCTATTTAACATCTTTGAAGGCTTGGTAAAGCCCGATGAGAACGGCGACTTGATGAAAGCGCTTGCCAGCGACTATACTGTTTCCGAGGATGGGCTGGTATATACCTTCACCCTCAGAGAAGGCGTAAAGTTTCACAATGGCAATGTGGTGACGGCGGAGGATGTAAAGTACTCTCTGGACCGTGCCTCCGGTTTGCTGGACGGCACGCCGCTGATCTCGTCACTCAGCGTTCTCACAAGTGTTGATATTTTGGATGACAAGACGGTTCAGGTCACAGTGGGCAGTGCCAACACAGAGCTGATCTACAGCTTTGTGGCAGCGATCATTCCCGCAGGCAGCGGGGAGGAGGAAAGCGGGACGCCCATCGGTACGGGACCGTTTTCTTTTGTTTCTTATAAGCCCCAGGAGGGGATTGTGATCGCGAAGAATCCGGATTACTGGCAGCAGGGTCTGCCCTATCTGGATGAGGTGAATTTTAAGATCGTCAACAGTCCGGATACGGCGCTGCTGGAGTTAAAGGGCGGCTCTATCCAGATATACCCCTATCTGACGGACAGTCAGGCCAATGAATTGAAGGACAGCTTTCAAATACTGTCCGCTCCTTCGGATGTGGTGCAGGCCCTGTTTTTGAACAATGCGTCAGAGCCTTTGAACGATGTACGTATCAGACAGGCCATTTGTTACGCGCTGGATCTGGATATGATCAACGAGTACGTGGCAGGTGGCGGCGCTACGTTGGTGAGTTCAGCCATGCTGCCCACACTGCACACTTATTACGTGGATCTGACAGATACCTACGGCAGCAGCGCCAACATCCAGAAGGCCCAGGAGCTGATGACAGATGCCGGATACCCTGATGGGTTCGACCTGGAAATAACGGTGCCCTCAAACTATGAGTATCACATGCAGACTGCGGAAGTAGTGGCGGAGCAGCTTAAGGCGGCAGGTATCAACGCTACGATCAACCCGGTGGAGTGGAGCAGCTGGCTCAGCGACTGTTATACGGACCGCAACTATCAGTCCACGATCTCAGGCATCACCAGCGACATGACGCCCGGCTATCTGACCAACCGTTTCCAGACGGATTCCAAGAAGAATTTTGTGAATTTTGCCAGCGCCGCCTATGATGAAACATATCAGGCTGCCGCGGCGGCTCTGGACCCGGCGGAGAAAGCGGAGCTTTACAAGCAGGTGCAGAAGATTCTGTGCGACGAGGCGGGCAGCGCCTTTATCCAGGTGCCCCCCATTACCATCGCCATGGACCCGAAACTGGCGGGGTACAAGTTTTATCCTGTGTATGTGCAGGATATGAGCACCGTGTATTATACGGAGTAGAGATGTGATGCGGAACCGAGGTTTTTGAACCTCAAAACAGTATCAGACCGCGCAGTGCCCGGAATGCTCGCTGGCCGCAGTATGGACAGAGAGTATTCCGCAGGTAATGGTGCTGGGAGGTCTGATACGGAACTCTAAATAGGAGGCAGCCAATGAAATACTTAGGTAAAAAGATAGTTACTCTCATTATGACATTGTTCGTGGTATCGGCGGCTGCTTTCATTGCATTTCAGATCATTCCCGGCGATGTGGTGACTTCCATATTGGGTACGGAGGCCACGCCGGAGCGGGAGGCGCAGCTACGGGAAGAGCTGGGTCTTAACGACCCTCCCGTAGTGCGCTATTTTCGCTGGGCGGGCGGCGTATTGACAGGTGATCTGGGCGTCAGTTACCGCTATGCCAAAAATATGAATGAAATGATGCCGGTGGCGGAGCTTATCGGAGACAAATTGCCGGTGACGCTGTCTCTGGCGGCAATATCTCTTGTTCTGATCGTGCTGGTATCCATCCCTCTGGGGGTGTTGTGGGCACGCAGCAAAAATAAGGTTCTGGATGCGGCGCTGGGTGTGATCACCCAGGCCAGTATGGCGATCCCCTCTTTTTTTCTGGGAATCATCGTGACCTATCTGTTTGGCATGGTGCTGAAATGCTTTGTGCCGGGAGGTTATGTGAGCTACGAAAAGGATGCGGGAGCTTTTTTTTCTTATCTGTTGTTCCCGGCGCTGGCCATTGCGCTGCCCAAGGCGGCAATGACGGCCCGGTTTCTGCGCAATTCCATGCTGACGGAGCTGCGCTCCGACTATGTGCGTACCGCCCGGAGCAAAGGATGCAGCGAGCGTAGGGTGATGTACGGTCATGTGCTGCGCAATGCCATGATGCCGGTGATCACATTTCTGGGCATGATCATCGCGGAGATCGTGGCGGGCAGTATCGTGGTGGAACAGGTATTTTCCCTGCCGGGGATTGGGCGGCTGCTGATCAGTTCCATCTCCACCCGGGATCTGCCGGTGGTGGAGATATTGATATTGTATATTACCTTTGTGGTGATCTTTGTGTATTTTCTGGTGGATATTTTATATAGGGTGGTGGACCCCCGTATCAGCGGCAAGTAGAGCTATAGGGCCGTAAAATAGAATGGGATATGGAATGGACGGACAGGAGCGGACGTGAAGAGAAGAGGCAGTATAAAATGGAATAAATATCTGATTGCGGGCCTGTGTATGACAGGTCTTGTTGTATTGCTTGGGATACTGGGCGTTTTCTGGACGCCCTACAGCACCACTGCCATGTCCGCCTCCGAGCGCTTTGCGGCTCCCTCTCTGCGGCATTTTTTTGGTACGGACAACTTTGGACGCGATATTTTTTCCAGAGTGATGAAAGGTATAGGCACTACAATACTGATCAGTACGTTGGTGGTGGCCATATCCGGGGCGGCGGGAATATTGGTGGGAGCGCTGACGGGGTATTTCGGCGGTATCGTGGATGAGATCGTCATGCGGATCACCGATGCTGTCAACGGCTTTCCCAGTATTCTGCTGGCGCTGGTGGTCATCAGCGTCATGGGCACGGGGCAGAAGAATCTGGTGATTTCTCTGGGGATCGTGTTTATGCCCAGTTTTATCCGCATCGTGCGCAGTGAGTTCATACGGCTGCGGGACGCGGATTATATCAGCCGTGCCCGGCTTATGGGTGTGGGGCGGGTCAGAATCCTGTTTGTGCATATCCTGCCCAATATTTTCTCTACTTTTTGGGTGTCGGTGATGATCGGTTTTAACAATGCGATCCTGGCAGAGTCCGGTATGAGTTATCTGGGAATCGGCGTGCAGCCTCCCCAGGCCAGTCTGGGCAAGATGCTGTCCGATGCCCAGGGGTATCTGACTACAGCCCCCTGGTATGCTCTGGCGCCCGGATTGACGATCGTGTGGATCGTGCTGGGTTTTTCTCTGCTCAGCGAGGGGATACAACGGCTGAGCAAGTGAGAATGGGGAGACGGGCAAGGTAGCGGTGTTGGGGAGACAAAGGAGGTGACGCGCAATGATTACAATAGAGGATCTATCAGTTAATTTTGGCCGGACGGAGGCGGTGCGTCATGTGAGCCTGGAGATTCCGGACGGAGAGATATTGGGTGTGGTGGGGGAGTCAGGCTCCGGTAAATCCGTGACAGCGCTGACCCTGATGGGCCTGGTGTCGGACGAAGCGACTGTGACCAGCGGCAGGATACTGTATGATGATGTGGTGCTGCAGGAGGGAGGGAAACCCAGGGATAAGGCGCTTTACCGGCGGTATCAGGGAGATCAGATGTCCATGGTGTTCCAGGAGCCCATGACTTCGCTGAACCCTACCCAGAGGGTGGGCAGACAGGTGGAGGAGATGCTGCGTCTGCACAGGCTGCCCGTATATCTCCGAGAGCGGGATGGCGCAATGGGCGGGGAGACAGGGTTGGAATTTTCTGTGGCAGGACAGACGGCTCAAAGTGGCATTGGCAGGGCATGTGCGGAAGGGCAGACTGAGACGGCGGCGCGGGCCGCAACAGAGAGAGACAGGCGCCTTTATTACAGCAGGCAGGAACGGCGGGAGATGAAAGAGCTGGTGCTTGAGACTTTCGAGGCTGTGGGTCTGCGGGAGCCGGATCGGGTATACGGCTGCTACCCCCATCAGCTCAGCGGCGGTATGCGTCAGCGGGTCATGATCGCCATGGCTGTCATCCTGCATCCGAGGCTGATCGTGGCGGATGAACCCACCACGGCGCTGGATGTGACGGTGCAGAACCAGATCATCGATCTGCTGCGGGAGATCAATGAAAAGCAGCACAACGCCATGCTTTTTATCACCCACGATCTGAATCTGGCCAGAAGAATATGCCATAGGATTGCTGTAATGAAAGACGGTAGGGTAGTGGAGACAGGCACGCCAAGGGAAATATTTGAGCATCCTGTTCAGGAGTATACCCGGAATCTGATCGAGGCGGTGCCCAGCCGCATGAAACGCAGGAAGGGCGCCGTGCCTATTGCGGCAAGGCAGTGTGCGCAGAAACAGAAGAGTCCTGAGGCCGAGAAACCAAATAAGCTCGCGGACGTTCCGGTGACGGAGAACGATTCTCTGCGGGAAGAGCCGGTGGTGGCGGTCAAAAACCTGCAAGTGTATTACCAGGAAGGCGGCAACAGCCTGTTTTCCAGAGGGAAGAAGAATCATGTGGTGCGGGATGCCAGTTTTGAGATACGAAAGGGAGAGATCCTGGGATTGGTGGGGGAGAGCGGCTGTGGAAAAACCTCTCTTTCCAAGGCTATTTTAGGCATGAATAAACAGATAACAGGCGAGATAGAACATTTTTCCACTCGTCCCCAGATGATCTTTCAAGATCCTTATAGCAGTCTGAATCCGTCCAAAACGGTGGGGTGGCTGCTGGAGGAGCCGTTGCGGGCCAGAGGAAAACTGGAACCGGACCGGGCCATGCGCCCGGAGGAGATGCGGCAGACGGCCATGGAGATGCTGCGGACGGTCGGGCTTTCAGAGGAATATTATGACCGCAGGCCTTCTCAACTCAGCGGCGGTCAGCGGCAACGTATCAGTATCGGGCAGGCGCTGATCACCCGGCCGGGACTGATCATTGCGGATGAGCCTGTCTCGGCGTTGGATGTGACGATACAGGCCCAGATCATGGAACTGATGCGCAGGCTGCAGGAAGAACTGCGTCTCTCCTATTTGTTTATTTCTCACGATATCAATGTGATCTATCAGATGAGTGACCGGATCATGGTGATGAAGGAGGGGAAGATCGTGGAGATCGGCGAGACGGAAGAGGTCTTCGCCCATCCCCGGGAGGAATATACCAGGCAGTTGCTGCGGGAGTCATGAGGCAGGAGTAACGCCAGGCGGAAACGCTCTGTCACAAAATGGGATGGAGCCTGCGGGCGGCAGAGGGGGATATAGGAATGGAATACGATTGTCTGATCATAGACGACGAGCAAATGCTGGCGGACAGTACGGCAGAATATTTCAATTTGTTCGGAGTAAAGACGGCAGCGGTCTATGGCGCGCAGGAATGCCGTTGTTTTCTGCGGGAAAATACGGCGCAGCTCCTTCTGCTGGACATCAATCTGGGAGACGGCAGCGGTTTTGCGCTGTGCCGGGAACTTAGAGAGAACGCGGATATGCCGATTCTGTTCATCTCTGCCCGCAACAGCGACGACGACCAGATCATCGCATTGGGAATCGGCGGCGATGATTATATCTCTAAGCCGTATTCTCTGGGCGTTCTGCTGGCCAAGGTAAAGGCAGTGTTAAAACGCTATGGCCAGAGTATGCGGCAGGACGGATATTCGGACGGATGGCTGAAAATAGATTTTGCCGCCAAAAGCGTGTGGGTGCAGGATAAGCCTGTTAAACTGACGATGATGGAGTTTCGCCTGCTGGCGTATCTGGCGGCGAATCAGGGCAGGGTGGTGTCCAAGAAAGAGCTTTTTGAAAAAGTATGGGAGGACAGATTTACAGGTGACGGAACGTTGAATGTGCATATCCGTAAGATTCGTGAGGCAATAGAACCTATGCCGAATATCCCCAGATATATTGTGACATTCTGGGGAGAAGGATATCAGTTTAAGGGAGAAGACGGATGAAGAAACATTCCTTTATGGCTCTTATTTTGCTGCTCTTTTTTTTGGAGATCGCGGTTCTGGCCTCTTTTATGTGTGCAGATGCATCTTTACCGCAGGATACTGTGGCGGTCAATGAGGTATTAAAGAGGCTGGAGGGGAACTGGCCGGGCCTGGACAAAACCCCGGTTTACAATGGGCTGGACTATGTGGTGCTGGATGAAACGGGCAGGGTATTATGCAGGACAGCGCAGGGGCTGAGCGAAAGTGTGAGTGCCGCCACGGCTCACAGGGATACCATATTGGATATACGGCAGGGTGAGAAGACGGTAGGCAAACTGATCGTCTACAATAGGGCTGACGCTGTCTATGAGAGGCGAAAGAGGACACTTGCGCTGGCTGTTGTCGTTATTATGCTGCTGCAGGCGACGGCTGTAGGAGGATATTCCGCGTACATAAGAAAAAATGTGTTGCAGCCGTTTTATAAGTTAAAGGATTTTGCCCGGAGGGTGGCGGGAGGTAATCTGGACATACCTCTGGAGATGGACCGGCAGAATATCTTTGGACCCTTTACCGAGAGTTTTGATCTGATGCGCTCGGAACTGAAGAGGGCACGGCTTGCCGAGGCCCAGGCCAACGCGGCAAAAAAGGAACTGGTGGCGGAGCTGTCCCACGATATCAAGACTCCTGTGGCCAGTATCAAGGCGGCGTCGGAGGTGGGGCTGGCGCTGGCCGACAGCCCCAGGCTGCGGGACAATTATACACAGATTATCCGCAAAGCGGACCAGATCAACACGCTGGTCACCAATCTGTTTACCGCCACATTGGAAGAACTGGAGCAGCTTTCCGTGATTCTGACGGACATGGAGAGCGGAGAGCTTTCGCAGATGTTGGAGAATGCGGATTATCTGCACCGTTCGGCGATTCCGGCAGTCACCGCAATCCCTCCCTGCCTGCTCTGCGCGGACAGATTGCGGCTGCAGCAAGTGTTTGACAATATCTATGCCAATTCTTATAAATATGCGGGGACGGACATTGCGCTTGCCATAGCCCGGGAGGGCAGCAGGTTGATTATTGCGATGGAGGATTTCGGGGGAGGCGTCTCCCCGCAGGAGCTGCCTTTTCTGAAGGAGAAGTTCCGGCGGGGCAGCAATGCCGAAACTGTGGAGGGAGCAGGGCTGGGACTGTATATTTCCGACTATTTTATGCGGAAAATGGGTGGAAAACTCAGCCTGGAAAACGGCGTGGGAGGGCTGAAGGTGAGTGTGGAAGTGCCGCTGAGTTCATTCTGACCAGTACTGCTCCATGTTTCTCTGCAATTCCGCATCGTCAAGCTGGAATCCCTTTTGCACTCTTTCCGACGTTTCCGCGAAACTCAGTTTCATATCCCGACAGGTCCGTATCAGAACCTGGATACCCTGGGTGAGTCCCTGCTGGATACCACGGGTGATACCCCGGGAGATTCCCTGAGAAATTCCTTCTTGGATTCCTTCGCTCCGCCCCTGAAGAAGTCCCTCGTTGCGGCCTTTTATCTCATATTGCTCAAACAAATCACACACGGTTATCTCCTCCTCTTCTTTGATGTTCATAGTCTCTAACTGCTTTTCTATCTCTTCCATATCATAGTTCCCGGAGAGGACTTTTATCATCCGGATCAGTGCGGCCTTGTGAACGACTGGTCTGTCAGAGCGGTATGTATTGCCCTCTGCCAGATAGTCCAGCACGATCCTCATATCGCTGCGGAACCGTTCGCGGGTCTTCTGTGAAAGGTGACGCATTTCCCAAACATGGAGACGTATATTGTCCATGTATTTTCTCAGTTTGGATGGCAGATCCTGTCCGGAAAACAGCTGGCGGATTTCGCGTGAACCGTGCCAGCGCCCTTTCCCCCAGTAGAGTATCAGTTCTACCACCGGAAAAGTACCCGCCGCCTTTCCTTCATACTGCTCCCGGTATGCGCCTCCGATGTATCCTGCCTTGCGCAGGAGCATGCGGCTGTCAGGCAGGGTCTGGTTGGCGAATAGATACATCGTTCGTATCTGTCCCTTCCGCATCTCGTATTTGGCCAGATCTTCATACTGATTGCGCAGCCTCTTGCCGTTGTTCCCGGAATAGAGGGTTTCCGTGGGAGCCGGTATGAGTTCCTCAGCACTGACAATAGACTCTCCATCAAACAGGAGCGCGTTGAGTACATCCGCCGCCACGTCCGGAAAGGCTATAAAGTCCTTTTCCGCCAAGTCCTTTCGTTCATCTATTTCTCTCCGCATCCGCAGTTTGTCCTCCGTTTCTGCGGACATGGCAATCAAGAGAAATCTTTCGTCAGTCCGCCGTATTTGTTATTAAAGTTGAATCTGTGGCGAGCCGCCGAATAAACACTTGAAACCTGAATTCTTGAAGTGTAAAAATGATTCCGAACTTTTCTGTTTCAACAATAGCACATCCGGTTGAAAAACGCAACCACTTTATTTTCTTTTAATTATTTAGTCCATATATGGGCGCTCATACACAGGGATACTTAATATATGCCATAAAATAAGGACAAATTGTGCCATAGGCGATGTATATTGTATATAATATAGATACATCAAACCATATACATGCAAGCACACAGGGAATAACGGATTTAAGAAGTATTTAAGAATTGCCTAAAGACATTTAAGAATTAAAAAAATACAATCAAACCTATAAAACGCCGCCTGACAAAGTGGCGAAACAGGAGGTTTTACATGGGAAAAACACTATTGAAGACAGAAAGCCTGAGCAAGTCCTTCTCCAGCGGAGGGGCCATGCAGCATGTTCTGAAAAACATTGACCTGGAGCTATACGAGGGAGACTTTACCGTGATCATGGGCGCCAGCGGAGCGGGCAAATCCACGCTGTTGTACGCGCTGTCGGGCATGGACACGCCCACATTGGGTACGATCACTTTCGGAGATCGGGTAATATCGGATTTGAATGCGGATGAGCTGGCGGTTTTCCGGCGCAGGCACTGCGGTTTTGTCTTTCAGCAGATCTACCTGATCGACGGCATGTCCGTTATGGACAATGTACTGGCGGCGGGACTGCTGGTAAACAAAGACAGAAGGGCATTGGTTAAGCGGGCCGGGGAACTGTTTGACGCGGTGGACATTCCGCCTGAAACGCAGCGCAAGTTCCCCGCCCAGATCTCCGGAGGCGAGGCACAGAGAGCGGGAATCGTGCGGGGACTGATCAACGCCCCGGAGATCCTCTTCGCGGACGAACCCACCGGCGCGCTTAATTCCAGGACGGGACTGCATGTTCTGGACACATTGACAGAATTTAACCGGCAGGGACAGAGCGTGGTCATGGTCACCCACGATATGCGGTCGGCACGCCGGGGCAACCGCATACTGTATCTGAAGGACGGCGTGATCCTGGGGGAGTGCGATTTGGGCAATTATGTACACGGCGATGCGGGAAGGCATGAAAAACTTTCGGCATTCCTGACGGAAATGGGGTGGTAGTATGATCAGAACATATCTATTGGCACGATCCAATCTGCGCCGGGCCAAAGGCCAGACCATTTCCATCGCCGTGCTGATCCTGTTGGCGGCGGCCATGCTGAACATATGGCTGATGCTGTCCATGGATTACAAGCAGAATTTTGACCGCTGTCATGACCGGCTCCATGCGGAGCATGTGACTCTGGTGATGAGCGGCGATCCCGGGGAGGTGCGCCCTTTCCTGCGCCGCGCGCTTGAGGAGGATACCCTTGTTACGGATTATTATATGGGAGACTCTCTGTGTATGGTAGGCAGCTTTGCTTACAATGGCGGCGAGGCCAACACGGAACTGGTGTTTCTGGAAAAGGAGGAGGCGCTTTCCCGCAGTGTGGGAAGAGTGGAAATCGTGGAGGACAGCAATACAGGCAGCGGCGTATATCTGCCGATGCTGTACAAGACGGGAGATATTGATATCGGAAAAACCATCGAGCTGAAGATCGGCAGCAATACGATGGAGTTCACGGTATGCGGGTTCTTTAACAGCGTTATGGCCGGTTCCCACAACTGTGTCCTGTGCGAGTTTCTGCTGACACAGGATCAGTACCGGGAACTGGAAGATAAAGGGTATGCGCTGGAGAGCACGCTGCTTTCGGTTCGGATCGCGGACAGATCGGCCAGCGAGGATTACGAGGCAGTGCTGAAAAGGAAAGTGTCGGCACAGTTTCCCGATGCCAGGGTTTCCAGCAATTCCTATGTGCTGGTCACGACCTCCCGCTATATTTCTCAGATGATCTGTTCGGGGATTGTCAGCGCCATGGCATTTTTTATTCTGCTCATTGTACTGGTGGTCATCGCGTCCAATATTGTTAACTATATACAGGAGAACATGAAGAATCTGGGAGCGCTTAAGGCGGTGGGATATACCAGCAGGCAGCTCATTGGTAGCCTTCTGTTGCAGTTTACGGGAATATCTCTGCTGGTGGCGGCGCTGGGCGCAGGACTGTCCTATCTGCTGTTTCCCTTTCTCAACGACATGATGATCTCCCAGACGGGTATTCCCTATGAGGTGCGTTTCCTGCTCCTGCCCTGTCTGCTGACGCTGTTTGCGCTGGGAGCGGCGGTGTCCCTTGTGGTATGGATCTCTTCCCGCAGGATCAAAAGGATCGACCCGATCCTCGCGCTGCGCCAGGGCATACGGACTCATAATTTTCAGAAAAATCATGTGCCGCTGGAGAAAACCGGAGCGCCGCTGCAGTTGGCGCTGGCGCTTAAGAATACGCTTTCAGGGGTGCGTCAGAATGTGACCGTGTGCGTAACGATGCTGGTATTGTCGCTGGTGGTGGTATTTTCAGGACTGATGATTGAAAATATGATCGTGGATATCAATCCTTTTCTGTATATGGTGGTGGGCGAGATGGCAGATTCCTGCGTAAATGTCAACGCCGGGATTGAGGAGGAATTTCTGCGGGAGATGGAGGCGGACGCGGATGTAGAGAAGATTTATCTGTATCATCTGATGAATGTGAGCCATTCGGACGGCGCGGAATTGATGGCGTCGCTCTGCGACGACTTTACAAAAGTAAACAACCAGGGGGTCTGCATAGAGGGGCGTTTTCCCATATATGACAATGAGACTGCCATAGCGGTGAAATATGCCAGAGAAAAAGGCCTGAAGATCGGTGACGAGATCACGCTGACCGTGGGGGAGCGGGAGGCAGATTATCTGATCACGGGCTATACGCAGCTTACCAACAATCTGGGTAAGGACTGCCTTTTCACCAGAGAGGGATATGAGAAACTGGGAGATTTGCAGAATCTGAGCTTTTATATCAATCTCGGGGATAGCGTGGATCTGGAAAGCTTTCATGAGAGGGTAAAAGAGCGGTATCCGGGGGATATCAATACAACCATAGATATACGGTCCATTATCTCGGGTACGGCGTCGGTTTACGTTACTCTGCTGACGATCATAGTATGTGCCATTCTGCTGCTGAGCGTAGTGGTGATCGCGTTTGTGCTGTATCTGTTGGTGAGAACCATGTTGAACCGTAAAAAGCGGGATTACGGCGTGCTGAAGGCGCTGGGATATACCACCGGACAGTTGATCCTGCAGACGGCTCTGAGCTTTATGCCCGCCATGATCCTGTCCACTGCGGTGGGACTGATGTTGAGCGGTCTGTTGATCAATCCTTTGATGGCGCTGTTCCTCAGCGGCATCGGTATTGTGAAATGTACCTTTATGGTGCCGATGGGATTCATCGCGGCAGCGGGCGCGGGATTGGTGGCGCTGGCTTTTGGAATCGCCTGCCTGCTTTCCCTGCGGATCAAAAAGATTGCACCCTGCGCGCTGCTCACTGCGGAGTAAGGGATAAAGGGGGAACGGATGCTTTTTCAATCGCCAACAGCCATGCTTTTTTATCTGTTCCCCCGGCATACCCCGTGAGGCTGCCATCGGTTCCCAGGACTCTGTGACAGGGAATAAGGATGGATATTTTGTTGCAGCCCACTGCCCCGCCCACCGCCTGCGCGGACATATGGGGCAGGCCCCTCTGTCCGGCGACGATTCGACCGATCTCTCCATAGGTAGAGGTCTTTCCGTAGGGAATCTGACGCAGGATTTCCCAGACGGCAAGCTGAAAAGGAGTGCCGCTCATATGGAGCGGCGGGCAAAAGGACGGTTCTTTCCCCGAAAAATACACCGTCAGCCATTCCTTAGTCTGTTCCAGTATGGGCGTGTCCTTTTCTCTGTGACTGGAGGAAAGGCCCTCCCCAAAATATTTTGCCCCGTCAAACCAAAGCCCGGTCAGGCCGGTATTATCGGCGGCAAGGAGGATATCCCCCAGGGGCGAAAGATAATGTGTGGTAAATTGCATTGTATAGTTCCTTTCTGTCCGTTTTCCTGTCATGTTACACATTACCTGGCTGTGATGATCTATGGCACGGAGACGGGAATCTTTGACTGAAACAGCTTTATGATGCTCCGTATCCCCAATAGGGCCTGCTCGTCATGGACGGCGGGCCTTGTGTTTGTATTATGGGAAGATACGACCTCATGTATGGTATAACAATTCATGTGGCGCAGGAGGACGCAGGCTGTCTCGTATGCCTTATCCATATGACCGTCCCCACCGCCCACCAGCAGAACGGCTCCCTTTTTAGGTTTTAGTATGGGTTTCTCGCCCCGAAAGAATCCGGCGCAAAAGTAGGTCTGCAAACGGCTCCCCACATCCAGCAGCTTACCGGTCAGCTCAGAGAAATAGATGGGAGAGGCGATCAGGATATTGTCGCACTGCTGTATATAGTCGTATATTTCCTGCATCTCATCCTGGATGGCGCAGCCGGGATGCTCCCGGCAATAGCGGCAGTCCACGCAGGGAGAGATATCACAGCGGTATGTGTCTAAGACCTTGTGTTCTCCCAGAAGACCCTCTGTGACAGTGCGAATCAGGCTGGCCGTATCACCGTTTACCCGAGGGGAGCCGTTTAAAATCAGCGTTTTCATCTTTTGCACCTCATTTCTGTTATGATGGATGTCTGTCGTTTACAGTATAGAATATTTTGGCGGAATTGGCAATTGAGATATTGCCTGTATTCTTATCAGAAGATATGTGATATACTGAAAAATACAGGATGCGGCGAGGAGATGTTCAGCAGGCTGATCGTCTATCCGCATGAAAAACTGGACGGCGATTTTTATCTGTGGAGCAAATGGGACGATATCATTCTGTACAGGAAAGACCGGCAGCTTCGTATTGAAAAGGCAAGGTGGAAGGAATTTCCCGTATATTCCAGTCTGTAAGGAAACCTGAGAAATATATTTAATATGACATACCATGTCAGGTTTTCCCTGTTACAATTAAGAAAAACTTTTCGTACAACCCTCGTCAGAGGGGCGACGGAACGCAGAGCAAGGAGACCGGAAAACGCCCAAAACAGGTGTTTTTCATTCGGATTTGAGCCGCGGCAGAGCTGCGGCAAGGAGGAATAACATGGGAAGAGCGACAACAAAAGCGGAATTACTCGCCAGTTCGGAGGAAAAATTTCAGGAGTTAAGCGGGCTGATTCAGACTTTGACGGAAAAGGAACTGGCCACTGCCTTTGACTTCACCAAGATGAAATCAAAAACCCAGGCCCATTGGGGCAGGGACAAGAACCTGCGGGACGTGCTGGTACATCTCTACGAGTGGCACCGCCTGCTGCTGGACTGGGTGAGCGCCAATATGAAGGGCGAGAACAGGCCGTTTTTGCCGGCCCCCTACAACTGGAAGACTTATGGGGACATGAATCGGGAAATCTGGAAAAAGCATCAAAACACCACTCTGGAGGCGGCTAAGGAGATGCTGGAGCAGTCCCACAGAGAAGTGATGGCCCTGGCGGAGAGCCTTACGGAGCGGGAGCTGTTTGAAAAGGATGTGTATCCCTGGGTCGGCGGCAGCGTGCTTGGATCGTACTTTGTATCCAACACGGCGAGCCATTACGACTGGGCGATCAAAAAACTGAAAGCCCACAGAAAGAATTGTAAGGAGTAAAGGAGACGCCGCCCATGCAGGAGAGCAGGCTGTTTAAGATCATATACTATCTGCTTGGCAGAGGGCAGGCCACGGCGGCGGAACTGGCGGAGCGGTTTGAGGTGTCTGTCAGGACCATCTATCGGGATATGGACGCGCTGAGCCAGGCGGGTATTCCCATCTATGCCGAGCCGGGCAGAAACGGCGGCATATCGCTCCTGGATCATTTTGTGCTGGACCGGGTAGTGCTGTCGGAGCAGGAGCGGCAGGACGTTCTGGCGGCTTTGCAGAGCCTGACGGCGGCGGGAAATACGCTTGATGGGGATACCCTGAATAAGCTGGCGGCAGTATTTCGACTCCCGGCAGAGAACTGGTATGAGGTGGATTTTTCCAGATGGGGAGTATCCACCGGGGACAACGAGAAGTTTGAGGCGTTAAAAAGGGCGGTAATCCGCCGCAAGTGTGTGCGGATCAGCTATGTGGGGTCCTACGGCGGGGAGAGCAGCCGGAAGATCCACCCGCTGAAACTCATGTACAAGTCCAGGGCCTGGTATGTAAAAGCGTACTGTGCGGAAAAGAAAGATTTCCGGCTTTTCCGGCTGAGCCGTATCAAAGCGTGGGAACTTCTGGAAGAAGAATTTGTCCCTGAGCCGTGGCCGGAATCTCCGGAGCAGATGAATGCCAGTGAGCCGGAGCCGGTGGTACTGCGCTTTTCCCGGGACGCTGCTTACCGGGTCTATGACGAGTTTGACGTGGGCCATATCCGGGAACAGGAGAACGGAGACCTGCTGGTATCTGCCCCCATGCCCCAGGACGGGTGGCTCACGGGCTTTTTACTGTCCTTTGGAGCGCAGGTGGAGGTGGTCAGTCCGGTTTATCTCAGAGAGGTGCTTGCCGGGGAGGCCAGGGCGATCCTGGAGAAAAACAGGCCAGGGATGTTTCCAAATAGAGAATCATAGTGTGAGATTCCATTTCACACCCCGGTTTGAGTACTCACCGAAACAGGCGTTTTGAGAATTTATCAACAAAATCTTGCGCAAAGCGGTAAAATTTTGGTCTCGGCTTGTTCGGGCACAGGGGGATATATATGCATTATGTACAGGCAAAAGGAATACTGTCCGCTCAAAACGGAATGAATCTGTACCGAGGTTGTACACATGGCTGCATTTACTGTGATTCCAGGAGCAGATGCTATCATATGGATCATGCTTTTGAAGATATTGAGGTAAAAGAAAATGCCCTGGAGCTGCTGGAGAATGCGCTGAAACGCAAACGCAAAAAGTGTATGATCGGCACGGGAGCCATGACAGACCCCTACATACCTCTGGAACTGGAACTGGGCCATATGCGAAAGGCGCTGTCCCTCATAAAGCAATACGGATTCGGCGTGGCGGTGCAGACGAAGTCCGACCGCATCCTGCGGGATATGGATTTATTGCAGGAGATTAACAGACAGGCCAAGTGTGTGGTGCAGATGACCCTGACCACCGCTGACGAGGAGTTGTGCAAAAAGCTGGAACCCAATGTTTGTACCACGGGGGAGCGTTTTGCGGTGCTTAAGAAAATGCGGGACGCCGGAATCCCTACGGTGGTCTGGCTCTCGCCGATCCTGCCCTTTATCAACGATACGGAAGAGAATATCTCGGGGATTCTGGACATGTGCATCGAGGCCAAAGTCTATGGCGTGATCTGCTTTGGCATGGGTCTCACGCTGCGGGAGGGCAACCGGGAGTATTATTACAGCCAGTTGGACCGTATGTTTCCCGGTCTGAAGGAAAAATATATGCGGCGGTACGGATACCGCTATGAGGTGGGCAGTCCCCGCAGCAGGAAACTTATGGGGCTGTTCCATCAAAAGTGCGGAGAAAACGGGATTGTTCATGACAACGGACAGATCTTTCAGTATATGCATACCTTTGAGGACAGGCGGGCGGGAGAGCAGATGAGTCTGTGGGAGTAGCCATCTCTTAGATTGCATCAAACGACCATATTCATTTCAGGCGCATGGTAAATTTTTCTGCGTAAACAGCCGATATAAAAGACACAGTGTAGTGGCGGGCACGGATGCCTGTCAGCGGAGCGCAGGGATGCGGCGCCAGGCCACAATACCAATCTTTTTTAGAATCGTAAATGGATTTACGATGCATAGCAACGGAGTGCGGGAGAATATCCGGTCTGTTTTCAGACGTATTCTCCTTCAGATCTGTGTCGGCGCCGCGTCCGCAGATCTGGAGGTCAAAGCGGCGCAGAAAAGAGGAAGTATGAGCAAAATAAGTGGCTACGGCGCTTATCAGCAGGCGAGTTATGTGAACAATGCCGTGCAGAAAAAGAAAGAGGACGCCAGAACAAACAAAACCGGCAGCGCGCAGAGGAACGGGGCGGCTAAAAAGACCGACACCACCCAGCTCAGCGACGCGGCAAAGGCCGTATTGAAGGATCTGCAGAAGAAGTACGGCAACATGGATTTTATCGTTGCAAAGTACGAGACGGAAGAAGAGGCGTCCTCCTATCTGTCCAGAAGTACCAAGGATTTCGGCGTGCTGATCGATCCGGATGAACTGGAGGAGATGGCTAACGATCCCGAAGTACACAAACAGTACACGGATCAGTTGGACGAGGCCGTGGAACAGCTGAAAGACATGAAAGAGAAAGTACAGCTGGACGAGGGCGACATACTGCACCTGGGCGTGTCCATCGACCCCTACGGCGTAAAGCAGTTCTATGCGGATATTGAGAAAGCCAACACTAAACTGCATGCGAAACAGGCGGAGAACCGCGCGAAAGCCCAGAAGGAGTTTGATGCCCGGCTGGCGAAGAAGGCGGAGAAAAAGAAAGCCGATCAGAAAGCTGCGGCTAAGAAGACAGCTCAGACCAAAGAAGAGCGCAGGGCGGAAGAGAGAAAAGAGGCGGAGCGCCTGGCGGCCGAAAAGCTGACGTCTCAGGACGGAACAGTCTCTACCGTGCAACGCGTACATGTCACCGGTTCCACTGTGGACGAACTGCTGCAGAATATCCAGAATGTGGACTGGTCCAGAGTTCCCACCCAGGAGCAGGCTGTACATGGCGGCAGATTCGACTATACCGTATAAATCTATATATTGAGTGAACAAATCAACCGGGGAGGATGCGGCGTAACGCATTCTCCCCGGTTTTGATTGTGTCCGGCGGCATCCCGGCTGTGTCCGAGGGCATCCCAGATGTGTTCGGCAGCATTATGGTTGCTCCAGCGGATACCGGGCAGAGTAGATTCCCGCGATCTACCGCGGGTTATTTTTTTGCGTAAAATACACGGTATAGACCTCATCCTCTACCTCGTAGAGCGGCACAAACATAAAATTTTCCGGTTGATCCACCGTGACATAGCAATTTTGTTTCCAGGGAAACGTGGCGTATGTATGCTCGGTCTGCGGATAGAGAAAGCCTTCCGGGTGTTCAAAATCTCCGATCATGCCACAGTCGCGGGCAATAAGCCCCGCCAGCACGATGGGGCCGTCCGTCACGGCGGCAAGTCTAGGTCTGTCGGGCAGCGTTTCCATGGCGAGACCGCTGGGGAAAAACAGACTGACAGCATCCTCGGACCAGACCCTGGTTACATCCAGATACCCGTTGGATACAGTGGCTTTTTCCGAAGTACCGTTGACTGTCAGGACAGCCTCGCCCTTGAGCCAGCGCGGAATGCGCAGCGATAGCGTAAATTTTGTCGGCTCAGAACAGGATATATCCAGCCGGAATGACCATCTGGACATATTGCCGCCGCTGTGTTCGTCAAAAAGGGTCTGGCAGTTATAGCTCTTCATGTCGGTGGTCAGACTGACGCTGATATCGCTGCCTTCCATATGCGTGGAAAGCCGGGAGGGGATATACTGGCCGACGACAATGCGGCGGTTTTCCGTATCCTCGAGATAGATCAGTTCCGGGTAGAGCGCCTGGGCCTGCACCATCGTGCCGTGGCAGCACCAGAAATCATGCCTCTTGCTGCCCCATTTTTTACGGCTCCCCGCAGACAGGGGGAGAAAATAGGTGGGAGTGCCCGTCGCCGGATTCTGTTGGGCCAGAAAACCGTTGTACAGGCATCTCTCGATGTAATCCGCATACACCGCATCCCCGGTCCAGCGGTACAGATATTGGGCGGTCCGCACCATATTGTAGACGGTACAGAATTCCTGGTCATTGACGCCCAAAAACTGCCCCTGCTTAAACGGAGGCGCCCAGAATTCGCCGGCGTTCTGGCCGCCGGTGCAGAACATGCCTCTGTCCGTGACGGCGCATTTCCAGAAAAGCTCCGTGTATCTGCGCCATTTTTCATCACCCGTCACCTCATAGAGTCTGGCGGAGCCGTGGGAGAGGGGGATACTGGCGTTTGCGTGGTCATTGGTCAGCGCGTCCCGCCCGTCCGCTAAGATACGGAACATGCCGTTGTCCTGATAGCGTTGTATCAGAAACATGTACTTTTCTTCTTTTGTGAGAGCGTACAGCTCGGCCCACAGTTCAAGCATCCCGCCCTGCTCTCCGCTGTACACGGCGCCGGGATTGACCTTCTGCATCCGCTCCGTCCAGCGTACATACCAGTCGCTCAAGCACCCCAGGATGTCCAGCGCCTGGGTGTTATCCGCATATCGGAAGGCGTCGATCAGCCCCATGACAGTCTTGTGCATGACATACTGCGGCGACCAAATGTAGCGGTTGTCCGCCAGGCGCTGAAAATATTTTTCCGGTATGGGCCCCACCCATTCGCCGCCGTTTTCCTGCTGGCACAGAGCGAGCTGCGCCACTATCTTATCCAGCCTGACCTTGACTTCCATATCTTTTTCCGACGCGTAATACATCGCCGCGGCGGATAGCCAGTGCCCGAGGAAATGGCCCCTGAGCTGGCAGGAGGGAGCCTCCCAGCCCCAGTGGAGCCGGGCCTTTTCCGGATCGTCTATCACCTGTTGCCCAGGCATGACAATCCCTGCCTCCAGATAGAAATTTTGCAGCAGACATTGGGTGTCCAGTTCCATAAGATAATTTTTGTTGACCTGCATTCTTTCCCGAAAAAGTCCGGGTAACAGAGTAACGTTTTTGCCGCTTAATCCTGTGAGCATGTTTTGTCCTCCTATTTTTTTATCAAGAGTTTTACCTGAGTCTCATTATAGCAAACGGGACATGGATTGTAGGTAGACAAAAACCGATATTTTTTTTGCAAAACACAGGAAAGTGTGATTTAATGAGAAAAATGTTAAGGGTACGTAAAGCTGTGCAAAAGGGAATTGCAAAGGAGATGGAACATGGAGATTTTTTATTGCCGCGATACAAATCTGCCGGAATTTTTTATCTGCGGGAATCTGATCAGCGAGGACGGATTGGTGCATTGCAGACGTAACTTTGACTGTAATGTGCTGATTTTTGTGCTGGAGGGAACCCTGCATATAACGCAGGCGGAGCGGCCGTTTGCGGTCTCGGCCGGACAATATGTTTTTTTGCGGGCGGGGGAGGAACACTATGGGCATAAAGCGGCGGACGGGAAACTGTCTTATATGTGGGTGCATTTCCGAAACAGCGCGCCGTGGGAGACGGCGCCGGATAACGGGAAAGGACTGCCCCCCGGCACGTTTTCCTGTATGTTGCCGGAGTGCGCGGCTGCGGCAAGCCCGCAACGGGTACGCCTGCTTTTTCAGCAACTGATGGGTTTTTCACGGCAGGAGCAGCTATATACCGAAACCATGCTCTCCTGTTCTCTGAGTCTGCTCCTGATGGAGCTGACGCAGGAATATCTGGACGGCGGAAAAGGGCGGCAGGCGTCCGTATCCCCGGCTGTTTCCGCGGCGGCAGAGTGGGCGCGTTCCAACTGCCACAGGCAGATCACGATCCATGATATCGCCGGGGCGATCCACTATAACGCCGAATATCTGTCTGCACTTTTCAAAAAGGAAACGGGGCTTTCCCTGCTGCAATATTTGAACAGAACAAGGATCGAACTGTCTAAAAGCCTTTTGGCCGGCAATGCTATCAGCGTAAAGGAGACGGCGTACTCCTGCGGCTTTACCGACGAGAAATATTTTATGAAGATATTCAAGAGGCTGGAGGGAGTCACACCCTGCCAGTACAAAAATGCTTTCCACAAAAAAGCGTGAAAAGCCGCGTTAGAGAAATTTAAAAACAGGACATACAGACGTCATGTTTAATCTGTTACAATTCGGTACATAAATATATTTCGCAGGGAGGTCATCTATGTATAAAGAGGTCTATGAGAAAGCAAGGAAATTTATGTACCGCAATGCCAGGCCGTTGGATATGGCACGCTTTCAATATCATTTTGAAAGCGGCAGCAGGGAGGCGGTGCTGGAGGCATTGTCCTGCTATCAGAATGCGGACGGCGGTTTTGGACACGCCGTGGAGCCGGACTGCTGGAACCCCTGTTCCACGCCGCTGCACGGCAGCACCGCGGGAGAGATCATCCGGGAGATCGGCTGTGAGGACGCCGGGCATCCTGTGATCCAGGGACTGCTCAAGTGGTATGCAGGCGGCGACTGTTTCAACGGAAAGACCTGGGAGATGGTGGTGGCAAGCAACAACGATTACCCTCATGCGCCCTGGTGGCATACAGACAGCGTAAGTTCGTGCCATACGGATTACAACGGCACGGCGCAGATTGCGGGTTTCATTCTTCGCTACGCGCAGCCGGACAGTGAGGTGTATCGGCTGGGAGCGCGGATTGCCAACGAGGCTGTGGAGGCGCTGGAGTCCTCGGAGCTGACGGATGATCACACCTGTGCCTGCTATGTACATCTGCTGGAATATATTGTCAGGGCGGGGATCCAGGCGCAGTTTCCCTGTGAAAAGCTGGAGCGGCTGCTGCGTGAGGCGGTGCAGAAACGGATCACGAAAGACACCTCCCAGTGGGGCGGATATGTGTGCAGGCCCTCCCGGTTCATGAACTCCCGGGACAGCGTGTTCTACCCGGAAAATAAGGAGTTGGCGGAGTATGAGTGCGGGCATATCGCCAGGACGCAGCTTGCGGACGGTTCCTGGGACATCCCCTGGGGCTGGGAAGGTTATCCGGAAGCCTGGGCGGTCAGCAGGAACTGGTGGAAAGGGCAGGTGATCCTTGAAAACCTGCTGTATCTGAAAGGGTTTGGGGAGATTTAAAGCGGTATTGCAACCGTCAGTTGAGAAAAACACGAAGGCTGGGTGCTTGCGCCCGGCCTTTTTTGCGGTTATCATAGGGGCATACCGGTAAACAAAGAGAATCCGCTGCGGAACAGGAGACATACAAAATTTAGATTGGAGGAGCAGAATGAATACAATTGGACAGATGATCAAACAACTGCGCAAAGCCAAATGCGTCACCCAGGAAGAACTGGCGGGGGCGCTGCATGTGAGCTATCAGGCGGTATCCAAGTGGGAGAATGACACGGCCCAGCCCGATATTATGATGATGCCTGCGCTGGCGGCATATTTTGGAGTCACCATCGATGAGCTGTTCGGATATAAGCTGGAGGTGATGACCAACAAGGAGAGACTGATTCGCTACATGGACAAAAACGGGATCCTGGTCAGAGGAGACGTGAATCTGAAACACGGCGGGGAGAGCTGCTATTACATCAACACGGAGCAATTTTCCACCAACGCCCAGCTGGCCCGGATCGGGGAGGTTTTTGCGGACTGTATCCGGGAGAATCATCTGGAGTTTGACGCCCTGGTAGGGCTTGCCTACCACGGGATTGCCTTTGCCATGGCCGCAGCCACAGCGTTGTATACCAAGTACGGAAAGACATGCAGCTACTGCTATGACAGGCGGGTGGCGGACAGCAGGGGACGCATGCTCTGCGGTCATACGCTGCGAGATGGGGAGAAGGTAGTGATCGTGGACGACGTGATGACTTCCGGCGCGTCTGTGGAAGAGAGGATAGAGCAGCTGCGTCGACAGGCGGATATCCAGGTGGCGGCGGTTATTGTTATCATCAACCGCAGGAACCAGATGCCTGCGGGCACTCTCTCCGGAGAGGAGCGGATAATGGAAAAATATGGCGCGAAGGTATATTCTCTGATCACGGACGAGGATATTGACGTAGCGCTGAGGGAACGGATTATTTAGGCAGCGTGGAACAGCCGCTTTACGAATTTTTATTCGTTAAAGCGGCTGTCGCGTTTTTAGACCTGTCGTCCTTTCCGTGAATCAATCGCTGTTGACTTAAATTTTTTTATTTGTTAGACTCTGTTTTAGCAGTCGTCTGCTTAGAAATTGTCAGGAGGTAATAAAAGATTATATGGACGAAAAAATATATCAGCGTTATTTAGAAACCAGTGTGTATACAGATGTGGGCCTATATAAAGATTTTGTATTATCCCTGCCGGACGACATACCCGCTATAGGGATGCTGGTCTGCGACCAGATCACCCATCCGTCGATGTATTTTACGGAGCCGTTCCCCTATCTGGAAGATACTTATTTTGGAAAATTTGCGTCTTACCCCAAACAGCGATTCAAAAACGAGGACGAATTGTACATAACGGCTGTCGCAATGATCGCCGGTATCCTGCGGTTGGACGGGGCGGGGTTTACAAAGGGCCGGGATGTGACAAAGCGGATTACCGTATCCTGCAGGCAGGCATCGGTTTTATTCAGCGCAATCTTAAAGGCGAAGGGGATTCCCTGCCGTTCCAGGGCCGGTTTTATGGATTTTGGCGACGCAGGCGACAGCTATACGGAACACTGGGTCAATGAATACTGGGATTTCAGGGAAAACAGATGGGTTTTGGCGGACGTGGACGGCTATTACGAATACGAGCAACGTTTCGGTTACAGCCAGTTTGATCTGCCCCGTCGAAAGTTCGTGACCGCCTCGGAGGCATGGCTGGGTCTGAGAAAAAGCGCGCTTAATAAAAAATTGGATTTGTATACACCGGATCCCTTGCAGGGTGTCTGTGAATATCTGTTTATGGATTTTCACGCATTGCTGAACAATGAAATCTTTTACTCTTACCAGCCTCTATATCTTCGGGAGGGCATACAGGCGTTGGGCGAGGAGGAATTGCGCGAGCTTGACTGTTTGGCGGAATTGCTGGCGGAACCGGATAAAAATATGAAGAAAATAGAACATTTGTGGGCCGCGAATGAAAAGTTTTCCGTGCTGACCAATACTACGCAAAATATCTACTGTGATGTGTTCCAATAGCCGGACAGGCATTTGGGAAGATTTATTTGCAAATTGCCGGATTTCAGGCTATGATATTAAAAATATATACTGGAGGAATCTACATGAGTTTATTGCTAAATAAAATCGTCAGCGGTATAGCACAGATACTCCTGTTTGCCGCGATTCCTTTCATCTGGTGGTGCATAACGGCGAGGAAAAAACAGAGTTTTTTTAAATGGATCGGTTTAAAGAAAATCAGCAATATTAAAACAGTATTGCTGTGGATCGTGGGCGTATCCTGTGCGTTTACGCTCTTTGGCGTGCTGACTCTCTATATGATAAGAGGAGTCGAAACGGCGACTTCGGAATTTGCGGGGATGGGGGCGCGGGCCATACTGCCCATCCTTGTGTATGCTATATTTAATACCGCGCTTTCTGAGGAATTGCTGTTCAGAGGATTTTTGCTCAAGAGAATTGAGAACAAGTTTGGGTTTGTCGCAGGAAATGCCGTACAGGCGGTACTTTTTGGACTTATGCATGGAGTTATGTTTTTTTCAATGATCGGAGTGATGAAGGCGACCTTGATCAGTTTGTTTATAGGTATGCTTGCGTGGTTTATGGGGTATATAAATGAGAGGAAAGCGGGTGGATCTATTTATCCAAGCTGGATCATACACGCCGTATCAAACATTTTTTCCGGAATATGTTCCGCTTTTTTAATCCTGTGATCTTTGATTTACTTCCTTTTCGGATATACATTGCAAATGGCGGGCAAATA
This sequence comes from uncultured Acetatifactor sp., assembly GCA_910584375.1. Taxonomy (GTDB): domain Bacteria; phylum Bacillota; class Clostridia; order Lachnospirales; family Lachnospiraceae; genus Acetatifactor. Next base: position 60,742 of record CAJUAH010000020.1, read on the forward strand.
TTTTATGATAAAATAGATAAATCGGGATTTGAAAGGATATATTTTTTATGGAGAAAAATGAAAAATGGTTACAATGGGCAGTTGAACTTCAAAGTTTAGCACAGGCAGGTTTATTTTATTGTAAAGATAAATATGAACTTGAAAGATATGAGCGTATTAGAGAAATATCAGCAGAAATAATCAGTTATCAGTCTGAGATACCACTTGAAAAAGTAAAAGATTTATTCTGTAGCGATGTTGGATATCAAACACCCCAAATAGATACACGAGCGGCAATATTTAAGGACGGAAAGATATTGCTTGTGCATGAAGCAAATGGTACATGGGCATTACCCGGTGGTTGGGTAGACGTGAATGTTTCTGTTGAAGAAAATACGATAAAGGAAGTGAAGGAAGAAGCGGGACTGGATATTAGAGTTAAACGCATAATAGCAGTTCAGGACAGGGAAAAGCATAATCTGCCAATTTATGCCTATAAGGTATGTAAAATATTTATGCAATGTGAAGTGACAGGCGGTGAGTTCATTTCCAATATTGAAACTATAGGATTTGATTATTTTAACATTGATGAATTGCCTTGCCTTGCAGAAGAAAAAAAAACAGAGAACAAATAGAAATGTGTTTCAAGGCAATGAGTTCAGAAACGTGGGAAGCTTTATACGATTAAATTCCAGTTTGCATAGTTGCTAAGTGAACGCGCAATCAGTTATCAGGAGCGTTTTTTTGACAAGGGAAATGATTGAAACCAGAGTGAAGGTCGGGGACGATTATTTATTGGGATGGAACAATTACAGGCGGGAGTGGGAGATCTTTGGCGGATGCCTTGAAACAGGGGAAACCATGCGGGAATGTATCCTGAGGGAATGCCGTGAGGAGATCGGGATCGCGGATCTGGAACCCGATTACATGGGGCTGATGCATCTTGATCTGGTTCCCGATTATTTTCAGGCCCGGCATCGCAGGGAATATGGCGGTTTATTTGGCATCAGGCTGCAGCCAGGAGATCTGCAAAGGATCGAAAAACACCGTCTGGACCGGGAAGAGATCGGAAAAGTGGCGCTGCTGGGAGAATTGGGGCCGGACGAAAAGATCGCGGAAATCGACAGGGAATTGCTGAACTATTACGGAGGGAAAGCGGAGGACGTTGACGTACCCGTCTGAATTTTATCAAATTTTTATTTTTGCCGGTAAAAAAGTCATTGACAAAGTATATTATATGTCGTATAGTATGGTTAAGCCAATACTATACGACATATAATATTATATACATTTATAGGATACGGCGAAGGTTTGGCTTTTCCGAAAAAGATTTCCGCAGGGAGTACTGACGGGACGGTTTTGGAAGTATACTATCAAGAAAGGGAAGGACATCCATGAAGATCGTGTTGGCGTCCGCATCCCCCAGACGGCGGGAACTTCTGTCATCTTTAGGATTTGACTACACAGTGGTGGTCAGCGGCGTGGAGGAAAAGGTAACGGAGACGGAGCCTTACAGAGTGGTGGAGCAGTTGTCGGCGCAGAAAGCCGGGGACGTACTGCGAAAACTGCTGACGGCTACGGGAGAGAGGACGGAATCGCAGACAGTTGCCGCAAGGCGGAATATGGACGATCCGATCTGGGATCTGCTGGTGATCGGAGCCGATACTATCGTGGCGCTGGACGGACAGATACTGGGAAAACCGGAGGACGAAGAGGATGCCGCCAGGATGCTGAAACTGCTCTCCGGCAGAACGCACCAGGTATACACCGGAGTGACGCTTTACTGTCACAACCGCCGGGGCGGAACCCGGCAGCACACTTTTCATGAGTGTACGCAGGTACATTTTTTTCCCATGACCGAGGAGGAAATCCGGTGGTATATATCCACGGGAGAGCCCATGGATAAGGCGGGGGCCTATGGCATACAGGGGCTGGGCTGCCGGTTTGTGCGGGCTATCGAGGGCGACTACAGCAATGTGGTGGGACTGCCCGTTGCCGGATTGTATCAGGAGCTTAAGGCACTGCAAATTATATAGGGATCCGCAGGGAATATTTCCTTGTAACTACTTGACGGTGGGCATCAAAGGCGATATGATTAATTTGCACTAAGCGATGCTTTTCGTTACGCTCACGTTGACAGGTAGGAGGATATATTTTATGCATGAGTACGATGATGTGGTGTTACAGTGCTTTCTGGACAATCAGCTACAACTATTTCCCGAGAAAGTAGCTGACAGCCTGGAGGAGGCCGAGGACTTTCTGGAGGAGTGCATGGCTGTTGTGGTAAACAGCAAGGAGGAAGTATTGAATTTCTTTGAAGAGGAGGGGCTTGACCTGGAAGGAGCCGACGAGGACGAGATATTGGAGGCAGAGGAAGTGTTTGACATCGGCGACGGAAGGTACCTTATTATAGAGGGCTGACGCTCTCGAAATGGAACCCGCCCAGAGGGCGGAGGCAAAGAGGAGGATCTGAAGATCCCCAGACAGGAGGAAAGGATATGGATTTTTTTAACAAAGTGGGCAGCACCATCAGCAGCAAGAGCAAGGATGTGACCAAGAAAGCCAAGGAGCTTGCGGAGATTTCCAAGCTGACCGGTCAGATCGCTATGAAAGAGGAGTCGATCAAAGGTACATACATTGAGTTGGGCAAGTATGTGTACGAGAACCAGAAGGACGGCGCGCCCGAGGAAGTGGCGGAGAAGTTTGCCGTGATCGACGCCGCTGTGGAAGAGATCGAGAGCCTGAAGAGGGAAGTGCGCAAACTCAAGGGCAGACAGCAGTGCCCTGATTGCGGCAAGGAAGTGAGCTATACGGCGGCGTTCTGTCAGTATTGCGGCGCCAAGCTGCCTGAGCCTGAGCCGGAGGAAGTAGTGGACGAGGGCGAAGTCACTGAAGTGACGGAGGAGCCTGCGGCTGCGGAAACCGCCGCAGAGGCCGAGGAAACGGCACAGACAGCAGGGACAGAGCAGGCGGAGGAGCCTGCCAGGACGGAAGAGATCTAACAGGGGCAGAGAGAGTCCCTGACTTGATGTTGCGGAAACATAAAAGGACTTACCGGATCGAAAGAGAGGTAAGTCCTTTTTTAACTAATTAATGGACGAAATCAGATCTCTGTGGGCCAGCTTGATGCGCTCCAATATTTCCTCCGGCACATAGAGCTTTCCGTAGCCCGTCCCCAGATCCAGTCCGGGTTTGTTCTCCCCATGGAAATCGGAACCGCCGCTGAGCAACAGACCGTATTTCCGGGCCAGCGCCCGAACCTGGCGCTCGTCGCAGGTCCGATATGTGCTGTACAGAGCCTCAATGCCCATCAGCCCGACCTCTTTCAGCTCTCCCACCAGGGCATCCAGCCGGGAATCGCTCATATGGCAGAGAATGGGATGGGCCAGAACGGGTATGCCCTTTGCTCCCAGAATCAGCGATACGGCCTGGGCGGGCGTAATCTTTTCCCGGGGCACATAATAGGGACAATGGTCGCCCACATAGCGCTCGAAAGCCTCCGCCCGGCTCCCCACATATCCATGCTCCAACATATATTGGGCATAATGAGCCCTGGTGATCACCGAACCGGGAAAAGCGGCGCGCAGTTTTTCATAGGAGATATCCATTCCAGCCTCCCGCAGGCGCTGGCACATCTTATCGTTGCGGGCGTCCCGCGAGGCCACGAAGTCCTGCAGATATCTCTGGAAACGGGCGTCCCGGTGATCAATGTACAGGCCTATCACATGTACGTCCCTGCCCTGATAATCACTGGAGAGTTCGATGCCGGGGATGACCTCCGGCACATTGTCTGCGTCGGCCCCTCGCAGCTCTGCGGCATAGTCCAGGGCCTCTTTCAGGCCGTTTACCGTGTCATGGTCCGTCAGCGCGAAGGCGGACAGGCCTTTTTCTCTGGCATAATCCACCAGCCGGGAAGGGGCGTAAGTCCCATCGGAACAGGTGGAATGCACATGCAGATCGACCATGATTTTGCTCCTTTTTTATAGAATACGAACCCGCCCATGGCAGGGCGGGTTCGTCAGTTTTATGCCTCGTCCTCCTCGCGGTTGGCGGTGAAGATGGTGCGCTTTCTGGCCATCTCATCGCTGGCCAGGTATTCGTCATAGGTGGTGATCTTGTCGATCAGCTGGCCGCCGGGCAGGATTTCCATGATCCGGTTGGCCGTGGTCTGCACGAACTGATGGTCATGGCAGGAGAACAGCACCACGCCGGGGAATTTGATTACGCCGTTGTTCAGGGCGGTAATGGACTCCATATCCAGGTGGTTGGTGGGCTCGTCAAAGAGCAGACAGTTGGCGCCGCTGATCATCATCTTGGACAGCAGGCAACGGACTTTTTCTCCGCCGGAAAGCACTTTTACCTTCTTTACGCCGTCCTCTCCCGCAAAAAGCATACGGCCCAGAAAACCTCTCACATAGGTCACATCCTTCACAGGGGAGTAGCCGGTGAGCCAGTCCACGATGGTCAGATCGTTGTCAAACTCATCGGTGTTGTCCTTGGGAAAATACGCCTGAGAGGTGGTGACGCCCCATTTGTAACTGCCCTCGTCGGGCTCCATCTCCCCGGCCAGTATCTGAAACAGCGTGGTTTTGGCGATCTCGTTGCCGCCCACCAGGGCGATCTTGTCCTCGTGGCCCACGATGAAAGAGATATCGTCCAGCACCTTTTCTCCGTTTACCGTCTTGGACAGATGCTCCACGGTGAGGACTTCGTTGCCGATCTCCCGGTCGGGCCGAAAGTCAATATAGGGATATTTTCTGCTGGAGGGCCTGATCTCATCCAGCTCGATCTTTTCCAGCGCCCGCTTGCGGGAAGTGGCCTGTTTGGATTTGCTGGCGTTGGCGGAGAAACGGGAGATGAACTCCTGCAGCTCCTTGATTTTCTCCTCTTTCTTTTTGTTGGCTTCCTTCATCTGCTTGACCAGCAGCTGGCTGGACTCATACCAGAAATCGTAGTTGCCCGCGTAGAGCTGGATCTTGCCGTAGTCGATGTCTGCGGTGTGGGTGCAGACTTTATTCAGAAAATAACGGTCATGGGACACCACGATCACGGTATTTTCAAAGTTGATCAAAAATTCCTCCAGCCAGGCGATGGCGTCCAGATCCAGATGGTTGGTGGGCTCGTCCAGCAGCAGGATATCCGGGTTGCCGAACAGGGCTTTTGCCAGCAGTACCTTGATCTTGCTGTTGCTCTCCAGATCCCGCATCAGGGAGTAGTGGTGCTCGGTGTCTATGCCCAGGCCGTTTAACAGCATGGCGGCGTTCGACTCCGCCTCCCAGCCGTCCATCTCGGCGAACTCCGCCTCCAGTTCGCTGGCCCGTATGCCGTCCTCGTCGGAGAAATCTTCCTTGGCGTAGATGGCGTCCTTCTCCTTCATGATCTGGTACAGCCGTTCGTTGCCCATGATGACGGTGTCCATGACCACATAGTCGTCATATTTGAAGTGATCCTGTTCCAGCACCGACAGCCGCTGGCCGGGGGTGATGACGATGTCTCCGTTGGTGGTTTCCAGAACGCCGGAGAGAATCTTCAAAAAGGTGGATTTACCTGCGCCGTTGGCGCCGATAAGGCCGTAACAGTTGCCCTCGGTGAATTTGATATTTACGTCCTCGAAAAGAGCTTTTTTGCCCACACGGTAAGTTACATTGTTTGCACTGATCATATTTACAGACCTTTCCAAATGAATTTGCGCCCCGCAGATTTCCCGCCTGCGCATGACAACAGCATTTCGTCAGCCGGAAAAATGCTGTATGGTATCACTATAGTTACACTCTTTCTTATTTTACTGATATTCCCGGAAAATGCAAGCATTAATCCTGTTTTTTATCGCGGCTTTTTTATGGCTTTTATAGTTCTTTCATATCGCAAAGGGTAATTACCTAAATGAAGAAACTTACATTTTTGTATATTTTTGCCAAAGACAAACGGCGATATAGACGAATGCTTTGAATATAATGCTGAAAGTGGCAGCGCAATAGAAGAAATAAAGTAAAGAACTTGATATTTTTTAGTCAAGTTGTTAAAATTATAAGGACAAGCACGGTGGGGTATTATGCCTGAATGTCAAGCAGTTAAAAAAATAAGAGGGAGATAGACAAACATGAAGAAATGGGTTTATTCGTTTGCGGAAGGCGACATGAGCATGCGCAATCTTCTTGGCGGCAAGGGCGCTAACCTGGCCGAGATGACAAGCATCGGTCTTCCTGTTCCACAGGGTTTCACGATCACCACGGAAGCCTGCACACAGTATTATGAGGATGGACGTAAGATTAACGACGAGATCATGACACAGGCTATGGAAGGCGTTGCCCAGATGGAGAAGGTCAACGGCAAGAAGTTCGGCGATCTGAAGAATCCGTTGCTGGTCTCCGTGCGCTCCGGCGCCAGGGCGTCCATGCCCGGCATGATGGATACCATCCTGAATCTTGGTCTGAACGACGAGGTGGTGGAGGCCATGATCGCCGGCAACCCGGATCCTGCTTTTGAGCGCTTTGTATACGATTCCTACAGACGTTTTATCCAGATGTTCTCCGATGTGGTCATGGAGGTGGGCAAGAAATATTTTGAGCAGCTGATCGACAAGATGAAAGAGGAGAAGGGCGTTGAGTTTGACGTGGATCTGACCGCCGCCGATTTAAAGAATCTGGCGGAGCAGTTCAAGGCCGAGTATAAGAACCAGTTGGGCAAGGATTTCCCTTCCGACCCTGTGGAGCAGTTGAAACTGGCAATCGAGGCCGTCTTCCGTTCCTGGGACAATCCCCGCGCCAATGTGTACCGCCGCGACAATGATATCCCGTATTCCTGGGGTACCGCTGTAAACGTGATGCCCATGGTATTCGGCAACCTGAACGACCAGTCCGGCACCGGCGTGGCGTTCACCCGCGATCCGGCCACCGGCGAGAGAAAACTGATGGGTGAGTTTTTAAAGAATGCTCAGGGCGAGGATGTGGTGGCAGGCGTGCGCACGCCCATGCCCATCGCGAAGATGGAGCAGGAGTTCCCCGAGGCATATGCGGAGTTTATCAAGGTGTGCGAGACCCTGGAGAACCACTACCATGACATGCAGGATATGGAATTCACCGTAGAAAATAAAAAGCTGTATATGCTGCAGTGCCGCAGCGGTAAGAGGACGGCCCAGGCCGCGCTGCAGATCGCGTGCGACCTGGTGGACGAGGGACACAAGACCGAGGCGGAGGCCGTGGCCATGATCGATCCCCGCAATCTGGATACGTTGCTGCATCCCCAGTTTGACACCGCGGCCCTGAAAGCCGCCACTCCTCTGGGCAGGGGGCTGGGCGCTTCTCCCGGCGCTGCCTGCGGCAAGATCGTATTTACCGCCGAGGACGCGGAGGTCTGGAGCGCAAGGGGTGAGAAGGTGGTTCTGGTTCGTCTGGAGACTTCCCCCGAGGATATAACCGGTATGAAAGTGGCGCAGGGCATCCTGACCGTGCGCGGCGGCATGACTTCCCATGCGGCGGTGGTCGCCCGGGGCATGGGTACCTGCTGCGTATCCGGCTGCGGCGATATGGCCATGGACGAGGAGAACAAGAAGTTTACTTTGGCGGGCAAGGAGTTCCACGAGGGAGATTACATCTCCATCGACGGTACCACCGGCAATATCTACGCAGGGCAGATCGCGACGGTGGACGCCACGATAGCCGGTACCTTTGAGCGCGTTATGTCCTGGGCGGACAAGTACAGGACTCTGAAAGTCCGCACCAACGCCGATACTCCGGTGGACGCCCGGAAAGCCCGCGAGCTGGGCGCGGAAGGCATCGGCCTGTGCCGTACCGAGCATATGTTCTTTGAGGAGGACAGGATCGCCGCTTTCCGTGAGATGATCTGTTCCGACACCGCCGAGGAGAGAGAGGCGGCCCTGGAGAAAATCCTGCCCTATCAGCAGGGAGACTTCGAGGCATTGTACGAGGCTCTGGAGGGCAACCCGGTTACCATCCGTTTCCTGGATCCCCCTCTGCACGAGTTCGTTCCCACCGAGGAGGCCGATATAGAGAAACTGGCGGCCGCACAGGGCAAGTCCGTTGAGTATATCAAGAACCTCATCGCGTCCCTGCATGAGTTTAACCCGATGATGGGCCACAGGGGCTGCCGTCTGGCCGTAACCTATCCCGAGATCGCCAGGATGCAGACCAGGGCTGTGATCCGTGCAGCGATCAATGTGAAGAAGGCTCATCCCGACTGGAATGTAAAGCCGGAGATTATGATTCCCCTGATCTGTGAGGTGAGGGAGCTTAAATTTGTCAAGAAAATTGTGGTTGATACTGCCGACGCAGAGATTGCCGCAGCAGGTATCCAGCTGGAGTATGAAGTGGGTACCATGATCGAGATTCCCCGCGCGGCTCTGACTGCCGACGAGATTGCCGCAGAGGCCGACTTCTTCTGCTTTGGAACCAACGACCTGACCCAGATGACCTTTGGTTTCTCACGTGACGACGCGGGCAAGTTCTTAAGCGCCTACTATGACACCAAGATTCTGGAGAACGATCCTTTTGCCAAGCTGGATCAGACCGGCGTGGGCAAGCTGATGGAGCTGTCCATCAAGCTGGGCAAGCCCGTGAATCCCAAGCTCCATGTGGGTATCTGCGGCGAGCACGGCGGCGACCCCGCCTCCGTGGAGTTCTGCCACAAGATCGGCCTGGACTATGTGTCCTGCTCGCCGTTCCGCGTGCCGATCGCCAGGCTGGCGGCAGCGCAGGCGGCGATAAACAATGTAGGAAAGTAGATTACAAATATATGTACTTTACGGAGTATCTGATAACCAGAGCTGATGTGAATGATTTTATGGCACATCGTCCGGAGTACACAAAAGCGAACCGCTTTGAGGATTTCGTTTGTAAAATCTATCTTTAACGATTAGGGGAAAATTCATTTAAGAGTTTTCCCCTTTTTTCGTGGTTTTTTCAAAGGATTCTATCCCAAACAAAGGATAGAGTCCTTTTTATATACACAAACAAAATAATCAAAGGAGGTTCAGACATGAACAACACAGCGTTAAGAGCAGAGGCGCAGAGCGCCAACGACACACACATGGTTTTTGCCAATGAGGAACATGAAAAGTTTTATTATGAGAAGATGGAACAGGCGAGGTATCAGGACTGTTATCACAAGGCTTTGATCTACATTCTCGGTATTTCAGAGAATACAAGAAATCATTTCAGCCAGATTTATGATATTAAGTCCGGGTACATCAAAACAGAGTGTCTGCATCAGGGCTGGCAGACAAGCGGAAGTGTCAGGGTGGTAAGGCTTGCCTTTAACCTTTACACGGACGGAACGCCAAGCGTTGATGATTATGAGAGCAGGGACGAGCAGATAAGCGAGTGCAGGGAGTATTCCGTGAGCGATATTTTTTGCTGCGGTTATGCGGTGTATTTCTGGCAGGGCATTAAGCTTCGTTATCCGGAATACTGCACAAAGCAGAAGTCCGTTGAGGAAATCCTTGCGGAAATGGAGAGGAAACGTGCTGAAAATTCGACTGATGGGAACAAAGAATGATATTAAGTGGTTCGGGAAAATTCTGAAAAGACAGCCCAAAGTGGCTGTGACGGAGTTTTCGGAACTGTACCGGAATAAGGGTACAAACAGGTATTACCGGGCTTATGTGGAAGTGCAGAAAGCCAACATCAAAGAAAAATCTAACTAAACGGAGGAATAAAACCATGTGTAAAATTATAGCAATCGCAAACCAGAAAGGCGGT
>CAJUAH010000021.1 GCA_910584375.1 uncultured Acetatifactor sp.
GGAAGGGGTTTCGGCCTCTTCCTTTTATTTTGCCAACTAAAATTTTACACTAACCTATACTTGTCCATACCAATACGCGTTGACATACCCTCTCAGGCATCCATTGCCACCCGATCAAAGCGGTTCCCGCCACATTTCAGACATAAGATATCCTCAGTATATCCTGTTTCAGAGATACACTACCATTCGCTGTCAAACACACTCCAGTCACAGAGCCCTTCGTTTTGCGTGACACGGCGAAGTTCGTCCCGCACCTCCATCAGGGCAAAACCCAACAGATTGTCTCCCCGCCACTTAAACGGATCCCTGGCCTCCGGAGCGTCCGCGGGAAGGCGGATTCCCCAGATGGCGTCATAGGGGCTGGCCTCCGCCAGCACGCTGTCGCCGGTGGAGAGCAGATAATCCCGCAGATCCCGGTTCTGGCTGAATTTGCGCCAGTTACCGTTGAGCACTATGGAATATTTGGCCTCCTCCCACAGAGCCTGGTCAAAACCCCTGACCTTTCTACCCAGCTCCTTGATCTCATGGGGCTGCCGACTGTCCATGATTTGCCGCCGGGTCTCCTCGTCCTCAAACAGTTTTGCTTTATGCTCTATCATAAACTGCTCCATGCAGCAGTATTTTGTGACCGAATAACAAAATCCCTGCATCCACCACTGGCTGAGGCAGTTCTCCGTGATCCTGCCGTCTGCCGCCGGATGATGTTTCCAGAACAGGCGCATGTCGGGCCATCTGCCTTCGGCGGCCTCCCGCATCAGCCAGGCCCGGGTATATTGCGGCGCTCCCTGGGGACGCCACAGGGGGAGGCGCAAGCCGCCCCGCCTCAGTTCCTCACGGGTATTCCCATGCTCCCACCAACCGCTCCACGTGACCGGCTCGGGAAACAGATTCCGGTACTCCTCCCGCTCCTCCTGGGAAAGCCCGTTCAACCAGCCGCAAAAGCGGCACATATATCCCTCGCCATACCCCATGCGCCAGCCGATGGAACCTCTTTCAATATGCGGATAGGCCAGCCAGGGTGGCGGCATGATCTTTTTTCCTTCGAGATACATTTGACACACTCCCTATTGCTGTGATTTCTGCCGTCCCTTTTGCTTCAACGCAAACAACAGCCCGGCGGTAATCGCCACGACCAACAGCACCATGCCTGCTGCCAATGCCACTGCATTGCCCTGCCCCTCTTCAGGCACGATCCGCTCCCCTGTAAAATCCTTTTCCACCGGTCGGGTCTCCCCGATCCCAGGCGCGGTATCAGGATAAAGCACATCCATCCCCGCATCCGGCGCATCCAGGCAGATCCACTTGTCTCTGTAACCATAATAATATCCCACATATCCCCAACTGTGCCCCGCGCTGTCCTCATATACGCGGTAATACTCCGGCACATTATCGCTGACTGTCATAACAGACGGATCCGGCGAGGCAGGATACTCCCACAGATAGATATCTTTTCCCATATACTGCCCATCCAGCGCGCCGTCCTGCTCCTGTATCTCCGACTCGTATTCACGGGCGAAAGAGACGTTGTCGTAGATCTCATCCATGTATTCCATGGGCACCCAGCCGCTTTTGTGATCCTCTTCACAGATGCCCCACAGCGTTCCCCGTTTGTCTTTATAAATAAAAGAAATATATGCCGTATGCCCATTCTCCCATGTGTCAATCTTCTGGGAGGATTGGGGACTGGCATAGAGGATCACCACCCCATCCGGCCCGTTGGCCGTATAGGTGCGGCCCTCATAGGTACACTCGGAGGCATGTTCCACATAAAAAGAATCCTCCGGCACCCAGATCACGTCTGCGAGGGCAGAAACCGCACACGACATAAAACAGATCACAGCACCCAAAACACAGATCAATTTTCTCATATCCATCCTCTCCTTATGTTAAAAAAGCAGTCCCAACAGCCATGAACAGCCGTTGCAGACAAGCGATAGCCGCCCCGGTCTCCTGATCGTCCACCGCCGGTCCGCCGCAAAAATATGATAAATCAAAGCCTCCGTTGCCACCACCGCCGCCTCTATCACAATCTGTACCGGGAGCGCCCGATACCCTGGAAGGTACAGGCTGCAAAGCCAGTTGCACAGTACGGCGGGCGGATTTGTGAGCAGATTTACCAGCACTACCAAAAACAGGTCTCTTCCCGTGCGCATTCCCAACAAAAACGCCACCGCAAGCTCGATCGCCACCGTAAGCGCCAGGGAACCTCCAAACATACAGATCAGGTAAGCCGCCATCTCACACTCCCCACCCCCATCAGAATCAGCAGGGACGCCAAACTCCCCACACATCCTATCATACTACTGTTTTGCCAGGTTGGCAATTCCAAATAGGCGGGCAAAAAGCCCAGAAACAGCCCAAAAGTCAGAAATCCGAAAGAGAAACCCGGGTAAGACGGCAGCCTGCGGATCAGCAGATACAGAGTGACCGGCATCGTCATATTAAACAGAAACAGCGCCAGGATTCCCATGGGCATAAACCCGGAGAACAGAAACGACACTGCGGCCGCCGTCAGGGACAGGATCACGGTCCGCGGTATTCCAAACCGCGCCGCCAAAAACCCGCCCGCCGCCTTGCCGCAGACGATCGCCAGCGTGCTCAGAACACCCGCAACCACCGTGGTTTTCCAGGGAAATGTCACCGCCATGCCGATGTAGGAGCGCAGTATCACCACCAGCAAAATGCCTGCTGCCAGCAGACATACCGCTCCCGTTTTTCCCTGATCCTGTGTCCCGCTCCGCATACTCTTTTCCGGCGTTTCCCGCTCCGCTCCCTGCACGGCAGAAACGTATGTAAGATACCTCCAGACTGCCCCCGCGCAGACTAGGAGCAGCAACGCGCCCACAGCCCACAGCCATACAGACCCTCCGCCGCCTCCGGCAAGCCGCATACCCAGATACAGCCCCAGCGCGCCGGGCGCCACAAAGACGCCCAGTCCTCTGCCCAGCCCGCCCTTTTCCTCGTCCTCACAGATCGTCCCCACCCCGCCGCCGATATGGAACAGGGCGTTTCCGATCCCCAGGATCACCGGATGGGTCAGCGCCCCGGCCAGGGTGAGGATCACCCCTGCGCACACGGCGGCAAGCGGCAGCGCCTTTCCATGTTTCCTGTTTATCAGATCCAACGCCGCGCCAAAGGGCATCTGCAGGGCAAACGCGCAAAAATTATACAGCAGCACATAGACATATCCCCCCTCCCGCTCCATATAATCTCCAAACATGGCGTAAGCGCAGACGCCGTCCACCAGCAAATGCAGTATTGCGTATAGAACCGTCATAAAGCTGAGTTCCTCCTTCACCTTTTACGGTCTGCGACCAAAGACCGCCGTGTAGTACTCCTCCCGGTAGGGATTGCCCCGGGCGGCGTTAAAGCCAATGGGCAGATACGCCGTATCGATATATTCCTCATACTCCAGATCCATAAAGTAATTGCAAAACAGGATCTCCACATAGATGATCCGGTTATCCTCCGCTCCCAGAGCGTATACCATCCCGCAGTAAGCGCTGTCGTCAACCTCCGCCGCCAGCACCCGGTAAGCCGGATCAAAACCCTGCGCCCCGTAATAGCCTGCATAGGCATCCTGCGCGCAGTTCTCCAGCCGGGCCAGTTCCGCATCATACCGCGTCCCTTCGTACTCCACCGCCAGATAGCTTAAGTACTGCCTGTCCCACGGGTCGTAATAGACCATCTTGTAGTCCAATACCTGCATGTCCGCCGTAATCTGTGCTGGAAAGATGCTGTCGTCCACTCCCAGCTTGCCCCGGTACTTTTCCTCCGCCGTCTCTCCCATATACCGCTCATAATGGTTTATATCCGTATCCACTTCCGCCTCCGCCAGCTCCCCGTCCAGCGCCAGAAGGCCGATCAGTCCGCCCGTCAGCGCAAACCGCAGGAGCAGCACCGCCGCCACCCCCGCCAGTGTGAGCAGGGCGACTTTCAATCCATAACCCCATTTTTTCTTTCTGACATATTTGCGAAAACTCTCCTGGGGTCGGGTCTGAAACTGTGTCCGGGGAGCAGGAGCCGACATTTTTTCATAGATTTCCCGACATTGCTCGCATTCCCGCAGATGTTCTTCCACTGCCTCGCCGCTCTTTTCACTGACCATCTTTTCCGCGTACAGCGGCATAAGATCCCTGATGATATCACATTCTATCCTCACGATTTCCCTCTCCTTTCCTCCGTCTCCCATCGCCGGTTTTCCCTGCGATATCTCCCGATTCCGCCTTATCCCCTTCCTTCTCCCGCATACTCTCCCGTATCTTCTCCCTGGCCCGGTGGTACACCACGCAGGCCCAGTGCTGGGATTTTCCAAAAAGTTCTCCGATATCCTTAAACGGCAGTTCTCCGAATATCCGAAGGGAAAAGACCTCCTTGTACGGCTCCTGCAGATCGTGAAGTATCCTGTGTACCCGCAGCGCCGTTTCCCTGTCCGCGATGATATCAAGAAAATTCTTATCCTCTGTTTGATATTCCTCCATCTCCTCCTCGGAAACAAAGCGCTTTTGCCGCTTATACTGTGTATAATACAGGTTTTTGGCGATGGAACACAGCCAGATCCGCACATCCGCGTCCCCGCGGTAGCTGTCCCCGGCTTTCAGCGCCCGGTAAAAGGTTTCCTGCGTCAGTTCTTCCGCCAGATGCTCGTCCGCAGAGAGTCCTCTCAGAAATCGAAATACATCTTCATAATATCGTTCCAATACTATATCCGACCTGCCCATTGTCTTCGATTCCTCCTCTCCCCTATAAGACATGTAAACCCATATATATGTCACATAAAAAATCATATTTTTATAAAAACGGTGTTTCCTATCTCCATATTTTCAACCCAAATCGTCTTGGCGCCGTGCTTTTCAGCCGGGTTCTCCGCGCTCTGCCGCGCATTCTCTTCCGATATGCGGGGCGCTTTACTCGCTATACCATAACAGCATCTGTCCCTGTCTGTCAATGTATCGTACAGCTGCTCATACTCCTTCCGGGGAGCAAAAGGAAACGCCATGCGCGTCGCCCTCCGCTCCCCCAGGGAAAACCCTGCGGCGATAAACAATGCCTCCAGCTCTTCCCTGGCATAAAACCGTATATGGCCGTCCTGCTTTAAGCGCATAAAACGGTCCATAATCCCCTGGCGGTCTTCCTCGGCCCTCACAGGATCTGAGATCAACACCCTCCCGCCCGGGAGCAGGAGCCGGTGCATCTGCCTTACCGCATTTCCCGGATCCGGGAAATGGTGGAAAGCATACCTTGACACGATCAGGTCAAATGTACCGCCCTCAAAGGGATAGGTAAGCCCGTCAAAGGTCTGGAATATCAGATTGGATATCCCGCCGCTCTGCGCGTGCTCCCTGTTTTCCCCTATAATCCCCCCCCCCGCTATATCGATCCCATAGACAAGAGACTGGGGATATGCCTCAGCCAGCGCAAACGCCAGATAGCCCGTGCCTGTACCGATATCCAGTATCCTGTTATAGCCGCCTCTCCCCAGCATATCCAGCAACAGCCTTTTCTGCCGGTCATCCCTTATGATCTCCGTATAAGCCTGACTGCGCAGAACCCTGTCAAAGCTTTCCCTGGCCTGTCTCACCGATTCCGATTTTCCGTCCATTGGCACTGACCCTCCTGTTGCATAATAATTTTTACACAGACATTTTACCATCAAAAAAACAGCGAACCAAGTGCGTATCATACGCATTCAGTTCGCTGTCGCCCACTGTTTTTGTATCGGATATTACCTGTCCGGGCATATGATCTTTATGATAAATCCATGCCGTGCCGGCTACAGATATTCCCGCAGATCCTTGATCAGGGTCTCCTCCGCCCGGATAAAATTATTCCTTCGGCATTTTAAACTTGGCGATCAGGGAGTCCAAAGTAGCCGCCTGGGCCGACAACTCCTGGCTGGTTGCGGAAGCCTCCTGGGCCAGCGCCGCATTGGTCTGGATGACGTCCGAGATCTGATTGATCCCTGTCTCCGCCTCCTTCATCGTCGTAGCCTGATTCTCGGAGACCACGCAGACCTCCTGGGAGGACGTGGCGACAGTCCTGATCCCGTCCACAACTATCTCAAGGGAGCTGACGGCACGGTTCGCCACCTTATTGCCGTTTTCAACCTCCTGCATGGTTCCTTCTATCAACGCTCTGGTATCCACTGCCGATTTGCTACTCTGCTCCGCCAGCTGCCGAATCTGATCAGCCACAACAGAAAATCCTCTCCCGGCCTCCCCGGCTCTCGCCGCCTCAATGGAGGCGTTCAAAGAGAGCAGATTGGTCTGGGAGGCGATGCTCTCGATCTCGGAAATGATATTCCCTATCTTCTTGGAGGCCTCGCTGATACGGTTCATGGCCTCCACCATCTCTTTCATATCCGCGCTGCTTTCGTCCGCTACGTCCGCATACCTTCTGGACTGCTCATAAGCCTCGCGGGCGGATCCGGACGCTTTCACCGCAGCGTCCGCGATAGTTGTGATCGTAGCCTGCAATTCCTCCACCGCGCCGGCCTGCTCCGTAGCTCCCTCCGCCAGGCTCACACCCGTGTCAGCCAGATGCCCGGAACCCTCCATAACCTGTATGGAAGACTCCTCAATAAAACGCATCGTCTCGATCATACGGTATTTCAACTGTCTGGATGCGTCATACAACTGCTGGAAATCCCCCACATACCTGGTTTTATCCTTCGACCGTACCGTGAAATCACAGTTTGCCATCTCGCCCAGAATATTCTCCATGTCAGAGATTATAAAATCCAGAGATTCCGCCATATCTTTGGCCGAGGCGATCATATCCGCCACCTCATCCTTCGTATCCGTGTCCGGGAAGGGACTGAACAGGTCGCCCTTTGCAAAGCTTTCCAGCCTGTCCCCCAGCCGTATCATCGGAGCAGAAATGCCCACTGCGATATTTTTTCCCAGGCGAATGGAAAACAGAATAGCGACCGCGATCACCACCGCGATTACCGCCACCAGTGCCACACATACAAATGTCATGGTAGCGGAAATACTGTTTCCGCGATCCACCTTCACATCCATTATATCAGTGAGCTTGTCGTTAATATCGTCATAGAGGGGCATCAGTTCCGTCATCGCCCTGGTCTGCGCCTCTTTGGACAACTCCGCATCCGAAGTCATGCCCAAATCCAATATCTCCCGTTCAAGCTCCCAATAGCCGGTGAGTTTGCCGGATATATCCCGGTAGATCTCCCTGTTTGCGCTGGATACCATGTACTTTTCCAGATCCGCGAAACTCTGGGTGAATTTATCCACATTTTCATCATGAACCGCTCGCATACTGCTGATCGCGTCCATATCGTCATAGCCGATACATCCCCGCAGCGCCGATCTCGTCTCCGCAAAATAGGTCATCGTCTTTCCCACGTCCCCCTGGGCAAAACCGTAATCCTCCAACGAACCGGCATAGATCCTCGCCACTACGATCAAAACGATCAACACCGCTACAGCCACCGCCGCAGGTATGCCCGTGGCAATGACAAACGCGCGTACCAGACGCTCTCTGATACGATACTGATTCAATTTTTTTGACATCTTCTTTCCTCCTTGTACTTTGCGTTCCCAGCAGAATAAGGTGAGAGAATCCCTTCCACTCTGCCTGTTCCGTGGAGATGACAGCAATTGTTTCAGAACAAAAGTTGAAAACTGTCTCCATATCGCACATTTGTTCTGAGATAGCACAAGCAGGTAATACAAAATATACGATCAATTGGCAATCTTCCGCCTCTTTTATCTGACAAAAAACAGTGTATCACAAAACTGCGTTATTGTAAATAAACACTGCCCGCGTTTTTGTACAATAACCCGCCTCTCTGTTTGCAAGCAAAACAGCCCGCTACAATCATATCTTGTTCATCATGGCGTCCGGGTCCTGGGCAAACTGGATCGCCAGCTCCCTGTCGATCCTGCCGTCATAGTACAGCTGAGAGATGGCCTCGTCCATGGTGATCATGCCAAGCTTGCGGTTGGTCTGCATGACGGACGCCAGCTGGTGGGACTTGCCCTCTCGGATCAGGTTCCGCACCGCATGGTTGGCGTGCATGACCTCAAAAGCCGCCACACGCCCCCTGCCGTCCGCCGTGGGAATGAGCTGCTGGGAGATGACCGCCTCCAGCACATTGGCAAGCTGTACACGGATCTGCTGCTGCTGGTGAGGCGGGAATACGTCGATTACACGGTCCACCGTGCTGGCAGCGCCTATGGTATGTAAGGTGGAAAGCACCAGATGGCCCGTCTCCGCCGCCGTGATGGCCACGCTGATGGTCTCAAAGTCACGCATCTCTCCCACCAGGATCACATCGGGATCCTCACGCAGAGCCGCCCGCAGGGCATTGGCATAGGTCTCGGAGTCCAGTCCGATCTCTCTCTGGTTGACCATGGACATCTTGTGCTGGTGCAGATACTCTATGGGATCCTCCAGCGTGATCACATGGGCGTCCCTGTTGTTGTTGATCTTGTCGATGATTGCCGCAAGCGTGGTGGATTTACCGCTGCCGGTAGGGCCGGTCACCAGAACCAGTCCCCTTTTTCGCTGATACAGATCCACCACGGACACAGGCACTCCCAGCTCCTCGGGAGAGGGCACTTTGGTGCCTACCAGACGAAAAGCCATAGCCACGGAACCTCTCTGTTTATAGGCATTGACTCTGTAACGTCCCACATTGGGGATGGAAAAGGACATATCGTACTCGCCCCTCTCCTCAAAGCGGTCCCTCTGCACTTCTGTCATAATGGACACCAGTACATCCAGAGTGTCCGCAGGCAGCATTCTGGGATAGTTCATCGTGATCAGGTTGCCGTTTACACGCATCTTGGGCGGTATACCCACCGTCAGATGTACATCCGACGCCCCCGCCTCCTTGGCCGCTGATAAGATCTCCTCAATTGTAGGCATATTCTTTCCTCTTTTCCTGATTATAGTTCCGCATATGATCGGACAATGCCGTAATCGTTTAATTGTCTGAATATATTTATTTTACACGAAAAAAGATATAATGGCAAGAACCTATTTTTTTCTAAAACCGTCTTCCAGCCCTTCTCCTCTCAGCTCCAGATCCGGCTGGGTGGGGGCCGCAGGGAACAGATCATATCCCGTCCTGTCTCCGGAGACCGGCTTATAAAAAGTGTACCCCTCTATCTCATAGCTCTCCAGCTCATAGGTCCCATAATCTGCCTGCCATATATAATAGTCCTGGAGCCAGCAGCCGCGAATATATCCCCCCAGCGCAAAGACTTTGTAGACGCCGTATAAAAGCAGGGAGAAATACGCCAACTGTTGCAGCCGTTTCCGGTTTAAGCACAGGAGCAGCCATCCCACAGTCAAAAAGTCTGTCAACAGCACATAGGCGTAGCCGTAACGCATCAGCGGCGCGCTGAACTGCCAGAAGAGATAACAGCAGATCAGCGTTCCCAGCACCAACAGGACGTCCAGGTCTTTCCAGCGTCTTTTGACAAACACATAACATATGTTCACCAGGAGCAGAGGAATGCACAGGGCGCTGCCCAGAATCAGTATTTTCTCCATGGCGGACAACGTGGTGGCAAACCAGTTCGGGATCCACTGGGTCGCGGGGGTGTCCAGCAGCGCTACATTGTATAGCGCCCGGCCCCATGCGGATATCTGCGCCGCATCCACTTCGATGGCCGCAGCGTCCATCTTCCAGTCCAGATCAAACAGATCCAGCTGCGGAAGAGGATAGACCAGCCAGCCCGAGATCACCACGGTCCGCGCAAACCAGGGAACCGCCACCGCCAGACCCATCGCCAGATACAGACAGATCTCTTTTCCCCGCTTTTCCCGTATCAGACGGCTGGCCGGTTTTATCAGCAATAGCAGGATCAGCCCCGCCGTCAGTTTCAGCGTCAGCGCGTATACGCCCGCCACGCACAGCAGAGAATAGGGGGCAATATCTTTTTCCTCCTCCGCCAGCAGATCCAGCCATTTGATCACGATGAAAAATACCACGCACATAACGGAATAGTCCGACGCCGGGGAGATCACTTCGTTGGTGATCGTGGTCAGGTAATAGATCGCTCCCACTCTGGCGAAATCACTTAAGGTAAAGCACTTTTCCTTCCAGCTCCGGGTGATATCCAGCGCCGTCAGGGTGAGCAGCAGCGCAAAATAACCGTTACAGGCATGCAGGGACTCCCCCGTCAAAAACTTCATGCTGTACAGGGCGCTCAGAGCAAAAAAGGAGCTGTTGTAGGCAAAGCGCTCATGAAGATTGCCCAGCCCCGGCACCACCCCGTACTCCTCGATCCAGCGGATGCTCTGCCCATGGTACAGGTCCGAATCGTAGTGGATATAGCCCCTGGAGGTAAAAAACGCCCACAGGAGGATCAGTGCCAGCAGCAATATCTTTTTGGATATGCCATAAGCTTTCCACCCCCGGGCAATATATTCCGCCATTTCCCTGCGGCACAAAAACGCCGCCACGGCACATACCGCCGTAAGCAGCAGATTGGCCGTCAGCCCCACGCCGCCCGCGAAACTGAAGATCTGCGCGTAGACCGTCGCGATGATCACCCCCGCCATAAGCAGGCTGTCCATTCTCTTTATCCTGTACCGAAACAGTTTCCCGCACAAAACCGCGAATCCGCCGCCCAGGCAGAAAGTCGTGACAAATATATAGATCCAGTTTAACAATACCGCCAGCATTCCCGTGTCGCCTCCACTTCAGTTTCCCATATTTTCCTGCACTATCCGCGCCGCCGCGTCCATGCATTCGCCGCACTTTCGCAGGACTGCCGCGATCTTTGCCCTGCTCTCCCCATCCTGCAATATCTCCAGCGTGACATTGAACCCGCCGCCCAGGCTTTCCAGATCATTTCCGCCGTCGTCATTCCACATCCGGCCTATCCGGCGGTACTGCTCCTCCACCTGATCCAGCCAGGCAAAATCGGGATTCAGCTTTCTCGCCCGGTCAAAAAAACCGTGGCAGCAACTGCCGTTGGTGGCCAGAACGCACACATAGTTGGTATAATGTCCCCATGTGTCAAACTCCCCGGCCTCCATCCCGTCAAACTTGCCCCTTTCTATATCCGCCGCCCAGGCCCGAAAAGCCTCCGCGCCGAGGCAGTATCTGTCTGTCCTCTTACTAAAATGCCGGGGCAGATCAGCGATGGCCCTGCGGTAGTTCTCCGCCAGAGAAGGTCTCTGCCCCTTTTCTCCCACAAATATCCAGCCGCCCTCTCCCCCGGGGTTTTCCGTCCCGCACCGGGCTTTGCGAACCGCCTCCTTAAACGTTACGCGCCGGGGCTGGCCGCTGTTGCCCGAGATATAGCGCAGCGCCTCGCCGCCCTCCTCGTAGCCCACATAGACGCCTGTGATCTGTCCCCAGGCTATGACCGGGATCCCCCGGTCGAAAGACGCTTTCAGCATACACAGATACCGCTCCGTATCCTGTTCAAGCTCCCGCCGGGAGACAAACGCCGCCGCGTATCCGCACCTTGCAAAGATCTCCGCGACAAAGCCCTGCGGGTCTTCCTCCATCCGGTAACAGGACAGGGCGTCCCCCGAATACTTTGTATAGGTATAGTGCTGCGTAAACAGATCACCGGTTATGCCCGCAAAAAACCAATAGTCATAATCCTCTTCCCCCAGGCACTCCATCACATATTTCGCGCAGCCGTTAAACCAGTAATTCTCGCCGTATTCATCCGTGACGAGACGGTGTATGACAGGTATTGTGTTTTCGCTCCGTCCAGCATCCATCGTAAAGTCTCCTTCTATCGCGGCAGTTTTCCGCCCATTCAGGTTTCTGCCCGCGCCTATATGCCCAGCCAGTTCTTGATCGGGTTCACCTGCCGGGCCTGTTCCAGAATCTCCCCGCTGCTCTCCCGCAGATAACGCTCCAGCTTGGCCACTTCCTCGTCCGAGAACCCTGTCGCGCGATCGATCACCCCATCCGGCACGATCCCCTCCGCCACGTCTCTTCCGCGGATAAAGGATACCCTGGCAAACCTTTTCCCTTCCCTGTTTATAATGCCTGATACCAACATATTGACAGCATCCATAGATTTCTCCCCCGGACTGTATTTTCCTAGATTATACAATCTCCGGACAACAAAAGCAAGCTTAACAGGTTCAACCGCAGGTTTATCCTCCCCAAAATCCCTTCGCTTGCGGGTATCTGCGATTTACAGTATGATAAAAATGTAAACCCTGCATGCATGGAATAATACCTGTAGTATCCGCCGTTTCCGCCCCAGACAAACAAGTTCGGTTTGCTATACCGTTGACGGCGGCGACAAAATATATCATAAAAATGGAGGTAAGCATATGGAGATAAACATGAAGAGCCGGATAGGACAAAATATACGCGCCCTGCGAGCCAGGCGTCTGGTGAGCCAGGAAGACCTGGCGGACGCAATAGGCGTTACGGCGCAGGCCGTGAGCAAATGGGAGACAGGGGTCGCAAATCCCGACCTGATGCTGCTGCCAAAGCTGGCGGAATATTTCGACGTGACGATTGACAGTCTGTTTTATATCGGCGAAAACGATAATATGCTGCCGGAGGATTCCGCCGATGTGCTGAGGCAGCATGCGGACTGGTGGGCGGGCATCTCGGAGACGGATCTGACCACCGTTGCGCTCCCCCGCTACGGATTCTTTACACCCACGGAGGATACTCTCTGCCTGCTGGGAGACATGAGAGGGAAAAATGTGCTGGAGATTGCCTGCGGCAGCGGGGATTCTCTTGTCTGGATGGGAAAAAAAGGAGCCCGGGAGCTGTGGGGGCTGGATATCTCCTCCGCCCAGATCAAACGGACCGACGCGCTGCTGAAGAAAAACGGAATGAAAGCAAATCTGTCCGTATCGCCGATGGAACTGAATCCGGGGCTTCCGCACGGACATTTTGACCTGGTATTCTCCATTTATGGTCTGGGCTGGTCCATGGATCTGGAAAAGACTGTGCGCCATATAGCGCAATACCTGCGGCCCGGAGGAAAACTGGTATTTTCCTGGGATAACCCGCTGATGCAATGCGTTGTTTCCGAGAATGGAAAGCACAGTTTTTACCGCTCCTATTTGGAGGAGGAGAGAATCCCGATCTCCAAGCACGGCGAGATATTTCACCTGGGCAACCGGAAACTGTCCACCTACTTAAATTGCCTGGCCAGGCACGGATTTCTCATCGAACAGGTGGTGGAGGAATCGGAATATGGGGAGAAAGAGGCCGCCGTTTTTGAGGAGGGAAGGTTCTACTCCGCCGGGCGGGCCCGGTTCTTCAATCCCGCGTTTATTGTGAAAGCGCGCAAATTATAGAGGCTGTCAGTCATCGCTCCGCCAATTCCAGACTGCCCACCCATTCTTCCACCATATCTCTGGAAGTCTCAGTTCCAAAGCGTCTGCCCTCCAGCCACTGCGTCGAATCCGCGCAAAGCTCATGGAGATCGTTGGCGCTGGAACCGATCCCGCTGCTGTGGGAAGTACAGAACGGAATAATAATTTTTTCCGAAAAATCATAGCTCTCCAAAAATGTACTGATAATCCTGGGAGCCTGCCCGTGCCAAATGGGATAGCCGATCAAAACCGTGCTGTAGGAGTCCATATCTTCCACACTTTCGGATATTGCAGGACGGGCATCGGGATCGTCCTGCTCCTGATCGGCGCGGCCGCCCGTATAGTATGCCAGATCCGTTTCTGTATAGGGATCCTGTGGGTGGATCTCATAGATATCCGCTTCCAGGATCTCAGCAGCATATTCCGCTGTCTTTTTTGTAGTCCCGGTGCAGGAAAAATATACCACCAGAGTTTTTGTACCCCTATCTGTCTCCTGTTCCTCTGTGGAAACATTGGCAGACCTTTCCGGAAGAGGGATCGATTGCTCCACGGTATGCTCCGAAACGCCTGTTACAGGATCAGGCGTTTCCTCCTGCTTGTCTGATCCGGCTGGTTCACCGCAGGCTACCAGAGTAAGTACTGTTACAATAGGGAGCAAAAAACTGATCATTCTTTTCATGGTCTTTTCCGCCTTTCTTCCAGAGTTCTTAAAAGATACGCCATATTGCGCCCCAGATTTCTCACGGTTTCAAGACCTTCTCTATCTTCCGAAACCTCTCCCGGCATCTGTCCGTATGCCATGGACCAATAAGATGAACCGACGATAAACATATCCTGCAGCATAAAAAAATGGTTCATGGCGTCCAGTGTGTTTAACGCTCCACCGCGCCGCGCCGCCGTAACCGCAGCACCCACTTTATGCCGGAGCAGATGTTCGTTTCGGTTCATATCCGCCACGACCGACGCCCTCTCCAGAAATGCCTGCATATTGGCGGAAATATTAGCTGTATATACCGGGGAACCCAGGAGGATTCCATCCGTCTGCACCATCTTTTCATAGATTTCCTGAAACTGATCCTTTTTATGGACACAGTTCTTTTTTCCTCCACAGGCCCAGCAAGCCCTGCATGGCTCTATGATCCCGCCGGAAAGCTGTATCATCTCAGTCTCTATTCCCTCTTGATTTAATTCCTCCAAAACAGTGCTTATAAGAAATGCTGTATTCCCATCCCTTCTCGCACTGCCGTTGATTGCAAGAACCTTCATACTCCTTCTCCCTTCATACCAATCATGCTTTTCGTTCCGACCCAACCCGTTGGTTACTCAGTACTCAGCCCAAACCGGTATTTTATTTCGCCTGAATCCTGACCAGTTCAATCCCTTCATCCCTCCCAAGATTGCGGCTGTACATTTTTTCAGTTGCATTATTCCAATGTTCATGAACGCCAGGATTTTCCGCCGTCTCCCCATTTCCGTTGTAATATGCATTCCCGGAAGGCGCATTTGGGATAAGACCTGCCTCATGCAGGTAGTTCTCCATATTGGGATTATCCTTCAAAGCCCCATTATGTTCCGTAACCGCAGGCTCATTGATCAGGAAATCCGCCCCCACGGAGTCAATGGCCACCGGATCCTGGGAGACGAACACACTGGACGTATAATTCCCGTCAAAAGGAGCCTGCTGCCATCTGGCGGTTCCCTCCGTGATGGAAGAACCCTCCGATGTGGCGCAGATCAGCGCATCCAGCATATACAATACCGTCTTCCCTCCAAGCTGCCCATTCGCCATCAGATCCGTAAGCGGACTGTAGCTGTCCATCTCATTCCCTGTCAAAAACTGGTGCAGGTTTGCCCCCTCCGGCGGGCGCATGGCGTTTCCATTGATAAAAGAACCAAAATGATTCTTTCCGCAGAGCGTGATCCCATAGCTATGCCCTTTCAAATTTGCCAGATTGATCAGATATTCCGCCTCCGTCACACAGGTGGGCAGGTAATTCACCGCCCCGCTGAACCCATAGGACCAATTGATGGGAGCATTCTCATCCGGGACGCCGTTCCTCCGGTCCACAAAATGAACGCCCTCCAATATCCCCTCCGTGCACATTTCCACCATATAATCCGGGAACAGCCTTGACACATCATATACGGTAATATCCGATGGCTTAACGCCAGCCTCCTCCACCAGTGAGATGAGCAGCGTTTTCAGCAGAACCGGATTGGTATAACTCATCTGCGTTTCGCCGGAAGTATCGTCGTCAAAGACGCCGGAACCGTTGATATTCGCCTTGATCGCAACCTTTTCCCCTGCGGCATAAGAAACGTTTCCCTTTTCCCTCGCCTCATTATGTGCCTGGAATAATGCGTTCCAGCCCTCCGCCGCCGTTTCCTTTCCTCCCAGAGACGCTATGCTGTCATTTACCATGCTTTGAATAACGGATTCATCGAAATTTTCCGGCCGCCACCAAAAGCCCTCCCCATCCCACAGCACACAGTCCGTATTATAATCCCACACCACACGCCCCGGCATGGCCCCGATCCCTTCCCCATAGGGTTCATGCTGTGGGAAAACGGAATCATAGGGAACGGTATTTTCTTCCCTGCCGTCTTCCGTGGAAGACGCCTGCCCGTCCTGCCGCAATCCACACGCGGCGAGCACGCTGGCCGCGATCACGCTCAATAACACGCACATAATTTTCTTCATAGACAAAACGCCTCCCTCCGTTTCCGAAAGCTCTGTCCCGTCAAACGAATAATCCTCACACAGCAGGCTTTCCAGCTTATATTTTCCTCTATCTGTAGGATTTATCAAAAATCCCGGCGCATTCTTCATTTGACATCTCGCACGGATTTGCCAGGAACAACCCGCCCATCGTTTCCCTCGCATTTACCGCCAGCGTCATGGATTCCTCCGGTTTAAAGCCGTAATCGCTCATTTTCAGGTCGTCCACGCCGCACTCCTTCTGTAAATCCACAAGCGCGGTGATAAAGTCCTCCGGCTTGTCGGCATCCGGGATTCCCATTACCCTTGCCATCTTGATAAACTGCCCGTCACAGGCATGTTTCTCGATAAAAAATTCCGCAAACGCCTTAGAGATCATAATCAATCCCGCACCGTGGGGCAGGTTATGGTGGTATGCGCTCATGGCATGTTCCATGGAATGCTGCGCCGTCGTGCTGGTAAGCTGCATGGTAATCCCGGCGATCGTGCTGCCGTAAGCCACATGCTCGCGGGCCTCAAGGTCATTTCCATCTTTCACCGCACGGGGCAGATATTTGTATATGCTCTCAATGGCCGACAGCGCTATGGTTTCGCTTAAAATATTAATGCCGCTGGAGATCATGACTTCTGTATTGTGGAACAGCGCGTCAAAGCCCTGATATGCCGTATACCTTACAGGCACCGTTTTCATCAGTTCCGGGTCAACGATGGCCAGTACCGGCACGATGGACGGGTCGCCGAATCCGATCTTTTCATTTGTCTCATGGTTGGAGATGACGCCCCAGCAGTTGATCTCCGAACCGGTTCCTGAACTCGTGGCGACGGTTACGATCGGGAGGGCCGGATTCACAAGGGGCTGTGCCTTTCCTGTCCCGCCGTTCACATAGTCCCACAGGTCTCCGGGATTGGTGGCCATGGCTGCAACCGCAACAGCGCTGTCCAGCACCGCTCCGCCCCCTAATGCCAGGATGAAATCACATCGGTTCTCTTTTGCCGCGGCGGCTGCCTCCATCACCACTTCCTTTGACGGGTTCTCATGGATATTGGCGCAGACCGTATACATGACCCCTGCCTGCGCAAGCTGCTCTTCCACACGCGCAAGGGTTCCGTATTTTTTCACCGAATTCCCGCTGGAAATCAGCAGCAGCGCCTTTTTCCCCGGCATTTTCTGTTTCCCAAGCTCATTCAATTTGCCGCTTCCAAAAATCAGGTTTGTAGGATTGTGAAAATTAAAATGCATGTTCATTTTGTAGTCCTCCTATAATTTGTTTTATGGTTATTCTTTCTTTTCCTTTTGCATCTGATGGAGCAGATAATCCAGGCAGTCAATCTGTGACTGACATACATGAAGGCTGCTTAACAAATCCCGCCGGTGCATTTTTAAAAGCCTGATCTGCCCGGAGGAATTTTCTTCTTTACCGCACTGCATAAATTGCCGAATCAACGTTTCATCACATCCCGCGTCCTCCAAATTCCGCAGGAGTTTTGACCGTTCATCTAATCCACCTGGGGACATTCCTGTTTTCCTCCCTTCTGAGCATATTCTAAATCCATAAACTGCAAATAGCAAATGCCAATAATACATACCATGAAATAGCTTCGTTGCATTTCATGAATTGGTATGGTACAATGAGTAAAATGCTCCGCATTTAACTCTTCTGATCAGATGTGCGTTGAAACGCACGGAATCAAGGTACAATGTTGACGGAGAAAGACATTGTGTCAACTTCTGGGCCCATATGCGCCGGAACGTGCAAAATTACTGTATAATTCAGAAAAGCACGGGGGAGGATATTTCATTGGAAATTCAGGTTTTGAGAAATTTTCTTGCAGTGGCAAGAGAAGGGAATATTACAAACGCCGCAAACCGTATACATATCGCGCAGCCAAGCCTTTCAAGGCAGATCAAGAATTTGGAGACAGAGCTGGGGCAGCAGCTTTTTGTCCGGGGCAGCCACAGTGTATCCCTGACGCCGGAGGGCATGATTCTGCGCAAACGGGCTGAAGATGTGATTGCAATGGTTGATAAAATTGAAGACGAATTTTATACCATGGGAAATTTTGTCAGCGGGGATATCCATATCGGCGCAGGGGAAACCTACGTATTCCGTTACATCGTGGATGTACTGAAGAATCTGCAAAAAGATTATCCAAACATCCACTTCCATCTGTACAGCGGAAATGCCGCGGAAGTTACGGAACGCCTCGATAAAGGACTGCTTGACTTCGGCCTCCTGATGCAGCCTGCAGACATAGCCAAATACGACTATTTTAATCTGCCGGAGAAAGACATCTGGGGCGTTGTCATGCGCAGAGACAGCCCCCTCGCAGAAAAAGAAAGGATTCTGTGCCGGGATCTTGAAGGGCTGCCTCTGATCTGTTCCAGACAGTCTATCCAGGCAATGGAAGGAAACACTTTCGTAAAATGGTTTGACGGGAAACTGGAACAGATGAACATCATCGCAACATTCAGCCTTGTATATAACGCAGCCCTTATGGTTCAGCAGGGACTGGGATATATGATAACCGTTGATAACCTTGTGAATACCGCCGTAAACCCTGACCTCTGTTTCCGCCCCCTCTCCCCTGAACTGGAAGCCGGGCTGGCCATAGTATGGAAAAAATACCAATATTTTTCCTCTGCCGCAGATCTGTTTCTGGAACGGCTCCGTAAGCTTGACAACATCCCTTGACGGGAATACTGGCCGTTCCACGGAGAAAATGAACGGTTATGAAAACCCGCTGCATATCGTGAACGCACCGGTATCGGTGCAATCCATTCAGAGTATGAAACGAAAAAAAGGGAAAACGCTGAAATTACGACGAACTGCTCTTGCTGAATATTTCCACACCATTTAAAACTTTTTTGTCGTATTCCTGCATGGGGATTTCGATTTTCAATGTTTGGGGAATCATCCATACGAAGGCGCCAGCGGTTTCCCGCACGGTGTCTTCGATATTCCCCTTAAATTTGAAGACGGTCTCATTCCCGATGGAGAGCAGTTCAAATACGGAAATATATTTTGTCACAAACTGCACTATAGTATTTTCCAGTTTTTCAAAAAAGCACTTATTGCGCGGATTGATACTGTCGGAATCCAGTTCCGGAAATCCCTCTGTATTGATCCAGAAGTCATAGATGTATTTGTTCCCGCTCTTTTCTATGTAAAATCCAGAATCCTTAAACGGATATACATCTGCGTTTACCACCAGGATCTTTTGATCTTGCAGCAGCTTGTCAATCTCGGACAGGTCGTGTATTTCCTGCCGATTTTCCCAGAGCCAGTTATCCATGCTAAATATCTTTTCGATTTTAACGCGCAATCGGTCACTTTTAAAATCCTGCAAGATCCCTGCAATATCTGACATGCCGCGCAACACACAGTTTATGTTTAAGACTGCCGCCATACAACGCCTCCTTTCTACTCTGTTCTAAAGATCCGTTTGCAATAATCATGAATCCCTGGCCGTCCTTGCAGGAGCGGGTAAAGAACCGCCTTTATATCCACATTGCCACCGCCTCTTTTGTATTCCTGTAGATAATTTGAGCGAAACCTTGTATAAATATCCTTTATGTAATCGCATACCTCATTTGCACTGTATACACCGTATGACTCCTCCTGCTTTTCAGGTTGCCTTTTTTGTCTCTCCACAACATATACCTGACTTGAGGCAATCCTGGCATTCGCCGCGTTCCACGCCATGAGGCCGTCATAACCCCTGTCCAACTTTTCCAGCTCTTCCTCCAATGTCAAAGGGCGGTGCTCCCCAACCTCCGGATCATATACATACAGCAGCCTTGTGCCTTTCCGATGGCCGTCTACTATACTATTATACATTTCAGAATACGCATATGCGTCGCCTGTCACAAAATCATCAAATTCGCAATCGCCCCGACTCTCACGAACCGTATTTAAATAGCTGGCGCTTTTATTACACAGCTCCTGAAAATAGTCTCCTCCCTTTGAGACAGTTCGGGGAATAACTTCCCTGACATAATTAGCGTACTCTATATCAAAATCGAACGAATGGAAACCATTGTCTGTTTGACTCTTTGCGTCTGTTCTTTCTGCGTCTTTCATTTTTTTTGCTGTGTCAAATCCCCTGCCCATGTTCACTTGCAAAGGGGGTTCTCCTACTCTTATCATCCATTACCTCCCTATAATCTATGCGCTTTTAACTCCCAACATTTATATGATATCTATCGTCTATATGCGCAAATCCTTTATAGCCTCGGCACGAACCGCCTCTTTGGGAGGCGTGTCGAAATAGTCGGCACAGCCTCCGGATCCTCAAATGCTTTTACCTCGATCTCAAATGTGGCCGGCATAACGTCGTCCTGATCCGCCAGCCACACCTTCCCCGTTATCCTGCCAGTGCGATTGTATTTTGACTGTACGATAAAACCCGTATGACCGCCTTCAAGCCAGATCTCCTTCTGACCAATAAACGTTCCCGCATCCGATACGGATATTTGAACCCTTGACCTGTCATACGGAAGAACCGTTCCGTTTTCATCCGTCAGCTCCACAATGATCTGCGTAAAATCAGCACCGTCCGCCATAAGCGTATCATATTCCGCAGTGACTGCAAGTTTACATGCTGTTCCCGGCGTGTTTCTCACATGCGTGGCAACCGCCCTGCCCTCCACATAGCCAACGGCCTTTAATTGCCCCTTCTCATATTTTACATTGCTGAATGTAAAGGCCGGGTGCGGTATATTAATATAAGTATTTGGCGCAAGTCTGCCCACGGATCTGCCGTTCACAAACAGTTCCACTTCATCGCAATTACTCAATACTGTAACGTCCTTTGCGGAGTCCTCCTGCCAATAATTCGCGATATACAATACCGTCTCGTCCTTTATGTCCTTTTGGGATCTGTAAAGATAGGACACCGGCTTTTCGTATCTGAACATGTCATATAAGCCGCTGTAAAATACATGCCCTGTTTTCGTGTAATTCACTTCATTATTATAGTCAAACATACTCCAGCCGAAACCGCCCGCGCAAAAAGCATTGCCATAGTAATAATCCATAGCGTCGCCAAAGGATTTTATAAAGGCGCATGCCTTAGCGTCCGCCGCTCCCGGACAGCCGTCTCCTCCAAACCAATCCATAGAATGTTCTGTTATGAGAAAGGGCCTTTTTCTCGGAATTTCGGGGTATTTATAGTTCACACAAAATAAATCCTCCTGGCATTCGCTGTCCTCGTAAATCTCCATCCGCCTCACTCCATGGGTGGGTCTTGTGGGATCCAGCGTTCTTGCGAGCCGATTACTCTCCTCGTACAGGTCATGGCTGTCAAAAGACTCGTTTACCCTGACGCCCCAGCTGATGACAGACGGGTGGTTTTTGTCCCTTGCAATCATTTCCTCTATATTTTTCAAATAAACCTCTTTCCATGTCTCCCCGCCCACATACTGCCATCCAGGCGCCTCCTCGAACACGAGAATACCCAACTCGTCACACCGTTTGAGAAATGCCACGCTCTGCGGATAATGGGAGCACCGCACCGCATTGAGTCCTGTATTCCTGATCAGCTCCGCATCCGACGCCTGATGCCTGTCATTTACGGCCCTGCCGATCCACGGCCACTGCTCATGTCTGTTGATGCCCCTTAAGGTGAGCTTTCTGCCATTTAGATAAAAGGCCGATTCGTCGTCCCTGTCCGAGAACGTAAACCATCGGAAACCGAATCTTTCCGATACCGCATCCATACAGGTATCTCCGCGCCTGATCTTCACTTCCGCCGTATATAGATAGGGCTTTTCCACACTCCAGAGCTTAACATTTTTCACCTCTTCCGTGTGGATTTCACAGGCCAGGGTCTCGCCGCCTTTAAGGTGCAGTTCACCGATGCCAGCCGCCGTGACGGCGCCGTCCGTATCCTTTATAACGGTTTCCACAACCATATCCTCTGCCGTTTCCGTGCCGTTTGCCACCAGAGCCCTGATATGTACCCTGGCATTTCCCTGGGCAATCTCCGGCGTTGTGACGGTCACGTCTTCCATACGAATCTTTTCCGTCACGATCATACGGACATTTCTTACAATGCCGCCAAACAGGCAGTAGTCCACATCGCCGCCCTCCGGCGGAACCTCCGCCTGCCTGGTGGAATCCACCCGCACCGCGATCACATTATCATTTCCGTCAGTTTTGATATACTCCGTGATATCAAAGGTAAACCCGGTATACGCGCCCTTGTGATTTCCCACATATTCACCGTTTACATATACGTCCGCAACTGTCGCCACGCCCTGAAACGCAACATAAATCTTCTTATCCCCGTAAGTGCTGTCGAGCGCAAAATGCCTTCTGTACCACGACACAAAACGGTAGGAATCGATCTGTCTCTGAAAGTCCTCTCCCTTATAGGAATCCAACCATTTGTTGGCACGGGGCAGGCATACCGACACAAACCCGTCCTCGCATAAGTCCGCCTGATAGCCGTTTTCAAGATCAACGGACGCATAGAGCCAACCGATGTTAAAATTTTTTTCTTCCCTAACACAATTCTTCATATTCTATATCCTTTCTGTCCCGCCGGCATTCAACTTTTTCGTCACTGCTTTCTGGGAGATACCGTTTTGCCAACTACCAGTTTGGGTGATATCCTTGTCAGATATTTATGCGGCCTGCGGTCCAGCATATTGACCATATTCTGTACGCACAAAACCCCTTGCTTTTCCGGAAGCAACGATACTGTAGTGAGTTTCGGACTCATGTATTGTCTGTTATAAGTTCCGTCCATACCCATTACGGACACATCTCCCGGTACGGATATCCCCTTTTCCCGAAAGCCGTCCATGATCCCATAGGCATACTCATCGTTAAACGCCAAAATGGCAGTTGCGCCGTTATTCGATTCCGCATGCTTAAGCGCTGCCATCCTGCCCAACATGCGATAGTCATAGTAAGCGTTGTTCTGCCCCTTGCAAACCGGAGTCTTTATCATATATTTTTTCGGGTCTGCATGCCGTTCCTTAAGCCAACTCACATACGCAATCTCCCTGGACGAATAATCCGTGTCAAACGGGGTGGCATACGCGATTTTTTGATGGCCCATACTCCACAGATGGGACAGAGCGATCTCCACGGCCTTAAACATGTCTACTTCAACCATGGTCACTGCCTTTTTGATGTCAATGACGTCTCCGTAGGCCGCGCACACGATGGGAATATCGTAGTTCTTTCCGTATGTGTCCAGATATCTGCCCGCTATAATCTGATTTGAAAATATGATACCATCAGTGGAAATCCCTCTGATGTCATCCAATTCAGCGTTTCCGTCAAGCACGATTCTATATCCCATATCCCTCGCAGCCGCCAACATTCCCTGATACATCTGAATATAAAAGGGATTCCTCAAATCGTTACAAAAAAATACGATCTGACCCGTCTTCCGTGCCTGTGGCAGCTCTGCGCCGGAATGGGGAATATAGTTGAGTTCCCTGGCGATCCGCAAAATTTTACGCCTCTTTTCCTCCTCCACATAGCCGCTTTGGTTCAGCGCCCGGGACACTACCGAAACAGAAGTGCCCGCTTTTTGCGCAATGTCCTTTCTTGTTATCCTCTTGTCCATGATATACACCTGTCCGATCGTCAAGATAAAAAGCAGTCAGCGTACATTAGTGATCACAGGATAAATGTTATCATATGAATTATCTGTGTTCAATACGGTAATGTGTGGTCGCGTGACCATAGCGCCTTTCGCATTGCCTGTCCCAGTCAGATCCCATAAAAAAATCAACGGCGGCTTGACTGGCAAACAATGAATTGATAATTGATTGTTCAGGAAACTCTTTGCTATACTGTAAGCACACCGGTGAACTGAAAAAAAGGAGGCAGACAGTATGCAAATCAACCTTGGAGAGAAAATCAAAGAACTGCGTAAACGCGACAAAAGAAAACAGGAGGATCTTGCGTTAGCTCTCGGTGTTACAAACCAGGCGGTATCCCGTTGGGAGGCAAACGGCGGATATCCCGATATAGAAATGCTCCCGGCCATCGCCAATTACTTTCATATCACGATAGACGAACTTTTCGGATATGACAGCGACCGGCAGACAAAGTTACAGTCCTATATAGAACAGGCGGACCAAATGTCCAGACAGCAAGACCCTGCGCCGCTTATCGCGTTTCTCCGAAATGCGATCTCAGAGTTTCCGTCAGAATGGCAGCTTAAGTACCGCCTCGCAAACGCCCTGGTATCCATGGGATACCAAAAAAGCGATCCGGATAAAATAGTTGCCCGGGGATGCGACTGTTTTCAGTATAATACGGCGTATAACGCCCAAAATGAATGCTGGAAAGAAGCGACGTCTTTATTTGAAGAAGTTCTTAATAGAGAAATAGACGACGACACTCGTACAACCGTAATCTTTTCCCTCATGTACCTTTATTCCTGGATGGGCAGCCAGGAAAGCGCGGAAAGGACAGCGCTTTCCCAATCGCCCGTAAGGATCAGCAGAGAGGTGCTGCTTGCGGATATATCCGGTGAAAAATCGGAAAAATACCTTAGCGAGGCAATCCTTGGCCTGCTGCACGAGTTATACAAAGCACTCCGAACCGCTGTGATGAATAAGGATTCCCTCTCCCATTCCCAGGCGGGGCTTGACGCGCTGCTTGCCGTTATACGGTTATATGAAAGCGTATTTGACGACGGAAACTGCGGAATCTATCACAACGACATGTGTATGCTCTATTTGCACTGTTCTTCCATAGCCGTCCGTCTGCATGATTCTGAGCACGCTTTGAGCTATTGCGAGACTGCGTTGGATCATTTTCTGAAGTTCAAACAGGTCCAGGGAATTGCTCGGCTCACGGCGCCGTTGGTCAGTAAAGCGAAGAATCTCAGTCCGAGCATCGTTCTGCTGGACCGTGAATGGTTTGAGAAACATCTGCAGCCTTTCCCTGTGGAATGCGCGGATGCTATTAGAAACAATCCCAGATATGCGGCAATTTTTGCTCAATAATTGCTGCGGTTTCAATAAAAAGCTGGAAGAATTTGCAAAGGCTTGAGAATTTCCGTAACTCTCAAGCCTTTGCATATTCCCCCGCCCCCCCCTGCTCAAACTTCTCCCGCAGCTTGTTCAAGGCTTTCTTCTCGATCCTCGACGCAAACTCTCCTGTCAAGTCAGGGCTGAAAATTCATCTAATAATTTTCATATACTTTTTATCAGAACTTCTTTCCCCTCAAAGGCAAAGCCATATTTCCGGATTCGGTCGCCAGGGAATCCCCTGCTCTCTAAGTCTGCCTGGTATCGCTGTTTCTCAATCTGTTTCAACGCGGCATCCGCGGTAGCCTCCAACGACTTCTCTTCACTCGAATCCCTCACCTTGAATTCCATTATGACCGCATGGTCCGTTTCGCCCTTAGGCTCCATCATAACATCATATCTTCCGAATCCGCTCTCCCGGTTGGAAGTAATGTTAT
This sequence comes from uncultured Acetatifactor sp., assembly GCA_910584375.1. Classification (GTDB taxonomy): domain Bacteria; phylum Bacillota; class Clostridia; order Lachnospirales; family Lachnospiraceae; genus Acetatifactor. Next base: position 25,448 of record CAJUAH010000021.1, read on the forward strand.
AGCGGTCTGCCAGCTCCACGGCCAGTCCCAGCACAAAGCCGTGATAGAAACGCTCCGGCTGTGATTCCATAGAGGGATTTTTCCCACTGTCAAAATAACTGAAAGTGGCCAAGGCAACCCGGTTCATATAGGCGTTCATGGACTTGACGTCATCCTGCAGCAACGCCCGGATAAAGCCGTTGTAGACTGCACCTGAACCGGAGAACCATTTCTTTATCATCTTGCGGAACATGATCTGTACTTCCTTGTTCGTCAGCGCCAGCTCATACAGATCTGCTCCTGTGTCCTCATTTAATTCATAACTCTCCGCTTTCAGGTATCCACTTGCCAGGAACAGGCTCCAAATGGCGTTCTCATCTGCGTCTAACTGGTCGAAAATGATCTGTTCATCAATCTCCTTGAACAGATGTTCCCCTTTCAGCAGGTTCTCCATGGATATTTTTATGTCTGCGCTCCCCTCCCGGATCAGCTTATCCACCAGGCCGTTGCTGCTGGTGTTGGCCCAGTAGGTAGAAAGCCTTTCCGTTTTCAAATAATTAATGACGGACCAGGGATTGTAAATATCCCTGCATTTTCCAAAGGTAAAGCCGTCATACCACCTTTTGACATCATCACATTTATTCTGCATCCCATATTCATCCAATGCAGTAAATACCTCCTCCTCGGTAAATCCAAAACAATTCGCATACATCTCAGATGTCGATGTCACGACTGTCAAATGGTTCAGGTCAGAGAAAATGGATTCTTTGCTTACCCTTGTGATTCCCGTCATAACCGCCCGTTCCAGATAGGGATTTGTCTTGAACGTGGAGTTGAACAGACCTCTGATAAATTCCACCATCTCTTTCCAATAACCGTACACCCAGGCCTCCTGAAGAGGCGTGTCATATTCATCCAGCAGGATAATCACCTTTTTCCCATAATAACGATACAGGAACTCGGATAGCGTTCCCAGAGACGAAATGGCAGAATAGTTATCCATATTTACGGAAATGTTTTTTATATAATCCTTTTCCTTTTCATTCAGGCTGCCTTCCTTCAGCAGAAATTCATATCGGTTATACAATTTTTCAAGCAGATAAAATAAGCCTTTTTTTGCCTCAGCGAAAGAAGACGACTTTATCCCGGCAAAGCTTAAAAAGATCACTGGGTAAGTCCCCTGAAGATTCCGGTACTTCTCGTCTTTCCATATGGACAGTCCCTCAAAAATCTCTCCCTGCCCTGCATATTCTATAGAAAGAAATCTCTCTAACATGTTCATGTTCAGAGTCTTCCCGAATCTGCGCGGACGGGTAATCAATGTTACATCATCCCCGCTTTCCCACCACTCTTTGATAAAATTTGACTTATCAATATATAAATACTGGTTCCGTATCAATTTGTCAAAACTTTGGATTCCTATTCCTACGGTTCTCGCCATGGCAATATGCCTCCACATTCCAAACATCCATAACATTACCATATTCTAAGTATCAAAATCAGTGCCTTCTTCATAGTCATACCGTTATAAACAAAGCGGCAATAAAACTTATCATATCAAGTATTCAAACAATATATAAGTCGTTACCCACATACCCAACCTTATTATACATGCTCCTCATATAACCTACAAGGAATTTTATAATATTTATACCCCTTATCAAACAAAATAGGACAGAATCAGTTCAACAGTCCCAGTCAAACTAACTCTATCCCATTTTATTAACAGTTCTTCCTCTTATTCGCTCTCCGCCTACCCCTGCTCAAACTTCTCCCGCAGTTTGTTAAGCGCTTTCTTCTCGATCCGACTCACATAACTCCGCGAGATTCCCAATCTCTCCCCGATCTCGCTCTGGGTCAGTTCCCGGTTCCCCCACAGTCCGTACCGCAGCAGCAGTATCTCTCGCTCCCGGTCGGTCAACTCCCGCTGCATCAGCGTCATCAGCCTGCGGACATTGCCCCGCAGTTCCAGGGCCTCCACCACGTCCGGCTGCTCCTGCTCGATCACGTCCATCAGGTGTATCTCGTTCCCCTCTTTGTCCTGTCCGATGGGTTCGTAGAGGGATACTTCCCGGGACGTCTTTTTCTTGCTGCGCAGCAGCATCAGCAATTCATTGTCAATGCATCTGCAGGCGTAGGTGGCCAGCCGCCCCTTGCCCGCGTCAAAAGTGTCTATGGCCTTGATCAGGCCGATACAGCCGATGGAAATCATATCCTCCATATCTTCGTCCACATTCTGATATTTCTTGGCCACATGGGCCACCAGGCGCAGATTTCGCTCTATGAGAATGTCCTTGGCAGCCTTGGCCTGATCGGCGTCTCCCTCCCGGAGCTGGCGGACATAGTAGGTTTCTTCTCCTGAGGTCAAAGGTTTCTGAAAGGTCTTCAATCGCAGCCTCCACAGGATACTCTTACCTCTAGTCTATGTGCCTGGGACAGTACAGGTGCATTTCCCAATTTTCACTATTTCTGTTCTTCCCTCCCGGGATACAGCCCCATCCTCCTCGCCGTACAAAATCCTCTGCCATTCCCGGCTTTAGCACTACTTTCTCTCACAAAATCCGCCGCCATTCCCGGCTTTAGCACTACTTTCCCGCGCAAAATTCGCCGCTACCCCCTGTTTTATCACTACTTTCACGGTATCATGGGCAAAATGCGTTGCGCTTAACTGTACTAATTGATATATGCGCTGGCGCGCACAAAGTCAAGGTATAACAGGCTCCAGGAAATCCGCCATCACATAATTGGCCAGATCCAGCCCTCTCTCCGTCAGGCACAGACGTCGGCCATTCCCGCTGTCCTGCCAGGTCAACAGCCCCTGCCCCACATGTCGGCAGATGGCCTCGCCGTAGACCTGCTCCAATCCACAGTGAAAAGTATCGAGAAAATCCTGCTCCCCCACGCCCGCTGTCAAACGCAGTCCCAGAAACATGAACTCCCCCATCTGCTCCGCCGCAGACAACCGGCAGAGCGGTTCCCTCTGCCACAGCGGTTCCTCCAGATAGGCCGCCAGGTCCCTCCCGTTCTGGAACCTGACATTTTCGATCAGGGAGGCCGCCCCGATGCCAAAACCCAAATAATTTTCCCGGGTCCAGTACCCCCGGTTATGGCGGCACGCACAGCCCTCTTTCGCATAGTTGGATATCTCATAGCGCCGGTATCCGTATTCCAGCAAAATCTCCCTCGTCAGCTGATACAACGCCCGCTCCGTATCCTCATCCGGCAGCATCAGCTCCCCCGCCCCGTAGCGCTCCCAAAAGGCCGTCCCCTCCTCCAGGATCAGGCTGTAGGCGGAAATATGCTCCGGCGGGGGCGCAAGCTCCGCCACCCGCCGCAGGGTAGTCTCATAAGAGTCCGGCGTCTGCCCGGGCAGGCCGCTCATAACGTCCACATTGATATGCGTGAAACCCGCTGCCACCGCCGCAGCATACGCGTCCTGGAACTGCCGCCAGGTATGGATCCGCCCCAGCGCCTTCAATTCCTCATCCCAGGAAGACTGCAATCCCAGGCTCAGACGGTTCACACCCGCCCGGCGATATCCCGCCAGAGACGTCCGGTTCACCGTGCCCGGGTTGGCCTCCATCGTGATCTCCGCCTGAGGGGAAAACCGGTAAAGACAGCGCACCGCATCCAGAATGCGCCCGATCTGCCCCGGTTCCAGTACGCTGGGCGTACCGCCGCCTATAAACACGGTAGCTACATGATAATCCCGATACTGCGCCGCCCGCCCCCGGATCTCCCGCTCCAGAGCCCTCACATATTTTTCCCGCGTGTCCCGACTTGCGGGGGCGGACAGAAAATCACAGTAGCCGCACTTGCGCAGACAGAACGGGATATGCACATATATCTCCAGATTTTTAGTATTTTCCTCCATAGCTACTTCCGATCGTCCAGTTTCAGCACGCTCATGAAAGCCTTCTGGGGTATCTCCACATTGCCGATCTGGCGCATACGTTTCTTGCCTTCCTTCTGCTTTTCCAGAAGTTTCTTTTTGCGGGTGATATCGCCGCCGTAACACTTGGCCAGCACATCCTTACGCATGGCCTTGACGGTCTCTCTGGCGATGATCTTGCCCCCCACCGCCGCCTGTATGGGAATCTCAAACAGATGCCTGGGGATCTCGTCCTTGAGCTTTTCACACATCTTCCGCCCCCGCTCGTACGCGGAATCCGCATGAACGATAAAGGACAACGCATCCACTTCCTCCCGGTTGATCAGGATATCCAGTTTCACCAGGCTGGACTGCTCATAGCCCTTTAAGTCATAGTCAAAGGAGGCATAGCCCCGGGACCGGGATTTGAGCGCGTCAAAAAAGTCATAAATAATCTCGTTTAAGGGCAGTTCGTATTTCAACAGCGCCCGGGTACCCTCTATATACTCCATGCCCAGATAGCGGCCCCGCCGTTCCTGGCACAGCTCCATGATGGAACCGATAAACTCGCTGGTGACCATAATCTCGGCATTGACGATGGGTTCCTCCATATACTCGATCTCGGAGGGGTCCGGCAGATTGGAGGGATTGGTCAGTTCCACGGTCTCCCCGTTGGTTCTGTGTACCTTATAGATAACGCCCGGCGCGGTGGTCACCAGATCCAGATTGTACTCTCTCTCCAGCCTCTCCTGTATGATCTCCAGATGCAGCAGCCCCAGGAATCCGCAGCGGAATCCAAATCCCAGCGCCACCGAAGTCTCCGGCTCGTAGTGCAAAGAAGCGTCGTTTAACTGCAATTTTTCCAACGCGTCCCGCAGATCCGGATACTTGGCGCCGTCCGCGGGATACATGCCGCAGTACACCATGGACTGCACTTTTTTATAACCGGGCAGCGGCTCCGCGCAGGGATTGCGGTCGTCCGTCACCGTATCCCCCACCGCCGTATCCTTCAGATTCTTGATGGAGGCGGTGATGTAGCCCACCATACCGGCGGAAAGCTCCTCGCAGGGGATGAACTGGCCCGCGCCGAAATACCCCACCTCCACCACCTCCTGTTTTGCCCCGGTGGCCATCATGCGGATCACAGTGCCCTTTTTCACCCTGCCTTCCTTAATCCGGCAGAAAATAATGACGCCCTTGTAGGAGTCGTACACAGAGTCAAAGATCAGCGCCTGCAACGGATTGTCCGGACTGCCGCCGGGAGCCGGAATCCTGTGTACGATCTGCTCCAGCACCTGGTCGATGCCGATGCCGTTCTTGGCGGAAATCAGGGGGGCGTCCTGGGCCTCCAGGCCGATCACGTCCTCGATCTCCTCGATCACCCTCTGGGGTTCCGCGCTGGGCAGATCGATCTTATTGATCACCGGAAACACTTCCAGATCGTGATCCAGCGCCAGATACACATTGGCCAGGGTCTGGGCCTCGATCCCCTGGGCGGCGTCCACCACCAGGATCGCTCCGTCGCAGGCCGCCAGGGAACGGCTGACCTCATAATTAAAATCCACATGCCCCGGCGTATCGATGAGATTGAAGATATATTCCTGCCCGTCCTGGGCCTTGTAGATCGTGCGCACGGTCTGGGCCTTGATGGTGATGCCCCTCTCCCGCTCCAGCTCCATATTGTCCAGCACCTGAGCCTGCATCTCCCGGCTGGTCAAAAGCCCGGTGCTCTCGATGATGCGATCCGCCAGGGTTGACTTGCCGTGGTCGATATGCGCCACTATACAAAAATTGCGTATTCTGCTCTGCTCTATAGAACTCATCCGTATTTCCTCTCTGTCTCCCGCTTTCATGCAGCCGCAGGGTCCTTGCGTTCCTGCCCACATGTCCCCATTCTACCAGAAATTCCCCGACTCCGCAAGCCTATATCCCGGCTCTGTCAGAGCAATATCCCGGCTCTGTCAGCGCAATATCCCAACTCTGTCAGCGCAATATCCCAACTCTGTCAGCGCAATATCCCAACTCTGTCAGCGCAATATCCCGACTCTGTCAGCGCAATATCCTGTTCTCATCAGGGCAAATCCCATCCCTTCCAGAGCAATATCCCATCCCCGTCAGGACATATCAAGTCCCTTTCAGGGCGATACCCCGACGGCGCCCTCACGGGTCTGCTCCCCGGACAGCACCAGATCCAGCAGATGCGCAATGGGATCGCAGGCGTTCATAGCCTCCTCCAGCGTATTGTTCTGTGCCCCCAGCTCGATTAACAGTGTACGGGGACGCAGATGCATATTATAACGATAACCGTTTATGTAATTTCTCCGGGTCAGGCCGGGATAATATTCTTCCGCTTTCAATTTCATCTGAAAAGAAAACGCCAGATTGTCCGACAGGTTGTCGTTTTGCAGATAATCAATGCTGCCGGTTCTGCGGGTCCAACTGATTCCGTTAAAAAACATGAACCGTGCGGTGGGCCTTCCGTCCAAATCCATGACCAGGCGGTTGCTCTCGTCTGCCACGGCGTCCCGGTGCAGATCAATGATTACCTGGATCTGCGGATTTTCCTCCAGCAGCCGGGTGATCTCCGGCAAAGAACGGGAATAGGCATTATCTCTGGTCTCTTTATCATAAGCGCCCAGATGGTGCAATACCTGATAACCGTACCGCTGTTCCAGGATATCCGCCAGATGCTGCCCTACCCCCATGATGGTCGTGGAGTCGTCCCCAGGTACCGAATCCGCAAATCCCTCCCGGGAATGGGTATGGTAGATCAGTATCTGCGGCCCTTCCTGCCCCTTGTCAATGCTCAGATCCCGCTGCGACAGTTTCTCCACATCCAGCAAATCTCTGCCTATATTAGTGACACTGTCCACGGAGTAATAGCGGTTTCGCAATGTCTCATAATCCTGCAATTCCGTGAGATCCACTGTCTGCTGCCGCACATGGGGGGTGAATCCCCCGCTCTCCCCGTCTAAAATCGCGTTTTCCGAACTGACCGCATCCGGGATACCGGCTGTCAGACCCCCGCTTTCCGGCTGCTCTGTCTCATCCCCGGCATACCATCCGTTTTCCGCCAGCAGGCTCTCCAGATCCAGCATTGTCACACTGTCTGTATCCTCCGTGAAATGTTCCTGATTTTCCAGTCTCATCAGTTCTTCCAGCGTCAGCTCTGTCTCCTGTGAAAATGCCCCGTCCGGTTGCCGCACAGCCACCTGACCGGCCTGGGTCCGGTAAAGGTATCCGGGCATCCATTCCTCCAGCGCCTCCCGGGTGACGGTCAAATCCTCCTGCCCCTCCTGCCCCCATGCCAGAACCGGCAGCAATTCCCCGGCGCTCTCCTCACATTCTGCCCGAAACAGCCGCGCGGACAGGCTCTCCCGCCGGGAACGTTCACCTCCGCCTGCCAGCGCCTGCCATATGGCCAACAGGATACCGCATACCACAATGACAGGGATTATTTTATTACCGATCCTGTGTTTGACAGGCCTCACCCGCTTTCACCCGGTTCATCCTTATTACTATATGCATTTCCGGCCTGCGACATTCCAGAGCGGATACCGGATTCAGGCCTGGCACTCCAGCGCCATGTTGATACCTTCCGATACCGTATAGCTGACCCTTTTCACCACCGCGTCAATGTCCTTACCCGTCATATACATATTGTTCAGCTCCACAAATGCCGTGCGGTGGTTTCCCATATATTTTACCCGGTCAAATCCCTGCTCCGTCTCCATGATCCGCTCCAACGCGTCGCCGACGATCGTAGCGGCGTCCACCACCGTGGGAACGCCGATGGCGATGACCGGCACTCCCAGGCTCTCCTGTGTCAGAGCATTGCGGTGATTACCCACCCCCGAACCGGGCTGTATCCCGGTATTGGTGATCTGAATGGTACGATTCAGACGCCGTGTGCTGCGGGCGGCCAGCGCGTCAATGACAATCAGCAGATCGGGGCAGGTCTCCACCACTACGCCCTTGATGATTTCCGCAGTCTCCATACCGGTCTTGGCCATCACACCCGGCTCAATGCTGCTGATCAGATTCATCCTTTTTTTGTTGTAGGCGGCCGACCCATATTCTTTCACTATATGGCGGGTGATAAACAGGTTGTCCACGACCTGCGGACCCAGCGCGTCCGCCGTGACTTCCCGATTGCCCAGACCCACCACCAGCACGGAAAGCTCTTCTTCATCCTGCACGATCATCTGCATCAGTTCTCTGGACAGACATTCCGATATCTCTCTGTGATAGTCCTCGTCCGGCTCCAGCAGGGCGGGAGCCTCTATGGTGACATAAATGCCAATGGGCTTACCCATGGCTTTGGCCGCGTTTTTAGTGTCGATCATAACCTTTGTGACCCGTATGTCCTCCTGCTCCTGATAGTATTCCTCCACCCGGACGCCGCGCAGTTCACTCTCAGCCTCCGAGATGCTCTCCCTGGCCTCCAGAGCCAGATCCGTCCTTACCTGAAACCCGCTCATATGAATTCTCCTTTTCACAAATTTCTATATCAGTTTTTGCGTTTTTTTCTGTTTTATGTATTGACAAATATCCATTCTTTTACTAAAATACAAGAGTATGTTTACCTTAGTCCTCCGTGTCTGGCTAAGATAAACGGAGCGATAACAACACAAATGTACTGTAATTGGAGGTGTAATCTTGGCAAACATTAAATCCGCTAAAAAGAGAATTCTGGTAAACCGCACCAAGGCTGAAAGGAATAAATCCATTAAGTCCGGCACAAAGACCGCGATCAAGAAGGTTTTGACCGCCGTCGAGTCCGGTGATAAGGCTGCCGCCGAGTCCGAGCTGAAGGCTGCTACCAAGACCATTGAGATGGCTGCGTCCAAGGGCGTTTATCACAAGAATAATGCCGCCAGAAAGGTGTCCCGCTTAAGCAAAGCCGTAAACCAGATGGCATAAATCATTTTTTATAAAAAAAGAAACATCCATACCGTCATGTGGATGTTTCTTTTTTGTTTCTATTTGTTTGTTTTTCTCTGTCTGTTTTTCTCTGTTTATTTCTACCTGCGATGACTGCCGCCGCCGTGGCTGTGGCCGCCGCTGCTGACATGAGCGCCGCCCCGTCCGCTGCTCCGTCCTCCGCCGCCTGAGGAAGAGCTGGTCTGAATTCGTCTCTGGGTCACATGCTTACGCACAAAATCATCCCGCTGCTGGTTCATCACCGGTTTACCCCCCACGATATAAGTGGTGGCCGTGGTAGTCTTCTTACCCTGCTTGCTGCGCAAATGGGTGCCCACAAAGATTCCGGCCGCAATGATCGGAACGATGACAGCCACCATCACATACGCCGCGCCAGCGTCTCCGCTGATGCCGCTGTTGCCGCCCATCTTACCGGCGATATTGTTGACACAGGCGCTGTAGGCCCTCAGCGGATCGCTCTCAACATATCTGTCCACACAGGTCAATGCCTCGTCAATATCGCGGGTTCCAAACCTGTCAAATACCCTGCCGCTAGTGGACAGATGCGTCCCTTTTTGCCCCTCATACCAGTTATCCAGTATCAGCGCGCCGTCACCGTGGGGAGCATTGTACCCATAGGCGTTATTGTCATAAAAATCGTCGGCAATATCCTGCATGTTCAGTTCCCAGCTCGTGTAGCGGTAATTGTAGGCCTCCTGGGCCGCATCTCCCTCCACCGGCTGGCGCATCGTGACCAGCACCAGATCGCAGCCGATCACGGCCTCCTTTTCCGCAATCAGCGCCCGCAGCTCATCCTCCTCCTGGTCGGTCAGCACCTCCGCGTAATCAAACACCCGCTCCGTGGGCGACTGGCTGTTGTGCCGTTCATACACGGTACGCATCATATTCTTTCCGATCACCGTCAGAACAGTCACCACAAGCAATACTCCCACAGCGATAAACCAGAAACGGAAGAAATGCAGATATTGTTTCCGGGCTTCCTTCTTAAAATCATTTTCCATCTTCTATTTCTCCTTGCATATGTAGATCATACCATCGTGTCATACCTTTATATTGTGCGCTTTAGCGCACACTCACACGATCATGCAGCATACCATGGCTATGATCGCGGTCAGGCAGGCCCACAGTGTCGCTCCGTAAGCCCATACCTTGGCGGCGGATACCGGAGTGGTTCCGATGATCTTTCCCGTCTGCCCGTTCACATAAAAGGGATACTCCGTATCCTTATACGTATAGCGGTATACCCACACTGGCAGTAAATCGAACTCCGTGCCCGGATTCGGGGCCGTGATGCTCCGGTTCGCGGGTGTCAGGGAAGAGTATCCGCTGATACTCTGCTGCAGCATGGAGGCGGCGCTGCTCTCCATCTTGGCGTGGGCCCGGCTCTCGATCAGCTCCGAGGCCATATTATACTTCTCGCCCAGAAAACCGGACATAAACTCGGGCTGAAAAGCAACCAACTCCTTATAATCATACGGCTCCAGCAGATCCATGATTCCGTCCGGCATCTTCACCGAGGCATCCGCCGGGATCCCCTCAAATTCAATGCTCATATCTCTCACCACATGAAAATAGGATGACTCCGTATATTCCACATCGCCAGACACCCAGGTGCGGCGCTTTACGCCCTCCCCCTGAAACTGACAGCGGGTGTGATAGCTGTACATCCAAAAAGGTATGTATTCACCCGTCACAGTGTTCAGACGCACTTCAGACAGAAAATCGGTAGGCGCAAAGGTACACTTTTTGAATTTCTCCCGTATCAGCGTCTTCACACTCTCCTTCCCCATCTTAAAGGGAATAATCCTGCCCGGCGCATAGACCCCCTCGATCCGTTCGTCCAGAATGATATAGTGGTCGCAGTAGGGACATTGCATGGCAGATGTGTGTTCCGTATACGTGACTTCCGCGCCGCAGTTGGGGCAGACCTGCATCCGGGCATGCTCATACTGTCTTTCATCGCTCTTCTCACTGTCGCAAAAAGGACAGTACATCATTTTTTTCTCAGGACTGTAGACGGAATTGCCGCCGCAGTTCTTACACTTAAATATCATGTCTTTTCTCCTTCCCTCATATATTGTTGTCTATATATTCTATCCATTTTATTAATTGTAGCAAAAAAAACGTATTTTCGCAATGCACAAATCAGGCGCGCTGGTTGACGGCGTAAGTTGGCATAAAACGACTATTGCCACAGGTAATCTTTTCGCAGATCCTGCCGATATCCATAGCAGTAAAAACAATCAAAAGCCACGGAAGGCATGGCCAGTGTTTTTTCACTGGGATTTATACCTTCCGTGGCTTTATCAATGCAGACAGCAGGAGGAACAGACAATGAAGATCGGTATGGAAACAACGGCGGCGGCTTTTGAACGGGGGCGTACCTTAAAAAGTGATAAGGCATGCCCGGAGGACAACCCGTTCCAGAAGCAGTTGATAAACACCATCCGCAGCGCCGCCCCCAAGGTGCCCTATGGCTATCTGGCCAAAGACGGTGTGATCACTTACAACGACGTACAGTTTATCTGCGACCAAAAGACCAACAGCATATGCCTGGGAGACGTATCAGACCCTAAAAAGGTCATCAATATCCCCCTCTCCGGCGGCGGACATCTCAAGGTAAACCGGGAAAATCTCGGACAGCTCTCCAAGGCGATCGGCATGTTCTCTCCCGAGGATGTGAACCTGATCCTGCGGGCCATCCACTTAGACACCAGGCTGCAGTCCGTCCAGAAAGAGGTGGAAGACCTGGAGGCTGGCGTGGGCGAGCAGATTGCGGACGGGGACAACGCCCCGGAGACAGAAAAGGTGAATCAGGAAAACTGAATATTGAAAAGTCGCTTACTATTTAACTATATCAAAAGAGTCGGATGCCGGGCATGTCAAATACCACCCGTCATCCGACTCTTTTATTTTGTCCTGTGCAATTACTTTTTATAGTTCACGATAGCCCCGAAGTCCGGTTTCAGGGACGCGCCGCCCACCAGGCCGCCGTCGATGTCGGGCTGGGCAAACAGCTCGGGTGCGCTGGAGGCGGATACGGAACCGCCGTACTGGATGCGGATGGCTGCTGCTGTGGCCTCGTCATAGATCTCGGCGATGCAGTCGCGAATGGCCTTGCATACTTCCTGCGCCTGCTCGGTGGTAGCCACCTTGCCCGTGCCGATGGCCCAGATCGGCTCATAGGCGATAACCGCTGTAGCCGCCTGCTGGGCGGTCACATTCAGGAAAGCGATCTTGATCTGCTGGCGGATCCAGTCGATGGTGATACCCTGCTCCCTCTGGGTCAGGGACTCGCCGCAGCAGATGATGGGAGTAATGCCATGCTCATAAGCTTTCAGCACCTTCTTATTCACGGTCTCGTCCGTCTCGGCAAAGTACTCTCTTCTCTCGGAATGCCCGATGATCACATACTTTACCCCCACGTCCGTCAGCATGCCCGGCGCAATCTCTCCCGTATAAGCGCCCTTGTCCTCAAAATACATATTCTCCGCGCCGATCTGGATATTGGTGCCTTTTGCGGCCTCCATGGCGGGGATGATGTCGATGGCGGGCACGCAAAACACCACGTCCACCTCGTCATTGACCACCAGGGGCTTTAAGGTATTAACAAGTTCCACTGCCTGGCTGGGAGTCATGTTCATCTTCCAGTTTCCGGCAATAATTTTCTTTCTGGCCATATTTTTTCCCTCGATTTCTTAATTTGAGTTCCGCATATCCCCTGCCAACGCACAGTCCTTGTGAACAGGAACTGACCGCCTGGGCGTCCATTTCCTGTTCAGTGCGTCGTCCGGGGATATGCTGTTTTGAGTTACTCCCCCTATTTCCAGCGGGTCATATTTCTCTCTATCTTTTCTGTGTAAGCATGCTTTAACTCGTCGGCTGCGATCCCATAGCACAGCATCACATCGTTGTAATACATCAGGACGTCTGCCATCTCCTCGACAAGATGCGTCCTGACCTGTATATCCTCAACGATTGACTGTGAGCCATTCTTCTTGACAACATCGATCACTTCGCCGACCTCACCGATCATCCACAGCAATTTATCCTTGCCATTCTCCGGGCAGATGGATTGCCATCGATCTTTGTATGCCTCCTGGAGTTTTCTTTGCATCTCCAGCATCTCATTTACAGTGAAGTCTTCCATGCCGTTCCCCGATCAGGCCTTGTCGTCAGCCGCCGCCACGCCGGGAAGGGTCTTGCCCTCCAGGAATTCCAGGGACGCGCCGCCGCCGGTGGAGATGTGGCTCATCTTGTCGCCAAATCCCAGCTGGTTCACCGCCGCCGCGGAGTCTCCGCCGCCGATGATCGTGGTGGCGTCGGTCTCAGCCAGAGCCTTGGCTACCGCAATGGTACCGGCTGCCAGTGTAGGATTCTCAAATACACCCATGGGGCCGTTCCATACCACAGTCTTGGCGCTCTTGACCGCCTCCGCGTACATAGCGGCGGTCTTGGGGCCGATATCGCAGCCCTCTCTATCCGCGGGCATATCCTCCACACCGTACACCACCGTCTCCACAGGAGCGTCGATGGGGTTGGGGAACTCGGTGATGGTCACGGAGTCCACCGGGAGCAGCAGCTTTTTGCCCAGTTTTCCGGCCTTCTCGATCATCTCCTTGCAGTAATCCAGTTTCTCATTGTCCACCAGGGACTTGCCGATCTCATAGCCCTGGGCCTTCAGGAAGGTATAGGCCATGCCGCCGCCGATGATCAGCGTATCGCACTTCTCCAACAGGTTGGAGATTACGTTCAGCTTGTCGGCAACCTTGGCGCCGCCCAGAATCGCCACGAAAGGACGAACCGGATTCTCCACGGCATTGCCCAGGAAATTGATCTCCTTCTGCATCAGATAGCCCACCACATTGGAGCCGCCCTTGGCGGTAATACATTTGGTCACACCCTCAACGGAGGCATGTGCCCTGTGGGAGGAACCGAACGCGTCGCATACATAATCGTCGGCCAGATCCGCCAGCTCCTGGGAGAACTTCTCCCCGTTCTTGGTCTCCTCTGTGCCGCGGAAACGGGTATTCTGCAGCAGCACCACATCTCCCTCTTTCATGGCCGCTACCGCCGCGGTGGCCGCCTCGCCAGTCACGTTGTAGTCCGCTACGAACACAACCTCCTTGCCCAGTTTCTCGGACAGCCTCTTGGCCACAGGCGCCAGGGATTCCTTCTCGTTGGGGCCTTCCTTCACCTTGCCCAGATGGGAGCAAAGAATCACCTTGCCGCCGTCGCTGATCAGTTTGTTGATCGTGGGCAGAGCCGCCACGATACGGGTCTCGTCCGTGATCTCACCGCCCTTTAAGGGAACGTTAAAATCACATCTGACCAGAACTCTTCTTCCTTTTACGTTGATATCATCAACGGATTTCTTGTTTAAGCCCATATCTCTAATCTCCTTTTCTGTTAAAAGTTAAGGGCCCGGTCCTAGGACCGGACCCTTATTAGGTCTTCATTCAAACCGCTTATGCCAGCTCGCTGAAATACTTGATGGTACGAACCATCTGAGAGGTGTAGCTGTTCTCGTTGTCATACCAGGAAACAACCTGTACCAGAGAGTTGCCGTCTTCCATCTTGGAAACCATGGTCTGGGTAGCGTCGAAGATGGAACCGTAGGTGCTGCCGATCACATCGGAAGATACGATCTCGTCCTCATTGTAGCCAAAGGACTCGGTGGCGGCTGCCTTCATGGCTGCGTTGATGCCTTCCTTGGTAACCTCACCCTTTACAACAGCCACCAGGATCGTGGTGGAACCGGTGGGGGTAGGTACACGCTGCGCGGAACCGATCAGCTTGCCGTTCAGCTCGGGGATAACCAGGCCGATAGCCTTGGCTGCTCCGGTGGAGTTGGGAACGATATTGCAGGCGCCTGCGCGGCTCCTTCTCAGATCGCCCTTTCTCTGGGGGCCGTCCAGAATCATCTGGTCGCCGGTGTAAGCGTGAACGGTGGTCATGATACCGCTCTGGATAGCAGCGAAATCATTCAGAGCCTTAGCCATGGGAGCCAGGCAGTTGGTGGTGCAGGACGCTGCGGAGATAACGGTATCCTCAGGCTTTAAGGTGTCATGGTTTACATTGAATACGATGGTAGGAAGGTCATTGCCTGCGGGAGCAGAGATAACAACCTTGCGGGCGCCGGCGGTGATGTGCGCGGAAGCCTTTTCCTTGGAGGTATAGAAACCGGTACACTCCAGAACCACGTCTACCTTCAGCTCGCCCCAGGGAAGCTTGGAGGCGTCTGCCTCTTTGTAGATGGTGATGGTCTTGCCATTCACAGTGATGTTGTCCTCTCCGGCCACTACGCTGTCAGCGTACTTATACTTGCCCTGAGAAGAATCGTACTTCAGCAGATGCGCCAGCATCTTGGGGCTGGTCAGATCGTTGATAGCCACTACCTCATAGCCCTCTGCGTCGAACATCTGTCTGAAAGCCAGACGACCAATACGGCCAAAACCATTAATTGCTACTCTTACTGCCATTTTTGTTTCCTCCTAAAATATATTTTGTTTTGACTGGAAATCCCGCAAGCTGCCGTCACCGGACAACCGCGGATCGTCAAAATTTTGTCAACACAGTTATTTTACCTAATTCCTGTCCAAAATTCAAGATGCAAATCAAAAATATTTGCCAGAACTGGGAATTTTTACAGTTTGTTAATAATTGCGGCCGATTCCTGCCTCCGGTTTTATTTGACAGGCGCAAAGCAAATTGTTATACTACATAAAAGAAAGAAGGGAGACAAAACCATGTCCATCACTGCCGACTGCCATCTGCATTCATCCCACTCCGGAGATTCGGACGCCCCCATGGAAGATATGATCCGGGAAGGGATCCGCCGGGGACTGACTCACATGTGCTTTACAGAACACAATGATTTTGACTTCCCGGTGTCAGAGGACACCCCCCAGGGAATGTTTGAACTGAACGCCGACGCTTACCTGTATGATTTGATTCGTCTACGGGAAAAATATGCCGGACAGATACGTCTTCTGTTTGGAGTGGAGCTGGGTCTGCAGCCCCATCTTATGCGGCAGAACGCCGTCTTTGCCAAGGCGCACGACTATGACTTTATCATCGGCTCCTCCCATATATGCGAGGGCAAAGACCCCTACTATCCGGCGTTTTATCAGGGGCGCAGCCAGGAGGAGGCCTACCGGGAATATTTTCAGTCTGTGATCCACAATATCAAAAAATTTGACAATTTTGACGTATATGGCCATCTGGATTATGTGGTGCGTTACGGCCCGGAAAAAGACCGGGACTATTGTTATGAAAAATACCGCGACCTGCTGGATCAGATCGTCGATCTGCTGCTGGAAAAAGAGAAGGGCCTGGAGATCAATACCGGCGGGATCGAAGACGGACTGCGGGACGTACATCCCTGTACCGGAGTTCTCCGCCGTTACCGACAAAAAGGAGGCGAGATCATCACCGTCGGTTCCGACGCCCATGATCCCGCCCATATCGCCGCCGATTTCCACAGAGCCGAGGAGGCGCTACGGGAGTGCGGTTTCAAATATTACACTGTCTTTGAAAAACGTCAGCCGGAATTTAGACGCTTATAGGGCACAGCACCACGATCCTTGAAGGCGTAGTCTGGGCCGGTATGCTCCTGGTGGAGCTGCTGTACACCACCACCAGATCATTGTCGGCGGGGTTTCCCATAAAGCGCTGATTGTTGGTGGTGGTGATGTCCACGCTGCCGTTTAAGTTCAGTTGCAGTGTCATGTCCCGGTTCAGCAGAGACTTATTGTAATAATCCACATCCACCATCTGCCCCCTCATTCGCGGCACTGCCACCGCCGCCCTGTACTGGGGCGGATAGATCAGCGGCACCGGTTCATCCGTGCGATAATACATGGTCACTTCCATCCCCTCCCGCAGCATCACAAAATCAAGCACAAAAGTGGTGGGAGAAACCATAAAATTCACCAGATCCCCGTCCTGATTCTCCAGTCCCACAAACATCAGACAGCCGTCCGCCCGGCGGTTGCCGATCCTGGTGGGTTCTATGCTCACGATGGTGCCCTGTACGCCCCGATAACTCTTTTCTCTTCTGCGGTTTCCACCCAGCTGCATATCCATACTTATACCCTCTTTTCCCGTATATTACCCATATCTCGCAGCTCCTGCCCGTGACCGGCCCCGGTATGTTTCTTCCCGGCGGCGGGCCACCCCGGGCGTCGCTGTCTCTTCTATCCTATGCATCCGCGCCTGTCCGGTTTCCTGCGGTTTTTTCCTTTCCGCCCAGTGCATGCCTCCCGATTATACGACATGTGCTGTGTGTAAATTGGATTGTCTTAACGTTATCACAGGATTGTTCCTCCCCCCAGCACATACTCCCCGTCATAGAACACCGCCGCCTGCCCGGGAGCCGGGGCCCGCACCGGCTGTTCAAAGTTGCACAGCACTTTTCCGTCCTGCCGTTTCTCGATCAGGCAGGGAGCGCCCACGTGGTTATACCGTATCTTGGCTATGACCCGCTTAGGCTCCGTCAAGTCCTCCACCGCCATGAAACATACCCGGTCGCACAGTACCCGCCGGGCAAAGGTATCCTCATTCTCCCCGATGACCACCTCATTTGTCTCGGGCCTGATCTGTGTCACAAAAACCCTGTGCCCCATGGCCAGCTCCAATCCCCGGCGCTGCCCCACGGTATAGTGGGTGATCCCTCTGTGCCGCCCCAACACCTGCCCGTCCTGCGCCACAAAATTGCCGGGGGGCGGCACTTCACCCACAGCCTCCCGGTCGATGAACGCCCCGTAATCGTCGTCCGGAATAAAACAGATCTCCTGACTGTCCGGCTTGTGCGCCACCGGCAGTCCCTGCTCCAGAGCGATCTGCCGTATCTCCTCCTTGGCATATTCCCCCACCGGCATCAGCGTATGGGCAAGCTGTTCCTGGGTCAGGCTGTACAGGGCGTAGGTCTGATCCTTTTTAGCTGTCACGGAGTTCCTGATCGCATAACGCCCGTTCTCCAGCCTGTCCACCCGGGCATAATGGCCGGTGGCGATATAGTCCGCCCCCAGCTCCAGGCTGCGCCGCAGCAGGGATTCCCATTTCACATAGCGGTTACAGGCGATACAGGGATTGGGCGTCCGCCCCCGCAGATACTCCGCCACAAAATAATCCATCACCTTTTCCCGAAATTCCCGCTTGAAATTCATCACATAGTAGGGGATGTCCAGCATCTCCGCCACCCGACGGGCGTCCTCCACCGCCGACAGGCCGCAGCACCCTCCGGCCTGCCGTTCCGCATCCTCATCCTGCCAGACCTGCATGGTGACGCCGATCACCTCATACCCCTGCTGTTGTAACAAATACGCCGCCACCGAGGAGTCCACGCCTCCCGACATACCCACTACCACTCTCTGTTTCATACTCTCCGTCTTCCCCTGTCTCTGCCCGCCTGCACACTGCGCTGCCCGGCTCTCTTCTCCCGACGGATGACCCGCCCGGACTATCCACTAACCGCTCGGCACCATACAAAACTGCGCCGGACACCTGCGCCCGACGCAATCATTGTAGCATACCCGGAGAAAAAATACAAATCTCCGGAATTACCTGTTCTCGTTAAAATACATCTCCGCCCGGCTCTCCATGACTTCGATCACCTCGTCCAGGCTCTTGACGCCGGAGAAATAGAAGGTGGCTTCCTCGCGTATGATAAGCATTATCTTATGCAGTACCGGATCCTCCGCGACAGATGTATTAATGGCATTCCAGATTATATCCGTATGCCGCTTGGACAGATAGGAATTACCCGTATTCCCATTTTCATCAAAACCATCACTGTAATTTCCGTTGTCATTACCTGGTTTCTGTTCCTGCGCTATCAACTGTTCCAGGCTTTCCTGTCTCGCTGGGAATCCATAACCCACTTCCGCCGATGATCTCAGGAACGTTTCTTCCAAATAGCACCAGGCCGCGTCCTTATGCCGAGATCTGCTCACAATCCCCAATGGCTGAAATACCTCCAGACGTCCTCCTCCGCTTTCTCTCTCCGATGTAGGATATCCGATCAGCGTGACCGACTCTCCATAACGCCTCTCCCATTGACATATTGCATCCAGACTTGAAATGGTTTCCTCACTCAGAAGTACTTCTCCTTCCTCAATCCGGCTCTCATCATTTCCTCCTACACTTCCATCAATCTGCAAACTGTTGATCCGAGTCAACAAACTACGAAATCGCTCATTGTCCAAATCTACTTTTCCATGCTCGCTGTCCACAAATCCTTCCAATCCCCTTTGAAGCGCTGTTATCAGCACCCCGACCTTCCGGGCGGACATATCCTCCTGTCTTGCGTTTGATGAAGAGAGCGCATTAGGGTATTCCTCCATAAACTCTAAAAATTCCTCTATTGTCCAGTTAGATTTATCGCCTACTGCACTAACAGGTGCCACCAAAGTATTTATGTTAAATGTGCTGGGCAAACAATAGAGTTCTCCCTCCACAGTCATTGCCTCCCGCACATGCGGGATGAAGTCCTCCATATTTATATTCTCACTTATTTCCACATAAGGAGTCAAATCCTCCAGCCATCCTTTCCGCCCATAGTTCAAATAGATCTCCCTGCTCCAAATCTGTACCAGATCCGGAGCATCCTTATTGACCAATGACAATTGCAGCTGTGTCAGCCCTAGATCTTTTGGGTCATCATTGCTATAGTCGCGAACACGCACCAGATACTCCGGATGTTGCTGGTTAAAAAGTATCACCTCTTCGTTGTATGCGCCTGTGTTGATAGCCCCTATATACAACGATTCTGTCTGTTCCAAGGCTCCCCACTCCAATGTTGCAAGCTGCGTTCCTGAACCTCTGTAATGATCCATACATAATACTTTCCAGCCATTCTCAGTCCGCATCAGATTTCTTACTTTGTATGCGCTGATCATATTTTCTGTCAGGGAAAAAAGCGGTGTCATCTCTCCGGACGACGGGTCATATTGGTACATCTTGTCACTATCTCTGAAATACAGACCTCTTTCGCCCATTGTCTGGACGGGGCATTTCCCGTCCACCGCCCCCTGTTCCTTCAATGTTCCATTCTCCATATCCCAGCTATACAGTTTATACTGGCTGTCTTCAGCATCCGCCCCTGCTTTACTGGCCCGAACCAGATATGTTTCCCCTGCGTCATCACAGGCAAATACTTCGTTTTTTCCAGGTGAATACCCCTCCCCATCGGGATATTCCAGCTGCCCAAGCAATTGCCCCTCCGATGAGAACACATATAGATAATTGCTCATCTCTACAAAAACCATGCCATCCGGCGCCACAAACAGATTGTAAGCTCCTTCCGGCCCCGATTCTTCCTCTATTCCATACTCCCAGCATAACTGCCCCTCTATAGTATAGCACTGTAACAGGCTGCTGCGCTCCGAATAAATTACATCCCCATTTTCAGCTTTTTCATATACCATGAACAGCGCGATTAATCGTCGGTTCTCTTCGCCGCCGATTCCCAATCCCACTGCCTGTCCTTGCACTTCGCTATTAAAAATCTTTTGTTTATCCTCCGTCTCAAAGCTATACAAACTGACTGCGGCGTTTCTTGTTGTATCCGCAATCGTATAGATTCCCTCCTCCGCTATCGCGTAACGTGGCATTGTCTGAAAAACCTTGTCCGGCACGGATACGAAAGACGGCAGATAGCCATACTCCGGCTCCTCTTCCCCGCCACAGGCAGTAAGGAGTGAAATGCACAGCAGCAATACTCCCCAATATGTTTTCCAATATTTCTTCTGAGAACGCATGTATTGATCCTTTCCATAAACCATCCGAAATGAATTGAGATTTATCATTGAAAAGTAGCCGAAACCATTATCTGTTTCGGCTACTTTTAGGCATTTACAAAGCAAATATATTAGTTAAAGCCATGACATTCCCATGAAAATTCCGATACGCTCTGAGAACTTATTCCCAAGCCGCACTGGGAACATGTTATTGTTTTCATTCCGTCACGTTGTAATTCCAAATCAATTCCCCAGGGATATTTATCACAATTCCTCTCTTTTCCTGTACGATACCAGTCGGCCCACGCTGTACTCGTATGCCTCCCCACGCTGCTGCCACAATGGGGGCAGGCCACTGTTCTGGGAGCTACAACGGTTTCTACCACAACCGCATTATCCTCCCCCTCACAGGCACTTGCAGGAACAGCCGCAGTAAACAGTGTCACCGCCATTGCCATCCCCATCAGCACCGTAACAACTTTCTTCATACCCTTTCGTTTCATTTGTTTTTCCACCTTTCACAGATTCATCCCTTGCGGATGTGCTTTCATTATATCACCGCGTCCAGAAAATGTAAAATGTTTTTTGCAAATCAGCATTACTTGTCAAATCAGCTTTGTCACACTTCTTCTTATCGCCGCCTATTGTATAGTCCGCTCCACGCCCCGTCACATCCCCTAATATTCCTGCTCCGCAATGTCCTCCCCGACATCCGACTTAGGCTTTTCCAGCCCCTCTATCACGATTCCGTTTTTCTCCGCGTAGTCCCACAGGGCCGCATGGATGGCCTCCTCGGCCAGCAGAGAGCAGTGTACCTTCACCGGCGGCAGGCCGTCCAGCGCCTCCATCACCGCTCTGTTGGTGACCTGCATGGCCTCCTGTACCGTCTTTCCCTTGACCAGCTCCGTGGCCATGGAGCTGGTGGCCACCGCCGCCCCGCAGCCAAAGGTTTTGAATTTCACGTCCCGGATCACGCCCTTTTCGTCGATATCCAGAAAGATGCGCATGATATCCCCGCATTTGGCGTTCCCCACAGTTCCCACGCCGCTGGCGCCCTCTATCTCCCCCACATTCCGGGGATTCTGAAAATGATCCATCACTTTTTCACTGTACATGCCCTTCTCCTTTCCGGGATTTCATAAAATCCTCATACAGCGGGGACATAGCCCGCAGTTTTCCCAGTATCTCCTTGAGGGCCTCCACCACCGCGTCCATCTCCTCCTCCGTATTCTCCTCCGACAGCGTCAGCCGCAGGGAACCGTGAGCCAGCTCATGGGACAGCCCCATGGCCAGCAGCACATGGGAGGGATCCAGCGCCCCGGAGGTGCAGGCCGAACCGCTGGAGGCACAGATCCCCTTCATATCCAGCATGATCAGCACGGACTCCCCCTCCACAAACTGAAAACTGAAATTCACGTTGCCCGGCAGCCGCCTGTCCCGGTCCCCGTTCAGGCGGCAATAGGGAATCTCTTCATAGATCAGGTCGATGAGATAGTCCCGCAGCCTCTTCTCTCTCTCGATCTTTTCGGGCATGATGGCCACAGCCCGCTCTATGGCCTTTCCAAAGCCCACGATACCGGGGACATTCTCCGTTCCCGCCCGGCGGGAGCGCTCCTGCGCGCCGCCGTGGATAAAGCTGCCCAGCTTTAAACCGGAGCGGATATACAGACAACCCACGCCCTTGGGACCGTTTACCTTGTGGGCGCTGGCGCTGAGCATATCGATATGCAGCTCGTCCACCCGAATCGGGAGCTGCCCGAACGCCTGCACCGCGTCCGTGTGAAACAGAATCCCCTGTTCATGGGCGATTTGCCCAATCTCCTTAATGGGCTGCAGCGTACCCACCTCATTGTTGGCAAACATCACCGAAATCAGTATCGTATCCGGCCGGAGGGCAGCCTCCAGCTCCTCCAGCCGCACAATTCCGTTTTCGTCCACGCCCACGTATGTCACCTCATAGCCCTGCTTTTCCAGATATGCGCAGGTATGCAGCACGGCGTGGTGCTCGATCCGCGTGGTGACGATATGTTTTCCCCTATCCTTATAGGTCTCCGCCGCCGCTTTCAAGGCCCAGTTGTCCGCCTCGGAGCCTCCTGCGGTAAAATAAATCTCCTCCTGCCTGGCCCCCAGGGCCTCCGCCAGCGTCCGCCTGGCCTGGTTCAGCGCCTTTTTGCTGGCCGAACCCAGACCGTATATACTGCTGGCATTGCCATAGTTTTCGCTGAAAAAGGGGAGCATGGCTTCCACTACCTCCGGCGCTGTCCGAGTGGTAGCCGCATTATCCAAATAAATCATCTTCATTCCTCCTAATTAAATCGCTGCGCGATGGCTCTAAAGGGCAAAATCTCTTCGGCGCACACAATTTAATTCCTAGTATTTTACTAAGATTTAATATACCACTCCTGTAAAGATCTGTCAACTTCCCAAATCCGCCGCCGGGCTCTCCCCGCCCACTGCCCCGAAAACTGCTACGCATAGCCAGGGCGATCCCGCAATATAAATTAAGAAAACAGGTTGATAAGGGGAACTTCATGCCATCCTCCGCCAAATCCCGTTTCCAGCCCCGCACCAGGCATCCTCTGGTCATGGGGACCGTCATATTGACCGCCACCGGGCTGATCACCCGCGTCATCGGCTTTTTTTACCGGATCTATCTGTCCCGGCAGTTCGGGGAGGAAGGCATGGGGATCTATCAACTGCTGTCCCCCGTGCTGGCATTGTCTTTCTCCCTTACCGCCGCGGGCTTTCAAACCGCCATCTCCAAATTCGTGGCGGCCCAGGCAGGGAGGGAAAACACCTCTAACCCCTCCCGCCGTCCCATGGTCATGGGTCTGATTCTGACGGTTCCACTGTCCCTGGCCTGCACGGCGGCGCTCTTTACGGGCAGCGACTTCATAGCGGTCAATCTGCTCCAGGAGCCGCGCACGGCTCCCATGATCCGGCTGCTGGCTCCCTCCGTCCCCCTGAGCGCCATCCACGCCTGTATCAACGGATATTTTTACGGCATAAAAAAAGCGGGCGTCCCCGCGGGCACGCAGCTGCTGGAACAGTGCTGCCGGGTGGTCTGCGTCTATCTGCTCTCCGCCTCCATACTGGCCCAGGGGCATACCCCCTCCATCAATGTGGCGGTGCTGGGCCTGACCATAGGGGAAGGCTGTTCCATGCTGGCGGCCCTTGCGGCGGCCTGGTACCACCGCCTCCGACAGACCGCCGTTTCCACGCCCGGACGTCCCTGCGCCTCCTTCGGTTACGACCAGCTATTGGGGATGGTGATCCCCCTGACCGCCAACCGGATCGTACTCAATCTGCTGCAAAGCGTGGAGTCCGTATCCATTCCCGCCGGACTGCGCAGTTACGGCTACGACAACGCCACGGCCCTCAGCGTGTACGGCGTGCTGACCGGCATGGCCTTCCCGATGATCTTTTTCCCCAACGCGCTCACCGGCTCCGTCTCCGTCATGCTGCTGCCCATGATCTCCGAGAGCTACGCCCGGGGAGACGACGAGGGGATCCGACGGGCCATCCTGCGCACAGTAAAATACTGTTTCCTGCTGGGCTTTGCCTGTATGGGATTCTTCCTGCTCACCGGACGATTTCTGGGAGAGGGCCTGTACAAAAGCCCCCTTGCCGGGCATTTCATCCGCACCCTGAGCCTGATCTGCCCCTTCCTCTATCTGGACACTACCCTGTCCAGCATCCTGCAGGGACTGGGCATGGCCGGGCGTCTGTTCCTGATCAATGTGACCGCTCTGCTGGCACGGCTGGCCTTCATCCTGCTGACTATCCCCCGCCTGGGGATCCAGGGATATCTGTACGGAATATTGGTCAGCCAACTCCTGCAATGCGCCCTCTATCTGCTCTGCCTGTGGCGACGGGGCTGGCACGGGAAAAAATAGGGGTGCTCGGGAAAGCGGCACAAAATACTTGCCATATTTTCATACATATACTATAATGGGTACTGCTTAAGAGAAATAGGCTAATATATACAGAAAGGTCTGAAAATACAATGGGTTTCACTTTTATTGAAAAATTGCCCACCCCGGACGAGATCCGGGCCGAATATCCGCTCCCCCAAGCGTTGGCGCAGCGCAAAATAGAGCGCGACAGGGAGATACGGGAAGTGCTCACCGGGGAGAGCCACAAACTGCTGGTGATCATCGGCCCCTGCTCCGCGGACAACGAAGATTCCGTATGCGATTACGTGAATCGACTGGCCGCGCTGAACGATAAAGTATCCGACAAGCTGATCCTGATCCCCAGGATCTACACCAACAAACCCCGCACCACCGGGGAGGGTTACAAGGGGATCATACACCAGCCCGATCCCCAAAAACAGGAGGATTTTCTGGCCGGGCTCGTTGCCATGCGGAAAATGCATATCCGGGCCATCATGGAAACCGGGCTGACCGCCGCGGACGAAATGTTATACCCCGATAACTGGGGCTATGTATCGGATATCCTCTCCTATGTGGCTATCGGCGCCCGCTCCGTGGAAGACCAGCAGCACCGTCTCACCGTCAGCGGCTTTGACGTGCCCGCCGGGATGAAAAACCCCACCAGCGGCGATTTTTCCGTGATGCTGAACTCCGTATTCGCGGCCCAGCACCCCCACTCCTTTATCTATCGGGGCTGGTCGGTACAGACAAACGGCAACGATCTGGCCCACACTGTGCTGCGGGGAGCCACCAGCAAACACGGCAACAGTACGCCCAACTACCACTATGAGGACTTAAACCGCCTGATGGAGATGTACGGCAGGATGGAACTGAAGAATCCGGCCTGCATTATAGATTCCAACCACTCCAACTCCAACAAGCAGTTTGCCCAGCAGATCCGCATTGTCAAGGAAGTCATGCACAGCCGCAAGTTAAACGCCGATATTCACAAGCTGGTCAAAGGCGTCATGGTGGAGAGCTATATCGAAGAGGGCTGCCAGAAAGTCGGCGGCGGCGTCTACGGCAAATCCATCACCGATCCCTGCCTGGGCTGGAAGGACACGGAAAGACTGATCTTTGATCTGGCTGAATATGAATAAGCCTGACAGACATACGGCACGATAAGCCAAGGCAAATAAAAGAAGTTCCATGGGAACCGATCTTTGCGGCAAACATGGAACTTCTTATATTTTCATGCCTGTTAAGCTCTTGGATGCGCCTGGGCATATTCCTCTCTGGAATTGTGACGGTAGACCGCCGCCAGTTTCTGTATCGCCCCCGTATCCGTATGCCCCATCATCTCCTGTACGCTCCGCACATCCGCGCCGTTCTCTATCAGGTGTACGGCAAAAGCATACCGCAGGCTGTGCGGCGTCACCTCTTTTTGTATTGCAGCCTTTTCTCCGTATCCGTGAACCATTTTCCATACGCCCTGCCGGCTCATGGCCTGCCCGCTGCAATTTACGAACAGAGTTTCGCAGCGAATATCCGCCAATGCCTCCCGCCCCCTGTCCATATATTCCAGCAGGGCCGCCCTGGCATGATTGCCAAAGGGAATGACCCGCTTTCTGTCACCCTCTTTGCATTGTAAAAATCCCAGTCTGAGATTCACATCAGATATCTTCAGCGCGATTAACTCCGACACCTTGATCCCCGTGGCGTACAGCAGTTCCAGTATCGCCCGGTCCCGCTGCTGTCTGGGCCTGTCTCCCGACGGTTGCTCCAAAAGCAGCCTTACCTCCTCCACAGTAAGAACTTCCGGCGCATCCTGTTCCTGTCGGGGGGATTGTAAACTCTCTGAGACATCCTCTTTTATCAGATACATCTTTACCATATAACGATAAAAAGCCCGCACCGAGGACATACGCCGGGACACGGTAGACGCCTTTTTCTCCCTGCCCAGCATTTGAAAATACTGCTTTAGATGGCCGGGAGTTGTCTCGCGAAAGTCCGTTATTTCCTGCACCCTTTCCAGATACTGCCCCAGTTGGCGCAGATCCCGCCGATAAGAATCCACCGTATTGCCGGACAGCCCCTTAGTCTGCTGTAAATATACTGTAAACTGTTCTATCTGTTCTTCCATATATGTATTTCCCTTTTTCGTTTCTGATTTCCCTTTTTATCTCCGGTTCCCTTTGTGTTTCCAAGACGCAAATACACTTTTTTGATTATAACATCAGCAAAATTCCATGTCAATTTCCCAAAGGAAACAAAGCAGCCCCGCAAATATTTTAAAACAGTTTCAGAACCAGACGCAGCAGCAAGGGATTGACATATGCCTCCAGCCAGCAGCCCACGGCAAGCACAAATAAAAGAAGTCCCGCCTGGGCTGACAGTCGCATCCCCATACGTTTCAGACCGCCCAGGCCCTCAATGCCGTTCATATAAAAGAGCCGCCTGCAGGTTCGCTCCCCCAGCGCAAACAAATATATCCATGCCGGCACATAAACCAGCGCCTGTGGAAACAGGCCCGCAACAAGCAGACATATGCCCCTGATTCCATGTTCTGAAAACAGCATGACCAGCAAAAGCCCCAGAGAAAACCCGCAGCGACAAGTATAAAACCATACTGCCGCCAGACCCAAAAACGTGGTGGAAAGAAGAATGAACAAAATAGCCGCCCCCAGTCTCTGCCACAGCAGGCGCAGAAAAAGTGAACTGTTGTCGATCACGGCATAACGCGCCTGCAACAGGGCATTTTCTCCCAGCAGCTCAATTCCCGACAACAACTCACTTTTAAAAATACTGGCGAGCACAATACCGCCGCATATTCCGATAATAAACAAGATCAACTGTTTATTGTTAAACCTCAACTCATCCTCTTCCCGCATATCCCCATGCATAGAACTATTGACATTCTATTGTATGCCGCAGGATATCCCTGCATGACTGACAGACCTGTCCTTCCAGCCTGACAAGTCATATCTGCGGTACTATTTTAACCGATTCGTCTTAAGCTCCCAGCAACTTCTCCACGCTGACCAGTTTCACGCAGAGAACAAACAGATCCGTAGCCATGGCCATCTCCTCAGGGGTGGGGAAAGAAGGAGCTATGCGTATATTACTGTCCCTGGGATCCCTACCGTAAGGGTAAGTGGCTCCTGCTCCGGTCAGCGTGACGCCCGCCTCCCCGCACTTTGCAACGATGGCTTTGGCGCAGCCCTCCATGGCATCAAAAGAGATAAAATAGCCGCCGTTGGGTTTCGTCCAACGGCCGATCTCCAGCCCCTCCAGTTCTCTCTCCAGTACCTGCTGTACCGCCTCGAATTTGGGCCGCATGATAGCCGCATGCTTTCTCATATGAGCCTTGATACCCTCAAAATCCTTGAAATAGCGCACATGCCGCAGCTGGTTGATCTTGTCGTAACCGATAGTCTGGATCGTCATGGACTTTTTGATATAGTCCAGATTCCCTTTAGACGCCGCGACAGCCGCCACTCCCGCGCCGGAAAAACTGATCTTGGAGGTGGATGCGAACTCGTATACCATATCCGGGTTACCGGCTTTCTCGCACTCGCTCAATATCTCCAATATCTCATCCTGCCTGTCCTCGTAAAGGTGGTGTACCGCATAGGCATTGTCCCAAAATATCCGAAAATCTTCGGCGGCGGGCTTAAGCGCCGCAAAACGCCGGACCGTCTCGTCGCTGTAGCTGTACCCCTGGGGATTGGAGTACTTGGGAACACACCAGATCCCCTTGATACTCTCGTCCTCTCTCACCAATCTTTCCACCATATCCATATCGGGCCCCTGGGGTGTCATGGGCACGTTGATCATCTCAATCCCAAAATGCTCAGTAATGGCAAAATGCCTGTCATATCCGGGCACAGGGCAAAGGAACTTCACCTTATCCAGCTTACACCAGGGCGTCCCGCCCATCACGCCGTGGGTCATGGACCGGGATACCGTATCATACATGATCGTCAGACTGGCATTGCCGCAGACAATCACATGATCCGCCGATACACCCATGATATCCGCCATCATGTGCTTGGCCTCCGTCAAACCGTCCAGCACACCGTAATTGCGCACATCCACATTCTCCATGCTCCTCATGTCGCTCTGGGAATTTAACACGTCAAATATATCCATACCCATATCCAGCTGAGACACGCCCGGTTTTCCCCTGGACATATCCAACTGCAATCCTCTGGTCTTCGCCGCCTCATATTCTTTTGTCAGCTGTTTATGCAGCTGTTCCAATTCCTCTTTGCTTAACTCCTTATAAGCCTTCCTCTCCATGTCTTTCAACCCAGCCTTTCTATAACATCTTATGGAATGTCGGTGATTCCATCGGCATATACGATTGGATAATTGTATACAATCATACATCCCGTATATATTACTACAATTCTTCTCAATAGACAAGAGTTTTTTACGAAAAAATACGTTAAAAAAAGAGCCCCGCAAGCGGAACTCTTTTTACCTTTTCACTTTTAGTCACTGGTTTCATTATTTCGCGTAGTCAATCACGCGAGATTCACGGATCACATTGACTTTAATCTGTCCGGGATATTCCAGCTCCGCCTCTATCTGTTTGGAGATATCGCGGGCCAGCAGCACCATATCCGCATCTGTAATCTGCTCAGGTACCACCATCACTCGGACTTCACGACCTGCCTGAATAGCAAAAGACTTGTCTACTCCCTTGAAATTGTTGGTTATTTCTTCTAACTGTTTTAATCTGCTGGTATAGGTTTCCAGCGTTTCCCTTCTGGCCCCCGGTCTCGCGGCAGAAATCGTATCAGCAGCCTGTACGATACATGCGATCAGGGAAGTGGCCTCCACATCGCCATGATGGGATTCCACGGCATTGATAACGGTAGCATTCTCTTTGTATTTCCTGCAAAGCTCCGAGCCTAACTGAATATGGGAGCCTTCCATCTCATGATCCACTGCCTTGCCAATGTCATGCAGCAGACCAGCCCGCTTGGCCAGTCTCACATCCAACCCCATCTCGGCGGCAAGCAGGCCTGAAAGCTGCGCAACCTCGATGGAATGTTTCAACGCGTTCTGCCCATAGCTGGTTCTGAATTTCATTCTACCCAAAAGTTTGATGAGTTCGGGATGAATACCATGCACACCTACTTCCAGAGTGGCGGCTTCACCTTCCTCCTTGATCATCACTTCGACTTCACGCTGTGCCTTCTCCACCATCTCTTCAATCCGGGCGGGATGGATACGACCGTCAACGATCAGTTTCTCTAAGGCGATCCGCGCCACCTCCCGGCGAATCGGATCAAAGCCCGACAGAATAACTGCCTCCGGTGTATCGTCAATGATCAGATCTACACCGGTCATGGTCTCCAAAGTACGAATATTCCGTCCTTCGCGGCCAATAATACGACCTTTCATCTCATCATTAGGAAGCTGTACAACAGAAATAGTGGTTTCAGAGACATGGTCTGCCGCGCATCTCTGGATCGCAGATACCACATATTCCTTGGCTTTCTTGTCTGCTTCTTCTTTGGCCCGACTCTCCATATCCTTGATCATCACGGCCGTTTCATGCTTTACTTCATCTTCAACAATTTTCAATAAGTAGTCTTTTGCCTGTTCAGAGGTCAACCCGGAAATTCTTTCCAGTTCCTGTACTCTCTGCTCGTTCAGCCTGGAAACTTCTTCCTTAAGCTTATTTAATGATTCCTCACGGGCAGTCAAGCTTGCTTCTCGCTTTTCGATGGCGTCAGCTTTCTTATCGATGTTCTCCTCTTTCTGCTGGACTCTGCGCTCGTAACGCTGCGCCTCCGCTCTTCGCTCCTTGATCTCCTTGTCCAGTTCATTCTTTGTACGAATGGACTCTTCCTTGACTTCAAGCAGCGATTCACGCTTTTTGGACTCCGCAGTCTTGAGGGCCTCATCGATAATCTCTCTGGCCTTGTCCTGAGCGTTGCCGATGGTGGACGCCGTTACCTTCTTCTGATAAGCAGAAGTAACAACCGCCGTGACAATCGCTGTAACAAGGATACAGATTACCGCTGTAACAGCACAACCGATAATAACACTTGCATCCATTACAGGAGCACCTCCTTATTAAATTTTCATTGTACAAATATCTAATATAGAATGTATGTACTGCTCACATTCTAACAGGCAATCTACAACATATAAAATTTTAAACCGAAATGAACGTTATGTCAAGCAGTATTTTATTTAATCCAGAGATTTGGTTCTACTGCTCTGCTGACCTATATCTCCGGATCCATATGCAGGGCTTTTCGGATGACTTCTCCCGAAAAGCCCCTGTACGCCAGAAAATTGTATAAACGCTGCTGTTCTTTGCGGTCGCCGGAATCTTTGTCATAATGTTTCCGCTTAAGCAGTTCGCAGGCCATCCGCAGCTCATCCTGGCCGCCGTCCTGCTCCTGCCAGTTCTGGACGGCCTGCTCCAGGATATCCCTGGCGATGCCCTTTTGCTGTAACTCCAATTCCATCCGCCGCAGGGATTTTTTACCGGCGAAAGCGGCCAAGTAGCTCTGCGCGTAGCGCGTATCGTCAACATAGCGCCAGGATCTCACATATTCCAGCGCCTGCTCTGCCGTCTCCTGCGGATAGCCGCCGTCCAGCAGCTTATCCCGGAGTTGCTTTTCAGTATAGTCTCTGTGTTGCAGCAGATTCATGGCCCGCATTTTGGCCCTGCGGGGCAAAAGCTCCTCCAGCACTTTCCGCAAGTTCTCTTCCGTCAGCTCTTCCCCCGCCGCGATACCATATTGACGCAGTTCACCCTTGTACAGGACGAAACAGAAATCATGATCCACACAGATTCTGCACTGTTTTTTTGATATATCCGTTATCTCCGTCACTGTCATGAACGCTTACTTTTCCTTCTCCGGCGCGGCCTCTGTCCCGGCGGCGCCGCCATGCAATCCAAAATGCTCCCGCACTTTGCCCTCTATCTCCTGGCATACCGCCGGATTGTCCTTCAAATACTGTTTGGCGTTCTCGCGCCCCTGGCCGATCTTATCTCCGTTGTATGCATACCATGCTCCGGACTTATTCACGATATCCACGCTGGCAGCCAGATCCAGGATATCGCCCACCACGGAGATTCCTTCCCCGAACATAATGTCAAACTCCGCCTCCTTGAAGGGAGGAGCGATCTTGTTTTTGACCACTTTGACCCTTGTATGGTTCCCGATGATCTCGCCTCCCTGCTTTAAAGCCTCCACACGGCGCACATCCATGCGCACGGATGAATAGAATTTCAGAGCCCGGCCTCCGGTGGTGGTCTCCGGGTTGCCAAACATCACGCCCACCTTCTCACGCAGCTGATTGATGAAGATAACGGTACAGTTAGATTTGCTGATCACCGCCGTCAGTTTTCTCAGGGCCTGGGACATAAGCCTGGCCTGCAGACCCACATGGGAATCCCCCATGTCGCCGTCGATCTCGGCCTTGGGCACCAACGCGGCCACAGAGTCCACCACCACGATGTCAATGGCGCCGGAACGCACCATGGTCTCCGTAATCTCCAGCGCCTGCTCCCCGTTATCCGGCTGGGAGATATACAGATTGTCGATATCCACACCGATATTCCTGGCGTATACGGGGTCCAGCGCATGCTCCGCGTCAATAAATCCCGCAATCCCTCCTCTTTTCTGCACTTCCGCAATCATGTGCAGCGTAACAGTGGTCTTACCGCTGGACTCAGGCCCATAGATCTCCACGATTCTCCCTTTGGGGATCCCCCCCAGTCCCAGGGCGATATCCAGACTTAAAGAACCTGTAGGGATCGTCTCCACATTCATCTGATTGGCGGGATCTCCCAGTTTCATCACTGCTCCCTTGCCGTACTGTTTCTCGATCTGGCTGATCGCCGCGTCCAATGCTTTCAGTTTTTCATTCTTCTCCATATTTACCTCGTTTCTCCATATTTGTGGCCGACACGGTCGGCTGCCGTCTTGTTTTACCTGGGATATTTGCCAAAACGTACTTGGAGTTTATCTGTACTCTTTTCTCAGCTCTCGAGAACAAATGTTCTGTTCTTATTACAGGATAAAACATCCGTTCGGCTTTGTCAACAGGTTTTTGTGTTATATCCATAATAAACTATTTCAAGTCCTTTAAACAGTACTTATAAACATCCCTCCTCCAAAACTTCTCCTAAAATGCTCCGTGTGTTTATGAATCCGCTGGTCTGTGAATTCGCTGGCGAAACGCCGGACGGTGTAAAAAGAATACGGCAGTGCCGGATACCCCTTGCATACAGAAAATGTATCACACTTCCGTTAAAAGCACAAGAGGTATGATACATTTTATATTCTTTTCATAAATCCGCCCGTCTGCGGGCTGTTATTTTTTACCGAAAGTGATCTCGCTGTAATATTCCAGGATACAGCCGCGCATCAGTGTCAGGGCCGCGGAAACCGCCGCCTCCCGTATGGTCTGACGGTTCCCGGAAAAATGGTATTCTTTCACAGTCACATCGCCCTTCACGCTACAGGCGATATAGACCAGTCCCACCGGCTTTTCCTCTGTCCCTCCGTCCGGTCCGGCCAGGCCGGTGACGCTCACCGCCACATCGCCTTTGGACACAAAGGCCAGGCCCCTGGCCATCTCCTCGGCAGTCTGGGCGCTGACGGCGCCGTATTTGCCCAGAGTGCTCTTCTTTACCCCCAGCAGTTTTCGCTTTGCCTTGTTGGAGTAGGTCACATAGCCGGATTTGTAGACCTCCGACACGCCGGGCACATTGATCAGTCTGGCTGACAGCAGCCCTCCGGTGCAGGACTCGGCGCAGGTCACGGTAAGTTTATTGGCCAGCAACAGCTCCACCACCGCCCTCTCCAGCGTGACGTCCTCCTCCGTCGTATATATATTGCTGCCCATCCTGCTCTTGATCTCTTTGACCACAGGCTTGATCAGTCTGCGGGCCTCTTTCTCACTCCCTGCTTTGGCAGTCACCCGGATATGCACTTCTCCCGTCTTGGCGTAGGTGGCCAGCGTGGGATTGTCCTGCCCGTCGATCAGATCCATGAGCAGCGTCTCCACCTTGCTCTCCCCGATGCCGCACACCTTGACGGTCTGGGAGCAGATCAGCCCCGGCTCCAGTTTCATCAGATAGGGCATAACATGGTTCTCAAACATGGGTTTCAACTCGTGGGGCGGTCCCGGCAGCAGCACGATATGGGTATCTTTTTCCGGGATGATGACTCCCGGCGCCGTGCCGTTGGGATTGGGCAGCACGAGGCCGCCCTGGGGGATCAGCGCCTGTTTCCAGTTATTCTCCGTGGGAACCGAGCCCCTGGAGGCAAAAAAATCCTCGATACATTTTCTGGAGTCCGCATCCTCCACCAGCTCCCTGCCCATGACCCGGGAGGCCACTTCCTTGGTCAGATCGTCCTCCGTGGGACCCAGGCCGCCGGACAGGATGACCACCTGCGAACGTTTTATTGCCGCGCGCAGCGTCTCCTCCAGACGTTTCTCATTGTCGCCCACCACGGTCTGGTAATAACAGGACAGCCCCAGGGAGGCACACTTTTCAGCCAGATACGCAGCGTTGGTATTTACAATATTTCCCAGCAAAAGCTCCGTTCCCACACAAATCAATTCCACTGTCATCTCTATCGCCCTCTCCGTCGTCTCCTACATCTGTCCCTTCATGACCGTCCTGTTTTTGACCAGATAATCCGCCAGGGATACCACGGTCAGCACCAGCGCGATCCACATGACCACATCCGTGGCGATCCTGTACCAGGACCAGAAACCGGACAGATCCAGGATCATCATGCATACCATAACCATCTGAAAAGCGGTCTTGAACTTGCCCCAATAGCTGGCGGCAATCACCACCTGATTGTCCGCCGCCACCAGCCTGAAACCGCTGATGATAAACTCTCTGCTGATAATGACGATCACCACCCAGGCCGGAATGCGCCCCATGGCCACCAGGGCGATCAGCGCCGCGCTGACCAGCAGCTTATCCGCCAGCGGATCCATAAATTTACCGAAATTGGTGATTAGATTATATTTTCTGGCGATCTTGCCGTCGATCATATCCGTCAGGCTGGCTATGATAAAAATAACCAGCGCCGCCAGCTCCGGGAACAGCAAATTGCTGCCGAACCATCCTGCGTCGCCTCCCAGCAGCACTATCACGAAAGGTACTATCAATATAACGCGGAATACCGTCAGTTTATTGGGTAGATTCATCTTTTTCTTCCTCCTGCCATATCTCTCCGATCAGGTCGTAGGCATTGCTGCCAGTCACCTGCACCTGCGCCAGATCGCCGGTCATCAGCGTGGCGTCGGTATGTACGAACAGAAAACCGTCCACCCCGGGAGCATCCCGGTAAGTGCGGGCCACATAGACCTCCTCGTCCGCCACCTTGCCCTCGATCATCACCGTCAGCACCTGCCCTACCGTATCCTCCGCTTTGGCAAATGCGATCTCCTGCTGCAGTTCCATGATCTCCTGCCGCCAGACTTCCTTCTGCTCCTCCGGTATCTGATCCGGCATCTCCGCGGCGGCTGTCCCCTCCTCCTGAGAATAAGGAAATACACCCAGACGGTCAAATTCCATCTCATTGACGAAATCCACCAGTTTTTCGTGATCCTCCTGGGTCTCTCCGGGGAAACCTGTGATCAGTGTGGTGCGCAGGCAGATATCCGGTATCTCCTCCCGCAGCCTGTCAATCAGTTCCCGCAGCTGACTCTGGGTGGTGTGACGTCCCATGCGCCGCAGGATCCTGTCACTGGCATGCTGAATGGGAATATCCAGATAATGACACACCTTGGGCTCCTTTTTGATCGTCTGGATCAGCTCTTCCGTGATCTCCTCCGGGTAGCAGTACAGTATACGGATCCAGCATATCCCCGGGATCTGCGCCAGCTCGTGCAATAGCAGCGGCAGGCTTTTCTCCCCATAGCGATCCAGGCCGTACAAGGTAGTCTCCTGCGCCACCAGTATCAGCTCTTTCACGCCCTTCCGGGCCAGGATGTTGGCCTGCTCCAGCAGGATTTCCATGGGGACGCTGCGATAATTACCCCGGATCTGGGGAATAACGCAGTAGCTGCACCGCTTGCCGCATCCCTCCGCGATCTTCAGATACGCATAGT
Source organism: uncultured Acetatifactor sp. (assembly GCA_910584375.1). Taxonomy (GTDB): domain Bacteria; phylum Bacillota; class Clostridia; order Lachnospirales; family Lachnospiraceae; genus Acetatifactor. Next base: position 60,973 of record CAJUAH010000021.1, read on the forward strand.
GTCCTCCCGTGGTCAATACTCTGTCTGTATAATACTCGCAGGGTGCGTCCGGATCCTGCACAAACACGGCCTTTCTCCCGGCAAGCGCCCGCTCCACGGCGTCCGCGATCCGGTTCCTGGAGGAGGTTCCCACGATGGCGTCCACCTCCGGGATCTCCGTCAGGATCTCCCGGTGATAACGCTGGGCCAGACATCCCGCCGCCACCAGCGCCCTGACTCTCCCGCTCTTTTTCAGCTCCGCCATCTCCAGGAGCGTGTTGATACTCTCTTCCTTGGCGTCTCCGATAAAGCAACAGGTGTTTACCACCACGATCTCGCACTCATTCTCATCATCCGTAAAATCATATCCTCTTTGCCGCAGCAGATCCAGCATCTCCTCCGTATCCGCCAGATTCTTGTCGCAGCCCAGGGAAATAAACAATATCTTCATTTTTATCCCTCAAAAAAGGGAGAAATACTCATAGCAGAACATTTCTCCCCCTGTTTTATACTTCCTGTTCCTCTTCCCGCAGATTCTCCGTTTCCTCCGCCGCAGGCTCCGTTTGTCCGCCGGTTTCCGCTTTCTCCGTACTCTCGGCAGTCTCTGCGTCCTCCGCTGTCTCCGCGTCTTCCGCTGTCGCCATGTCCGCTGCCGTCTCCGCGTCCTCCATGTCTCCCGCGTCTTCCGAGACAGATTCTGGCGTATATGCCCCGGTGCTCTCCACCACGTCATATATCTCCTGCTCTTCCATGACCTCGTCCTCGGCCAGAATCTTGATCTTGCCCTGGTTCAGTTCCTCCACGGCCATAGACAGGGGTTTCTTGCCGGCGCCGTTCACCAGAGGCTCATCGCCGCTGATAATCTGCCTTGCTCTCTTGGATGTAGCCATCACGATGGAATACCTGCTGTTGACCACGGGCGCCTCTCCCTGCTCTACCTCGCTGTTTACTACTTTCATTAGATCCGAATAAGATGGATGTAACATTATTCTGCTCCTTTCGCGAATTCGCTCAATTCTTCTCTGATTTCTTTTATTAATGTTTCCTGTCTGGCCGGTGTGTACCGGGCGTTCTGCACCATGCTGTGGATCTGCCTGACGCATTCTTCCAGATCGTCATTAATGACTATATAATCATAGGCCTCTATGCCTTCTGATTCCTCTGCCGCGCGGGCCAGCCTCCTGGCTATGACCTCCGGAGTCTCCGTGCCTCTACCCTCCAGCCTCCTTTTAAGCTCCGCCGCGCCGGGCGGCGTCACAAACAGCAGAAGGCAGTCCGGCACCAGCTCCCTGATCTGCAAGGCCCCCTGGATCTCGATCTCCAGGATCACATCTTTTCCCGCCTCCAGCATCTGCTGCACATAATCCCTGGGCGTGCCGTAATAATTCCCGCAGTAACAGGCATACTCCAGCATCCTGCCCTGCCGGATACGCTCCTGAAAGGTCTCCGTGTCCACAAAAAAGTATTCTATGCCGTCCCGCTCTCCCTCTCTGGGCGCCCTGGTGGTCATGGACACGGACAGGGCATAATTGTCATACTCCCGGGTCAGCCTCTTCATCAATGTTCCCTTGCCGGCGCCGGAAAAACCGGAGATTACCGTCAAAACCCCTTTACTCATCCTCATTTCCTCCGCTCTCCGCTCTGGCCCTGCCCGCTATGGTCTCGGGCAGCAGCGCCGACAGGACGATCCGGTTGTTCTCCATGACCAGAACAGCCTTGGTCTTGCGCCCCTGGGTGGCGTCGATGACCGTGCCCTCCTCCTTGGCCCGCTGCACCAGCCTTTTCACCGGAGCCGAATCCGGGCTGACGATGGCGATGATCTTGTCGGTATTAACGATATTGCCAAAACCGATATGGATTAATTTATTCATGAACCGTCCTCACCGTTATTCAATATTCTGGATCTGCTCCCGGATCTTTTCGATCTCCGTCTTCAGCTCTATGGCGCAGTTCGATATCTCCAGATCGGTGGATTTGGACAGGGTGGTATTGGCCTCCCGGTTCATCTCCTGCGCGATAAAATCCAGTTTGCGACCGATGCTGCCGCCCTCTAAAAGCGTAGCCTTCGTGGTCTCGATATGGCTGCGCAGCCGCACCAGTTCCTCGTCCACGCAGACCTTGTCCGCAAATATCGTAACCTCCGTCAGCAACCTGTTCTCATCCACCTGGGCGTCCCCCAGTAACTCTTTCACCCGCTCTTCCAGTTTCCGGCGGTACTCCAGTACGATCACCGGGGATCTCTCTGTAATAAAATCCACCAGTTTTAACATGCCGTCCAGTTTTTCCAAGAGATCGTCTCGAAGGTGCTCTCCCTCCACAACACGGGTCTGCACAAATCCCTCCGCCGCGCCGCGGATCGCGCTCTGCAGCTCTTTCCACAACTCCTCCTCGTCGATATTCTGCTCCTCCATGGTAAACACCTCGGGATAGCGCGATAAAGTGGAAACCCGGATATCGTCGTCCAGTCCGAAATCCTCCTGCATCTGACGCAGATACTTCATATACTCTGCAGCCAGTTCCCTGTTATAACGAATACTGGCATTGTTCTCCGTATAATCCTCATAGGTGATAAACAGATCCACTTTTCCCCGTGATATATAGTTCTTCAATTCCGTGCGGATAGCGGATTCAAAAAAATTCAGTTTCTTGGGCATCTTGATATTCACATCCAGATACCGATGATTCACGGACTTCATTTCCACGGTAAATTTGCGATTGTTCTCGGCCACCTCGCATCTGCCGAACCCCGTCATACTCTTTATCATCTTTGCCTCTAATCTGCACATCGCCGACTGCACCCGCGGCAAAGCGCCAATCAAAATGTAAAACATCCGTCTTACACTGTACCCTGCTGCATACCGCAAGTCCCGCCTGCGATACCGCTCCAATCAGTAAGCCTTCTCTCCAAGTACAATTTCCGCGGTAAAACCCGCGCAGGCCCATAATGCTTTCCACATCTATAGCTCGTTATATTATAATGTAGATTGTACAAATAGTCAAGCCGGGCATAAAAACTTTCACGACACTTTCATAACAAACGCATGATTTTTTCTTCCGTCCTGAAACAACTGTAGATGGATGCCTGATTTTTTTACTTCTTTCCTGAAACAGTTGTAGATGGATGTTTGATTTTTTTACTTTTCTCCCGAAACAGTTGTAGGTGGATGCTTGATTTTTTTACTTCTGCCCAGAAACAGTTATAGATGGATGCTTGATTTTTTTACTTCTGCCCAGAAACAGCTGTAGATGGATAATTGTTCCTGGGAGAACCGTCTGGAAACGTCGGCGCTTGGCGAGGTATGCCGAATTTATTCGGCCGAGCCTAGCGTCCGCTACGTTTCCAATCGAGCGAGAGCGGGTTCGGACAGGAATAATTATCCGTCTACAGCGTCCCTCGCGGATACCTATATAAAAACAGTCCTATCCGTTTCGTCGCCGCCCAAAAACGCTTGTCATTTCCCCGTAATTTGCTATAATAAAGTCTACAAGTAATAATATCTACAAGCAAAAGATCAGGAGGATACCCACATGGCATTTGACGGCGTAACCATTGCCGCTATCGTAAAAGAACTGAACGACACCTGCCTGGGCGGCAGACTGTACAAGATCGCCCAGCCGGAAAACGACGAACTGCTGCTGACCGTCAAAACGGCCGACGGCCAAAGACGCCTGCTTTTGTCCGCAGACGCCTCCCTGCCGCTGGCCTATCTGACCACCCAAAACAAACCCAGCCCCATGACGGCCCCGGGCTTTTGCATGCTGCTGCGCAAACACCTGCAAAACGGGCGAATCACCGCCGTGACCCAGCCGGGCCTGGAGCGCATCATCCATATCGATGTGGAACATCTGGACGAAATGGGAGATCTGCGCAAAAAAACGCTGATCATAGAAATCATGGGCAAACACAGCAATATCATCTTCTGCAACGAGGACGGCACGATCCTGGACAGCATCAAGCATGTGTCCGGCCTGGTCAGCAGCGTGCGGGAAGTCCTGCCCGGAAAACCCTACTTTGTGGTGCAAACCCAGGATAAACTGAACCCGCTGGACTGTGAACAGGAATCCTTTGTCACGGCTGTGGCAGCCCGCCCCGCGGCGCTGTACAAAGCCATATATTTAAGCTACACCGGCATCTCGCCCATCCTGGCCCAGGAGGTTTGTCACCGCAGCGGCCTGGACGGGGACAGCCCCACCGCCGCCTTTTCTCCCCGGGAACTGGAAAAGGCTTATCAAACCTTCCGGGAAATGATGGATCAGGTGCGCGACGGCAATTTCGCCCCCGCCATCGCCTACACCGGCAGACAGCCCGTCGAATACGCGGCGCTGCCTCTGACGCTGTACGGCGGCGAATCGGACAGCCTGCGGCCCTTCGATTCCGTCTCCGCCCTGCTGGAACAATATTACGCGGAGAAAAACACCCTGACCCGCATCCGCCAGAGATCTTCGGATCTGCGCCGGGTGGTACAGACCGCCCTGGAACGCAACGTCAAAAAATACGATCTGCAAATGCAGCAGATCAAAGATACGGAAAAGCGGGACAAGTACCGGGTCTACGGGGAACTGCTCAACACCTACGGCTACAATGTGCCCGAGGGCAGCAGATCCATGGAGGCGCTGAATTACTATACCAATGAGACGGTCACGATCCCCCTGGATCCGGACATGACCCCCGCCGAAAACGCCAAACGCTACTTCGACAAATACGGCAAGCTGAAACGCACCTATGAGGCCCTGTCTGTTTTGACCGAGGAAGTCAAGGCCGAGATCGAGCATCTGGAATCCATTGCCACGGCGCTGGATATCGCGTTGCAGGAGGAGGATCTGGCGCAGATCCGGGAGGAGCTGGCGGCCAGCGGCTACATCCACAGACGGGGCGGCAAGAGGGAAAAGATCACCAGCAAACCCTTCCACTATGTGAGCAGCGACGGTTTCCATATGTATGTGGGGAAAAACAATTATCAGAACGATGAACTGACTTTTAAGTTTGCCACCGGAAACGACTGGTGGTTCCACGCCAAAGGCATGCCCGGTTCCCATGTGGTGGTCAAATGCGAGGGAGCCGACACGCTGCCCGACCGCACCTTCGAGGAGGCGGCAAGGCTGGCAGCCTACTATTCTAAAGGCCGCAGCCAGGAAAAAGTTGAGATCGACTATATCCAGAAAAAACATGTGAAAAAACCGAACGGGGCCAAACCCGGATTCGTCGTGTACTACACCAACTATTCCATGATGATCGACAGTGACATATCGGGGCTGGAGCAGATATGATCCCGGAAAAAATACCGCCTAACGCAGCAGGCGGCATTTTTTTGCCACTTTTACCAGCAGATGGCCCTTGGGCATCGCCCGCAGTTCCTCTTCCGTCACCGCCCGAAACAGGATTACCAAAGCGAAATACACCACCACCGCTGCCAGGATGGCCGGAACGGCGGATATCACGATGGATCCCGTCAGCATGAGCAGTGTTTCATACAGAACCCACGCGATGGCCCCCATGAACCCGGAGGCAATAAAGGGAACGATAAAGGTATTCATAGCCTCCTGACGGTATCCCAGCGCCTTGTGCAGGGACATCTGGTTCAGCACGCACATCAGCCCCGAATACAGGATCGTGGCAATAACCACCGCGTAAATGCCCAGATCGGTAAAAAGCAGCAGCGGCACCAGCACAGCCGTCTGTATGAGCAGCGCGATGGCCGCGTTGACAATGGGCGTATTCACCCTGCCAATCCCCTGCAATATGGAGTTGCTCAAGGTGGACAGCGCATAGAAGATCACGGACACCGCCAGCGCCATCAGGATTCTGGAGGCCAGTTCGATCGTGTTCTCGTCAGGGAAGAGCAGCCAGGTGACGGGTTTTGCCAGCGCAAAGAGCCCCACCGCCGAGGGAATGGAGATCAGCATGATCGTCTTCACTGCCTGGGACATCTTATCCCGGGCGTCCGCCAACTGCCTGCGGGCCACGAGCTGGGACACCGTGGGAATGATGGCGGCGGCCATGGCCGAGGAGAAGGCGATGGGAATATTGGAGATCTTCATGGCCTCCCCGTTGAACACGCCGTAATCCCCCATGGCCAGATCCTCCGCCACATGGCGGAATTTGATCATGATATCCGAATACAGCTTGTTGTTCAGGGAACTGCTGAGATTGTAGATGGCCGTACTCATGATGAAGGGCAGCACCACCTGCAGGATCATCACGCTGATCTCCCGGTATGAGTCCACCTGCCGGGTCCGGTCCCTCTGGATCCTCCTCTGGATCATGGGACGGTTCAAAGCATAGATCCCTCCCATAAAGAGCAGCGCCGCCAGCACCCCCGCGCCGGTTCCCAGGGCGCTGCCCATAGCGCCATACACCGCCCGGCCGGTCTGGTCCGCCGCCGTCCGGCTCTCCTCATAACTCCCCGTGAACCAGACGATAAATCCGTAGGCGGCCCCTATGCTCACCGCCGCGTTGACGATCTGCTCCAGGATCTGGGAGAAAGAGGTCTGCACCATACTCTTATGCGCCTGAAAATATCCCCGCAGCACCCCCAGGATACCGTAGATAAAGATCGTGGGGGCCAGCACCCGCAGCACCGGCACAGCCGACTCCGTCGCCAGATATCCCGCACCAAAAAAGAGGAGTAAGCTCGCGACGAGACCCACTCCCAGCACATAGTACATGGCACATATAAATACCCTGTGAGCATTGCGGTATTCCCGCAACGACAGTTTCTGCGCGATCACCTTGGAGATCGCGGAGGGAATACTGTACGAAGATATCATCAGCACGATGGCGTAATAATTGTATGCGGTCTGATAGTATCCCAGGCCCACAGGGCCGATAATACGCGTCACGGGACTTATGTACAACAGCCCGATGATCCGGCTGATAAATCCTGCGGCGGCCAGAATGCCCGCCTGCAGGATAAAACTGTCTCTCTTTTTGCCGTTGCCGCTCATTCTCTCAATATCCTATCAACCAGTCATACATCTCCTGATACTTCTTTGCCGACACCTCCCAGGAAAAATCGGCTGCCATGGCACGGTCCACGATCTTGTTCCACTCCCGCTTTTTATCGTAATAGACCTGCTCCGCATAGCGGACGGCGGCCAGCATCTCATGGGCATTGTAGTTGGCAAAGCTAAAGCCTGTGCCCTTGTTCTCATACTCGTTGTACGGCTCCACCGTATCTTTCAGACCGCCCGTCTCCCTGACAATGGGCACCGTGCCGTAGCGCAGGGACATGAGCTGGCTCAGGCCGCAGGGCTCAAACAGGGACGGCATCAGGAAAGCGTCACAGGACGCATATATCTTGTGGGACAGTTCCTCGGAATAGAATATATTGGCCGACACCTTATCGCTGTATTTCCAGTCGAAATGACGGAACATATTCTCATACCGCTCTTCCCCGGTCCCCAGAATCACCAGTTGAATATCGTCCCGGCACAGTTCATCCATCACATAGGCGATCAGATCAAAACCCTTCTGATCCGTCAGCCGGGAGACCACGCCGATCATCATCTTCTTCTCGTCCACCGTAAGGCCCAGCTCTTCCTGCAGCGCTTTCTTGTTCTTGGCCTTCTCCTTACGGAAATTCACCGCGTTATAGGGCTTTACGATATATTTGTCCGTCTCGGGGTTAAACTCCTCGTAGTCGATGCCGTTCACGATGCCCCGCAGGTCGCCGCTGCGGGCCTTCAGCAGACCGTCCAGACCTTCCCCGTAGAACTGCGTCTTAATCTCCTCCGCATAGGTGTCGCTCACGGTGGTCACCGCGTCCGCAAACACGATACCGCCTTTGAGCAAATTGGCGTCCTTGTACGCCTCCAGCTTATCCGGCGTAAAATAATACTGGGGCAGTCCGGTGATATTCTGCACCACCTTGGGATCCCATTTCCCCTGGAACTTCAGATTGTGAATCGTGATCACAGACTTGATCCCCCGGAAAAAGTCGCTGCCCTGGAAACGCTCTTTCAGATATACCGGCACCAGCCCGGTCTGCCAGTCATGGCAGTGGATCAGATCCGGCCGGAAATCCAGGATCGGCAGCACAGACAGCACCGCCTTGGAGAAAAAGGCGTACTTCTCAATCTCGAACAGCGCATTGTCCCCATAGGGCTTGAATCCGCCGAAATATCCCTCGTTGTCAATAAAATAATACTGAATCCCATCCACCTCGGCCTTCAGAACTCCCACATAGGCGTCCGTCCAGTTAAAATCCATATAAAAATGGGTCACATACTCCAGCCTGTCTTTCATCTCCTGTTTCATGCAGGTATATTTGGGCAGGATCACCCGCACATCAAAATATTCCCTGTCAATACATTTGGGCAGGGAACCCACCACATCGGCCAGTCCGCCCGTCTTGATAAAAGGAACTCCTTCAGATGCCGCAAACAGTATTCTTTTCATGTGCAAACCTCCATCTGTACCTTCTCGTAGATAAATGAATTATACTACATTCTGCATCTTTAGAAAAGCCTTTTCTTTAATTTTTCGTTTTATCTGTTTTTCACTTTATATGGAAGCTATTCCCGGTATTTCAGCCGGATGCGGTCAGCGATCAGGGCGATAAACTCGGAGTTGGTGGGCTTTCCCTTTCCGGTGTTTACCGTGTAGCCGAACAGAGCGTCCAGCGTCTCCATCCTGCCCCGGGACCAGGCCACTTCGATGGCGTGGCGGATGGCCCGCTCCACCCGGCTGGGCGTGGTCTGGAAACGCTTGGCGATGGTGGGGTAGAGTACCTTGGTGATGGAGCTGATCATCGAGGGCTCCTTCACCGACATCATAATGGCCTCCCGTAAGTACTGATATCCCTTGATATGTGCCGGGACGCCGATCTCGTGAATGATATCGGTCACGTCCTGTTCCAGGTCATAGACCTTCTCTTTGGGCTCTCTCGGCACGTTTCTCTCCTCCGCGGCCTGGATCAGGGTTTCTCCGGAACTTTGCAGGTCGCCGTCCTTTTTTCCCCCAGGCACCGTTATCATTATCTGAAATTCTTTGTCCCCGTTCATCAGATCTCCCAGTATTCTGTACACTTTTTCGTTATCATCGGCAGCGGTAATGCGCAACTGTTCCATAAGCTTAGACTCTCCTCCACATATTGACTTTATATCATTATTCATTATACGATTCTCCCATATCAGACAGCAACTGCAAGTCGCCGCAAGTTCTTGCAGGATTCATGGTTTTATGCTCTTTTCCGGCATGGGACAACAAAAAGGGGCGGCATTCCATCATATAAGATGCAAAAAAAAACAGTACTTGCATTCTCTCAAAAATGTGTTATAATCTCCTTATGGGGATATAGCTCAGTTGGGAGAGCGATACGTTCGCAACGTATAGGTCACGAGTTCGAGTCTCGCTATCTC
>CAJUAH010000022.1 GCA_910584375.1 uncultured Acetatifactor sp.
TAAGACATCGCCCTTTCACGGCGGTAACACGGGTTCGATTCCCGTTGGAGTCATTTGTGTATGGTGCGATAGCCAAGTGGTAAGGCCCCGGTCTGCAACACCGTTATCGCCGGTTCAAATCCGGCTCGCACCTCTGGAGGATCCCGGATATCCGGGGTCTTTTTTACGATAACTCTGATCGTGCGGCGCTGGTGATGCCGGGATGTTGGAGAAAGCAGAGAAGGATTGAGATGAGTCACAGAAAGAAGACAGGAATTACGATAGTATTAAGTATATTTATCTGCCTGCTCGGTTTGCTGGCCAGTATTTTTGGCAGCTTTCGCTATGCAATGCGTGATCAGGCTATTGAATCGTTTACAAAGGAGTGGGAGCTTTCTCAGATGCAGATCACCAAGATTGCGGATCGCATGTCCATGGCCCAGTTTTTTGTGGTGATGGTGATGACCCCTGAGATCGACGCCGAGGGTGCGGAAAGGCTGCTGGACGCGCAGTACACCAGAGAGTTTATTGCCGATAAGATAAAGACCATCCGGGACGATCTGCTATATGAGACCGGGGAGGGTAAGATATCTTTTGCGGATATTACGAAGCTGGAGGAAGAAAACAGGGAAAAGGTCACGGCGGATCTGCGCTACAGCGTTACCGCGGAGGACATGGAGAGATATGAGATCACATGGGACAACCTGGGGCTGGAAGACAGATTTACCCTGGGTATATATCGGGAGAATCATCAGGCATTGTTTGCCGTGGTGAGGATTTTCCTGTCCAACTGGTTTCTGGTTTTGACGACTCTGGCTGTCATTGGGACGGGCGCGGGGCTGTGGTTTTTGAACGGGCATAGCCTCGGCGGACACAGAATATATGGCGTAGCGCTGCTCATCGTTGGTCTTGCGGATTGCGTGCTGGCAGCGTCCCACGGCTTGATGGCGGATGGGGTTAATCGCTTTATCAATATGCGGAGTAATGTGATGGATCTGTTTTTTGCCCCTGTTGGCCAGATGTTTTCCGTTCTGGGAGCAATCTTTATCCTGCTGGGAGCGGTTTCCATATTGTTGTTTGTTATTGAAAAGAAAAGATCCACAGGACCTCGGCGGAGATAAGCAAACGGGGTCTTTTTTATACTTACGGGCGCTGGGAGAGGGATGGCAGAGATGAGTATTATGGGGTTTGTGATCGTTATATTGATCTTTATAGTGGGCATCGGCCTGGTTAACGAAAAGTGGATTCATCTGCAGAGTGATATTGCGCTGGTGCTTTTTTCGCTGATTATCAGTGTTGTGATGCTGCTGGCCGGTATTCTGGTGCCGGGAGACTCCATCACGCGGCCGCTGCATCAGATCGCCAGTTTTGAGTTTGAGGCGTACCTGCTGGATACGGTGCTGTGTTTTATGCTTTTTGCCGGAGCGAGCAAGGTCAATCTGCATAAATTCCGGCAGAATCTGAAAGCGATCAGTCTGCTGGCGTTGCTGACTACGGTGATCTCTTCGCTGCTGTACGGTGTACTGTTCTGGGGAGCGGCTCGAGTGTTCGGAGTGCCGGTGGATATATGGCTGTGTATTCTGCTGGGGTGTATTGTGTCTCCCACGGATCCCATTGCGGCCACCGGTATATTGAACAAGCTGGGACTATCTAAAAATGTGACTTCCGTAATAGAAAGCGAATCCCTGTTCAATGACGGAACGGGGGTGGCGTTGTTTGTCTTTTTTAAAAGCATAGTGGGCCGCAGCGGTGAGAGTAATTTTCTGACGGTGATGCTCAAAGAGGTGGTGGGAGCGCTGGCCGTGGCACTGATATTGTCTTTTCTGCTTGGACAGTTGATGAAACTGACCCGGGAGCCGGTGCGGCAGATCCTGATCAGCGTGCTGGATGTGGCGCTGGCATATGCGGTCTGTGAACACTTTGGATTTTCCGGAGTCATAGCGTCGGTGGTCTGCGGCATGTACTTTGGATATGTGATGAGCAGTCAGGAAAGGAGAAGGCAGGTGTATGATCCCCACAATCTGTATGTGGATTTCTGGGAGATATTGGACAGTATTTTGAACGCCGTGCTTTTTGTGATGATCGGCTTGTCCGTATTGAATGTGCATATCAGCTCTTATATTCTGTTCATCGTGCCGGTGTCCGTGGCGGCGGTGATAATGTCCCGATTTGCGGGAGTGGCGCTGTCCAGCCTGCTGTTGGGCAGGGCAAGGATTCCCAGCAGCTACAGTCTGACGGAATTTGTGTCGCTGATGACATGGAGCGCCCTGAAAGGGGGGCTGTCCCTGGCGCTGGCCATGAGCACCAGGGAGCTCCTCGGCCAGGAGCAGTATCTGGTGGTACTGAATACGGCATATGTGACGATCCTTTTCACGGTGGTGGTGCAGGGATTGACTGTGAAAAAGGGATACCGCCTGATAGAACAGCATAAGGCCCGCCGGGTACGGCGGCAGAGTGAGAGCCGGTGACGGCCGGACGCTTGGAAGGGGGAGGACAGATCGGATGAAGATTATTATTGTGGGACTGGGACAGACAGGGACATTGCTGGCGGAGCGGACGGCGGCGGAAGGCCATGACACGGTGGTGATAGACAGCGATGGAGAACGTCTGGAAAGCGTGACCAATCTTTATAACGTCAGCGGCGTCTGCGGCAGCGGCGCTTCCAAGGCAATTCTGCTGCAGGCGGGAGCGGCCACGGCGGATGTGATTATAGCTGTCTCGCCGGTGGATGAGATCAACCTGATGGCCTGTATGGTGGCAAAAAACTGCGGTACGCGGTATACGGTGGCCCGGATCCATCGACCGGAACTGTCAGGGGACGGGGACTATTTTTCCCGGACTTTTCAGATCGACTGCATCACCAATCCCAAGCTGGATACCGCGCAGGAGATGTTTCGGCAGATCAACATCCCGGGAAAGGTCAAGGCCGACGCCTATTTCAGCGACGTAGCCACGATCATTCGGATCAATATGGATCAAAACATCATTCCCGGCGGCAGCATGTCCCTGCGGGAGATAAAGAACTATTTCGACACGGATATGCTGGTTGCCACCGTGAGCCGGGAGGGGAAACTCTATATCCCCGGCGGCGATTTCGCAATCAAAACCGGCGACGTGGTGGGGATTATTGCCGCCGATACGGCGATCCCTCAGATCATCATGAAACTGGGGCTGACGCATAAGTCCGCCAGGAAAGTGGTGCTGGTGGGCGGCGGTACGGTGGCATATTATCTGGGAAAAAAGCTGTTGGAGAGCAGACGGAGCGTGACGATTCTGGATAACGACAGAAAGCGATGCGCGCAGTTGGCGCAGCTGTTGCCGGAGGCTCAGATCAGCCATGCGGACGGCGTGGACGCGGATGTGCTGCTGGAAGAGGGCATGAAAAAAGCGGACGCATGCGTATCTCTGACAGGAAATGACGATGCGAATCTGGTAATTTCACTTTTTGCCTGGTCCTGCGGCGTGGAGTCCGTGATCACCCGGGTGAACGCTACCGCCTACGAGAAACTGCTCAATAAAGTCAATATGGATATAACCATCTCTCCTGCCGTGATCTCAGCCGACAGGGTCATGAGTTTTGTGAAAAATGTGACGGTACACAATGCCAAGGGCAATGATATCCAGTGTTTGTATCAGCTGGCGGGAGGCAAGGCGGAGGCCATAGAGTTTATAGCATACGACAACTGTAAAAAGCTGGGAATCGCTTTTAAACAGCAGGAGTTTAAGCTGAAGAAAGATATTCTGGTGGCCATGCTCATTCGGCAGGGCGAGGTCATCATCCCAGACGGCAATAGCTGTATTCAGTCCGGCGACCGTATAGTGGTCATCAGTAAAAAGGGACACGGACTGAATACGCTGAACGATATTTTTGCGCTATAGCGCATTCTCCAGAGAGGAGAATACCCGGCCGATGGGTTCCTGTATACACAGATCCGCATAACGGTCTCTGGGTGTGGGCGACATATTGATGACGATCAGATGATCTCCCTGAAAATAGTCGATCAGACCGGCGGCGGGATAAACGGCAAGAGAAGTGCCGCCTATGATCAGCACATTGGCTTGACGGATGGCGGCAACAGCCCCGTTTATGGTGTTCTGATCCAGCCCTTCTTCATACAGTACCACATCCGGTTTGACCGGGCCGCCGCATTTATCGCAGCGTGGCGCTCCCTTTGTGTTCATGATATGGGATAGATCGTAAAATGCGTGGCAGTCTTCGCAGTAGTTGCGCAGCACGGAGCCGTGCAGCTCAAAGACTTTTTTGCTGCCTGCGGCCTGGTGCAGGCCGTCGATATTTTGGGTGATGACGGCGTCCAGTTTTCCCATTTCCTCCAGGCGCGCCAGCATCCTGTGGGCGGCGTTGGGCTGTGCGTCCGGAAAGAGCATTTTATTGTGGTAGAAACGATAAAACTCCTCGGGATTGCGGCGGTAAAAGCTATGGCTTAGAATGGTTTCCGGCGGGTAATCATACTGCTGGTTGTACAGGCCGTCCACACTGCGAAAATCCGGTATACCGCTCTCTGTGGAGACCCCGGCGCCCCCGAAAAATACAATATGGTCATTTGTTTTTACGATTTCCACAAAACGGTCGGTTTCCTTGGACATAAGTTCCTCCTTTATTGAACGAAAAACCGTAAGAATTACCCAGGCAAACAGGTGTCTGCCACCGGATTGCCTGGGTTTTTCTCACTTAGATCTCTTTATAGGCGGGGACGAAAATGGGGAAAGAATCGTTGCCTTTCAATTCCTTACCGGTGGATACCGTCACTTCCTTGTCAGTGATGATATATTCCATTTCCACATTGTTCATAATGGTGGTATCCTGCATCAGGATACAATTCTTCACCACGGAACCGCGTCCCACTCGGACGCCCCTGAACAGCACACAGTTCTCGATCTCGCCCTCGATGACGCAACCGTCGGCGACCATGGAATTGCGCACGCGGGATTTGCCGATATAACGGGTGGGGTTGTCGTCGCGCACTCTGGTGTAGATGGGAGAGCGGTCAAAGAGAGCGCTCAGGTTCTCGTCCTGCAACAGACGCATATTCTCGTTGAAATAACTGTTCTTGTCGCTGATCCGCGCGGTGTATCCCGTATACTCATAGCCGTACACTTTCAGATCTTCCAACTGAGGCGCCAGGATATCCCGCTCAAAATAGCTGAATCCGTGGGCATAGGCGTTGGAAATCTGCTCGATCAGCAGTTCCCTGTCGATCAGGTAGATATTCATGGAGAAATTCTGCGGACCGTGTTCCTTTGGATTGGTCTTGATCTGTGTTACCCGCCCGCTTTCTTCATCCAGTTTCAGCGTATAATACAGGTCGGTGGTCAAGGTGGGCTGCAGATTCATGAACCCGTAAGGAATCTCCTCTTTCTTGTAGGCAATGGTCACGTCCGCGCCGCTGGCGGCATGAGCGTCGATCATGGCATGGAAATCAAAGTTTGCCACGATATTCGCGTCGGAGATGACCACATATTTTTCTCTCTGTATTTTCAAAAATTCCAGTATGCTGGCAAGAGCTTCCACACGCCCGTTGTACACTTTGACAGTCTTTTCGGCAAAAGGAGGCACGATGTTCAGACCGCCGTTTTTGCGGGTCAGATCCCACTCGCGGCCGGACCCTAAGTGACGCATCAGGGAACGGTAATTCTTGCGCACGATCACGGAGATATTGTCAATACCGCAGTTTACCATGCTGGACAGCAGAAAGTCGATCATGCGGTAACGGCTCGCGAAAGGGATGGAGGCCATCAGACGCTCGCTTACCAGCTCGGGAACCTGATTGTCGTAGCTGTTGGGGAAAATAATGCCCAGGGCATCCTGATTCGTATTTACCATTGTGATTCACCATCCTTTACATCATTTTCTACCATGGCGTTGGGGCCGACCAGAGCTCTGGCTCCCACACGCACGCCGGGTCCCACTGTGGCCACGCCGTTCTCGCCGTTTTCCGGCATGGCGCCGACTACGGCGTTGACGCCGATATCAGCGTTCTCCGCTACAATGCAGTGCTTTACGGTAGCGCCCGCATGGATTACGCTGCCCCCCATGACCACGGCGTCCTCAACGGTGGCGCCGGGTTCTACCTTGACGCCGGCAAAGAGGATGGAGTGCTTTACATGACCGTTGATACGGCAGCCGTCGGTAATCATGGAGTTCTCCACCACGGCGTTATTCCCGATCTTGTGACCGGTCATGCCGCTGTTGCGGCTGTAGATCTTCCAGCTCTCGTCAAACAGGTTGATGCCGGAGGTCTCGGGATCCATGATCTCCATATTGGCCTCCCACAGAGAAGATATGGTTCCCACATCCTTCCAGTAGCCGCTGAAATGATAGGCGTACATCTGGCGGCCGTCCCGCAGCAGATTGGGAATGATATTATTTCCGAAGTCATTGGAGGAGTTGGGATCCGCCTCGTCTTCGATCAGATATTTTTCCAGAATATCGCGGTTAAAGATATAGATACCCATGGACGCCAGATTGGACTTGGGATTCTTGGGTTTCTCCTGGAATTCTGTGATTTTGTCGTTCTCGTCGGCCACCATCAGCCCGAAACGGGAGGCCTCGTCCCAGGGAACCTCCATGACCGCTACGGAGAATTCCGCCCCTTTCTCTTTATGGAACTGTAGAAAATCACTGTAATCCTGCTTACAGATCTGGTCGCCGGAGAGAATGATCACGTACTCCGGATCGTAGCGTTTGATAAAGGACAGATTCTGGTAAATGGCGTTGGCCGTCCCCTTATACCAGGCGGAACCCTGTGCCTGCTGATAGGGAGGGAGTACATGTACGCCGCCGTAGAGGCGGTCCAGATCCCAGGGCTGCCCGTTTCCGATGTATTCGTTCAGCACCAGAGGCTGGTACTGGGTCAGGATACCGACAGTGTCGATCCCTGAGTTGACGCAGTTGGATAGGGGAAAGTCGATAATACGATACTTCCCGCCAAAAGGAACTGCAGGTTTAGCCAGCTTCTGCGTCAGGGCATACAGCCGAGAGCCCTGTCCGCCGGCCAGAATCATCGCAATCATTTCTTTTGCCATACGGATTCTCCTTTTTGATACTTATTTAGTGTAAATTGCATACCACACTTTGTTATATATTAGCATTTCTGGACAATTTAGACAAGTACTTAGAGAAAAAAACCCCCGGTTCTTTTTAAATAAGAAAAATTTAAGAATTGCAAAACCTTTCGGCTGTTGAGGAGACTTGCATTTTCTGTTACAATAAGTAAAACATAATGAATAAAAGGCGAAAATCCGGAGGTATTGCCATGCGGAGAAAAAAAAGGGAAGAATTGATCCCCTATAACAAGACCAGGAGAGTCATCTATGTGTACCGCCGGGGGAAAAAACGTCCCGCGAAAGTGGTGGCGGGCGCCCTGCTGCTGGGGATGGGGATCCTGTGTCTGCTTTACTGCCTGTTTATTCTGCTGTTTGTGCGTTTTGGCTCCTGGTTTTTCCTGATATGGGGGCTTGGGGGGCTGGTATTGTCCATATGGGGCAGCCTGCTGTACAGTCGGAAGACGGAGGGTATGCCCCGGTGGATCAAGCTTTGCTGGGGGCTGCTGGTGGGTGTGGGCCTGACGGTTTTCGTGGCGGTGGAAGGGCTGATCCTGACACAGTTTGGAGCGCAGGCGCAGCCGGGAGCGGACTACTGCGTGATCCTGGGCGCGCAGATCAGGGAAAATGGCCCCAGCGACGTATTGCGCCGCCGACTGGACCGGGCCCTGATTTATCTGCGGGACAACCCTGATACCCAGGTCGTAGTATCCGGCTGCCAGGGCAGCAACGAGCCGGTGAGCGAGGCCAGAGGCATGTACGATTATCTGGTGGGAGCAGGGATAGCGCCGGAGCGGATACAGATGGAGGAGGCGTCCCGCAATACCTGCGAAAATCTGGAGTTCAGCGGCAAGCTGTTAAACCGCGGCGAGGACAGCGTAGTGCTTGTGACCAACAATTTCCATATGTACCGGGCGCTGCATCTGGCCAGGGGCGCGGGGTACGAACACGTGCAGGGACTGGCGGCCAGTTCATATCCATGGACGCTGCCCAATAATATGTTCCGGGAGTTCATGGGCATAGTGAAAGATTTCATGGCAGGCCATTTTTGAGGAAGATTCGAGATGGCCTTATATGCCGGGAATCCAAAGACGAAAAGAGGGATGAAGATGGAGATCAATATAGGAGATATTCTGAAACTGAAAAAACAGCATCCCTGTGGCAGCAGGGAATGGGAGGTGCTCCGGGTGGGAGCGGATTTCAGGTTGAAATGCAGGGGCTGTGGGCATCAGATCATGATTGCCCGGCGGCTGCTTGAGAAAAACATCAGAGAGATATTGCCCGAGGAATGATCTTTGGAGAAAAATCGGGGAAAAATGAAGTTTTTGCTTGCTTTTCCCGAATCTGTATGGTATCATTGATAGCTGTGATATATTAATTCCTTGCTCCCGGTGAGGCGGGGGCCAGAGACCAAAAGGAGGTAACTTATTAATGAACAAGTACGAATTAGCCGTTGTTGTCAGCGCTAAGATCGAGGACGAAGAGAGAGCACAGATCGTTGAGAAGTGCAAGGCTCTCGTGGAGAGATTTGGCGGTACCATCACAGAGGTGGATGAGTGGGGCAAGAAGAGACTTGCTTATGAGGTTCAGAAGATGAAGGAAGGTTTCTATTACTTTATCAGATTTGACGCGGAGCCTACCGTGCCTGCGGAGATCGAGAGCCGTGTCCGTATTATGGACAATGTCATCAGATACTTAGTCGTTAGACAGGACGAGGCATAAAGAAAGCGAGATAAAACATGAACAAAGTAATTCTTATGGGACGTTTGACCAGAGATCCTGAAGTGAGATATTCTCAGGGAGCCAGCCAGACTGCGGTGGCGCGTTTTTCCGTTGCGGTGGACAGGAGATTTAAGCGTGAGGGCGAGCCTGACGCAGACTTTTTCAACTGTACCGCCTTTGGTAAGCAGGCCGAGTTTATTGAGCGTTATCTGCGCAAGGGCGTGAAGATCGTGGTGTGCGGCAGGATCCAGAATGACAACTATACCAACAAGGACGGTCAGATGGTCTATAGCGTCCGCGTCATGGTAGACGAGATCGAGTTTGCCGAGAGCAAGAACGCGTCGGCGAATAACGGTGACGGCGGATACAATGGCGGTGGTTACATGGGCGGCAATAACAACGCTCCCGCACCCAGCGGCGCAGGCGACGGTTTCATGAATATCCCCGACGGGATCGATGAGGAATTGCCGTTTAACTAATTGACGATGATTTAAGATGGGAGGCACTGAAAATGGCTTACAATAAAGCAGAGAAATCTGATACTCCGATGAGAAAAAAAGGCGGCATCCGCAGAAAGAGAAAAGTCTGCGTATTTTGCGGCAAAGATAATGTGATTGATTACAAGGATACCAACAAGCTGAAGAGATACGTGTCCGAGAGAGGCAAGATCCTGCCCCGCCGTATCACCGGCAACTGCGCTAAGCACCAGAGAGCGCTGACTTCCGCAATCAAGAGGGCGCGTCACGTTGCGCTGATGCCTTACGTGCAGGACTAAGGTTTCCGGAGCGTAATAAGAGTGTAATATGGAGATGCCCAATCGGCTGGACGGTCGGTTGGGCATTTTTTTGCGTATAGAGACAAAGGATTTGAGGAAAAATAAAATAGGATGCAACTTTTTGTGGTAAAATGTTGCATCCTTGTTTGTAATACATATATCGGTGTATTCGGGAATAACTTTAGGGGGAAATATAAAAAAATAGATTAAATATTTTAATTGTTCTTCTTGCGCATTTGTCACCGGTATGCTACCATACTTTCAGAGCATATATTCTTTTTCATTTTGGCAGAGTCATTCTCTATTCAAAACATCGGAAAATCTATGCTTAAAATTCAAAATATAATTGAAAACGGGCAGGAGATTTTCGGATCGTAGTATTTCCTGCCGACGGAAGCAGGAGGAATGAAATGCACAGACAGGTAGAGGATACCTACTTATCCCAGGCCGTTGTGACTGCCGGGAGCGCCGCCGCCTACGACGCCAATGTAAAATATCTGTTGGCGGACAGGCAGATACTGGCGAGGATACTGAAGTATACCGTACAGGAATGCCGGGATATGGAGATCGAAGAGATCATTTCCTGCATAGGGGACGATATCGAGGTGGCGTCGGCAGCGCTGGATCCGGGGCTGAGCAATCTGGGAAGGGTCAGGGAGGACAAGACGGAAGACACTGTTCCGGGGGAAGGCACTGTATTTTATGATATCCGTTTCAGCGCGCGGCTCGGAGAGGCGAAGATGAAGTTTCTTATCAACCTGGAGGCGCAAAAGCTGACGAGCCACAGTGCGCTGGGATATCATCTGGAGAACCGGATCGTATATTACCTGGCGAGGATGGTCTCGGCCCAGAAGAACACGGAATTTCATAATACGGATTATGACAGCTTAAAGAATGTGCGCAGTATATGGATATGTATGGACAGCGGGGAAAGAGGAGACTCCATAGAAGAGATCAATTTGGAGAGAAAGACTGTGTATGGGGACGATGATAAAGCCCATCGGGTGGAACTGATGCAGGGCGTCATAATCAACATACGCAGCGTTCCTGGAGAAAAACCCTCAGGAAACAGGCTGATCGCCATGTTGGAAGTACTGCTGTCAGAGATGAATGCGCAGGATAAAAAGGCCATATTGGAGAAAGAGTACGGGATGATTATGCAGGTAGAGACCGAAGGGAGGATGAAGTCAATGTGCAATTTATCGGAAGTGTTTATTGAAAAAGGGATCCGGAAGGGGATGCAACAGGGAATCCAACAAGGCGCCCTGCAGCAAAGCCGCCAGGCAATCCTTGATCTGCTGGAGGATCTGGGGATTATCCCGGAAGATATTTTGTCTGCCATACGGTGTGAGGAGGATATGGGGACTCTGCGTATCTGGCATAAGACGGCAGCCAGAGCAGAGAGTATGGATGCATTTAGGGAGAAAATGATCGTATAGAGACGGGATACCCAAAAAGGGACTGACTGCAAATTGTCAGTCCCTTTTTGCATGCATACATTCCGGTATGACCTACAGGCAAATATTAGAAAAAACAGCATCCTTATCGTCCTGTTCAATGCAGAGATAACGCCGGGTAATCTGGTAAGAGGAATGATTGTATATACTCATCAACAGCGCAGGTGGTGTTCCCTGTTTCCATGCTTGATATCCGAAGGTTTTTCGCAGCGAATGGCAGCTGATATGATCCGTCAGTCCAACATTTTCCGCCGCATGTCGGATGATTCGATACGCTTGGTAACGGGATAAAGGATCGTCGGTTTTACGGCTGCTACAGAACAGATATGGGTTTGAAGAGTCGGTATAGTACTGTCTGCGATATTCCTTAAGCAGGGCCTGTAATTCACTGTTGATCAGGAGCCGACTGTATTTTCCCGTCTTGCGCTCTTTTACTGTCAGATGTCTCTTGACTTGCCCGTTATTATACAGCATATCCCAGGTCAGATGCAACAGATCGTTGATACGCAGGGCAGTGTTCAATCCGGCAATAATCAAAGCATAATTGCGATATTGAGGTTCAACGTACAGATAGTAATTCTTGAAGTTCTGCAATAATTCTTTGTCTCGAATAGGTTGTGTTGTGCTCATGGTGATCTCCTTTCAGATTTCATAAATTTTTGTACCGGGATGCAACATTTTACCACAAAATGTTGCATCCCGGACAAAAGGATTGCAGGGCAGCAGGTTCCCGCGGGACGGGGAGATGCAGGGAGGTAGAAGGATGTTAAGAATGTCAGTGGCGGCAGAAGAGTATGTGATGATCGGCGACGATATCAGGCTGGTCTTTCTGGGGGGTACGGGAAACCATATGCGCATTATGATCGACGCCCCCAGGGAGCTGAACATCGTCAGGAGCAGGGCGCTGGAAAAGCGCATACAGGATCCGGAATTGCTGGCTAAGATGCCCCGGTACTATAAACAGGAGGAACACCCGGAGAAATATAAGAAGAAAAACATATCCATCGTGAGAAATACAGAGGCGTTCACCCTTGAGGACGGACGCCAGAGTACAAAACGGTAATTTCCGCGGCTAACCTAGGGGCGGCGGTTATTATATAACAGCAAAGCAACACCGGGTAAACGGATGTGCCCGGTCACAAACAAGGAGGTAAAATCATGGTAGTACAACACAATTTAAGAGCAATGAATTCCAACAGGATGCTGGGGCTGACTTCCTCATCCCAGTCCAAGTCCACCGAGAAACTCTCTTCCGGTTACAAGATCAACCGCGCCGCTGACGATGCCGCAGGGCTGGCGATCAGCGAGAAGATGAGACGGCAGATCAGAGGTCTGACCCAGGCGTCTGCCAATGCGCAGGACGGTATCTCCGCAGTGCAGACCGCAGAGGGCGCTCTGACCGAAGTGCATGACATGCTGCAGAGAATGAACGAGCTGGCAACCAAGTCCGCCAACGGAACCAACTCTCAGGAGGAGCGCGACTATATCCAGAGTGAAGTTGACGCCCTGATCGACGAGATTGACCGTGTCGCCGAGACCACCAAATTCAACGAGATTTATCTGTTGAAAGGCGAGGGCACGAAGGAGGCGACATTTACCACGAAAATCGAGGCGGTAGAGGGATCCGATCTTACGGTGACGTACAAAAAGGGCTATGGTACAGACAGCGGTATTGAATTTAAAACCGGCAAAGCGGACAGCGACATCGCAGGTCTGGGCAATACCAATGGCGGTATTTATGTGGCGGGTTCCAGCACAGCCATTAAAACGTTGGCCGATCTTAAACAGCATCTGGAAGTAGATAAGGATGGAAATGTTAAGGTAAAAGACGGTATCCAGTTCTATAAGGAGGCGGCTAACACGACTACGGAGTGGGGAGCCCAGAAAACGGCAGTGGCAGAGGCGGATATAACTGGTCTGTTGCAGCCTGGCAGCACAAAGCTCTCGTCGGCAAACGACGGAACGGTTCTTGTTAATGAAAAAGATCTCAAAAACAGCTTTGCAGATGACGGTACCTATACCGGCAAGTTATACTATAAAAATGCCGCGGGTGCATGGACGGAGATTGGCGGCGATCGAATCAAGGAGTTTGTAGATGTTAAGGCAAAGGTGGAAGAGGTAAAGGCATCGGAAGAAACCGAAACCAAACAGGTAACCGGTGACCTGAAGTTCAATCTCCATGTGGGCGCAGAGGGCAACAGCGATAACAAGATAGAAGTTGTGATCGAGGCCATGAGCGCGGAAGGCATCGGTATTGACAGCCTCAGAACCAAGGAAGGGCAGGAGCATTCGGGCGGCGTCAGCAGTGAGGAATCTGCTACCGCCTCCATCGAAACCATCAAAGCTGCCATCAAGAAGGTATCTCAGCAGCGTTCCGATCTGGGCGCAGTGCAGAACCGCTTAGAGCACACCATCAACAACCTGGATAACGTCGTGGAGAACACCACCGCGGCAGAAAGCCGGATTCGTGATACCGACATGGCTACGGAGATGGTCAGATACTCCAACAACAACATCCTGGCCCAGGCCGGTCAGGCCATGCTGGCTCAGTCCAATCAGGCCAACCAGGGCGTACTGTCCCTGCTCCAGTAAGATATCGGACAATATTACAAAGATTCATTGCGAAACAGGAGACCCGCCGAAAGGTGGGTTTTCCTGTAATAAAATCCGTTATTTTTTCTTGCGCATTTACCGTCTGTATGCTACTATACTTTCAGAGCATATATTCTTTTTCATTTTGGCAGAGTCATTCTCTATTCAAAACATCGGAAAATCTATGCTTAAAATTCAAAAAAGACAATTGAAAACGGGCAGGAGATTTTCGGATAGTATTATTTCCTGCTGACAAGAGCAGGAGGAATGAAATGCACAGGCAGATAGAGGATACCTACTTATCCCAGGCTGTTGTTATTGGAGAAAGAGTACGGGATGATTATGCAGGTAGAGACCGAAGGGAGGATGAAGTCCATGTGTAATTTATCGGAAGTGTTTATTGAAAAGGGAATCCGGAAGGGGATGCAGCAGGGAATCCAACAAGGCGCCCTGTATCAAAGCCGCCAGGTGATCCTGGATCTGTTGGAGGATCTGGGCGATATCCCCGAGGACATCCTTTCCGCTGTCCGACAGGAAGAGGATCCAAATACTCTTCGCAAATGGTATAAGGCGGCTGCCAGAGCAGACAGTATGGAGGCTTTTAGAGAGAAAACGGGCTGATCCGTTTATATTTTACGTCTCCATGTTTCGCGCGCAAACGCTGGGATTCGGGGAAAGCTCCAGGGATTTGACAAATTAATTAGTGGAATAATACGTCAGACTATGGTATAATGTCCGCAAAGGGCTGAGTCAGGCAGAACGCCCGTTTGGAGAAAGACAATGGCAAAACATATGAAAAAATATATCAGGTTAAAAGGGCGTATTAAGACGTATTTGAATTTTATCATATATCTGGGGATTCTGCTGTGTGTTGTATCCGGAGCCGTGTTTTTGATCGACTACCGGGCGGGGGGGATCGTGACCTGCTTTACCGTGTTCTATCTGGCGATCACTCTGACGCTGTATTTTTATAACAAGCCTCTGGTCATGAATGAGCTGATCAGTTTTGCCACGGAATACGGACAGATACAGAAAAAACTGCTGCGGGAGTTGGAGATTCCATACGCATTGCTGGATGACGCGGGTAAAGTGATCTGGACAAACACGGCTTTTGAGACGGTAGTACACCAGCCCAAGGGCTACCGCAAGTCCCTGACGGGGCTGTTTCCCACGCTTACCAGAGACAGACTGCCGGACGACAGCGGGCTGGATGAGGCGCAGTATGAGCTGCATTACGAGGACAATGAGTATGTTGTCCGTTTTAAAAGGATCTCTCTGAAAGAAATGGCGGAGCACAGCGATATGATCCAGGCGGAGGGCTACAACGGCTATCTGATCGCCATGTATCTGTTTGATGAGACCGCGCTGCATATAGCTTTGCAGGAGGTGGACGACCAGTCGCTGGCCGTGGGCATGGTGTATCTGGACAACTACGACGAGGCGCTGGAGAGCGTCGAGGAAGTCAGGCGTTCCCTGTTGATTGCCCTGATCGACAGAAAGGTCAATAAATACATTTCTTCTCTGGACGGCATATCCAAAAAGCTGGAAAAGGATAAATATTTGATCATATTGCGCAAAAAGGCCATAGCTCAGCTGCAGGAGAACCGTTTCGAACTGTTGGAAGAGGTTAAGACGGTCAATATAGGCAATGAGATGGCGGTGACAATCAGCATAGGCGTCGGACTGGACGGCCTGACCTATGCGCAGAACTATGAGTTTGCGCGCAATGCCATCGATCTGGCACTGGGACGGGGCGGAGACCAGGCGGTGATCAAGACCCCGGAGAGCGTTACCTATTACGGCGGCAAGAGCCAGCAGGTAGAGAAGAATACCCGGGTAAAAGCCCGCGTCAAGGCGCATGCCCTGCGGGAGATAATCACCGCCAGGGACACGGTGCTGGTGATGGGACATCGGATCCCGGATGCGGACAGCTTTGGGGCGACGGTGGGGATCTACCGCATTGCCCAGACACTGGAGAGAAAAGCGCATATCGTACTAAACGATGCCCCCGCCTCCATACAGCCTCTGCTGGAGCTGTTCAGGAACAATCCGGACTACGAGGAGGATATGATTATTGACAGCCAGAGAGCCATAGAGATCGCCGGAGGCAATGTAGTGCTGGTGGTGGTGGACGTAAATAAACCTTCCATTACCGAATGCCCCGATCTTTTGCGTTTCTGCAAGTCTGTGGTCGTGCTGGATCACCACCGGGCGGGCAACGAAACGATTGAGAACGCCACGCTTTCCTATGTGGAGCCCTATGCCTCCTCCGCCTGTGAGATGGTATCGGAGATCCTGCAATATACTTATGACAATATCAAGATACGTCCCGAGGAGGCGGACTGCATGTACTCCGGCATTATGATCGATACCAACAATTTCGTGAGCAAGGCCGGTGTGCGAACCTTTGAGGCGGCGGCGTTCCTGCGCCGCAACGGCGCGGATGTGACGAGAGTCAGAAAGCTGTTCCGCGAGGATGCCAACGAGTATAAAGCCAAGGCGGATGCCGTCAGCCAGGCCGAGATATACAGGCAGAATTTTGCGATCTCCGTATGTACCAGCGACGATCTGCCCAGTCCTACGATCGTGGGGGCGCAGGCGGCCAACGAGCTTTTGAATATCAAGGGCATCAAGGCAAGCTTTGTGCTGACGGATTATCAGGGGAAGATATATATCAGCGCTCGATCTATTGACGAGGTCAATGTACAGTTGATCATGGAGCGTATGGGCGGCGGCGGCCACATGTCCATAGCCGCCTGCCAGATGGAAGGCACAGGAATCATCGAGGCGATCGGCGTTCTGAAGTCCACCATTGACAGCATGTTGGAAACGGGAGAGATCTAGGAGAGTATGGGACTATAGATGAATACAGGATTTCAAACATTGAAAGGATGAGAGACATGAAGATTATTTTATTACAGGACGAGAAAAAGCTGGGAAAAAAAGGTGATGTTATCGAGGCCAGCGATGGATATGCGAGAAACTATATTCTGCCTAAAAAAATCGGTGTGGAGGCGACTCCGAAGAATCTCAACGATCTGAAATTACAGAAGGCAAACAGCCAGAAGATTGCGCAGGAACAGTTGGAGGCGGCCAAAGCGCTTGCGCAGGACCTGGAGCCGCGCCAGGTGGTAGTGAAGATCAAGGCCGGGGAGGGCGGTAAGACTTTCGGTTCCGTATCTTCAAAAGAGATTGCGGCGGCGCTGAAGGAACAGCACGGTATCGAACTGGACAAAAAGAAGATACAACTCAGCGAGAGCCTGAAGAACTTTGGCAATTATGAGGTGACCGTCAAGCTGCACCCCCAGGTGACCGGAAAATTTACCGTAAAAGTAACAGAGGCATAATATGGATGAGTTGGCGATAAAAAGGATCCTGCCGCACAGCGTGGAGGCGGAGCAGGCGGTAATCGGCTCCATGATCATGGACAGGGAGGCGATCGTGGTGGCCTCCGAGATAATCACCGGGGAAGACTTTTACAACAGACAGTACGGTATTCTGTTCGAGACCATGGTGGAACTAAACGATAGGGGCTACCCGGTGGATTTGGTGACATTGCAGGACAAGCTAAAGGAAAAGGATGTTCCACCGGAGGTGAGCAGTCTGGAGTTTGTGCGGGAGCTGTTGGGTATGGTGACCACCTCTGCCAATATCAAATACTATGCGAATATCGTGGCGGAAAAATCCACTCTTCGCAGACTGATCAAGCTCAACGAGGAGATTGCCAATACCTGCTACGTGGGCAAGGAGAGTCTGGAGGTCATTCTGGAGGATACGGAAAAGCGGGTTTTCCAGTTGGTGCAGAAACGGAACACGGAAGACTTTACTCCGATCCGCCAGGTGGTGATGAACGCCATGGACAGGATCGAGGCGGCGTCCCGCCAAAAGGGCTCCGTGACGGGTATCGCCACAGGCTTTCTGGATTTGGATTACCGCACCGCAGGCTTGCAGCCATCGGATCTGATCCTGATTGCGGCCCGTCCTTCCATGGGAAAAACGGCATTTGTGCTCAATATTGCGCAGCACATTGCATTTAAGCTGGATCTGACGGTGGCGATCTTCAGCCTGGAGATGAGCAAGGAGCAGCTGGTAAACCGCCTGTTCTCGCTGCAGTCCAGTGTGGACGCTCAGAACCTGCGCACAGGCCAGCTAAACGACGAAGAATGGGAAAAGCTGATAGAGGGCGCGGGAGTGATCGGACGCTCCAATCTCTTTATTGACGATACGCCCGGTATCAGCATCGCGGAACTGCGGACAAAATGCCGTAAACTGAAACTGGAACACAATCTTTCCATAGTCATTATCGACTACTTGCAGCTTATGTCCGGCAGCGGCAGATCGGATTCCAGGCAGCAGGAGATATCGGATATTTCCCGTGCGCTGAAGGGGCTGGCCCGGGAGCTGCGCGTGCCTGTGGTAGCCCTGTCCCAGCTCAGCCGCGCGGTGGAACAGAGGCCGGATCACCGCCCCATGATGTCGGATCTGCGCGAATCGGGCGCCATAGAGCAGGACGCGGATGTGGTAATGTTTATTTACCGTGACGATTACTACAATCATGATACAGAGAAAAAGGACATTGCGGAGATCATTATAGGCAAGCAGAGGAACGGTCCGATTGGAACGGTGGAGCTGGCCTGGCTGCCCAGATATACCAAATTTGCCAATTTGGAGAGATAAGAACGATAGCATACATATAAAACACAAAGGAGAATGGAGGGAAAGCCATTCTCTTTTTGCATATGCGGAAAACGGATTATAAACAGTAGATTTCCGGAAAGCGCATATGCGGAATTCAAAATAGAAAGGGGAAAAATATGGGAACTTATTTACTCATATCAGACGCGGCCAAAGCTGTCAAGGTGGAAAGCCATGTGCTGCGCTATTGGGAGGAGGAACTGCGGCTGCCCATCAAGCGCAATGAACTGGGCCATCGCTATTACACACAGGAGGACGTGGAACGTTTTAGACAGATTAAGGCCATGA
This sequence comes from uncultured Acetatifactor sp., assembly GCA_910584375.1. Taxonomy (GTDB): domain Bacteria; phylum Bacillota; class Clostridia; order Lachnospirales; family Lachnospiraceae; genus Acetatifactor. Next base: position 18,571 of record CAJUAH010000022.1, read on the forward strand.
AAGAAAGGGGATTACAGTTGAAAGCGATTAAGATGATATTAAAAGACGGAAAATTGGACGTCCTTCCGCAGGAAAATTTTGCAAGCGCAAATCCGGAGAGCGAGACGCAGGGCGCGGTATGCGGCGCGGAGACGGATCCGGCCATGGCGATAGAAGTCGTTTCGGTCAGAGATGCAGATCTGCCGGAAGAGGAAGAGGAGTATACCAACGTGATACGGCAGGCATCCGCACAGCCGCGTCCGTCAGAACTGTCGGCTGAAAACAGAGAGGACAAGGCACGCCGCCTGCAATGGCTGCTGCAGCAACTGATCCGCGAGACGCTGCGGGAAAATAATGAGGAACTGTGCCAGAGCATGAAGGAGAGTATTATCAAGGAGTTGGACTATCAGTTCCGCAATCAGGAGGAGCGGGAGGAGGAGAGAGACCGCCAGGCCAGGGAGCGCAGCGAGGAATACTATCGCAAGATAGACGAACTGCTGTGCAAAAAGAGCCGCCGCCGCTCGGAAAAGCGGCTCTCCAAAGCCGAAACGCCGACTCGGCCGCCCGAGACATCCAAATCGCCCAAACCGGCGGCTGGCAAGAAAAAAAGGCATTTCGTTTTTTGAAATGCCTTTCCGCTCTCACATATTGGCGATTATTCCTCGCTGATGGTACCCACAGGACACTGGCCTGCACAGGAACCACAGGAGATGCAGGTATCGGGATCGATCACTGCAACACCGGTATCCATGCTGATCGCGCCTACAGGGCACACACCGGCACAAGCACCGCAACCTACACAAGCGTCACCTACTACAAATGCCATACTCTTATCCTCCCTAATGAATAGTATAGAATGTTTAATACACTCTTTATTGTAATATAGAATGTCGCCGAATACAAGTACTATTTTTGTTCCGCACGGCGTTTTTTGATGCCCTCCAGGATGACCTGTTTCTTTTCCACAACCTTGTCCTTGTCCATGGCGGGGACGCCTGCCAGTTTATAGGCGATTCCCAGTTTTTTGTATTTGGCCTCTCCCATGGTGTGATAAGGCAGGACGTCCAGCGCCTTCAGGTTATCAAACTGACCGATAAAATATCCCAGATCAAACAGGTATTTGTCATCGTCCGTAATGCCGGGCACCACCACGTGGCGAATCCACATATCGACATTCTTTTCATTCAAATAGGCGGCAAACTCCAGGATGTGCTGATTGGGCTGTGAGGTCAGTTCCTTGTGCTTGTCGGGGTCAATGTGTTTAATATCCAGCATCACCAGGTCCGTTAACGTCATCAGATGATCCAGTTTCTCAATCCAGGCCGTGTTAGTGGGATTAAAAGCGATACCGGAGCTGTCAATACAGGTGTGTATGTTTTTCTCCTTTGCCAGAGTAAAGAGATCGATCAAAAAGTCAACCTGCATCAGCGGTTCCCCACCGGTGACAGTCAGACCGCCGCCGTTTTGATAAAACGCGCTGTTTCTCTCATACTGCTCGATGATATAAGAGGGTTCCATCATCGTGCCGCCGTTCATCTCCCAGGTATCGGGATTGTGACAGTAAGCGCAGCGCATGGGACATCCCTGCACAAATACTACGAATCGTGTGCCTGGGCCGTCAACGGTACCAAAGCTTTCCAGTGAATGAATTCTTCCTTGCATAGATAATTGCATCTCCCTTCATAAAGGTAAATATCTCATATCGTGAACACGGTTATTATAGCAGAATCCGAGGAAAATGAAAAGACGGATTACGGGATTAGTATGTCCGAAAACGGGAAAAATAGGACCCGGACACAGAGATAGGCACTTGAAGTTTCTAAGTACAGTGGCTATAATTGTATTGGACAGCCAGAGAAAAGCCTGACCGGGAGAGGCGTTGTCAAATAATAGTCGGAAAAGGAGAATGTGATATGGGTTTATTTGATTTGTTCAAGGGAGCTAAAAGCGATCCGGCAGAGTCGGTTCCGCAGACGGATGCGGAAAAATGGGCGGTGGCGTCATATGCGTTATGGTCCGAGTACTGCGGCGGAAACTGCAAGTATTTTGGAGGCTATGAAAAAAACCGCAGCAACGCCAGCATGGCTAGAGGGATTTTGAACCGTGACTGGGCAGTCACCAACAAACAGGGCGTTTTGGAGACTGTCGATTATCTGATCGCGGATAAGAACAATGCGGGAGACGGGGCTGCCAAGGCCGCGTTCAACTATGGGTGCGCCGCCAATATCGCAGCCAGGGGATATCTTGGCGGTCATCTGAGCAAAGAGGAGATGATGGCAGAGACGGCCAAAGTTGCTGACGTGATCCGTGCCCACTACCACTCCTGGGAAGAATATGCGCGGGCCTATATTCAGGGTGTAGGGCTGGAGAGCGGCGTAGCGGATAAAGTGGCCGAATTTGAAGAGAATTATAAGAGGCTTGCGGCCATGCAGGACGGACCCTATACAGTAGACTGGGAGACCCCCCTGAGCTAGCGGCCCGGTGGCGGACTCTCATTTAACGATATTTTACCGGATAAAAAAGAGGACGTTCTCAGAAAGAACGCCCTCTTTTCAATCGCTATCCTAATACGGGACAATCCGATCAGATCGCCTCATGGAACGTACGGGAGATAACGTCCGCCTGCTGTTCCGGAGTCAGCTTAATGAAGTTTACGGCATAGCCGGACACGCGGATCGTCAACTGGGGATAGTTCTCAGGATGAGCCTGCGCATCCAGTAAGGTATCTCTGTTCAATACGTTCACGTTCAGATGATGACCGCCCTTAGTGGCATAGCCATCCAATAAATTTACCAGGTTGTCAACCTGTGCTGCACTTGCTGCCATAGTTTTTTCCTCCTTATTATTTGCAATGATTTTGGTTATGCATCTGCCGGACCACTGCCCGGCAGACGCCGATTTTTACTTAATTTGCAGCGCTTACTGGAAATCATCCAGCCCCTGCTGCAGGGTGGGTACGCTGCAGGCCAGAGGGGTGCGGGAGCAATCCGAGCAGCCCATGGTCTGAACAGTTTTGTTTCCCTCGATATCGTCGCGATCCACATTGATATGTCCCGTGCCGTTTGCCATGCCCTGATCGAGCATCTTAACGAGGTCATCAATCATTTTGTTCTCGTCCATATATACCTCCTTCCGGCTCCAGCCAACGCAGGTTTTACTTGCTCAGATCCAGCTCGATATCTCCGGAGAATACCTGGTCTTCCTTGCCCAGAGCGCCGGGAATGATGGTGAAGGTATTGGAAATACCATCCTGCGCGTCGTTGAAGGGCAGTTTGGATACGGAGGACAGGGATGCTACCGCACCGTGGGTATCACGGCCGTGCATCGGGTTAGCGCCGGGAGCGAAAGGCTGACCCTTTCTGCGTCCGTCGGGCGTGTTACCGGTTGCCTTACCGTAGGTCACATTGGAAGTGATGGTCAGGATGGAAGTGGTCGGGAATCCATCTCTGTAGGTATGGTGTCTTCTGATGGCGGTCATGAACTTATGAACAACGTCCTGCGCGATGCTGTCCACACGGTCGTCATCGTTACCATACTTCGGGAAATCGCCGGTGGTCTTGAAGTCAACAATGATGCCGTCCTCGTCACGAACCACCTCAACCTTGGCGTACTTGATAGCGGACAGGGAATCTGCCACGATGGACAGGCCTGCAACGCCGGTTGCGAAATATCTTCTTACATCTCTGTCATGCAGAGCCATCTCAGCTCTCTCATAGCAGTATTTGTCATGCATATAGTGGATGATGTTCAGGGTGTTTACATACACATCCGCCTGCCACTCCAGCATGTCGATGAACTTGCTGTATACATCGTCATAGTCCAGCACATCGCCGACAACGGGACGGTACTTGGGACCAACCTGTTTCTTGGTAACTTCGTCTACACCGCCATTCAATGCGTACAGCAGACACTTAGCCACATTGGCACGAGCGCCGAAGAACTGCATCTCCTTACCGATTCTCATGGAAGATACGCAGCAGGCAATGCCATAGTCGTCGCCGTGGGTCACTCTCATCAGATCATCGTTCTCATACTGGATGGAAGATGTGTTGATGGAGGTCTTAGCACAGAAACGCTTAAAGCCTTCCGGCAGTCTGGTGGACCACAGCACGGTCAGGTTGGGCTCGGGTGATGCGTCCAGATTGTACAGGGTCTGCAGATATCTGAAACTCATTCTTGTAACCATGTGACGTCCGTCAACGCCCACACCGGCCAGAGACTCGGTTACCCACACGGGATCGCCGGCGAAGATCTGGTTGTACTCGGGAGTACGGGCAAATTTGATCAGACGCAGTTTCATGATAAAGTGGTCGATGAACTCCTGAATCTGCTCCTCGGTGAATACACCGTTCTTTAAGTCTCTCTCAGCATAGCAGTCAATGAAAGTAGAGGTACGTCCCAGAGACATGGCGGCGCCGTTCTGCTCCTTTACGGCACACAGATAGCCGAAGTAGGTCCACTGGATAGCCTCTTTTACATTTGCAGCGGGCTTGGAGATATCGCATCCATAGGAGGCAGCCATCTCTTTCATCAGTTTCAGGGCTACGATCTGCTCGGAAATCTCCTCGCGAAGACGGATCACATCGTCGGTCATTACGCGCCCGGTGGAATCCTTCTGCTCCTGCTTATCCTCGATCAGCCTGTCAATACCGTACAGAGCGACTCTTCTGTAGTCGCCGATGATACGGCCACGGCCATAGGCATCCGGCAGACCGGTAATGATATGGGAAGAACGGCAGGCTCTCATCTCCTGATTGTAAGCGTCGAAACAGCCTGCATTGTGGGTCTTCCTGTGGGTGGAGAAGAATTCGCTGATCTCGGGATCAACTTCGTAGCCGTTGTCGGCACAGGCCTTCTCTGCCATACGGATACCGCCGTAAGGCTGCAGGGATCTCTTGAAAGGCTTGTCAGTCTGGAAACCAACGATGGTCTCCTTGCTCTTGTCAAGATATCCGGGGCCGTGAGAGGTAATGGTGGAAACGACCTTGGTGTCCATATCCAGAACGCCGCCGGCCTCTCTCTCCTGCTTCTGCAGGTCCAGTACCATCGCCCATAAATCTTTTGTGTTTTGTGTAGGACCGGCTAAGAAGGAATCGTCACCGTCATAAGGATGATAATTCTTCTGAATGAAATCACGAACATTGATTTCATTCTGCCATTTGCCGCCTACAAACTCGTTCCATTCAGGTCTCATTTGAAAAAGCCTCCTATCTGAAATTTGAATTAGTGAATGTATATGTGTTTCCTCTAATCCTATGCCCTTATTATAGGAGAAACACTCCTGATAGTCAAGGCTGCCAGTGTACTTTTTCCTGTACATAATTGCTATTTTGGGGGCGCAATTTATTAAAATTTTATAAAAACTGTCCATAAAAGCTTAGGCTTGTCAGAAGAGGGGAAAAGTATTATACTGAAAAAGTAATTTACGCATCACAGATAAGGAGGTACAGAGATATGGAAGGAATTACCAAGGAGATGACCATAGGCGAGATCCTGCGGAAAAACCCGGATGTGGCGCCGATCCTGATGGAGGCAGGCATGCACTGTCTGGGCTGCCCCTCAGCGCAGGGCGAGAGCCTGGAGGAGGCCGCGATGGTACATGGCATTGACATCGAGGCGTTGATGAAGAATATTCAGGAGGCGTAAATACCTGAAAACTATAAAATAGCTGCCGCGTTTTTGCGGCAGCTATTTTGTCGTGGCACACATTTGGACGGATGTCTCAGATATGAACAAGGGTTTGCAATGCCGTTTCGGCAATCATTGTTTCGCAGTGTTCCTCCAGATAGGAGGGAGTAGAACTGTTTACCTTTACAAAAGAACCGTACTCCGAGAGCACATTGCAGCAACGGTTAAAATCGGCGGCTTCCTTCTGGGCGTGGGACAGCAGCAAAAGATAGCAATTCTCACGGTTGTCCTTGTACAGTGAGCTGGCGCCGACGGCGTCGCTGGAAATAGCGGCGGCCGCTGTCAGCAGCGTGTGCATGGAATGGAATTTCAACATCCTCATGAGCTGCCGGTATTCCGGTTCCTCCGAAAGTTTTGCGGCCGGCACGGCTATATCCTCGCTGCCCTGCAGCCGACGAAACAGATCCAGCACCTCGTCCGTAGCGGATCCGGCGCTTTCCTCCTCATCCTCCTCCAGTTCTTCGTGTACGGAGGGGGCGAACCGGGCAAAGCGGGTATCCAGCTCCTCCGGGTCTTCCACCTTTGTTATGATCAGTACGATACATTCCGCGTTCATGGGGATGGCCTCGATCATCAGCGGAATATCTTCGGCCTCAAATCCAAACTCAAAATTGGCCTGCTGCATCATATCTCTGAACAGATTTTTTGCCTTTTCCGTACCGTAGGCCAGTTCACTGATCTGCAGCTCGCGGCTGGCCAGATCTTCCCTGGTCAGGGTACAGCGTATCTGGTTATCACTTACTTTTTCTATCTTCATGGGATGGGCTCCTCCTCTCGGCGCCTTCGCCAGGCAGAACAATTTTCTTTAACAGCATATACTTTCCCAGGTTTTTCGTCAATAGACCTGGGAATGTTTTTAGAAAAAATTTAAATTTTCCACTTGCCAAAATCTGGAATATGACATATAATGCATATCAGAGATGCTCCCCGACAATCGGTACAGGAAGGGAGGCAGGCGGTCAAAATATCTTTATTTATTCCGAAGATCCGGAACGTTTCGTTCCTCTCATCTCCTTTTATTTTATAGTATGAGTCGATTTGTTTTTGTGCTATAATGATGGAGATGTCTTACAAGCGGTTAGTGCGTGCTTGATCGGTCTATATAATATATTTCCCACTTTTTAGTTTTACTCACATTATAATTCAAAATCTATATTTACATTTTTTGCGTTGTACTGTCGGAGCAGCTCGAAACCAACTATTTCCCCGCGTTTTTCCCTACACAGAAATGGAATTTGCTGGCATTAATATATCACATTTTTCCTTTTGGTTTGCGCAGCATATGGGAAGGAGGGATAATTTGAGCGAAGAAGAAGTCCAAAGCGTCCGGGAGATGATACGGATGCAGTTGCAGAAAGTACAGGAGAGAGGCGTAGGTCTGTATATGGATGACAGACCGGCTACTCCGGATGAAGTGGCCTGCCGCTATGTGCAGGAACAGAATGTATACATGCCCGATTATGTTCTGAACGAAATGGGCATTCTTGAACAGGTGAGGTTTGACAGGATCGGTCCACAGTAAGCCGTGGATCAGCGCTTTGGCGCCATGCGGAACGATTGTATGCGGGAAGAGTGCCTCTCTATCAAAAACAGCTGCAAAAAATAATATGACGTTCTGCCGTATTTTGTCAAAATAGGTGATGACGTTGTCGGAATAGTTTGGTATACTATTACATATCGGCGAAAAGGGAGTTTTCCCTTTCGCTGGTATGTATAGTAAATGTATTCAGTGTTTTCAGGAAGGGAAAGGTACAAAACTATATGAAAAAGGCGATTCCGGTAATCATTGCAATACTGCTGATCATAGTGATCGGCGCGGTGACGCTTGTCGGTATGCTGGTGGAAAAGTACTCCTACTCCAGAGAGAGAGTAGATCTGGCGGAGTATTACGGTCTGACGGCGGAGCAGGAAGGCAGCTGGGTGGCTGTATATCTGCAGGATGAGAGACTGGAGCAGCCGGCGCCGCTCAAGGACGGAAAGTGCTATTTTCCCATGGATATGGTTCATCAGTATTTTAATGATACCTTTTATGCGGACCGGACGGAGGGGATGCTGCTGTACGCGCTGCCCCTGGAGGTAGTGCGGGTGAAACTGGGCTCCACCGTGGAGGAGCGGGAGAGCGGCAGCGAGGACATGGGCTATGTGATCGCCTATGAGGAGGGCGGACAAGTCTATATCGCCGCGGACTATATACAGCGTTACAGCAATATGACTTTGCAGTACGCCCAGTGCCATGTGCAGATCTATACCGAGTGGGGAACCGCTACGGAGGCCGTGGTCACAAAGGACACGGCGGCGCGCGTAAAAGGGGGTATTAAGAGCGAGATTCTGTGGGACGTGCCGGCGGGCAGCCGGGTCAAAGTGCTGGAGCAGATGGAGACCTGGAGCAAGGTGCGCACGGAGGACGGATATATCGGATATGTGGAAAATAAGCTGCTCACAAACCTGTCGGAAGTCCGGGAGATACCTGTGACCGACTATGTGGAGCCGGAGTACAGTTCCCTGCGCCTTCCCGGCAAAGTGAGCATGGGTTGGCATTCCATTGGGGGTGTGGGAGGCAACGATACCCTGGAAAGCATGGTGGCGGGCACCCGCGGTATGAATGTGATCGCTCCCACCTGGTTCAGCCTGAGCGACAATGAGGGGAATTTCCAGAGTTTTGCCAGCAGCTCTTATGTGGAGCGGGCTCACGGCCTGGGGCTGCAAGTCTGGGGAGTGCTGGACGATTTCAACTATAATAATGTAAACCAGGCGGGCATCAATGACTATCAGATTCTGTCGTCCACCGCGATAAGGGGCAGACTGATCGACAATATCGTGCAGGAGGCGCTGAGCCTGGATCTGGACGGTATCAATATCGACTTTGAAAAGGTGACGAAGGAGTGCAGTGACCATTATGCCCAGTTTATACGGGAACTGTCCATCGCCTGCCGAAAAGGAGGACTGATCCTGTCTTTTGACAACTATGTCCCCTACAGCTTTAACGATCACTATCGCAGGGATGTGCAGGGGAAGGTGGCCGACTATGTGATCATCATGGGCTATGACGAGCACTGGCACGGCAGCGGAGAACCCGGCTCGGTGGCCAGTATCGGCTATGTCAGCGACGGCATAGACCGCACTCTGGAGCAGGTGCCCAGGGAAAAGGTTATCAATGCCCTGCCTTTTTACACGATCCTGTGGACGATAGACGGAGCCACGGTGACGGACGAGTATCTGCTGCTGTCCAATACCAAAGACTATCTGCAGCGGATCGGGGTGGAGGCTGTCTGGGACGAGGAGACTTCCCAGCTGTACGCAGAGTGGCAGAGCGGCGCCAAGACTCACAAGCTGTGGGCTGAGACGGAAGAATCCATTCAGGTAAAACTGAATGTGATGCAGAACAAAGATATCGGCGGCGTGGCCGTATGGCAGATCAGCTACGGTACGCCGGAGGCATGGGAGCTGATAAACACCTATGTGAACACCCGATGATCCCCAGGTATACGGACTGACAGGGAGACATATATTGATAATAAAGAAGAGACAGTACTCAAAACGGGATGTATTATCAATATGAAAGAGCGGATGGAAAAGATCTTTTCGCTGGCCCTGGGCGCTTTGCTGGTCATGTCCATGCTGTATGTGGCCCGCGGCGCGGCGGTGCTTGTAAATGGGAGAAATGTGGAGAATACCGAGGACGGCGCCCAGAGTCAGATATGCGTGGTGATCGATGCGGGACACGGGGGAGATGATCCGGGAAAAATAGGCGTCAATCAGCTGCTGGAAAAAGACGTGAATCTGAGCATTGCCCTTAAAGTGCGGCAATATCTGGAGGCGCAGGGGATTCGGGTGGTTATGACCAGGGAGGATGAGAACGGCCTGTACGACAGCGGCGCTTCCAATAAAAAGGTGCAGGACATGAAAAGGAGAGTCGCGCTGATCGAGGAGACCGCGCCCGCTATCACCGTCAGTATTCACCAGAACAGTTATCCGGAGGAATATGTACACGGCGCGCAGGTGTTCTACTATGAAAACAGCAGGGACGGACAACTGCTGGCGCAGCTGCTGCAAAGCCAGCTGGTGGAAAAGCTGGATCCGGAGAATCACCGGCAGATCAAGGCCAACGACAGCTATTATCTGCTGAAAAAGACGAATATTCCCATTGTCATCGTGGAGTGCGGTTTTCTCTCCAATCAGACGGAGGCAAAGCTGCTGGGCCAGGAGGAATATCAGGACAGAGTGGCCTGGGCTATACATATGGGTATATTGCAGTATCTGGCGGAGACCGAAAAATAGCGGCGCGAAAGCCGACAGGCGCACGATTAGACAAATCGCGTAAAGTGTGGTATGATATCCATGAAATGTGTGCCAAAGCGCATGAAATCAAGGTATAATGAGTAAAACGCTCCGCGTTTAACTCTACTGATTAAAGTGTGCGCTAAAGCGCACAGAATCAAGGTATAATATGATGAACACGAAGATTGTAACGATAAAGGGGCAGGGAGACGTTTTTTCCGAGACGGAAGAACAGACCCTGCGGGAGGCCGGTGAGATATTGCGCGGCGGAGGTCTGGTGGCCTTTCCCACGGAGACGGTATACGGCTTGGGAGGGGACGCGTTAAACCCTGCGTCCGCACGGAAGATATATGCTGCCAAGGGCAGACCTTCGGACAATCCCTTGATTGTCCATATTGCCCGCTTGGAGGACATGGAAGATGTGGCCGGGCAGGTGCCCGAGGCGGCCCGTCGGTTGGGGCGGGCGTTCTGGCCGGGACCGTTGACGATGGTGCTGCCCCGGGCGGAGAAAGTGCCGAAAGAAACCACCGGAGGATTGGAGACAGTGGCGGTTCGGATGCCCTCTCACCCGGTGGCGCGCAGGCTGATCGCCTGCGGCGGAGGATATATAGCGGCGCCCAGCGCCAACCTTTCCGGCAGGCCCAGCCCTACATCAGCCCGATATGTAATAGAGGATATGGCGGGAAGGATAGACATGATCATTGACGGGGGAGACGGGGAGATCGGGCTGGAGTCCACGATCGTGGATCTGACGGTGGATCCCCCGCAGATTCTGCGCCCCGGATATATCACTCGGGAGATGCTCTCGCAGGTGTTGGGAGAGGTCAGCCTGGACCAGACGATCCTCACCGCCGACAGCGGACAGGCTCCCCGGGCGCCAGGCATGAAGTACAGGCACTATGCTCCCCGGGGGGAGATGACGATCGTCTCCGGACAGGTTGCGGAGGTGGTCGGCTATATCAATGCCCAGGCCGCGCGGGAGCGGGCGCAGGGGCACAAAGTGGGTGTTATCGGTACAGATGAGTCGCTGCCGGAGTATCAGGCGGATTTGGTATGCAGCCTGGGCAGCCGTCAGGACGAGGAGAGCATAGCCCGACATTTGTACGGCATTCTGCGCCGCTTTGACGACGAACAGGTGACACGTATATATTCGGAGTGTTTTGACACCATGGGTCTGGGACAGGCCATCATGAACCGCCTGCTGAAAGCGGCGGGGCACAGAGTAGTGACGCCGGTCGGTAACCGGGAGCGGCAGTCTCCTGACATATAAGGCAGAAACAGATGTTTTGGCGTGTCCGGTATCCGGCGCGCGGAAAGGAGTATGTATGATAGCGATAGGAAGCGACCACGGAGGTTACAATCTGAAACAGAGAGTGATCCAGTATCTGGAGGAAAAACAGATTCCCTTTCAGGATATGGGATGTAACAGTAAGTCCTCCGTGGATTATCCGGTTTACGGCAGGGCGGTGGCCCAGGCGGTGGCCGACGGCAGCTGCGAGAAGGGCATCGTGATCTGCACCACCGGCATAGGCATCAGTATTGCCGCCAACAAGGTGCCGGGGGTACGTTGCGCGCTGTGCTCGGATACTCTGTCGGCCAGAATGACCCGTCTTCACAACGACGCCAATGTACTGGCTATGGGCGGCGGGATGATCGGTGACAATCTGGCGCTGGATATTGTGGAAACCTTTTTAAACACCCCTTTTTCCGGGGAGGAGAAACACAGGCGAAGAGTGGACATGCTGGGGTAGGGCCGCGGCGGAACAGAAGAGGATCAAACGGCAAGGCAGAGGCGGAATTGTAATGGAGGACAAAAAGATGGCAAAAGTAGTGATCATGGATCATCCCTTGATCCAGCACAAGATTGGATTTATCCGGAGAACAGAGACGGGCACCAAGGATTTCAGGCAGACTATCAGCGAGATCGCCATGCTGATCTGCTATGAAGCCACCAGGGATCTCTCTCTGGATGAGGTGCAGATTGAGACGCCGATCTGCGCCGCCACAGTAAAAGAACTCAGAGGCAAGAAGATGGCGATCGTTCCCATCCTGCGGGCCGGACTGGGCATGGTGGACGGCATGCTGAATCTGATTCCTGCGGCAAAGGTGGGGCATATCGGCCTGTACCGGGATCCCGAGACTTTGAAACCGGTGGAGTATTACTGCAAGCTTCCTGCCGACTGCGCCGAGAGAGAAGTGTTCGTGGTGGATCCCATGCTGGCTACCGGCGGCTCTTCCGTGGCGGCTATCCAGATGCTGAAGGACAAGGGCTGTAAAAATATCCATTTCATGTGCATCATTGCCGCTCCCGAGGGCGTGGAACTGATGAAAAAGGAGCATCCCGACGTGGATATGTATATCGGCGCGCTGGATGAGAAACTGAACGATCACGGCTATATCGTGCCCGGTCTTGGCGACGCGGGAGACCGTATCTTCGGCACCAGATAAGCGCCGGATAAGAGGAAAAGCTATGAGCGGAAAGCGAGAAGACTATATCAGCTGGGACGAGTACTTTATGGGGGTAGCCCAGCTGTCGGGTATGCGCTCCAAAGATCCCAGTACCCAGGTGGGAGCCTGCATTGTCAGCCGGGAGAACAAGATTCTGTCCATGGGCTATAACGGGTTCCCCAACGGCTGCGCGGATGAGAGTTTTCCCTGGGCCAGGGAGGGGGCCTGTGAGCTGGATACCAAGTATCCCTTTGTGACCCACAGCGAACTCAACGCGATCCTGAATTACAGGGGCGGCTCCCTGGAGGGAACCAAACTGTATGTGTCATTGTTCCCCTGCAACGAGTGTGCCAAGGCTATCATACAGGCGGGCATAAAGACGGTGGTGTATGCCAGCGACAAATACGACGGACAGCCCTCTAATATAGCGTCCAAGAGGATGTTTGACGCGGCTGGGGTGGAGTATATTCCCTATCGCAGGACCGGCAAAAAAGTGGAACTGGAACTGTAGAGCATATGAAAACAGACCGTAAGAGAGGATTAAAAAGGAAGATTGTTTATCTGACGGCGGCGGCGCTGTTATTCTCCGGTGTGCCGTTTACTTCCCATGCCACCAGTTCCACCAGACAGGAGATCGCAGACAAGGAGAACGAAAAGGATCAGATCGAGGACCAGATCGACGCCAGCAAGCAGGAGATCAGCGGACTGAAAGGCGAGCAGAAGAGCCTGCGGCAGCAACTGAACGAGCTGAACGAGCAGTTGACGGCGGTCAGCGACCATCTGGCGGAGCTGGAGGCGCAGATTCGCGACAAGGAGCAGGAGATAGCCGATACGGTGCAGGCGCTTGCGGAGGCCAGGGAGAGAGAGGCATGGCAGTACGACTGCATGGAAAAGCGGATACAGTATGCCTATGAGAGAGGGCAGGAAAGTCTGCTGGATATCTTTTTCAACTGGGACAGTTTCGCCAGATTTCTGAACGCGTCCACTTACACGGAGAGCGTTGCCCGGGCGGACGACGAGATGCTGGATCAGATCATTGAGACCCGGGAATTTATTGAATCCGAGGAAGTTCGACTGCAGCAGGAGAAAGAAACGCTGGATTATCTGAAGGTACAGGCCGAGGCGGACAAGAGCCGCGTGGCCGGTCTGATCAGCCAGACCAGTAACCGCATGGCGGACTATGCGGACCAGATTTCTGACGCAGAGGAGGAGGCCAGAGCATATGAGGCCAATCTCAAAAAGGTGGAGGAGGATCTGGAGGCCCTGAAACGGAAATTGCAGCAGGAGATTGCCATGTCCCAGCGGGCGGCCAACGCCACCTGGCGCAATATCTCGGAGGTGACGTTTGCGGATGCGGATCTCCAGCTGCTGGCCAATCTGATCTACTGTGAAGCGGGAGGAGAGCCCTATGAGGGAAAGCTGGCGGTGGGCGCAGTGGTAATCAACCGGATGCTCAGCAGCGTCTATCCCGATACGATGGTGGGCGTGATCTATCAGAGAAGGCAGTTTTCGCCGGTGGGAAGCGGCAGACTGGAACTGGCGCTGGCGAACAACAAGGCCAATGCCGACTGCTACAGGGCGGCGGAGGAAGCCATGTCCGGCATGAGCAACGTGGGCAACTGCGTGTATTTCCGTACGCCCATAGAAGGCCTGACCGGCATCTCCATAGGAGGACATATTTTCTATTAAAATATAAGGCCCCAGACGTTATAGTCCGAGGCTTTCTATCTGCGCCTGCAGTTGATCAAATTTATCTCTATATATGTAAGAGAGCAGATGATCCAGCTGCCGCAGAGCGTTGCAGAGCTGTGCGGCGGTCAAAAGGCCTGTTTCAAAGGCCTGGGCCAGTTCATTCAGATCCACCACCTTAGCGCGTCCGTCGGGATACACGATCACATCGGCCAGCAGATCTGTGGCGATCAGCGTATGCGTCTGTTCGTCATGGGTATACTCTACTATATCGCAGTACCAGTACAGCAGAGAATTATCCTGGCGGTAGAATTTACTGATCTTGAAACCCTCCTTCAGAAAATAACAGGAGCAGCCGTGACTGAACGAGATCTTGGGATTCAAGGTTTTCCAGGAGGTAATCACAATATCTTCCGTCTGCTTTACGACGGTATCGTCTTTTAACAAAATACACTCGGCGGGAATCAGACGTTTGCGGTACAGTTGTAGTTCGCTCATGTAGCCTCCTCTCATTGACAGAAAAAGATCGGGTGTCTATTAACAATGATACTACATGGTCCGCGTGCGGAAGTCAACTTTATTTTCTGGAAAAATTTATAGATTTTTCATGGGATATCCACTATGGAGACTGGACTTTTTGTCAAAATTTATATATAATAATGAAATGAGTAAAAAACCGCCCTATGAGAGAAAAGACAAACAGGATAAGAAGAGCGTATACCGCGCGCTGGTTCTGATTATGCAGTTCGGAATCAATATGCTGGTTCCCATCGGCATCATGTCCTGGCTGGGGATCCTGCTGGATCGCAAATTGAACACATCCTTTTGTATGGTGCTGTTCTTTTTTATCGGAGCCATTGCCGGATTCCAGAATATCTGGCGAATGGCTAAGTCGGTCTATGAGGAAAAGCCCGGAGGCCGGGAGACGGGCGAAGGGAAGAAAAACGAGGATGGGCAATCTTAGTTTTGGTGTGAGCTTTAAAGGGTCAGACGCTGCCGGAGGGGCAGACAGGAGTGGAATGATCAACAGATTGAGAGAGATGAATCGAGCCTTGTTGGAGCTGGATTTGGGCATACTGGCCTGCGGCGTGGTCTGCCAGTTGATCGGTATGTGGCTGGTGAGTCAAAAGGTATCCTACGCGCTTGCCCTATGGCTGGGGATAGCGCTTTCATTGCTGGGTTCCTGGCACATGTACAGAACCATTGACAGAGCGCTGGATCTCGGGGACGGAGCGGCCAAGGCGATGGTAGCGGGCAGTATGCTGCGCTATGCGGCGCTGCTCATTGTTCTGGGGATTGTCATGGTCACGGATCTGCTGAATCCACTGGTGATCTATCTGGGATATATGATGATGAAAGTAGCGGCGTATATGCAGCCGTTTACCCATAAATTATGCAATATGTTCTTTCACGAGACCGATCCGGTACCCGAAGCGCTGCCGGAGGAGACGGAGCCCGAGCCGCAGCAGTAAGGGCGCCGTCTTTGTGAAGACATATTGGTGAGAGGGAGGTGAGAGTATGCAAATAGGACCTGTGTTATCCTCTGCCGACGAGATCGATTTTATGATCCACGGCCTGTTTCAATACAGTTTTTTCGGTCATGAGGTGTGGATAACAACATCGCATGTGTGCATCCTGATCGTCATGCTGATCATAATCGGCTTTGCCATCGCCGCGAACCGGGCCATGAAGAAGGCTACGGAAGTGCCTTCCGGTTTTCAGAATGTGGTGGAGCTGATCGTGGAGAAACTTGACGGCGTAGTGGATGGCCCCATGGGAAAAAACGCCCCCAGATTTTACAATTATATTGGAACGGTATTCATCTTTATTCTGCTGTCCAATATATCGGGTCTGCTGGGACTGCGTCCGCCCACCGCGGACTATGGCGTGACACTTCCGCTGGGTATCCTCACTTTTGTGCTGATCCATTTTAATCAGTTCAAGTACCAGAAACTGAAGGATATCTGGGTGGATATGTGTTCTCCGCTGCCGCCGTGGCTGCCCATCTGGTTTCCGATCAATCTGATCAGCGAGATCGCCGTGCCGGTGTCCCTGTCCCTGCGTCTGTTCGCCAATGTGCTTTCGGGCACGGTGATGATGGCGCTGGTATATGGGCTGCTGAAATGGTTTGCCGTCATATGGCCCGCGGCGCTGCATGTGTATTTTGACTTGTTCTCCGGAGCAATTCAAACCTATGTATTCTGTATGCTGACGATGACATACATCAACAATGCCATCGGCAGCGAAAACTAAATAAAAAGGACAAAACAGGAGGAATGAATTATGGAATTTAACACTGAATTTATTTTAGGATGTTCTGCGATTGGCGCGGGTCTGGCGGTTATCGCCGGTATCGGACCTGGTGTAGGACAGGGTATTGCCGCCGGTCATGCCGCGGCGGCAGTGGGACGCAACCCGGGCGCCAAGTCCGCCGTCACTTCCACCATGCTGCTTGGCCAGGCTGTGGCCGAGACCACGGGTCTGTACGGTCTGCTGATTGCCATGCTGCTGCTCTTCGTTAAGCCGTTAGGTAAATAAGCCTCTATAATGATCAAAATCTGCGCCGGATACGGCGTGAAGAAGAAAGGAGGCAGAGAATGATACTTTTAACGGCTCAGGAGCCTATGGAAAGACTCTTTGATTTGGACTTTCAGCTGCTGGCAGACTCACTGCTGATGATCATCGCAATCTTTGTACTGTTTCTGGCGCTGAGTTATTTCCTTTTCAATCCTGCCAGGAAGATGCTGCAGGATCGGCAGAACAAGATCAAAAACGAGCTGGATGACGCCAAAAGCAATATGGAGCAGGCGGCCGGACTGAAAGAAGAGTATGAGGCCAGGATCAGGGATATCAATAAGGAAGCGGAAGAGATCCTCAGCGATGCCCGCAAGCGCGCGCTGGAAAACGAGAATGAGATCGTAGCCAAAGCCAGGGAAGAGGCGGCGAGGATCATGGAGAGAGCCCGCACGGAAGCCCAGCTGGAGAAACAGAAGATGGCGGACGAAGTGAAACGGGAGATGATAGGTATTGCCGCCATGATGGCCGGCAAGGCTGTGTCGGTTTCCATGAACGCGGATATCCAGGACAGTCTGGTGAACGAGACTCTGAAGGAGATAGGTGATAATACATGGCTAAGCTAGTGGAACAGACATACGGAGAGGCTCTGTTCCAGACTGCTGTGGAAACCAATCAGGTGGATGCGTTTCTGGATGAGGTAAACCTCATACAGACTGTACTGAAACAGAATCCGGAGTGGGACAGACTGATGAAACACCCCAAGATCACCAAGCAGGAAAAGGTGGAGATCATGAAAGGCGCGTTTGGGGGAAAAATCAGCCGTGAGATGACGGGTTTTCTGGAACTGATCCTCACGAAAGAGAGATACGGCCAGCTGCAGGCTGTTTTCCGGTACTTTACCGACAAGGTAAAAGAGGAAAAAAAGATCGGGACGGCCTATGTGACCACGCCGATGGAGCTGTCCGAGATCCGCAAGGCGGACATACAGAACAGACTGCTTGCCACTACTCCCTACCTGACCATGGAGATGCACTATGCGGTGGATCCTTCGCTGATCGGCGGCATGGTGATCCGTATCAAGGACAGAGTTGTGGACAGCAGTATCCGCACAAAGCTGGCGGAGATGAAGAAAGAATTATTACAGATCCAGTTGGGATAAAACCAACCGGAAGAAAGGTGCGAACCAACCTATGAATTTGAGACCAGAAGAAATAAGTTCCGTGATCAAGGAACAGATTAAGCGGTATGCGTCTGAGCTTAATGTATCTGATGTGGGTACGGTCATTCAGGTGGCGGACGGCATCGCCCGTGTACACGGTCTGGAGAACGCCATGCAGGGCGAGCTGCTGGAATTTCCCGGCGAAGTATACGGCATGGTGATGAACCTGGAAGAAGACAACGTGGGTGCGGTACTCCTTGGCAGTCATAAAAACATTAACGAAGGCGATACGGTTAAGACTACCGGCAGGGTAGTGGAGGTTCCGGTGGGCGACGCCATGCTGGGACGTGTCGTGAACGCGCTGGGGCAGCCCATTGACGGCAAGGGCCCGGTACAGAACGACAGATATCGTAAGATCGAGAGAGTGGCAAGCGGCGTTATCACCAGAAAATCCGTGGATACTCCGCTGCAGACAGGTATCAAGGCCATCGATGCCATGGTGCCCATCGGAAGAGGTCAGCGTGAGCTGATCATCGGTGACCGTCAGACCGGTAAGACGGCCATAGCCCTGGATACCATCATCAACCAGAAGGGGCAGAAAGTAAAATGCGTTTATGTGGCCATCGGTCAGAAGGCTTCCACCGTGGCCAATATTGTAAAGACGCTGGAGGAGTACGGAGCCATGCAGTATACCACCGTAGTGGTATCCACTGCCAGCGATCTGGCGCCGCTGCAGTACATCGCCCCTTATGCCGGCTGTGCCATCGGCGAGGAGTGGATGGAGAACGGCGAGGACGTGTTGGTGGTATATGACGACCTGAGCAAACATGCCACGGCGTACCGTACACTCTCCCTGCTGCTTCGCCGTCCCCCCGGACGTGAGGCATACCCCGGTGACGTATTCTATCTGCATTCCAGACTGCTGGAGCGCGCGGCGCGCATGAGCGAGGAGTACGGCGGCGGTTCTCTGACGGCACTGCCCATTATCGAGACCCAGGCGGGCGATGTGTCGGCTTATATTCCCACCAATGTAATATCCATCACCGACGGCCAGATTTATCTGGAGACGGAGATGTTCAATGCAGGTTTCCGCCCGGCTGTAAACGCGGGTCTGTCCGTTTCCCGTGTGGGCGGCGCTGCGCAGATCAAAGCCATGAAGAAGATCGCGGCCCCTATCCGTGTGGAGCTGGCCCAGTACCGCGAGCTGGCGGCGTTCTCTCAGTTCGGTTCCGAGCTGGATGCCGATACCAAGGAGAAACTGGCTCAGGGCGAGCGGATCAAGGAGGTATTGAAACAGCCCCAGTATCAGCCCATGGCGGTGCAGTATCAGGTTATCATCATCTATGCGGCTACGAACAAGTATCTGCTGGATGTGCCTGTGGATGCGATTACCCGTTTCGAGAAGGAACTGTTTGAGTTCCTGGATACCAGATATGCGGAGATTCCCCGGGCGATCGCGGAGGAGAAAGTGATTTCCCAGCAGACCGAAGAATTGCTGGTCAAGGCCATCAAAGAATTTAAGGCGCAGTTTAAGTAAAACCCAGCGATCGCAGGCTGAGTCTGCGATACGCGGAAAGGAGTATATATGGCATCGATGCGCGATATCAAGCGTCGCAAGGGGAGTATACAGAGTACCCAGCAGATCACCAAGGCCATGAAACTCGTTTCTACCGTAAAATTGCAAAGGGCAAGAGCCAGCGCCGAGAATTCCAAGGCATATTTTAATTGCATGTATCAGACTGTGAACCGTATCCTGAAAAGGGTAGGCAGCCTGCAGCACAGATATTTACAGTCCGGCGGCTCCGGTAAAAAGGCAGTGGTGGTAATATCCTCCAACAGAGGACTGGCGGGAGGATACAACTCCAACATTGTGAAACTGGTGACCCGCCATGAGGGCTGGAATAAAGAGGATATATTGATCTATGCCGTGGGCCGCAAGGGCAAGGATGCCTTTGTAAGAGAAGGCTACGAGGTGCGGCTGGATATGTCCGACGTGGTGGAGGAACCTGCGTATCCGGACGCCATGCTGCTGTGCAATGAACTGCTGAAAGCCTATGCGGACGGAGAAGTGGGAGAGATTTATCTTGCCTACACCTCGTTTAAAAATACGGTGAGTCATATCCCCACGCTGCTGAAATTGCTGCCGGTAGAGCAGGAAATCCAGAGCGAGGAAGAGCCGGAAGTGCCCATGAACTTTGAGGCAGAGGATGAAGAGGCTCTGGAGATGATCATACCCAAATATGTGACCAGCCTGATCTACGGCGGACTGATGGAGGCCGTGGCCAGTGAGAACGGGGCGCGAATGCAGGCAATGGATAATGCGACCAGCAATGCGGAAGAAATGATAAGTGATTTGACGCTGAAATACAACAGGGCCCGTCAGGGTTCCATTACGCAGGAACTGACGGAGATCATAGCAGGGGCGGAGGCGATCTCATAGCCTTTGTCCATGCGGGAATTTCTATGAGGGCAATATTCAATTAGAGCAATATTGCGGGCAAATCCGCGATATGCATGGAGGTTTATATGACAGGACAAAATAAAGGAAGGATTACCCAGATCATTGGCGCGGTGCTGGATATCCGATTCAGTGAGGGGCGGCTGCCGGAGATTAACGAGGCCATCGTTATCCCCGGTAAGGACAGCGAACTGACGGTGGAAGTATCTCAGCATCTTGGTGACGACACGGTGAGATGTATCGCCATGGGCACGACCGACGGCCTGGTGAGAGGCATGGAAGCCATCGCCACGGGTGCGCCGATCACAGTGCCTGTTGGAGAGAATACGCTGGGACGTATTTTCAATGTACTGGGTAAACCCATTGACAACAAACCGGCGCCGGAAGGGGTATCTTATGAACCCATTCACAGGGCCGCGCCGGATTTTGAGGAGCAGTCCACGGAAACCGAATTGCTGGAGACCGGCATCAAGGTGGTGGATCTGCTGTGCCCCTACCAGAAGGGCGGTAAGATCGGCCTGTTCGGCGGCGCAGGCGTAGGCAAGACAGTGCTGATCCAGGAGCTGATCCGCAATATCGCTACAGAGCATGGCGGATACTCCGTATTTACCGGCGTAGGCGAGCGTACCCGTGAGGGTAACGACCTGTACCATGAGATGAGCGAGTCGGGAGTTATCGACAAGACCACCATGGTATTCGGTCAGATGAACGAGCCCCCCGGAGCGAGAATGAGAGTGGGCCTGACCGGTTTGACCATGGCGGAATATTTCCGTGACAAGGGCGGTAAGGACGTACTGCTGTTTATTGACAATATATTCCGTTTTACACAGGCAGGCAGCGAGGTGTCCGCACTGTTGGGCCGTATGCCCTCCGCGGTGGGGTATCAGCCCACGCTGCAGACGGAGATGGGCGCCTTGCAGGAGCGTATCACTTCCACGAAAAGCGGTTCCATCACTTCCGTACAGGCCGTATATGTGCCTGCGGATGACCTGACGGACCCGGCGCCCGCTACGACTTTTGCCCATCTGGACGCCACGACCGTGCTGTCCCGTTCCATAGTGGAGCTGGGTATCTACCCCGCGGTGGATCCGCTGGAGTCCACCTCCCGCATTCTGGATCCCCGCATTGTGGGTGAGGAGCATTATAAGGTGGCCCGCGGCGTGCAGGAAATCTTGCAGAGATATAAGGAGCTGCAGGATATTATCGCCATCCTGGGTATGGATGAACTGTCTGAGGACGATAAGCTGGTGGTATCCCGTGCCCGTAAGGTACAGAGATTCCTGTCTCAGCCCTTTTTCGTGGCCGGTCAGTTCACAGGTCTGGAAGGAAAATACGTGCCGATCAACGAGACCATTCAGGGATTTAAGGAGATACTGGAAGGCAAACACGACGATATCCCGGAGAGCTATTTCCTGAACGCCGGCAGTATTGACGATGTACTGGCCAAAGTGAAATAGGGAAAGGCGGTTTCCATGGCAGAAAATAAATGCTTGACATTAAAGATTATTACGCCAAACAGAGTGTTCTATGAGGGAGAGGCGGAAATGGTGGAGCTGAACACCTCTGAGGGAGAGATCGGCGTGCTGCCGGGGCATCTGCCCATGACGGTGATCGTGAAACCCGGAATACTCACCATCACGGAGCCGGAGGGGGAAAAAGTCGCGGCCCTGCATGCGGGGTTTGTGGAGATCCTTCCGGACCAGGTTACTGTTTTGGCGGAGATTATCGAGTGGCCGGGTGAAATTGACGTCGCCAGGGCCGAGGCTGCATTGGAACGTGCCCGCGAGCGCATCCACGAACATACCAGCGACACGGATCTGGCCAGGGCGGAGACAGCTCTGCTGCGGGCCATGGCTCGTATACAGGCAATAAAGTAAGTCGTCCGGGGAGCCGTGAAAGCCGGTAACGGCCGATGTGGCGGCTGCATATGTTATAGAAAAAGAAAAGGTATCACAGGCATGGATTTTGAACGCAGGATTTTACCTTTTTATATGACATATCCGACAGCGGGTTATGAGAATGCGACCCTGTATGGACGGCAGGACACGGACGTGCTGCGTGATCTGGAATATTTCAGACAGCTGTATCCGGCAGCGGTGCGGCGATATCAGACCAGAACTGCCGAGATTCTGGATAAGATGGATTATGAAGGCAGTGTGATCTATGACGAGTATCCTGACCGCTACACGCTGGAGCGGCTGGCAGACAATGTTGTCGATATTCTTCGGCGCGAGGAGAACGGCCAGGATCCGGAACAGACAGATGCCGCCGGGAACTGGGAACAGAAACGTTCTCTGATCTTTGTACTTCTGATGAATGAAGTGTATAAACGCCGCCGAGGCGGCAGAAGAGGATTTTTCAGCTTTAGCTGACAGGATTTACAACAGGCAGAGCCACGGGAACCTAAGGTTCTCGTGGCTCTGTGTTAAAAGAAAAACGCTGGGCCTGCAGAGGGCGGAAAGAGGAGCCGAATGGATGAGCTGGGAAGGCTGCTGGAGGAGATCATAGACGAAAAACTGGTACAGGCAGTTCTGAGCAACAGCCGGGACGCGGCATATGGGGACAAGCTGAAGATCCGCCCGGTGATGCTGAAGGACGGTTTGCGGTTTCAGAGTGTCAGATATGTGGGCAAACAGGTGTTTCATCAAAACCATGACGCGCGGGAGACGGGGCGCCTGATTGAGGAATCGCTGCGGGATCGGTTTCGGCAGTGCGAGATTACCTCGCGGGACAAAAGTGTCACCGTATTGGTCAGCAAAAAGGGAAAGATGACGGTAAAAACCCGCCAAATTGTCTGTGATGCCCCGGGGGATCTTTCCCACAACAGAGAGAAAGAGTATATTTTAAAAGAGGGCTGTCCGGTGGATTTTCTGGTAGGATTGGGCGTTCAGACACCGGACGGCAGGATCGTGAAAAATAAATATGACAAATTTCGCCAGATTAATCGTTATCTGGAGTTTATCCGGGATGTTCTGGATCAACTGCCTGGCGAGGGCATGATCCATGTGATTGATTTTGGCTGCGGAAAGTCCTATCTGACCTTTGCCATGTACTATTATCTCCATGTGCTGCAGGGCAGGGATATACACATTACGGGCCTGGATCTGAAGGCGGATGTGATACGGCGCTGCAATGAACTGGCGCTGCGGTGCGGTTATGAGCAGCTGCGTTTTCAAGTGGGAGATATCAGTAGCTATGCGGGAGAGCGGAAAGTGGATATGGTGGTGTCGCTCCATGCCTGTGACACGGCCACGGACTACGCCCTGCAAAAGGCGGTGGACTGGGGAGCAAAAGTGATTTTGGCAGTGCCTTGCTGCCAGCATGAGATCAACGGACAGATACACTGTGAAAGCCTGGCGCCGCTGCTGCGCTACGGGATTATAAAAGAGCGCATGTCCGCATTGATCACAGACGCCATACGGGCCAATCTGCTGGAGCAGCAGGGGTATGAGACCCAGATTCTGGAATTTATCGATATGGAACATACGCCCAAGAACCTTTTGATTCGGGCGGTAAAAAAATCGCGGCATATGGAAAAAAGGCTGGCAGGAGCCTCCCTGGAGGAGACGTTGGAGCTGCTGGGCGTGGATCCCATGCTGGCACGTTTGCTGGATAGGAATCAATGAGTATGAAGAAATTGATAATCAAATGGGTGATCTTTCTGCTGACCTTTGTAGTGTCGTTATTGGTGGCGAGCAGAGTCATGAATCATGACAATCAGAATATGACCATGGAAGTGTCGGCAGCCAGTTTTCCGGTGATCACACTGGAAAAGGGAGGCATCGCCTACAATGAACTCCATGGGTATGCCCAGGCCAGAGATATCGCTTACCAGCGGGGGCCCATCGCTGAGCTGGGTGAAAACAGAGAGCTGATATTCCAGATCGAAACCTACGGTGTCAGATTGCAGGAGATCCGTATGGAACTGCGGAGCAGAGACGGCAGCCGTCTCATTGAAAATACCGAGATCACGGAGTACGAGCCGGGCAGCGTTATAAGGGTGGAGACTGCCCTGAAGGATCTGATCGAAAAGGATACGGAGTACTCTCTGGCGCTGGTGCTGACGGATGAGTCGGGGAGAGAGATCTGGTACTATACCCGGGCCATATGGAGCGACAATACTTACGGATATGAAAAACTGGCGTATGTAAAGGATTTTCACGAGAAGACCTTTGACCGGGAGGCGGCCAGGGAGCTGGTCAAATATCTGGAGAGCAGCTCCCAGGGGGATAATACTACCTTCCATAAGGTGGATATCCACAGCAGTTTCAACCAGATTACCTGGGGGGATCTGGGAGTGCGACGTCTGACGGAGCCTGCCGTCAATCTGACGGAACTGGCCACCCAGACTGCCTCCATGGAACTGCATTACCTGGTGGCTACAGGCAGCGGAAAGGAGCAGACCTGTTATCTGGTGGAAGAATTGTACCGCATAAGGTATACGCCGGAGCGGGTGTATCTGTTGGAGTTCGAGCGGACGATGGATCAGATCCCGGCTATAAAAGGTGATATCTATGGCAACGACAAGATCATGCTGGGTATTGTGGGAGAAGATACGGCCCTGGTGGAGAGCGAGGATGGCAATATCGTGGTATTCGAGGCGGCAGGCCGACTGTGCAGCTACAATGTAACGACCAATAAGCTGGCGTTGCTGTTCTCCTTTTACGAGGACAGTTCCCAGAACGCCAGGACGCAGTGGGATGACCGGGATATGTATCAGGGGTACAGACTGAAGATCCTGAATGTGGATGAGGGGAATAACGTGCAGTTTGCCGTATACGGATATATGAACCGGGGACGCCATGAGGGAGAGGTGGGTATCCAGCTGTACATTTATAACAGCGACCAGAATACCGTGGAAGAGTTGGTGTATATTCCCTACGAAAAATCCGGTGAGATTCTGGAACATGAGCTGGATCGGCTCCTGTATCTGAACCGGGAGGGAAAGCTGTACCTGTATCTGGATCACAGTATATATGAGGTGAACACCAGGGAGCGCGTCAGCGAGCGGATTGCACTGGTGGAAGACGATGAGGCCATGCTCATCTCAAACAATCACAAGATCGTCGTCTGGTGGCAGGAGCAGAGTCTGCGGATCATGAACCTGGGAACGGAACAGGTCACCCAGATAGAGTTGGGAGCGGATGAGATTGCCCGCCCGTTGGGATTTATGGGGGAGGACATCATCTATGGCGTGGCAAAACGTCAGGATGTGACGAGCGACGCGGTGGGAAGACAGCTTTTTCCCATGTATCAGGTCTGTATCCGTGATGCCTTTGGCAAGCTGTACAAAGCATACGAGTGGGAGGATATCTATACGCTGTCCTGCCAGGTGGAAGAAAATCAGATCATCCTGGAGCGGGTGCAGCGCCGGGAAGACGGCAATTATACCGAGGCCGCCCAGGAACACATTCTGCACAATACCACCCAGGATGTGGGCAGAAATCAGCTGGTGGTGGCTGCGGTGGATATCTATGAAAAACTGGTACAGATCCAGGTGCGGGAGGAGATCGACGTGAAGGCCCTGCAGATTTTGACTCCCAAGGAAGTCATGTTCGAGGGGGGGAGGGATATCCTGCTGGCCAGGGACGACGAACAGCAGAGCTACTATGTGTATGACAAAGGCCGGATAGCCGGGATCTATTATACTCCCGCCAAAGCCATAGAACAGGCCGACGCCTGCTCCGGGGTGGTGGTGGACGATGGGGGCAGAACCATCTGGATCAGGGGAAACAGGGTGCTCCGCAACCAGATCATGGCGATCACGGCCCAGGAGGCCACGGAGGACAGGAGCAGTCTGGCCGTATGCCTGGATACCATACTGTCTTTTGAAGGAATCGTGCGAAACTCCCAGGACCTGCTCAGCCGAGGCAAGTCGGCCCGGATGATTCTGGAGGAAAATCTGGAGGGGCAGGCCCAGATACTGGATCTGGGAGGCTGCAGCCTGGATACGACGTTGTATTTTCTCAACCGGGATATTCCTGTGCTGGCGCTGCTGCAGGACGGAGAGGCGGTGCTGCTCACAGGCTTTAACGAGTACAATGTGGTGATTATGGAGCCCTCCACGGGCAGATTGTACAAAAAGGGTATGAATGACACCCGGGAATGGATGGAAGAGAACGGCAATCCCTTTATCACTTATATAAGAGTGGAAGAGTAGGCGGAAGAACAGCGTTGCGGGAGTTCAGGCCTATGGACTGTTATTACCTGTCGGTCACAGGGAAAATGAATTTTTTATATCTTTGCAGGACAAAGAGCAGCAGCATTCCCAGAATGCCGCAGGACAGCACTTCGCCGATTCCCACGGTCAGCATGAAGTAAGGGATGGAACCGGGTATTCTGTAGGCGAAGTATAACACCGGAGGCACGATCAGGGTGTTGGCGGCGATGGGTGGCAGAGGAGCCAGCCATTTGCAGCGCCGCAGCATGTAAGTGCCCACGGCGCCCAACAGCGTGGCGACGCTGCCGAAGACCACGTCCCAGACTATGGCGCCGGTGAGCAGATTGCTGATCAGACATCCCAAAAACAGGCCGGGTATGGCTGCCGGGGTAAAAAACGGTAAGATGGTAAGCGCCTCGGAAAAGCGGAGCTGGACGGCATAATTGGCCAGGCCCAGAGAGTTGGCCAGCAGAGTAAGTACCACATAGAGGGCGGCGATAACCGCCGCCTGCGCGACAAAAAGTGCTTTACTGTTTTTCATTGTTGTAATCTCCTTTAGTATTTTTTTAACGAGTGGAAGGTCTCGAACACTCGGTTTGGAAAAGCTCCCGCAACGAAAAACAGTGTAACACAATTTTCCGGGACTTACAAGGGGGCTGGAACGGAAATTGCCTCTAGACGGTCAGCCCGGCTTTGACGAGCCGTTTGCGGATCAGGCCGCCCAGGCTCAAAGCGATGGCGATCTTGACCAGGTCAGCGGGGATATAGGGGATCACACCGATCCAGAGCGCCTCTACGAAGGGGCGTTTTACCAGGTAGCCCAGCCACAGAGTACCGAACAGATACAAGACCGCCGTGCCCAGCACCATGCCTGCCAGATGAAGAGGCCATTTGGCAGGCCATTTGCTGATAAAAAAACCTGCGATCAGAGACAGGAAGATATAGCCCAGCAGGTAGCCGCCGGTGGGCCCCAACATCTTGCCCACGCCGCCGGAAAAACCGGTAAATACGGGCAGGCCCACCAGACCCAGCAGCAGATAGATCAGGCAACTGACAGTCCCCCATTTCATACCCAGCAGGCAGGTAGCCAGCAGGATCCCCAGAGCTCCCAAAGATATGGGAACCGGACTTATGGGCAGGGGAAAGGAAATGGGTCCCAGCACGCAGGTTACAGCAGTCATCAGGCCGATCAAAGCGATTTTTTTTGTGTTCATGTTTAAACCTCCTTGGGTATGGGATATGTAGGGGATTTTATATTGTAAACCCATCAACAAAAACAGTATACAATTCACCGGGGATAATGTCAATAAAAATATTGCAACGAAGACACAAAAAACGGATTAAAAATTGATTCGGTATAGAATAAGACAAAGAAAACCCCCGAAAGGCAGAGGAAACAAAGCTCTGCTTTTCGGGGGATACATTTTGTTTACAGATCCCCGTTCCGATACCGGGCCACGATGCTCTGTATCCTCTCGTTGGGATTGAGCAGATCGCTGATGGAGGAATCGTGATTCAGCGTATCAATGATGTAAGCCACGTATTTGCTCATATCGCAGTTGATATACCATTCCCGCTCCAAAAGCTCCGGCGTCTGGTAAATCAGGTTGGTGGTCAGTATCCTGCTGATCAGGCCGCTCTCATAGGCCCTGTCAAATTTCTCCAGCCCGCCGGTAAACAGTCCAAAAGTGGAAAATACAAAGATCTTGCCGGCGCTGCGCTGTTTCAGGGCGGCGGCGGTCTCCAGAATGCTGTCCCCGGAAGAGATCATATCGTCGATGATGATTACATCCTTTCCCTCCACGCTGGACCCCAGAAACTCATGGGCAACAATGGGATTGCGGCCGTTCTCTATCCGGGTGTAGTCCCGGCGTTTGTAGAACATGCCCATATCCAGTCCCAGCACATTGGCGATATAGATGGCCCGTTTCATGCCGCCTTCATCCGGGCTGATAACCATCATATGACCGCTGTCGATCTGCAGATCCTTCACATTGCGAAGCAGGCCCTTGACAAACTGATAAGCGGGCTGCACAGTCTCAAAGCCGTTCAGCGGGATGGCGTTCTGCACACGGGGATCGTGGGCGTCAAAGGTGATGATATTGTCCACGCCCATGCCCACCAGCTCCTGTAAAGCCAGCGCGCAGTCCAGGGATTCGCGGGCAGTTCGCTTGTGTTGGCGGCTCTCGTACAGATAAGGCATGATCACGGTGATGCGCCGGGCCTTGCCGCCCACGGCGGCTATAACGCGTTTCAGATCCTGGTAGTGATCGTCGGGGGACATGCGGTTCTCATGTCCGCAGAGGGAGTAGGTCAGACTGTAGTTGCAGACGTCCACCAGCAGATACAGATCGCAGCCTCGAACGGACTCCAGGATCATACCCTTGGCCTCCCCGGAGCCGAAACGGGGAACCTTGGCGCTCAGCAGATAGGAGTCTCTCTGATACCCTGAAAAGGCCAGGGAATCCTTATGTTCATGTTCCCTTTCCGTTCTCCATTTGACCAGATACTTGTCCACCATATCGCCCAACAGCTTGCAGCCCTCCAGGGCGATGATCCCCAGAGAACCTACGGGAATAGTCTCCAGATTGCGTTTCTCCTCGCGGTTTGGCATGAATGACATCCTCACTTTCCTGAAAATCTTTTCTTATACATACGAATATCCGGTCCGGTCAGCTTACACAGCGAATAATTGCTGGTAACGCGGGAAAAAATGCGGTCGGAATAGCGGTCGCGCATTTCCTCCAGGTTCAGATTGGTGGAAATGATGGTAGCCTTTTGCCGCAGATGCCGCTCGTTCAGCAGGGAAAATAACTGCGAAGTCACAAAACTGTTAGTCACTTCCGTTCCCAGATCGTCTATGATCACCAGATCGCTGGTGTAAAGGTCTCTGCAAAAACTGTAGAGGGCATCCTTAGCTCTGGCGTCAAAGCTGTAGCGGGCCAGCGTCTCAAACAGACCGCAGGCGCTGAAATAGATCACGGCCTGTCCCTGGGACAGCAGTTCCCGGGCGATACAGCCGGACAGAAAACTTTTGCCCGTTCCTACTGTACCATAAAACAATAAATTTTGGTAGCTTTTTTTGAAATCATCCACGAATTTATGGCTGATGGCGACGGCGTTTTCAAAACGTCGCAGATCCTCCCCCTCATAGTAGGCGGTGGAAAGGGTGTCAAAATTCTCCCGGCCGATCATCTCCTGAATGCCGGATTGTTCATATAGCAGAGTAATCTCCTGCTGGCGGAAACAGTGGCATTTTTCGCTGCCTGTATAACCGGTGTCCCGGCAGTCGGGGCAGTCGTAAACAGGCTCCAAATAGTCCAGGGGAAAACCCGCCTGGGCCAGCAGCGCCCGGCGGCGTTCAGCATTTTGCGCCAGCTCCTGTCTCAATCCGTCCAGCGCCGTCTCGTCCCCGTCCAGCAGCTGCCGGGCGTGAGCCAGGGAGGCAGCGCCCACGGCGTTCTCCAGCTCCCGATACTGGGGGAGCCGGGCATAGACCTGCTGTCGGCGCTGATCCAGCAGCCGCATGTTACGGTTCTGTCTCTCCTCATAGCAGCGCTTTATGGTGTCATATTGTGTCTTGGTCAATGCCACGGCGATTCTCCTTAGTTGCTGATGAGTTCTTTTTCCAGTTCCTCAAAATCGTATGTATTCTGCTTAAACTGATTGAATCTGTTATTGGGGGCGGCGCTGCGGGGAGCGGCTTTCTGTTTCTGATGCTGCTCGTCTATCCGCCTGATGTCGGATTTATGGCGCACATTTTCCTGCCGCCAGCTGCTCAGGATTCCCTCCGCATACTCAAAGCGGTGTTTGTCCACCGCCAGCACTGTGCGTTCGCAGGCCTCGAAGATGATATCCTGACTGAAACCGTATTCTCCTGTCCATCGGTTGATATATTCCAGCTCCTTGCTGGTGGGAGCGGAGGACTTGCCCAGCTCGTTCATAATCGCGTAGACGGATTTATCGTATTTTAAGGCGGCCTTCTGTGCCTGCCGGGGTGTAGTAATCCCCTGCTGGGCCCAACTGACGGCCACTTTTTCCATATAGCGGAAATCTTTCTTGCCACGGTCTACGCAGTACTGGATCAGATAATCGATCAGGTCGTCGGAAAAGCGCAGCACATCCGAAAAGTAAAGGATCGTCTTCATATCCGATGCGGTCAGCGGCCGCCCCACATATACCTGGGCCACAAACAGCAACTGCGCGGTGCTTTCCTGTTCCTTGAAATCGCGGAGCTGGTCGGTGGTGTATGTGGGTTTGGCATAGGGATCCGGTTCTGGGGCGCAGGGCTGGGGGGTCGACGCCGCAGAAAAACTTCTGACAGAGCCGTCCGAGCCTGCGGCGGTCATAACCGTCGGGGCAGGGGCAAGCTCCGCGGCGGCGTGGCCGGCAGTATTTTCACCGGGATTCAGCTCGCACAGGTGGATGCCCACCAGATTTTTGTCTCCGTCATAATCCAGAGTCAGCAGTTTATGCTTTTCCCAGTACCGCAGAGCGCGCAGCACATCCTTCTCCGTATGATTGAATTTATCCGCTATGTCCGATACGCTGAATGACAGATTGGCATGTATCATGCGCAGCAGATACAGATAGATCTTCAGCTGGGCATCATTGGCATCCTTCATATATTCGTCAATAAAACAGTTGGAAACGGCAGTCGATTCTATATAATTGTCCTTGTAAATCGCCAAACGAGCCATGAAAAACCATCCCTTTATATTAATATTTCACCAACAATCCATCAATAATCCGGCGTCGGAATCAACGATTCAATACCGGGCTGCACAGCGGTATGGGTTTGAATTCTATCCTGCGAGCAGAAGTAAGTATAGCACAGGGAAACCAAAAAAGAAATAGGCATTTTGCCAGAAAGAAAAACGACATTTTTTACGGTCATAAATTGTGGAAACGGTGGATACAGTGGATAATTATTGCGGCGACGCGATGGGATTCCAGGAAAAGTCAACGGTACTCCGCCATATCCGAAAGGGGGAATTATCCACCGTTTTTGTACAGCTATCCACATTTTTTCGCGGATGCGCCCCCGGAAAAAATGTGGATAGGGTGGATAACTATTTTTGCAGGAGAGATTCACCGATTATATGCACGTCCCCGGCTCCCATAGTTATCAACAGGTCGCCGTTTATGCAATTTTTTAACAGAAAATTTTCCGCCTCTGCAAAAGAGGGAAAATAGTCGCACTGCCCGCCTGATTTCTGTACAACAGCCTGCAGATCCCGTGAGCTTATTCCCAGCGTATCCTTCTCCCGGGCGGCATAGATATCCGTGAGTACCACATGATCCGCCAGCGTCAGAGCCTGCGCGAACTCGTTCATAAAGGTTTTGGTCCGGCTGTATGTGTGGGGCTGGAACACGCACCACAGCTTTTTGTGAGGATAATTTTGCGCCGCCTGCAAAGTTGCTGTAATTTCTGTGGGATGATGCGCATAATCATCTATTACAGTGACGCCGTTCACGGTGCCCTTGTACTCGAAACGGCGGTCCGTTCCGCGGAAATCCGTCAGCGCCTCCAGAGAATCTTCGCGCTCGATGCCCAGCAGATCCGCCGTGGCGATGGCGGCTACGGCATTGTAGACATTGTGGTCGCCCGGTACCTGTAAAGTTACCCGTTGGGGTCTTGTATGGGGACTGTGCAGCAGAAAAGAAACATTGCCCCGGCTGTCGTGGGCGATCTCGTCGGCATGGTAATCGCAGTCCCGGCTGTGACCGTAAGTAACCACGGCGCAGGACAGGCCCTCCGTCAGATCCTGCCAGCGTTCAATATCGCCGCTTATGACCAGAGTGCCGTCCGGGGGCAGCAGCTGGGCAAAGCGCCTGAAAGAGGCACGGATATCCGCCAGATCCCTGAAAAAGTCCAGATGATCCTCTTCCACATTCAGGATCAGGCCGATTCTGGGAAAGAAACTGAGAAAGCTGTTGGTGTACTCGCAGGCTTCCGTCAGAAAGTAGCCGGAGTTTCCCACCCGGATATTGCCGCCGATGGATCTCAGGATACCGCCGATGGACAGGGTGGGATCGGTGTCCGCGTGGAGCAGGATCTCCGCGAGCATGGAAGTGGTAGTGGTTTTGCCGTGGGTACCGCTGACGGCGATGGGGATCTCATAGTTTTTCATAATCTGTCCCAGGAGCTGTGCCCTGGACAGATAGGGAATATTTTTCTGCCGTATGGCAGTAAACTCCAGATTATCCTCATGGACGGCGCTGGTCAGCACGGCGCAGTCGATATCCTCCGTGATATGGGCGGCATCCTCGCCATAGGAGACCTGTATGCCCGCCTGCTCCAGGGCCTGGGTGATGGGGCTGGATTTCCAATCGGAGCCGGACACAGAGAAACCTGCCCGATGCAGGATCTGTGCCAGACCGCTCATGCTGATACCTCCGATACCTACAAAATAAACGGAAACGGGGTGGTCAAAATCTATTTGATACATACGGTATATAACTCCTTTTGCAAAATATTCTAGATTATTATATTCCTTATTATATACTTTGTGGGTACAAAAAACAAACACATTTTCATGAAGGCAAAATTCTGTTAAAAATGAATGAAAATTCCTCTGAATTTTACTTTTTTTTGTAAAAAATTATTCACAACTCTACACGGATATGCTATAATATACACAAGATGAGGCCTTAGAGCGCCTTGTATATTATGCTAGATTGAGGTGATGACATGATCAAAAAGGAAATGATAGCCATGCTGCTTGCGGGAGGGCAGGGCAGCCGCCTGGGAGTACTCACGTCCAAGGTGGCCAAGCCTGCGGTGGCCTTTGGGGGGAAATATCGCATTATCGATTTCCCTCTGAGCAATTGTATCAATTCGGGTGTGGACACGGTGGGTGTACTGACCCAGTATCAGCCCCTGCGGCTGAATACGCATATCGGGATCGGTATTCCCTGGGATCTGGATCGGAACATCGGCGGTGTGACGGTACTGCCCCCCTATGAGAAGAGCACCAACAGCGAGTGGTACACCGGCACGGCCAACGCGATCTTTCAGAATCTGGACTATATGGAAAGCTTTAATCCGGATTATGTTCTGATTCTCTCCGGCGACCATATCTATAAGATGGATTATGAGGTGATGCTGGATTTTCACAAGACGAACAACGCGGAAGTCACCATTGCGGTGATGCCGGTCCCCATGGAGGAGGCCAGTCGTTTTGGCATTATGATTACAGACGAGAACCGGCGCATTATTGATTTCGAGGAGAAACCGGAGCATCCCAGGAGCAATCTGGCCAGCATGGGTATCTATATCTTCAACTGGAAGACGCTGAAGGAGGCGCTGCTCAATATGGCGGATCAGCCCGCTCTGGATTTTGGCAAGCATGTGATTCCCTATTGCCATGAGAAGGGGGCGCCCCTGTATGCCTACGAGTTCAACGGTTACTGGAAGGATGTAGGCACCCTGAACTCCTATTGGGAGGCCAATATGGAGCTGATCGATATTGTGCCTGTGTTTAATCTCTATGAGGAGTACTGGAAGATCTATACCAAAAGCGACATTCTGCCGCCCCAGTATATGTCCAGGGACAGCGTGGTACAGCGCTGTATCATCGGCGAGGGGACGGATGTCTACGGCCAGGTGTACAATTCCGTGGTCGGCTGCGGCGTGACCATCGGCGCGGGCGCGGTCATCCGCGATTCCATTATCATGAATCACGTATCCATCGGCGCGGGATGCGAGATTAACAAGGCGATCGTGGCGGAAAACGTACGGATCGGCGACCGCGTGAAACTGGGCGTGGGCGACGAGGCGGAGAATGACACTGCTCCTCATATTTACAATCACGGTCTGGTGACGGTGGGAGAAAAGAGCGTGATTCCCGAGGGCGTCAGCGTGGGTAAGAATACAGTGATCGCTGGAGAGACCACGGCGGCGGATTATCCGGACGCTTATCTGCCCAGCGGCAGGACATTGATCAAGGCGGAGGAGAGATAACAGTGAGAGCGATAGGAATCATTTTGGCAGGTGGCAATAACCACCGAATGAAAGAATTGTCACGGAAACGGGCGATTTGCGCCATGCCTGTGGCCGGGAGCTACCGGAGCATTGACTTTACGCTCAGCAATATGTCCAATTCCCATATCCAGAGGGTCGCGGTGTTTACGCAGTACAATTCCAGAAGTCTGAACGAACACTTAAGCTCCTCCAAATGGTGGGATTTCGGGCGTAAACAGGGCGGGCTGTATGTATTCACGCCCGCAGTGACCGTCAACAACAGCAACTGGTACAGGGGCACGGCGGACGCCATAGCGCAGAATCTGACATGGCTGAAAAACAGCCACGAACCCTATGTGGTCATTGCCTCCGGCGACGGCGTGTACAAGATGGATTTTAACAAACTGTTGGAGTACCACATAGAGAAAAAAGCGGATATCACCGTGGTGTGTCGGGATATGGAGCCGGGCACGGAGATTGAGCGTTTCGGCACGATGAAGATGAACGAGGACTTCCGTGTTACGGAGTTTGAGGAAAAACCGCTGCAGGCCAAGAGCAATACCATTTCCTGCGGGATTTATGTGATTCGCCGCCGCAACCTGATCGAGATGATCGAGAGGTGTATGGAGGAGGAGCGGTACGATTTCGTTCGGGACATATTAATCCGCTACAAGGACATGAAGAGGATATATGCTTACAAGATCAAGGATTACTGGCGCAATATCGCATCGGTGGAGGACTATTACGGAACCAACATGGATTTCCTGAAACCGGAGGTAAGGGATTATTTTTTCAAACAGTATCCTGATATCTATTCCAAGGTGGACGACCTGCCGCCTGCCAAGTACAATCCGGGGGCGGAGATTCGTAACAGCCTGATCTCCAGCGGCTGTATTGTCAACGGCGTGGTGGAAAACTCCGTGATATTCAAAAAGAGTTACATAGGCAACAACTGTGTGATCAAGAATTCCGTGATCCTCAACGACGTCTATATAGGCGACAATACTTATATTGAAAACTGCATAGTGGAAAGCCGTGACACGATACGGGCCGGATCCCGCTTTGTGGGAGAGAACGGAATCCGGATCGTAGTGGAGAAAAACGAAAGGTACGTTATATAAATACTATGCGCCGGAGCGCATGTAATCGGAGTACATTAGGATCATTTAGCTAAGGGGGTTATATTGATGCAGATAACAGATGTACGGGTTCGCAAGATTACAAAAGAAGGGAAGATGAAGGCTGTCGTGTCAATCACTTTAGACGATGCGTTCGTGGTACACGATATCAAGGTGATCGAGGGGGACAAGGGCTTGTTTATCGCCATGCCCAGCAAGAAGTCGGCAGACGGGGAGCACAGAGACATCGCGCATCCCATCAACTCCGCCACTCGGGAACATATTCAGAATGTGATTCTGGAGAGTTATGAGAAAGCGCTGGTTATGCCGGAGGTTTTTGAAGAGTGAGCGTTTGACTGATCTGTAGCTCGCATATATGCTATATGTATTGGTATGAGGCTGTCGCAGGAGTGGGCAGCCTCTTTTATTTCTGTCCGGAGCGGATATGAGAATTTGTGCTTGAATTCAGGGTATGTTATGGAGTATCATTAGGATACTCAGGCATAGTTGCCGGGACGGATGGGAAAAGAGGGATAAAGGATGTTTATTATTGCGGGCCTGGGCAATCCGGGCAGGGAATATGAAAATACAAGGCATAATATCGGCTTTCAGTTCATAGATGATATTGCCAAAAAATATCAGATCGCCATGTTGGAGCGGAAACACAAAGCGGTGATTGGAAAGGGCTATATCGACGGGCAGAAGGTGATTCTGGTAAAGCCCCTGACCTATATGAATCTCAGCGGCGAGAGTATTCGGGAAGTGACGGATTATTACAAGGTGGATGTGACGGCCCGGCTGGTAGTGGTGTCGGATGATATCAATCTGGATGTGGGGCAGTTACGAATCCGCAAAAAGGGCAGCGCCGGGGGACACAACGGACTGAAAAATATCATTCTGCACCTGGGATGCGAGGACTTCACGCGCATTAGAATGGGAGTGAGCGACAAACCTCAGGGGTACGACTTAAAGGACTATGTGCTGGGTCATTTTACAGACAGGGAGCAGAAGGCGTTGGAGGAGATATTTGACAAGGCGGAGCAGGCGATCCGCATGATCATGCAGGGTGACACGGACGGCGCCATGAACCGATTTAACACGAAAAAAAAGCCGCAATTGTGAGCGGATATGCGGAATAAAGTTCTGACGAACTTCAAAACAGCAAATCCCCGTAAGGCGCACTGATCAATATACGGACGCCCTAAGCGGCCGGATGTTGATCACCGAAACTGTGTGCCGTGAGGGGATATGCGGAACTTCAAATAGGAGGATATGGGATGCAGGCATTGTTAGCGCCCCTGCGGGAATTGGCGGAATACGACCAGGCCAGGGAAGATATTCGCAAAGGGAGGACGCCGATCGCGTTCAGCGGCTGTGTGGACTCGCAAAAACTGCATATGATATACGGTCTCTCCGACGGCCTGCGGTACAAGGTGATCGTCACTTACAGTGACTTGAAGGCGCGGGAGCTATATGAGGAATACCGTTTTTACGACAGGAACGTGAGACTTTATCCCGCCAAGGATCTGATCTTCTTTCAGGCGGACATCCATGGCAATCAGCTCACTCGGGAGAGGGTGGCCGTGCTGCGGCGGATCGCGGAGGACAAGCCTCTGACGCTGATCACCACTTTTGCGGCCCTGATGACGCCGCAGGTCAAGTGGGATCTGGACAGGGATATTCTGCACGTGGAAAACGGCGGTATGCTGGACGAGACGGCGCTTTCCAGACGTCTGGTGGACATGGGCTATGAAAAAGCGGCGCAGGTGGAGAGCAGCGGCCAGTTTTCGGTGCGGGGCGGGATCGTGGATATCTTCGACCTGACCCAGGAGAATCCCTATCGTATCGAACTGTGGGGCGACCAGGTGGAGTCCATACGCTCCTTTGACGTACTCAGTCAGCGCTCCATAGAAAAACTGGAGAGCGTCACTGTCTATCCTGCCACCGAATTTGTCATGACCGGGGAGCGGCTTAAGGAGGGTGTGAAACGCATAGAGCGGGAGGCTGCCGTCCAGGAGAAAAAGCTGCGGGAGTCCTTTTCCACGGAGGCCGCGCACCGGGTGCATACCCAGATGGAAGAGCTGAAGGAACAATTGCTGGAATTTCAGGCCAGAGTGAATCTGGAGAGCTATATCCGGTATTTTTATCAGGATACGTTGACGCTGCCGGAGTTGCTGCAGCAGATGGAGGGCAACGGGGGGCGGACGGTTTTTTTTATGGACGAACCGGCCAGAATCGCCGAACATGCGGACGCCGTGGAACTGGAGTTTCGTGAAAGCATGGAACAGCGGGCGGCAAAGGGCTATGTGCTGCCGGGGCAGATGGATATCCTCTACGGCAGGGAGCAGGTCATGGCCCGGTGTCTCAAGTCCGCCGTAGTATCCCTGTCCACGATGGACGGGAAGAACAGTCTGTTGAAACCTGTCTCCCGTTTCACGGTATCCGCCCGCAATGTCTCTTCTTATAACAGCAGTTTTGAGGCGCTGGTAAAAGATCTGTCCCGCTATCGCAGACAGGGCTACCGGGTGCTGCTGCTGTCCGGTTCCCGGACCCGGGCGAAACGGCTGGCGGAGGACCTGCGGGAATATGAGCTGACCGCCGTGTACACGGAGGACCCTTTTCGGGAAGTGCAGCCCGGGGAGGTATTGACCTATTACGGTCACGTGAACAAAGGTTTTGAGTATCCCCTGCTCAAATATGTGGTGATCGCGGAATCGGATATCTTTGGCGCGGAAAAGAAAAAGAAGAAAAAGAAACTGTATCAGGGCCAGAAAATTCACGATTTCCAGGAGCTGAAGGTGGGCGACTATGTGGTGCATGAGACCCACGGCCTGGGCATCTACCGGGGCATAGAAAAGGTGGAGGTGGAAAAAGTCGTCAAGGACTATATGAAGATCGAGTACCGGGACGGCGGTAATCTCTATGTGCTGGCCACCGGTCTGGACGTGATTCAGAAGTATGCCTCGGCGGAGGGCGGCAAGCCGAAACTGAATAAGCTGGGGACCAAAGAATGGGACCGCACCAAGACTAAGGTGCGCACAGCAGTGGATCAGGTGGCGGGGGATCTGGTGGAACTCTACGCGGCGCGGCAGCAGGCGAAGGGGTATCAGTACGGCAAGGATACGGTGTGGCAGCGGGAGTTTGAAGAGATGTTCCCCTTTGAGGAGACGGAGGATCAGCTGGCAGCCATCACCGACACCAAGGCGGATATGGAGAGCGGCAAGATCATGGACCGACTGATCTGCGGAGACGTGGGGTACGGCAAGACGGAGATTGCCATACGGGCAGCCTTCAAGGCCGTACAGGAGGGCAAGCAGGTGGTGTACCTGGTGCCCACCACGATCCTGGCCCAGCAGCATTACAACACTTTTACCCAGAGAATGAAGGACTTTCCGGTGCGGGTGGAGCTGCTGTCCCGGTTTCGCACCCCGGGGGAGATCAGAAAGACCATCGCCGAACTGCAAAAGGGTCTGGTGGATATCGTGATCGGCACGCACCGGGTGTTGTCGGAGGACGTAAAATACAAGGATCTGGGTCTGCTGATCATCGATGAGGAACAGCGTTTCGGCGTGGCGCACAAGGAGAAGATCAAAAAACTGAAAGAAAATGTGGATGTGCTGACGCTGACCGCCACCCCCATCCCCCGCACTCTCCATATGAGTCTGATCGGCATCCGGGATATGAGTGTCCTGGAGGAGGCGCCGGACGAGCGTCTGCCCATACAGACCTATGTTCTTGAGTACAATGAGGAGATGGTCAGGGAGGCTATCGTCCGGGAACTGGGACGGGGAGGGCAGGTCTTCTATGTCTACAACAGGGTAAACAGTATAGCGGATATCACGGCGGGGGTCGCGGCGCTGGTGCCGGAGGCCACGGTAGCTTACGCCCACGGGCAGATGAAGGAAAATGAGCTGGAAAAGATCATGGTGGATTTCATAGCCGGGGAGATCGACGTGCTGGTATCCACCACCATCATCGAGACGGGACTGGACATCTCCAATGTAAACACCATGATCGTCCACGACTCCGACAACCTGGGTCTGTCTCAGCTCTATCAGCTCCGGGGGCGGGTGGGACGCTCCAACCGGACCGCCTACGCCTTTTTGATGTATAAGCGGGACAAGATGTTAAAGGAGGTGGCCGAAAAGAGACTGGCGGCCATAAAGGAATTCACGGAATTGGGCAGCGGTTTCAAGATTGCCATGCGGGATCTGGAGATACGGGGAGCCGGCAATCTGCTGGGGATGCGTCAGCACGGCCATATGGAGGCGGTGGGGTATGAGCTGTACTGTAAGATGCTCAATGAGGCGGTGCAGCGCAGGAAGGGTATATCCATACAGGAGGATTTTACCACCACGGTAGACTTGGACGTGGACGCCTTTATCCCGCCGGAGTATATAGTGAATGAAGTACAGAAACTGGATATTTACAAGCGCATAGCGGGCATTGAGAATATCCGGGAGCGGGACGATATGCGGGACGAACTGCTGGACCGTTTCGGCGCGATCCCGGTGTCCGTGGAAAATCTGCTGCGGATCGCCCTGATTCGGGTGGCGGCTCACAGGCTCTATATGACGGAACTGAAAGGAAAGAATGAGCGGATCGTCTTTACGTTCCGTCCGGACGCGCCCATCGCGCCGGAGAGGATACCGGAGTTTATGAGACCTTACGGTGACAGATTGCGCTTTACGGCCTATGGCAATCCGTTTTTTACCTATAAATATAAGAAGTGCAATGTCATTGAGAAGGACGCGCAGATACTGCTGGCGGACACGGAGGGATTGCTGGCGGCGATGGAAGTATTGCTGGACAAATCTTCTTTACCCGGTGTCGAAAACGTGCTAAAATAATATCGGTATCTTCTATAGAATATCATGGGAATATCACGAGAGGGAGGGTAAGCTTATGAAGAAGGATTTTGATCTGCTGTCGCTGGGCGAGCTGATGCTGCGTCTGTCTCCGCCGGACAATGAGAGGATCACCAGAGGGGACACGCTGGGTAAGCAGGCGGGGGGCGCGGAACTCAACGCCATCACCGGCGCGGCCATGCTGGGTCTGCGCTGCGGTATTATATCCAAGCTGCCGGCCAACGATCTGGGTACATATATCAAGAACCGTGTGCGTCTGTGCGGCGTCAGCGACGATTATCTGGTGTATGATCAGGACAGGGACGCGCG
The DNA here is from genome assembly GCA_910584375.1 of uncultured Acetatifactor sp. GTDB lineage: Bacteria > Bacillota > Clostridia > Lachnospirales > Lachnospiraceae > Acetatifactor. The sequence continues at coordinate 59,208 of CAJUAH010000022.1, forward strand.
TCTGGGCGTATATTATTACGAGAGCGGCGCCTATCCCCGCAAACCCAGGATCGTATATGACAGGCAGAATACCTCCGTCAACAAGCTGACGACTGCCGACTATGACGACAGCCTGTATCAGGCGGCCCGCTGTTTTCATACCAGCGGGATCACGCTGGCGCTGGGCCCTCAACTGCGGGAGACCGCCATCGAGATGATACGGCGTTTCAAGGCTCAGGGCACGCTGATCTCCTTTGACGTTAATTTCCGGGGCAACCTTTGGACCGGGGCGGAGGCCAAGGCTTGCATCGAGAGCATCCTGCCCTATGTGGACGTGTTTTTCTGCTCTGAGGACACGGCCCGCCTGACATTCCTGAAGGAGGGCAGCGCCCGGGAGATCATGAAGAGTTTTACACAGGAGTATCCCATCTCCATCGTGGCCTCCACCCAGCGGGTGGTACACAGTCCCAAACGCCATACTTTTGGCTCTATCATCTACAGTGCCCGGGACGACACCTATTATGAGGAGCCGCCCTATGCAAATATTGAGGTGGTGGATCGCATTGGCAGCGGCGACGCCTATATCTCCGGCGTACTTTACGGCCTGCTGTCCAAGGAGGGAGATTACCAAAGGGCGCTGGAGTACGGCAATGCCACAAGCGCGCTGAAAAATACGATTCCCGGAGATCTGCTGTCCACAGATCTGAAGGAGATCGACGGCATCATTCGGGAGCACAAGTCCACTGGAAGAGTGGCGGAGATGGATCGGTAAACTACCTCTTAAAATTTTATAAAGCCCTTGCGGACCGACATGTTATATGGGATAATGAGTAAAATGCTCCGCATTTAACTCTACTGATTAGAATATGCGCTAAAGCGCATGGAATCAAGGGATAATGAGTAAAATGCTCCGCATTTAACTCTACTGATCAGAATATGCGCTAAAGCGCATGGGATCAAGGAATAGTGAGTTGGGCGAGTCACAGCGGTAAACATAAGGTTTGGAGTCAGATCAATGAGTGAGAATACAGGCAGCAGCGCACTGGGGGAGCAATTTCGTGACGCATTGGCGGAAGGGCTTAACAGCGGCGATTTTAAAAATCTGAATGAACTGGTGGGACAGACGGTGAACAATGCCATCCGGGAGGCCAATTATACCTTTCTGGGTGGGAGTCCCGAGGGTACGGACAGACATAACCGCCAGAAAGAGCAGATGAGACAAAACTGGCAGAACTGGCAGGAGCAGCATGGTAATTTCAGCGCCAGCTGGAACACCAGAAGACCGGCGGGGCAGCCCCCTCAGGGAGGCCAACCCGGTCAGCCGGGGAGAGGTCCTTTTGGCGGGCAGGGAGGCCAGCCAGGGAGAGGCTCTTTTGCGGGTCAGGGCGGCGGCCAGGTTTATCGGCAGATGCCCATGCCTGTCCGGATGCGTCCCGGTCCGTTGGTCAAAACCAAGCGGGTGGGCAGTGTGGCCGGAGTTCTGTACAAAGTGTTCGGCGGTATCGGTATGGGATTGGGCGGTTTTTTCCTGTTGATAGGACTGCTGGCCTGGGAGGCTCCGCTGATACTGCCCGGAGCTATTATGTTGCTGTTCTTCTTTGGCATGGTGCAGTTGGGGTGTTCCAAGCATCACCGTCTGAAACGGGCGGACCGCTATATCCAGCTCTGCGGAGCCAGAATGTACGCCGAGATCTCCCAATTGGCAGCCGCTATTCAAAAGAGTAAAAGCTTTGTGCTGCATGATGTGCGGCGTATGTTACGGTTGGGGATCTTTCCCAACGGACATCTGGACGAGCAGGGAACCACGCTCATGCTCAATGACGTGATCTATAAGCAGTATCAGGACGCGGAAAGGGCCCGCATGGCGCGGGAGCATCAGGCATTGCCCATGCAGGAGGAACGTCCGATGACGCCGGGCGAGATCGTGGAGCAGGAGCAGAAAGCCCGCGATTCAGAGCTGAACCAGATGATCGCGGAGGGCATGGAATGCATTCGCAAGCTGAGGGACATGAACGACGCCATAGAAGGCGAGGTGATCTCCGCCAAATTGTACCGGCTGGAAAATCTGCTCAAGGAGATATTTGACAAGGTCAGGGAGTATCCGGATCAGATGTCTCAGATGCACAGAGTAATGGACTACTATCTGCCTACTACTTTGAAATTGGTGGAGGCTTATAAAGAATTTGACCAGGTCAGTGTGCCGGGGGAGGATATCCTCTCCGCCAAGGCGCAGATCGAAAAGACGCTGGATACCATCAATGCGGCGTTTACGGAATTGCTCAACAATCTGTTCCGCAACCGTGTGTATGATGTGACCACGGACGCCCAGGTGCTGGAGACCATGCTGGCCCAGGAAGGATTGACCAAGGAGAGTATCAGTAAAGAACTGGAATATGCAAAGGCAGGGAGCGAACAGGGGTAAGCCATAGTATGATCAGACAGGTTTCGCGCTGCGCCGAAACCTGCGGCTTATGGCAGAACCATAAAATAAAGACGCAGTATGGAGGATAAAGATGAGTGAACTGGATACCATGTTAAATCAGGCGCCGACCCTGACATTGGAGCCATTTGCGGAGCCAAAGCCGGAAGTTCCCGCCATGAGCGAGACGCAGGTTGTGGAGGCGGTGAAGGAGCAGATGAATATGGAGCTGACTCCGGAAGAGCAGAAAATGGTGAATGATTTCGCGGAGCAGATCGATCTGAGCAATTCCCAGATGATATTGCAGTACGGCGCGGGCAGTCAGAAAAAGATCGCGGATTTTTCTGAGAGCGCCCTCGGCAGTGTCCGCACCAAGGATATGGGGGAGATCGGTCAACTGCTTACAGAGGTGGTGGGCGAGCTGCGCTCCTTTGAGGAGGGCGAGGACGAGAGGGGATTCCTGGGAATCTTTAAAAAGTCCAGCAACAAGCTGTCCAATATGAAGGCGAAATATGACAAGGCTGAGGTCAACATCAACAAGGTCTGCAAGGTCATGGAGGAGCACCAGATCACGCTGCTCAAGGACGTGGCGATGCTGGATAAGATGTACGAGCTGAACCTGAATTATTTCAAGGAACTGTCCATGTACATCCTGGCGGGTAAGAAAAAGCTGGAGCAGGCCCGCAACGTGGAGCTGGCGGAGCTGGTGGCCAAGGCGGAGAAGAGCGGTCTGCCGGAGGACGCCCAGAGGGCCAAGGATTTCTCCTCCAAGTGCGAGCGCTTTGAGAAAAAGCTTTACGACCTGGAACTGACCAGGACAATCTCGTTACAGATGGCGCCGCAGATCCGGCTGATCCAGAGCAACGATACCACCATGGCTGAGAAGATCCAGTCCACGCTGGTGAACACGATCCCCCTGTGGAAGAGCCAGATGGTCATCGCCATCGGCCTGGATCATTCGGCGGATGCCGCCAAGGCCCAGAGAGAGGTCAGCAACATGACCAACGAGCTGCTGAAAAAGAACGCGGACGCGCTGAAAATCGCCACCGTGGAGACAGCCAAGGAGGCGGAGAGGGGCATCGTGGATATCGAGACCCTTACCGCCACCAACCAGACGCTGATCAGCACGCTGGACGAGGTCAGGAAGATTCAGGACGAAGGGCGCATCAAGCGCCAGAACGCCGAGACGGAGCTGCTGCGCATTGAGACGGAGATGCGCAATAAGCTGTTGGAGATGAGCCGTCAGCAGCCCGGAGCATAGTCGGCGGGATTATTGAAGAAGTACAATTGATCGGAAAGAGAGGGTATTGTCGTGTTGATTTTTGCGTGCGGAAGAATGCGTTAGTTATATACACAGATGTATGACGGGGACTCCCGTCTGTTTGTGGTGCTTTCTCCCGTAACAACGACACGATGATGCCCGATATCTCCAAGAACACTGGAGCTGTTTTTTCTGTACGAAAATACAACATCGGGTATATGAGAGTGGGTCACGGGTAAACCGTGGCCCTTTTTTACAGACAGGATTTGGTTTGGAAAAACAGTGAGGTGTTATATGAAAAATGATAAATCAGTAAAAGGTTCTATGCTTATCTCTCCCGGCGGCTGTATGCTGTCGGTTCTGGGGAGCGGGATCGGGGTGGCACTGTCCCTGGCCGCACTCCGGCTCCCGAAGGTTGTTTTGGACTGCGTGACGGCAGGAGTATCCACGGGGACACTCTGTGCCGTGATCGGATGGGCGGGAGGGCTCTGGCTTTTACTTTCCGTGGCCAGCCACATCTTGGGCAATGCCGTCACAGAGTATGCCCAGACGGGACTTTATACCCGGCTGATACCGGCCTGGGAAAAAAAGACCATGGAGCTGGACTATGAAATTTTTTCCTCTCCCCGAGGTAAAGTTCTGATGGAAAAGGCCCGGCAGGCGGTGAGCAGTCCCAACTGGGGCACGGTGACGCTGCTGCCCCGGCTGACGGAGCTGCTCACCGCGGCGGGAGGGTTGACGGCATATGCCGTCATTCTCGGCGGACTGCATCCGCTGGCGGTGCTGGCCCTGCTGTCTCTCTCCGCCCTGGAACTGGGGCAGGGTATGCGGACAGAGCGCAAAAAGCAGGATTTGAAAGAGCAGCGGGCCCAAGCGGGGCGCAGGCTTAATTACGTGGCCTACGGAACCAGGGGACTCAGCGAAGGCAAGGATATCAGGGTATATCACATGGCGGGATGGCTGCGGGAGATGGCGCGGTCTGCCATGGGACAAAAGCGGGAGCTCGAACAGATCACGGCGGGATATGAACGGAGAAAACGCCTGTTTGCGGCGGGTTTGATCCTGCTGCGGGACGGCTGCGCCTATGGGTATCTGCTGTACTCCTTCTTTCGGAGAAATATGACGGCAGGAGATTTTGTCATGTATTTTATGGCGGTCATGGGTCTGGGCGGATGGCTCGGCCGACTGACGGAAAGCGTCTCCCAGCTGCGGGAATCCTGCAATTATGCCAAAGACTATTGGGAATATATGAAACAGGGAGCGGAAGACGGGAGAGGCGCTTTACACGGGAACGGGACTCCGGTATATCGGGATGTATCAACGTTGCCGCGCCCGGTGGGATTTTCCTTCCGGGACGTTTCCTATGCCTATACGGAGACAGGAGAGGACGGGCAGCCACAGACGATTCAGGTGCTGGAACACCTGAATCTGGAGATCGCGCCCGGAGAAAAGTTGGCGGTGGTGGGCGCCAACGGCGCGGGAAAGACCACCTTTGTCAAGCTCCTGTGCGGCCTGTTACATCCCCGGCAGGGAGAACTCCTGGTGGGCGGCGTGCCCGTGCGGGACATGGATCCCGGAGAGTATTACGGCCTTTTCTCCGCCGTATTCCAAAATTCAGGGGCGCTGCCGGTGAGTATTGCGGACAATATCGCGCTGAACGTAACGGGGGACGTGGACAGGGAACGTCTGCGGAGCTGCATCCGGGCGGCAGGACTGGAAGAAAAGGTCCGGTCTCTGCCCCGGGGTCTGGATACCTGTCTGAACAGGCGCGTGGCGGAGCAGGGAACGGAACTCTCCGGCGGGCAGTTGCAGAGGCTGCTGCTGGCCCGGGCGCTGTACAAGGACGCCCCGGTGCTGGTGCTGGACGAACCCACCGCCGCCCTGGATCCCCTGGCGGAGCAGGCGGTCTACGAGCGTTACCGTAGATTTACGGAGGGAAAGACGGCCGTCTTTATCTCCCACAGACTGGCGTCCACCCGGTTCTGCGACCGAATCGTCCTGCTGGAAAACGGGCGGGTTGCGGAGTGCGGCACCCATGAACAGTTGCTGGCGCTGGGCGGCAGGTACGCAGAGATGTTTCGGATACAGAGCAGATATTATCGGGAAGAGAATAAGATTTCCGGGACGCGCAGAAGACAGGAGGAGATGTGATCATGGAATGGAAGAAGAACGGACGTACTCTGGGAGAGGACGTGAAACTGATCTGCAGGGGCTTGCGGGAGTTTGAACGCATCCTGCCCCGGCAGCTTGGATATGTGGCCGGAAAAAGCGTGCTGGGAGCGCTCCTTCCCTGCGTGGCCACGGTGGCCATGGCGGGCATCCTGGGAGAGCTGACGGGAGGCCGGGATCTGAAAAAGCTGCTCTGCTATGTGGTTATGGCGGTATTGGCTGCCTTTTTGATCACTTTGGTCAAAAATATACTGGAGGCAAGGATATCCGTGGGATACAGCGATCTGTTTTCCGCCCACGAGATCCGGCTGACGGACAAAGCATACGACCTGCCCTACGAACTGTTGGAGAGTGAGACGGTGCGGCAGCTGAGGGAGCGGGTGTCGGGCAGCATCTCGGTCTCGGGGGCGGGAATGGCAAGTCTGTACTGGGACGCGGAGAGCCTGTGCGGCAGTCTGAGCGGGGCGGCAGTGTCGCTGTTGCTCTGCGTCTGTTACGGAGCACGGCTATCCCCGGGAGCGCTGGCGGCGCTGTCTGTGCTGGCGGCGGTATGTATCTGGGTATCCTGCCGCATGGCTGCCCGGCGCTGGGACGTCAGCTACCGTGTCTTTGTGGAGGGAGCGGCCTATCAGCGGTACGGGGACTATTATATGATGAATTACCTGCCGGACGAAAATACGGGGATGGATATACGGATCTTTGCCCAGAGCCGCCTGGTACTGGAGGAGAGCGGGAAGAGATGTTACGGGCCGTTTGCCCGGGGAAAGAAAAAGGAGTTAAGAGCCGACAGCATCTGCGGCAGTGTAAAACTTCTATGCGTGGGTTTTTGCGGGCTGGCAGTCTATGTGCTGGCCGCGTCGCAGGCGCTGCAGGGGTACGTCCCGGTGGGGGATATTCTGGCGCTGCAGGCGGCGATAACCGCATTGATCCACTCCGCCTGCGATATGGCCGAGACATTTACGGATCTGCGCAACAATAACACGCACCTGGTCAACTATTTTGCCTATATGGATCTGCCGGGGGAAGAAGGAAATTCCGCAGACGCGGCTCGAGGCGGGGAGCAGGTACCGCTGCCTGCGGAAAAGTTCCGCGAGATATGCTTTGAACATGTGAGCTTTTGCTATCCGGACAGCGGGGAGGGGTATGTTCTGCGGGACGTGAGCCTTACGCTGCGGGCCGGGGAAAAGCTGGCGCTGGTGGGAGAGAACGGCAGCGGAAAGACCACGCTGATCAAACTGCTCTGCCGTCTGTACCGGCCTGTGGAGGGGCGGATCCTGTTAAACGGCAGAGACATATGGGACTATGAGCCGGAGAGTTACAGGGCGCTTTTGTCCACGGTGTTTCAGGACTTTTCTCTGTTTGCGTTTTCCCTGGGTTCCAACGTGGCTGCCGCCCGCCGCTATGACAGGGAGCGCGCGGAGAACGCGCTGGCCCGGGCGGGGCTGGGCTATAAGGCGCGGTCGCTGCCCCGGGGATTGGAACAGGCCCTTACCGCGGCCTACGAGGAGGACGGCGCGGAGCTGTCCGGCGGGGAGGCCCAGAAGGTGGCCATTGCCAGGGCCTTATATAAGGACGGGCCCCTGCTGATCCTGGATGAACCCACGGCGGCGCTGGATCCTTATGCGGAAGCCCAGATCTATGAACAGTTGCTGCGCAATCTGGAGGGCCTTAAGGATACGGAGCGCATGCTGCTCTCCATCAGCCACCGGCTGTCCACCTGTAGATTCTGTGACCGTGTGGCGGTGTTGGAACAGGGGCGGCTGACGCAGTTAGGGCCCCATGAGCGCCTGGTTTCAGAGGAGGGAGCTTACCGGCGCCTGTGGCAGGCCCAGGCGGAGTACTATCAGTGACCGGGGAGGCGGAAACGCCTCCCCTTTTTCATGAATCGGACCTGCAGCAAGAGGAACAAAAAGTAATATATGCGCTATCGGCCCGGATGACGCTGAGCGGTGTGAACTTTTACGATTTATAATTGCACGCTGGTATCCGTTATATTGGGAAATTTTCCTTGCAATATTTCTCCATATGTGTTAACCTACTTTAAGAGCATATATTTCTAGTTACATTTTGTAAAGCAATTCACTTTTCATGATATCAGAAAATCTATGCTTAAATTCAAAAAACAACAATAATATGGGCGGGAGATTTTCGGGAGAATATCTGAAAAGCGATACCTGTGTTATCTCCTGCACGAAAGCAAAACGGCGCTGTGGTACGACGCGGCCGCACGGTGGTTTGCATGACGGGAGGTACGCAGACATTTTATCAGTGATGTGCAGGGTATCCCATTGGAGGATATCAAGTCTGTGCGCCTGGAGAACTCTTTCCTGAGCAGACGCAGCCGGAAGGAAAAACAATGTATTTTGGATGTGCGTATGCTGCTGAACGATGACCGCAGGATCAATATTGAGCTGCAGATACGGCGGTTGGCTTACTGGGACAAGCGCAGTCTGTATTATCTGGCTAAGATGTATACAGATGATCTGTATAGCGGTCAATCGTATGATCGGCTGAAAAAGTGCATTGTAATCGATATCCTGGATTTTTCCGGGGACAAGAATCCCGGTTATCACAAAGTATACCGTCTGCGGGACGAGGATGGCAGATTATATTTTAATCCGCGCCCATATCTATGCGCAGGAAAATGTGGATATATTGCGCAGATGGCATAAAGCGGCGGCTCATGCGACGGATATTGCGGAGTTTAGGGAAAAATGCGATAATTTGTAGGACTTTAGAAAACAATGGCAACATTTGACACGCAAGATGTATTAACAGCAGGGAAGACATATGGAAAGAATAATCAGTTTTATAAAAAAAGAGACGGTGCTGTGCGCCGCCCTGATCCTGGCAGTACTGTCCGCTTTTATGATCCCGCCTGACCGGGAATATGCCGCATACATAGATTATCGGACACTGGCGATTTTGCTTGGCCTGATGGTCGTGATGGCCGGACTGCGGAAGATGGGGCTCTTCCGCCGGATCGCTCAGGGGCTGCTGTGCAGGGTGAAAAGCGGCCGCGGCTTGGTGCTGATCCTGATGATGCTGTGTTTTTTCTTCAGTATGCTGATCACCAACGATGTGGCGCTCATTACCTTTGTGCCCTTTACGTTCACGGTGCTGGAAATGATGGGGGAGGAACAGAGGCGTAAGCTTGTTCTGCCCTTGATAGCCATGCAGACCATTGCCGCCAATCTGGGGAGCATGCTGACTCCCATAGGCAATCCGCAAAACCTGTATCTCTATGGAAAAGCGGGATTATCCATCGGAGAATTTGTATGGCTGATGCTGCCCTATGCCCTGCTGTCCCTGCTGATTCTGACAGGTTGGGCCATTATCCAGGGAGGGGGCGGGCACAGGCGGCGGAAGTCCTGGCAGAGCATTGACTCCAGCCAGGAAAGCGGGAAAAATGCGGAGATATCGGTTCCTGCGCTGGTCGTATATCTTGCCCTGTTCGCCCTGTGTCTGTTGACGGTGGCCCATATTTTGCCCTGGCAGACGGCTCTGGGGACAGTTCTTGTGACGGTGCTGGTCATGGACAGAAAGATTCTCATGAAAGTGGATTACTCTCTGCTGTTGACTTTTGTGGGATTTTTTGTCTTTATCGGAAATATGGGAAGGATCCCGGTTTTTCGGGATTTTCTGCAGAATGCGGTGACGGGCCGGGAGACGTATGCCGCTGTCGCCGCCAGCCAGATCATCAGCAATGTGCCCGCAGCCCTGCTGCTGTCCGGCTTTACAGACAATTACGGGCAACTGATCATAGGAACCAATCTGGGTGGCTTGGGCACATTGATCGCCTCCATGGCCAGCCTGATCTCCTACAAATATGTGGCCAGGGAGGAGAGTAGCCGCAAGGGTGCGTATATCGGCATTTTTACCGTGAGCAATCTTGCCTTTCTGGCAGTGTTGATGATATTTTACAGGATTATGGCGTGATTTTAATGAAAGTCTGTGAAAATGTGCTTTTCCTAAGAGCGGGTGTGTATGATGGGATTTTCCCGCAGTCTCTCAGGAGCAGATCAATGTACATCATTGGGCCTAAAAGGGAATGGGACGATCTTACCGGGCAGAGATAAAGGGGCGAGAGAATCGCCCCTTTATCTGGCGTGCGCACAGCACACTAGTCTTCCTGTTTTAACAATTGTGTCATTTTATCAACCATTTCGTTGATTACGCTTGCCTGTGTTGCAACTTCTGTCGTGTCATTTGCATTGCTTTCCGCCATGGCGTTGATTGAGTTAAACTGTTCATTTTCGTTTCTGATGCTTTCGGCAATCTCCTGATTGATGGAAATTGTTTTCTTAATTACTTCCGCCTGTTTTCCATGTGCGTCACCCATAGTATTTATTGTTTCGACGGATGTATTTAATAACTTTGTCATATCCTGCATACTTTGGAATACATTATTAAAGTATTCATTTTGTGTACCAAGCTTTACAGAGTTTTCATTTACCTGTGCAGTAATATCCCGGACATTCTGCTGTACTCTCTCAATAACCGATTGAACAACCTGTAATGACTGCTGTGTATTGTTTGCCAGATTGCCTACTTCTGTGGCTACCACAGCAAATCCCTTGCCTGCTTCACCGGCTCTGGCAGCTTCTATAGATGCGTTCAACGCCAACAAATTCGTGGAACTGGAAATATCGCTTATGAGATTCAGGGTTACGCCGATCTCCTGCACGGCCTCGGACAATCGTTGGGTTATTTCGGTTGTAGCCTTCATCGACGCAGATACTTCACCGTTGATCGAATGTAAATCGCTGAGAAGTTTCTCGTTTTCAGCAGATTTTTCTAATAAATCTCTTGAAACCCGTTCTACTTTTTCGACATTATCGGCAACAACGCCTTCCCATTCGCTTAATTCTCCAAGATTTGTCATACTTTCATCTGTTTTGGAACTGTGTAGTGGTCAAGCTTTTTTGTAACACTTGTGGCTAAAAAAATCAAGTCGCTTA
>CAJUAH010000023.1 GCA_910584375.1 uncultured Acetatifactor sp.
TAATTCTTATCAAAAAAGATTTTTACCCATAGACACAGAATTTTTTACAGCCTCTGGCAATATGAGCCTTACCGACCCAGTTACTGACTAACACTATTTATTTATATTTCCTATGTCACATTGCCTATTGTTGCAAGATATTAGCCTTTAAACCAAAATGTTTTATTCCAGTTGCTCTTGCATGTTCAGACGCCTGTCTTATATCATTTAAATACTTTCCTTTTAATGACATCTTAAACTCATTAGCTAACTTAATTCCCCAATGCAATTAATAACATATAAATTAGTTTTTCTTCTTTTTCTCTAAGCTGCAATAAATAGGAAACCACACTTTCCAATATATGACCATCATTATTCAACGAATATTTTATCATTAACTTAAAAATAATCATTGCCTTACTTTCTATATCATTAATCATACCATTAATCATATCGTCAAGGATAATACTTTCGTTTATTTTTGTTATATGATCTTTTAACACTTTTTTATGTTCCCAGAATAAGCGAAAAGGACAGAGATCTATATAAGCAAGTTCTGTGCCAAAATTTAATATTGCTTTTCTGACACAACTCAAAAGTATATCATATGTATTTATTCCATAAACTAATGAAGTATTCTTATTCCCAGTGTGTTCAGAATGATAGTAATCACTTAAAGAAAGTTTGATTTTTTCTAAACTAAAAATTTCTTTTACTGCATGATTTGGGCGAAAAGTGCAAAAAGACAAATCATCTAATGCACTTTCATGACAATATAAGGCCATAAGCAACTCCATCATGGGAATATTAAATCTTGATAACTTTCTTTCTTTATACGCCATAACACAAAAACAATCTATTTCATATCCATATACATATGTATCATGGGAAAAATGATCATTTTTATAATGCTCAGAATAAGATAAATAATATTCGTCTATACTATAAAAAATGAGATAATTTCCTTGATCAATCCTTTCTTTAATAAAATCAATAAAATTATCTCTATGAATATTTTTTAGATAATACAGATTCATTTCCGCAATGCCAGAAACACGATAATCTTCCCAAGCAACATCAGCAAATTCTAATTTCATTTTATATGAGTTATCTGTATTATTGCATTGAAGATTTACATAATTATTAAAATAGGCATCTGACATATTTTCATAAGCAAGCAAAATGCTTAAGATAAATGAAGTTCCTTGATATGTTTCTATAGGAGCATGTATAAGTGGTAATATTTTTTTCATCATTTAGCAATCCTTTTCTTATAGTTTCTAATAAACCTTTTAAAATTTTTTATAAATAAAATGATATTTTCAGTCTTTATGAGTAATGCGATAATATGTATTATAATATTATGAATGTTTCTGGTAACATTTTTCAATGTCGCTATGTTCACAAATCTTACCCTAGGAGATGTGCGCAAGATGTGTAAACCACATCAACAGCGAACCCAGAAATAGGCTGAACGGGCGCACACCCTATAAGCTGACAAACCACACTTATGATTTGGAACCACTCAAGGCATTGCAGCTCTAGTATGTTGCACCCGATGAAGTGGTGCTGTCCCCGAAGCTGCTGAAAAATAACCCGTAAACTTATAAATTACATCGCCGCCGGGGTAACTTCTATAAAAAGCCACTCATGCCTGTAGAAGTTATTTTTTACCACGCTTATTTCGAGAGGTCTGGTGGGCATACCCAGATTTTAAGGTTATTCATAAATTTACTATTATTTATTTTAACATAGAATTTGGTTCTGTACACTATAAAATTTTAAATTTGTGGCATTTTTAAAGGTAATGTTTGCATACGGGACTAACTTCGGGAATTCACGACCGCAGGAAACAGCTACGTATGACACAAGATGAACTTGCCGAAAAAGTAGGCATCACACCGCAGATAGTCTCAACCGCTGAACTAGGCAAAAAGGCACTGCGCCCGGAAAATATCATCCGTATCTGTTCTGCACTGGAAGTCAGCACTGACTACCTGCTCCTGGGTAAAGTGAACGGCCACGACCATTCTGTCCTGTCTGCTAAAATTTCAGACCTTTTCCCTGCACAATATCGGCATCTGGAAGATATTGTGAACAGCTTCCTTGCTGCGCTTGGAGAAAAGAACACTCAGGGAAGATAATTACAAAATCTCCCCTGTGGTTTCTAACTGTTCCTGAATGCCGACATGGTATCTGCGATCATGGCCCATGTACCCTCGTCCATTTCATTTTGCCCTGCTTCCCGTTCATCATCATATCCCTGCTCCGATAACTCAGTGATTAGCTGTTCTTCCCTTATTGATTTCCCGTAACCTGTTCTATCTACGGTATTCTGTTTTCCATTATCCCTATTATGCAGAATTTCCAATACAATCTTTTCTATGGCTGCCCTGTCTGCAGTTAATGGCAAAGAAATATCCGGCGCCTCCGGGCAGTTTACATAATGGAGAACAGCATTAACAATAAACTGCGCCTTTCTGTGCGCTCCCTGTCTTTCCAGCAGGCGTATGACCGCGGCATGGGCAGGATCATTTTCATTGAACTTGATACTGAACCGCTCCCTGTTCTTCTTTCCGTCCATAGGCTCACCTGTTCCTGGTTTCCATCTGATAGAGGAACTCGTACCCCTTCGCATTGGCATTGATATCCTCCACAAACAGGGCATTCTTTACCTTGCCTGAACTTTCGATCTGTTTCCGCAGCCGTGTTGCTCCACCGCCTACGAACACCACTTTGCCAGAGGATAAATCCAACATACGCTCCCTCAGCCCGTTGGCAAGGTCATTGACAAAATCCTGTGCCAGCTGCTCCACCAGGGAAACCACATCTGGAGAATATATGCCGGTTTTTCCCTCTAAGATACTGTCAATGTCCGTTTCATCCAGCAGGATGTCAAACTCCGAGTTTGCTTTTTTGCGTACCTGATTATAAAGCACAATCACTCCGTTTTCTAAGGAATCGCATACTGTCAGGTCTGCCCGTCCTGACCGCATCATCAGATAATCCGCCGTAAATCCTCCGATATCCACGATCAATACTTTGGGGCTGCCCATCAGCCTGTCCATCATGGTCGCTGCTGCAGCATACGCCTGTGGATAACAGCGCACATCCTCAATATAAACAGTGTGAGTCCTGTCCCTATAAGTAAATCTTACCACACCACGATCCATAAAGTACCGGGTAAATGCCTTGTTCTGCGCCCCATAATGCGCCGGCGGGAGACCAACCGCAAGCTGGATACGCTGCGTATTCTCCCCGTATAGCCCTTTTGCCTGGAGCTCCTGCGCAATCCCGAACAGGGTGAGGATAAAGAAACGGTCGTCCTCTGTTTTGTCCCTCTTATACGGGATGCGCTGGTTTGACAGTATATAATACCTGTTCTGATACACCAATATATCACTGCCAAAAGGCTTTGTGGTACTCTCTGCCAGTCCTGACACAAAGGGCGGGCGGCAGGCGGTTTTCATCTGCTTGTTTCCGTGGTCGATCGCAATTAACATAGTTTGTTGCCTCCTTTTTGGTTTTATACATATCCTTTACGCATGGATTACGCATTTTTCAACAAAAAAACAGCGAACCACCATTCCGTGATCCGCCGTTTCTTTGTTTTAGCTATTTTGTTCTTCCTCGTGATATTCTACAATGTACTGGCTTCCGTCTTCCTCCGTAACCACCGCAGGATACCGTACTTTGTTTCCTGCTAATACTAATGTATTAGCTGCAAAATCTGCAATTTACCCAATGAAGTACATATCCCACTCAAGATTCTCGTTTTCTGTCAGAGTCTTGCACATTTCGTACACCGCATTATATACTTCATCAACCCGTTTGCTTTGTCTGTCGCTCAACTCTACCTCTTTATCCGTCTCAAATGAACTTCCACATTCAGGACAAATGGTGAAGCTGCCCTCATTGTTCCCATAGATTTTTTTAAGGAAAAACTCATGCCCGCAGTTCAAACATTTTATGATATTCATTTGTCTTTTCCACCTCCTTATCTTTTCTGATTTGCCATTCCGTGAAATATGCCTGTATGCAGCCTGTATTGGATATCAGGTATGCATACCAAAATATGCCTTTTGCATATCCTCCATCCCATGCAGGATGATCCCTCCGCAGATTCCGGTTCCGCCGATACGCTCTTCCCGAAAGAAAAAGCTGTATGGAGCATAACTGTCATCCACGATCCGTATCTTCACTGCATCCGGCCACTGAAAATGACGGTCCAAAAACTTCCCAAGTTTTCTGCGAAGTCCCTTTATCCGGGCTATCTTCTCCAGATTGCTCCTGCTGCCAAATTCTATGACCGGCCTGCGGCGTTCCGGGAGGGAAATCCGACAGCAGCTTTTCCCATCCTCACGGATACTTTCATCAACACAATCCATGAAATCCTGATAGGTGATAGAAAGTCTCTCCAAACGCCCTATCAGCTCATCTCCGCTGCTGTTCAGCCAGGCAACCTCGATTTGCAGGACATCTTCTCCTTCCGGATTCTTATGCAGATACATCCGCAAATAGGAGTAGCCGTCAGCACTGAGAAGTTTCTGTTTTGCCTTCAGTTCATCCAGCTCCCTGCGCCATATCACAAACTGCCTCGATCTCCCATATTTTCTTGAGAAGGTTCTCAATGAAATGAAATCCCCGTCCGCAGAAATCTTTATCATGATCCGTTCCATACTCTGCCCTCTCCTTTCTTATGCCGCCTCCATCAGATCCTCTGTCAGAACATCCACTAACAGCCGCCCTGCCAGTTGTCCGGTATTGATGACAAGCTGCTTTTCCCTCATTTCCGCAAATTCCTGCTCCCGCAGGCTGTGGCTGATCGCTGCAAGTTCTTTTTCCTCACTGGTGATCCGCTTTGACACTTCTTTCTGCCATTTTTTTAAGAACTTTGTGGCATCTTCAATGTCCGCTTCCTGCCTGTCGTACATGGTGCGCTTTTGGCGTACCGTCCCGTCAGGCTCGATCTCCAGGGTATAATAGGCTTTCCCCGGGTTGGCACTGCGGCGGAGAAACAGGACATAGCTTTCCCTGCGTTCGATGCGCTCCCAATAACGGTCGCTGCTACCTACACAGTGATGGAGATCCTCGCCCTCCTGCAGTATGTCCTCAATACAGCGCGGGCTTACCACCGAATAATTCTTGTCGCTGTACTCATAAATATCCTTGATGGATTCATAGATCTGCTCCACATGGGGGTAATTTTTCAGGATCTCGCCTGCCTTTATCGCCAGCGATTTGCTGTGGCACCTCTCTACCAACTCGTCATGCCGCTTACGCAGCTTGTTTACCCGGTAGATAATGGCATCCTGCGTATCCATGTGGAAACGCTCCGCCATTGCCAGATAATCGCTCCATGTTGTCAGGACCTCCCTGCTTTTCATGCCGTTCTCCTTCATCTGCCGCCTTACATAATTATAAATCTGCACCATGCTCATACGGTTACTGATGAATTTCAGATCTTCTGCTGTGATATCCTCCTGACAGAACCAGCTGGTTACATGGTCGGGCAACAGCTTTCCCGTTGCTTTCTCATACTGCAGCCATTTCAGGAACTGACTGCCGCCATTGCACCTGCGCAGCCTTGCCAGCTGCTGGGAATCTATGCCCAGCAGTTTCTTTAAGTCGCCAAACAGACGATTCTTAAAACAGCCTTCAATGGAACACCTGCCGTACATACACTCCATTGCCAGAGTGCCAAGCCCCGCTTTTGCCAGGCGTTCCAGCTCCGGAACGCTCTGCCACTTCGCCAGATATTTTTCCGGGTCAATTTTTTCTATCATAGCCGCCATTTCCACCAGACCGGTCTTACGCAGTTCTTTTTTTGCGAGATCCGGCAGGGTGCGCCCATACATACGCCCTTCATAGGTAGGGGAATAGTAATAATAGTAATAAAATGCCTTTGTATAGCGTTGCTCAAGGCTGGTCCTGATCCATCTTGTCTCCGTATTCTTATACACGCCCCATGAATAAGCCCGCAATCCATATCCATCCTTATCCAGGATAACACGCCGGACCTCTGAGAACTGGCATTCTGTATGATGGTAATCTTTCCGTCTGTAAGACCTGCTCCCTTCAAATCCGCGGATCATCACGCCGTCCTCACAGCGCTGCAGCAGATACATATGTGCCGTATCTGTTCTCACAACGCCGGCAGCCTTGCCTTCAGACTTATAGACAATCTTATGGCGGCAGCAGGGACAGGTTCCCTGTTTGCCATGTTTCGGATGTTCGATCGGAACCTGCTTTTCACAATAGGTACAATAGCCTTCTGTAACCCCCCTGCGGTCATAGCGGTAAAAAATGTAATTCTCCGGAATCCCGACTTTTAACACCCATTTCTCCCAATCCTTGGGAAGCTCAGGGGTCTGTTCCATATCCAGGTCCCACGGGTCGGTCTCCCGTCTGTGGCGCTTTTTGAGTTCATCCGCCCTGACCTGAAGCTGATACTGCAAAATGCCCTTATATCCCCCATTGGATACCTCAAGGTATCTTTTGATGGTCCGGGCGCCCTCCGGATTGATCCACTTCTTCTCGGAATAAGCGACGTATTTCGGCCATGGGATCATATCCAGCTTTGCCGTCAGCCACTTGTTCGTCCGCCTGTCATAAGTCAGGAATTCGCCTGCCTGATTGTTGATATACAATTCATACACGGGCATGACCGACTCCATCCGCATATATTCCGGCAGAAAGAAAGCCACCTTCAGGATTCCGCTTAATACCTGGCAGCGCATATAAAGCCCATAGGTATAGCTTTCTCTCACATAGGAATATGACATTTCCCTTTTTAAGGTATCATCTGCCGCCATCCGCATCATCTTGGGGGTAGCCTTCAATGTCCGTAATTTTAATAGCTCTCCTTTTTTCATAATAACAAGACCTGCCTTTCTTTCAAGTTTACATCATACCATCTGCCCGGCATGATATCTGCGCCATCTACGGAGGTGAGCGCAACCTGTTCTATTGTTCCTGTTTCCGCATTTTCCCTGGCTAATGCCAGGATGTCTCCCATTTCTCCCTTTGCCACGGGGTCCATGCCCCTTACGACTGCATATCCGCCGCGTGCCTCCGCCCGGTCCTTCTTCACATGGCTGCTCCACTCCCGCAGGGGATGGTCTGCCATAAAGGCCAGACCATGCAGGAAAAACTCCCTTCGGGTTAATTTTTTTAAGACGGTCAGCTCTGTGCAGGAAATTTTTGAGTCAACATCATCCTCATCAATATCCCCTCCTGCGCTGACAATACAATATTCTGAACTTTCCATATCCGGATAATAGGTAAGGCAGTCCAGCGGATTTTCGGCACAATGGAATCCGTTCTGTCTGCAGTTTGCTTTATCTGTGCGGTTTAAGCCCATTTTGAACTTATATTCCAGACAGATAAGCCCCTGCTGAAACGCCTTATAAGCAATCATTTTTCCCTCCTTAACTTGCCTGATTTCCCTGCAGCATCATATCCATCAGGGATATTTGCCCTGTCACCTGTACATTCTCCGCTTTTTTCTCCTGCTCCGGTTTCTTTTCCGGAACCTTGGCTTTTTTCTCCTTCTTTTCTGTTTTCTTTTTGGCCGCAGGCTTATAACCTGCCTTTCCGATATAGGGCTTAGGGACAAATTTTTCCTCTTCCTCCTCGTCTTCTTTGGCAAGGGGATTCCTGAAATAATCTTCCGCCCACTGGTAGCACAGGCCGTCAGGAATGTCACTCCCATAGCCCTGCTGCCCTGTTCCGAGTTTGACACCATTGGCTTTCATCTCATCCTGGACATAATCCCATGCCTTCCGGTTAATATACTGAAAACAATGAACCATGCTTTTTCGGGGTTCCAGCACCATGCGGGCAAATTCGGGGTCTTCCAGGCAGAGCGTCTGGATATATTCCGCCACACAGTCCTTCATATTGCGCCGCGTGAGCTTTTCCGTATCGGCGCTGATCCGCTCCATGGACTTTTTCACAAGTTCTTCCTCGCTCATACCGGCAAGCGCTTCTTTTTGTTTCCGCAGGGCATCCTTTTTCTGCTGCTGCCTTGCCTCCCACTGCGCTTTCCGCTCTGCCTCTGCCGCCTCGTGCTTTGCCCGCCTAGTTTCTTCGTCCTCTTCCTGCGGCTGTTCCTCCATATGGTTGTCTTCCGCAGTATCCTCTCCTTCAGGCTCTGCCGCAGGCCCTGCTGTTTCTTCCTCCACAGGCTCCGCTGACGGCGCAATCATATCTTCTGCCACAGGTCCCCCGGCAAACCCGGCTGTTTCTTCTGCCGCAGGTTCTTCATACACGGCATCTTCCGCTGGCATTCCTTCTGTCACTCCTGCAGCCTCCGCAGGAATTGCATATACCTGTTCCGGCGGAACCGGAAGGGTATCCATCTCCTGTACTGCTGCCTGATTATCAAATGGGGTTCCCATTACAGCATACTGCCATCCTCCGGCTGTCATATTGTTCTGATTCATTTCGCTCATATTTCCTCTCTTTCCGCGCAAAAAAGACACGGCACCGGAATATTTTCCCGAACCATGCCCTTATTTACCGCTCTGGCGCCGCCCTGTAATCTTATCAAAGCGGCAGGTTTACTTGTTCTTCATTGGTTTTGCCAGAAACGGGGAAAACCGTACCGGCACAAACTGAGGGGAATCCACATAATAGTAATCCCTTTTCTCCTCATCATACAGCTCTATAACATCAGAGGGGGAAATTGGTCGCCCCTGATAGTGCTGCAGATTCTTTTCGCTGCTGAAATCACGAAACAGCCGCCCTAACAGTTCTTTGTCCGTCATTACGACAGGACAGAATATCTTTTCGTCGTACACCAGCCGGTATTTCCCGGCCGGGGGCTGTTCAAACCCTGCTTTATACATCCATTGTATCCCTTTGAACGCAAAAGCAATGGTTCTTTCCTCCTCCGAGAAGTCCAGCTGATAGATGCGGACTCCCTGTGTCCTGCGCTGTGCATCCAGCAGGGCTTTCAGCGCAGCCTTGCCGTCTTTGCAGAATATCTGATACTCGTCTTCCGTAAGCCCTAAAAACTCTGACGGGTTCCCTTCCTGCTGTCCGCCGGAATGCCACTGCTCTATGCAGTTATCGACAGATTCCATATCAGACAGCCCATTCAGGTAACCCTGCTTAAAATCCATACCCTCTTTTTCCTCGGTTTTCCGGAGTGCGAGCTGCCAGTCATCCACCCCTTTGTAATTGGGGTTCCATGTCAGCCGCCTGCATTCCATGCCATACTTTTTTGCCAGCAGGTATATTTTTGAACTGCCTTTTTCCGTCATCTCATTGCTGTACTTATCCATATCGTGGGCCTCTATGATAAGCTCCGTCCCATTCTGTGCCAGCAATGCAAACAGCGGATCAAGCTGCTGTACATTGTTTGCCCCCGCAATCGCCGCAAAAGAGCGGTTCATCAGCGAGTTCGCAATATCGGCTTTCAGCAGCCCTTCCGTTACATAAATTGTCCGCGAAAACGGATTCCCCACGAAATGCACCGGACTGCCGGATGTCACACCCATTGGTTTACCGGAGGATGACAGCCACAGATATTTCGTTCCCTGCTTTTCCGGGGGATCGTCCTTATTCCTGATTGGTACGTCCAGCATAATCTGTGCTCCCTTAATCAAGCCGTCAACACCGACTGCCGGAATCAGGATGCCCGACATCCTGCTGCTGAATTTTACGGTCCAGCTCCCATTGTCTGTCTGATAAAATCCTGGCACTCCCTGTACCACACAACCCTGCTTTATCAGCCGTTCTGTCAGGGAACGGCACAAAAAATATGGCGGCGTACTCTTAAATCCAAAACGGCTAATCTGCTCATCCGTCAGGCCTCTTTTGTCTGACCGCAGATGTTCCCGGTGCGCAGGCTTTAAGGTCAGCATCCCGAACAGCATGGAAAATGTCTGGTGAATATCCTGTGCGCTTGCCCGTTCGGATTGTGCAACTTCCCTTTGTTCAGTTTGCAGGGGATAGGTGCCGGCGCCGGCAGAACTGCCCGCCAGCGCCCTTTCGCTTTCCCCATATCCCCAGCCTGTGTCTCCTGCCTGCAGCGCATCACAGATTTCCCGGTAGGCATCGGAATTTGTGGTGTTATGGTATTTCGCATACAAAGCCAGCATCCCGCCATGTTCATCACAGTAGTTGCATCTCCAGACATTTTTTGTAAAATTCACATTCATCTTTCCCCGGCAGTCCCCGCAGAACGGGCAGTCCGTATAAACACTGCCCGCCTGCCGGCGCCGTATCCTCAAATGCAGCAATTCCACCACATCCATGATCCCAAATGGAAAATCCTGTGGATATGAGGTCACTACCAGCACCTCCTTCCCCTGCCATATTCAGGACTCCTCCCATCAGCCTGCTTTTTTTGCCTCAAGGGAATCCAGCATAATCTTTGCTGCAGCCCGGAGAATATTGTTATCCCCCTTATAGCCTCCGTAAACATAGTATTTCAGGCTGGGCGGACGTCGGTCTGCAACCTCGGCCATTGTCCAGCCCTTGCAGGCGCCTACATCAACCACGACTTTCTGCGCCTCCTCAAATGTCATACGGCTCAGGATTTCCTCTACGGGCGTACCCGGCATATAGCCTGACTCCGCCGCCTGTTCCTGAACATCCTCTTTTATAGGGATGCTCTCTGCTGTTATCGGCATGCTTTCTTCGGAAGGCTGTGCGGTTACGGATACAGGCTGTTCCCTTACGGGCAGACGGGTTTCTTCCGGCATGACCGGCAGATGTTCTTCCGCATGCTGTTGTACCGCCGCAGCTGCTGCCTGTGGCATCTGCACTACATTCTGTGCCACGGCTGCCTGTTGTGACGGCTGCTGTGCCGGTTGTTTTACTGCCTGCGCCTGCAAAACAGGTGCGGGCTGTGGCTGTGCCACTCTCTGCTGTACTGCCGCCTGAGACATGGGCTGCTGTACCCTCTGGACTGCTTGCGCTGCCGCTGTCTGTGATACGGACTGTTGTACCGTTTGGACGGTTCTTTGAGTTGTTACTGTCTGTAGTGACGGCTGCGGATTAGGCTGAACTGCTTTCTGTACCGCAGCCTGTGGTATAGGCTGTGGTAACGGCTGGGCTGTTTTCTGCTGTACTACTGCTGCCGCTTGTGAAACGGGCTGCTGTGCTGACTGAGCTGTTCTCTGTACCGCTGCCTGTGGTGACGGCTGCGGATTAGGCTGTACCGTTTTCTGCACCGTTGCCTGCGATACAGGCTGTTGTGCTGATTGGACTGCTTTCTGCTGTACTGCCGCCGTCTGTGATACGACCTGCTGTGCCGGTTGAACCATTCTCTGTACTGCTGCCTGTGGCATGGTCTGCGCTTTCGGCTCTGCTTTCTGTGCTGACTGCACATCAGGCTGTACCACGCGCTGTTGGGTAACGGGCTGCTGTGCTGGCATGGGCATCTGCGCCGGAGCTGTTCCCGGAACATCAGTTGTCCCCATCTGTTTCTTTGATACAGGAATCTCACTTCCATACTGCTCATTTACCCCAAGTCCGGTCAGATCCGCAAATTGAATGCCAAACCCGGCATTGTTCAGCGCCACCGCCAAAGCTGCATCCTGCGCATCCCTGATATAGTCGCCGCTTTTTGCCTCCTCCGCCGTACACTGTGCGATATAATTACTGAAAGGCTCCTCATCGCTCCGGTCCATATAGACCTGCGCCTCAAAAATGGCAATCTGCTCTGTGATCCGGAGGGATTTCAGCTTCATCCTCCCGTTGGGCCGCGCCATACGGAACCATGCTTTCATATACCGCAGATCAAGCCTCCATACTTTCTCCCTGGTATCCTCGGATACAGCCATGCGCAGGAAATTCAAAGGCTCAAAACCCGGAACCCTGTTCATTGCTGCTGCCGCAGGCACACTCTGGTACATACACTGACTCTGATTTTTGTTTTCGCTCATATTGATAATCTCCTCCTAATATATAAGTATAGGGTTTCAGTACCCAACAGCCAGTTGGGACTTAATCCTCTCATTGTTTAAGCTGTATAATGATTTGGCATTGGTGTGACGTTTTCTCCTTGGACCATTAAGGTGTCCGCACGAAAGCCAGTCAGCCAGCCTATCATTTGCAGCTGTTCGATTTATGCAGGTTGGACTGTCCATGTACATGTCCGTTTGATACCCCAGGAGATTGAATAAGCAATGAGAAATGCTGGATACCATGCAAATTCATTTTCAGGAGGCACATTAGAATGTACAACGCAGTCGGTATTGATGTTTCAAAGGGCAAGAGCACCATCGCAGTCCTGCAGCCCGGAGGCGTCATTGTCAGGAAACCTTTTGATGTTTTCCACACTTCCCATTCCTTAAAGGAACTGTCCGATTATCTGGCTTCCCTTGAAGGGGATACAAGGGTCGTGATGGAATGCACCGGCAGGTACCATGAGCCCATGGCAAATGCCCTGTCTGGTGCCGGATTATTCGTAACTGTCGTTAATCCGCACCTCATCAAAAACTTCGGTAATAATACCCTGCGCAAAGTCAAATCTGACCCTGCCGATGCCAAAAAGATAGCACGCTATACCCTTGACAACTGGGCTGAACTGCGTCAGTATTCCAGTATGGATAATACACGCAGCCAACTGAAAACCTTAAATTCACAATTCAGCTTCTTTATGAAGCAGAAGGTTTCCGCAAAGGCAAACCTGATCGCCCTGTTGGATAACACATATCCCGGTGTGAACAACCTGTTCAGCAGCCCTGCCCGTGAGGACGGCAGCGAAAAATGGGTCGATTACGCTTACTCATTCTGGCATGTGGACTGTGTCCGCAAGATCGGCTTGAAGGCCTTTACAGAGCGCTACGAAGCCTTTTGCAGGAAGCACCATTACATTTACCAGCCATCCAAGCCGGAGGAACTGTTTAGCGCCTCAAGAGAACTTGTTGCCGTCTTCCCAAAAGAGAAATCCTACAAGCTTCTGATCCAGCAAAGCATACAGCAGCTCAATCTTGCCTCTGCCCATATCGAACAACTCCGCAGGGAGATGGATGCACTTGCTTCCACGCTCCCTGAATACGAGGTTGTCATGGGCATATATGGCGTGGGTAAAACTTACGGTCCCCAGCTCATTGCTGAGATTGGTGATGTCTCAAGATTTACCCATCGGGAGGCAATCACTGCTTTTGCAGGTGTCGATCCCGGTGTGGACCAGTCAGGGCAGCACAACTCCAAGAGCAACAAAGCTTCCAAATGTGGAACCGGCAGGCTCCGTAAGACCCTGTTCCAGGTCATGACCACCCTGCTCCAGAATGCCCCGGAGGATGAACCTGTCTACCAGTTTCTGAACCGGAAGCGTTCCGAAGGAAAACCTTACTATGTGTACATGACTGCCGGTGCGAATAAGTTCCTCCGCATCTACTACGGCAAGGTAAAAGCGCATCTGCGCAGCCTGGAACAAAACGAATAATCGTTCCATCTATTATGGCTTTCTTTTTGACCGGCTAACGAGGCGGTCTTAGAGTTGTACCAAAAATCACTTCACAAAATTTTTTCAAAAAGTGCTTGACTTTTTATTAGCAGGCTCTCGTTAAAATAAATAAGAGATACAAAGCGCTTTTTCTGCACCCTGCATCCCATTTTTAACCTGCATTCTTTAATTTGTTCTCTGGCAGGACTGGTATCGGCATATCCGCCTTTTTGGAAAACGCCTTGTGATACATACAGATACGCTCGCCAAGTCTGGTATTTCTCCGGCTGATCTCATTCCGGTGGATTGCCGCAAAGAGCACAGATTTTTCACCCACCAGTATGACTTTCCTTTTTGCCCTGGTAATGCCCGTGTAGAGCAGATTCCGGTACATCATAATCAGATGAGCCTTAACCAATGGCATCAGCACAATCTCATACTCGGAACCCATCGCCTTGTGGATGGTGGCGGCATAAGCAAGATCCAGATTCACCATATCCTCCATGCCGTACTCCATCTTTCTGTTTTCTCCGAAATCCATACCAATCCGTCTGCCCTCCGGCGTATCCTTAATATAGCAGATAAATCCCAGATCACCGTTGGATACCTTGTCTGTGTTCTTGGTCTGCATGATGCGGTCCCCGACACGGAATGTCTTTGCTCCCAGATGAATCTCATCCTCCGTTGACTGGAACGGGTTGACAACTTCCCTGATACACGCATTCAGCTTGTCGGCAGAGACAGCGCCCTCCTCCCGGAAAGGGGAAAGAATCTGCACATTTTCAATCCCGTGTTCTGCAATTTCCTTACAGTACTGCTCAATGATAACATCCGCCACTTCTTCCTGGGACTGCTTGGGCAGGAATATAAAATCATTCCCGTAATACAGCTTAGTGTTTCCCGCATTGATGAATTTTGCATTATAGGCAATCAGGCTGTCCTTTGACTGACGGAAAATCTCGTCCAGCACCGTGACAGGTATCAGCCCGCACTGGATCAGATCCTTGAACACATTCCCTGCGCCTACGCTGGGGAGCTGGTCCGCATCCCCTACCAGCACAATCCTGCAGCCTCTCTTTGCTTTTGTAAAGAACTGCTTTGCCAGCCACATATCCACCATGGAAAATTCGTCCACGATCACCAGGTCTGCAGAAAGGCTCCCGCCAGCGTTTGTGTTCTGCCCGGCATCTTCTTCTCCGCTGAACAGCCCTAACCCGCTGTGCATGGTCTTTGCATCCTGGAATCCCGTGCTTTCCGCCATGCGGCGGCTTGCCCTTCCGGTAGGTGCCATCAGCATAATCCCGTTTTTCGGGTAAAGTATGCGGTACACCTCCAGAATCGTTTTCAGAACTGTGGTTTTACCTGTTCCGGGGGAACCAGTGATGATGGACAGGTTGTGGCAGAATGCCTCCCTGACCGCTGCCTCCTGTTTCCCGGAAAGCGATATCCCAAGCTGGTTTTTTACCTTATCCAGCACTGTGCTGATATTTTCCGTGACAGGCTGTTCCAACAGGCGCAAGGCAATCTGCCTTGCCGTTTCGTCCTCCTGCTCAAATACTGCTGGCTTGTATATGTCATCCTTTGCGCATACAATTGCGCCTTTCAGGATCATATCCTGTATTTCTTCTTCCACCTCCTCTTTTTTTACCCTGAGTTCCGGCACAGGGACTTTATCATTCAATAATTTCACTGCGCTGGTGGACAGGCTTTCCCTCTCCATGAACAGATGCCCCTGTTTCCCCCTGGCATCATCCAATGTGCAGTAAACCGCCCCTTTGATACGCATGGGATCATGGAGATTGCTGTTGGTCTTGCGGACAATGGCATCTACCCGCTTAAACCCGAATCCTGACATCTGGCACAGTTCAAACGGATTTTTCCGTAAAATATCCAGACTCGAAGGCCCGAAGTGCTGGTAGATCTTTAATGCTGTCTTAGGTGTCAGCTTAAACGGCGCAAGCAGGGCCATCAGGTCTTTCAGCATACGGTTTTCCGCATAAGAAGTTTTAATATCCTCCAGCTTATTTTCCGTGATACCCCTTATCTCTAACAGTTTTTCCGGGTGCCGTTCCAGAATATCCAATGTATCCATTCCAAAACGCGCCACGATCTCTGCGGCTGTCTTTTCGCCTATCCCTTTAATCAGGCCGGAGCTAAGATAACCCATTACACCGTCCCTGGTCTTGGGAACAATTTCATTCCACTGTTCCACCTGCATCTGGTATCCGTATTTTCCTTTGACCCATTCGCCCTCCAGCTCCAGTTCCACTGCATCCGTCCTGGGCAGGTCATAGCCGACCACTGTAAACCGGATCAGGTGGTCCGGATACCTTCTTGTGGAGCGCGCCTCCTCCGGGATACTCTGGTCCGCGGTCTTGATGCGGAACACACAATAACGGCTTGCCGGGTTATAAAATATAGTATCGTCATAAGTACCTATACAACTGCTCATTCTTTTTCCTTTCCGTCAGGCTGCCGGGGCGGCGCTGACCTTTACTTGAAATCTGCGGTATTCTGAGATTGTGACAAACTCCTCATATAATTTCGGGTACTGGAGTTTCAGGCGCAGAAGGTTATCCTTTTCTATGACAGGTTTCCGGATCGGGTTATAGGTAATTGTATAATTGGCGCCGCTGGTCTCGCAGACCGCCGTACACCTCTGCCCCATTTCCGCAACCAGCAACGCTTTCAGCCGCTCCATTTCCTTCTGCAGCTTTTTTAACTGCGTTTCGGAAGCTTCCTTTTCTTTCTGCAGCTCCATGTACCGCGATAATGCGGCTGCCGTGCTGTTGTCCATGGTAACCTTTTCAGCGCTTTCATCTGCCTTTCCCGTATGCTGCCGCACACTTTTCAGGATCAGATTGCCGTCTTCCGTATAAGGCGGCGGTGTCTTCTTCATCACATGGCTATTCCAGAACTCCGTTTCCAGAAAAATCATTTCTTCCTCATAGTCATAATCCCTCTTAATCTCCCGGATGATGACCTCGTCCTCGCTGTTCCCATACAGACAGCAGAAAAACACCCTGTCCAGATTTGTCACTGCCATGTACTGCCTGCCCTGGCATTCATAATAGACAGGGACACTCTCCTGCCCGTTCTTCCACCAGTTATCCCTGGCATTGTAATTTGTGGTCTTTATCTCCAGAATGGCAATGCTGCCGTCCGGGAGCCGCACAAAATAATCCACATCTGCCAGCATGAACGGATACTGCGGGTGATAGAACATCTTCTTGACCTTAAAGATCTCATAACCGGTCTTTTTTGCAAAAATGCGTGAGACCAGCTCCTCCAGAAGATTTCCCATCTCCATGGCGACCCAGTTGCTCTCGTCCGGTTCCAGCGGCGCAATATTCAGCTTGTCATAATAAAGGTCCCTGGCGGTCCAAAAAGGCGATATGCCCATAAGTGCCGCCACGTCACTGCCACCGATTCCCCTGCGCCGGAACTCCAGCCATGCCTCCCTTGACAGGTTAGAAGTATCCGTCAGGACATAAGGGGAAATATCCCTCTGTAACTGATTTTCAGCAGACATCCATCATGCCCCCCTTCTCGCCCTTTGGTGGTTGAATACAGGCCTTAAGACTGTTCCCCGGTTGAAATTCTTTCGGTATTCTGCGCCTGTTTCCACAGCATGGTGCCTGTGGGGGTTCTTTCCCCGCATCCGGCAGCCCCTGCTGCCCTTTCTGTTCTTTGCATTCATACACTTTACCTGCCTTTCCTTTTTTGTTTTATCCTCAAAGCCTTGCGGCGTTTGGGCTGGTTTATGGAACAAAAAAGCGGGAATGGTTTCCGCTAAACTACTGCCCATACTTTTGTATGAGCTGGAATCATTCTCGCTTATATATGGGATCTCTCCCCGTATAAAAAAAGCCAGTAATCCTATCCGCACTAAGGCATAAGGATATTACTGACACGATACTGCAAACTTAACTGCGTGTGCAATGCAGAGCCTTCTCCGCATACAGGTTTACTGTATTGCCCTGACGGGCGGCGCACAAAAATCAATTACAATGCAAGTCTATCACAAGATATAGTATAAGTCAATCTTTATAAACAACATTTTGTATTTGAAAATCCATTCATAAATTTTTTGCTGCTTTGCAGAATAAATGAAACCTGTGCCCTATTTATATATCGAATTGCTTTTGCAGGCTGCTCCATATGCAGGACAGTCTTCCGCTCCTTGACAATTTCATAAAGCAATCCGGGGGTTATACAGGTGTAGACGGACAGCTGGCATGGATGCCCGCCCTCTGCTTGATTGCCGTATAACGGCAGCCTGACAATACGCGGCAAAGCTGGCGCAGGAAAAGACCCGGAGTTGCGGTTTTAATCGAACATTTAATTTATTTGCTAATTGCAGTTGAAAGTTCCCCTGTTCAATTCGTATATATGATATGGAGAGTATTTACAGGGACTATGCTGATTCCGTTTCAACTGCATGGAAAGGAGAAGATATGGCAGTTGAAGAAACAAATCTACAGATACAGGCCGGTTCTGAGAAGAGGACTTATTCCGTACAGGAAATTGCGGACATCCTTCAGATCAGCCGCAGCATGGCATACAACCTCTGCAGGCAGTCGCTCTTTAAGACTGTGAAAGTCGGGAAATATGTCAGGATATCCAAGTCTTCCTTTGATGACTGGCTTGACAGTAAAAATTAAAGGAGGAACAGTATGGCTTCAATCGTAAAAAGAGGTAAATCATATTCCGTGGTTTACTACAAAAAAACAGAAAAAGGAAAGAAAAGCGAACAGGTATGGGAATCCGGGCTGAGTTACACTGCAGCAAGAACCAGAAAAGCGCAGATTGAACATGAACAGGCACAGGAACTAAAGGAGTCATCCCCACGCCCTGACAATGAAAACAGTCTTTCTTCCATGACCGTCAGCGAATTTTTATATGAGTTTGTTGAGAAGTATGGCGAGAAACGGTGGGGTTCTTCTTCCTATGTCGCTAACCTCGGTTTGATAGAGAACTACATACATCCTTATTTTGGTGAAAATAAGCTGCGCTCTGTCAAGGTCAAGACCGTGGATGACTATTATCATTTTCTGGAAACAGAGGCGGAACCGGCTACCAACATGGGAAGGCCTACGAGGGATCATGTTTCCGCATCCACCATCCATGACATCCACAAGCTGCTGCGCTGCGCCTTTAACCTGGCTGTCCGCTGGGAGTACATCAGCAAAAACCCTTTCCTGTACGCAACGCTCCCGGAACACAAGGAAAAAGAGCGGGAAACCTTGTCCCCTGAGCAGGTGCTGAAGGTGCTGGATTTTACCTGCAGGCCGGACAACTACGACTATTTCATGATCCACTGTGCGGTGCTTATCGCTATCGGCTGTACATTCCGGGGAGGTGAGATTGCAGGATTACAGTGGGACAGGGTTGACTTTGAGAAGAAAACCTTCTGCATGGACAGGGTGATTGACCGCATCAGCAAGGACAGTATTAGGAAATTATCCAAGCTGGAGATCCTGTATCAGTTTCCTAACCTCTTTCCCGGCACCAGAACGGTCATTGTCCTGAAACAGCCGAAGACAAGGGGGAGTGTCCGGGATGTGGAAGTTCCGTCTTCCATTATGGATGCACTGGCTGTCCTGAAACGGATGCAGGACCAGATGAAAGCTGATTTAGGCTCGGACGGTTACATGGATTATAACCTTGTAATCTGTCAGGCAAACGGGCGTCCCCTTATGACGGAACACCTGAACAAGCGGTTTAAGGAAATCCTGCGGGAGATTGGCGATCCGGGCATCAATCCGGAAGAAATTGTTTTCCACAGCCTGCGGCATACCAGCGCCTCCACAAAGCTGACGCTTTCCAACGGAGATTATAACTCCGTAAAGCACGCCGGCGGATGGGCTAACCTCGAAATGCTGACAAGGCGGTACGGCTCCCATTCCTTTGAGAGTGACAGGGAGCGCCTGGCACAGAAGATGGATGATTTTCTGACTGCCAAGCCGGGAGCCCCGGTTCAGCAGGCGCCGCCCCTGCCTGCAGATGCCGAGGAGGCGCTCAAGGCATTGGCACAGGTGAACCCGGAACTGCTAATCAAAATCGCACAGTCTGTCCAATCTGCTAATATGACATAACCCTTATTAGCAGAAAAATTTACAGGTTAAAAAATCGTATTAGCAAAAGGAATTAGCAAAATTGAAAAAATCGGCAGGATTTTCAAAAAATATTAGCAGATTTTTGCTAATGGGCAGGGAAACGCAAAATCCAAAATGGCTTGCCATACATTATCTGCATTAGCAAGCCATTTTCCCAGGCAATGGATTTCCATTGCCTTAAACCCACTGTTTATCAGGGTTTCAGAGCGTCCCAGAGAGGATTCGAACCTCCGACACCCGCCTTAGGAGGGCGGTGCTCTATCCTGCTGAGCTACTGAGACGTGTTATTGAGTTTTAAATGTCCCCAAGTTAAATTAGAATGGTCTAAGTTCTCTTAGGAGGCGATCGCTCTATCCAACTGAGCTACGAGGACCGGTATAAAATATTGCTGCAGCAATCAATCGGGAAAATTGATATATCCCTGTAGCCAGATCGTCCCTTTGAATCTTCTGCCTACCTGAGGTTCTCCCAACATATCTATTATATTGATTGCGATGTCAAATGTCAATTCATTACAGCAAATTTTCAATAAATATATTTCTTCTCCGGTGATCTTGTTGCGCACTCTGTTACATTCCATGATTTCGCCCAGCACGGAATAATGATCGCATTCCACACCATAGGGCATAAAATAAGTGTCCACAATGCTGAATATATCTTCTTTTTGTATTTTTCTGGATATGGTGCTGTACATATCCATATCTTCCATGGTCAACATCTCGATCGCGTCCTCATCACCTTTGCGGGCCGCAGTGATCAGATTGGTGCGTTTCATGGAATCCTGTATGATCCTCTGTTTCTGTATCTCATCTTTCTCGATCGGCAATAGCACGCTGCCCTGGATCGACAGGCCGGACAGAGTAAGATTGGTTCCCCGGATCGGGAGTTGTCCGCAGTAATGGGCCTTCACATAGGGAATCCTGTTTTGCAGATAAAATATCATCGAAATGCCGACTTTGATATCGTCGCATACGCCTGCGTAGGATTCCCTGAAAGCATGACGTTCCACGGAAGTGTCTTCCGTGCTGGTCACACCCCTGCCTCTCAGGTACGGAAAATAATATTCATATACAAACTTATCCTCGTCATCAAATTCTCCGCAGACAGTGATACCCATATTTTCAGCGAAACCTTTGCTGAATTCACCCAACATCACATCTTCGTCATTAATGGTGTATGCGCGTTGATCCGCTGTCAATATTACATCTTTAAGCAGTTCCTTCAATTTAGCGCGGTCTGTATATTCGCTAAAGCCGATCGCTCTCATAAATTTGTGCAAAGATTTCACCTTCTTTCCGTCTACGATCGAATGTACTCCATCCTTATACCTGGTTGGGACAGATCACTTCTTTTCCGCCCATATACATACGCAGTGCCTGGGGAATCCTGATACTGCCGTCCTGCTGGACGTTATTCTCCAGAAAAGCAATCAATCCTCTGGGCGTCGCAAGCACTGTATTATTTAATGTATGCACAAAGTAAGTACCCTTTTCGCCTTTGGTACGGATACCCAGTCTTCTGGCCTGAGCGTCGCCCAGCGTGGAACAGGAACCCACCTCAAAATATTTTTTCTGTCTGGGACTCCATGCCTCCACATCACAGGACTTCACTTTCAGATCTGCCAGATCGCCGCTGCAGCATTCCAATGTGCGTACCGGAATATCCAGGCTGCGGAAGAAATCTACCGTGTATTTCCACATCTTATTATACCAATCCATGGATTCTTCCGGCTCACACAGCACCACCATCTCCTGCTTTTCAAATTGGTGTACCCGGTAGACGCCTCTCTCTTCAATACCGTGAGAGCCCACCTCCTTACGGAAACAGGGGGAATAAGAGGTCATGGTAATGGGCAGCTGCTCCTTCTGCACGATTTCACCTTTAAATTTGCCGATCATGGAATGTTCAGAAGTGCCGATCAGGTAAAGATCTTCATTCTCGATCTTATACATCATGGATTCCATCTCCGCAAAACTCATAACCCCGTTCACTACATTGCTTCGAATCATAAAAGGCGGAATACAATAGGTAAATCCCTTATCAATCATAAAGTCTCTGGCATAGCTTATCATCGCCGAGTGAATCCTGGCCGCGTCTCCCATCAGATAATAAAAACCGTTGCCACTGGTGCGGCCTGCGGATTCTTTGTCCAAACCACTGATACTGTTTAATATATCCGCATGATAGGGCACTTCAAAATCAGGCACCACCGGATCGCCGTACTTTTGTATCTCCACATTCTCGCTGTCATCCTTACCAATTGGTACCGAAGGATCTATGATATTGGGGATCATCATCATTATTTTGTTGATCTTTTCCTGATACAACTGAGACATTTTTTCCAGTTCTGCCAGTCTCTTTGCTCCCGCAGCCACTTCCGCTTTTTTGTCTGCCGCTTCTTCCCTTTTTCCCGCTGCCATCAATGCTCCAATCTCCTTGGAGATCTTATTGCGCCTGGCTCTTAAATCATCGCCCTCCTGCTTGTTTTTTCTGCTTTCCGCGTCAAGCGCAATCACTTCATCCACCAGTGACAGCTTTTCATGCTGGAATTTTTTACGGATATTCTCCTTGACAGTCTCCGGATCTTCTCTCAACAATTTAATATCTATCATCTTAGTCTCCTCCCTGTTTGACTATTTTAACTGACTACTTTTTCTATGAACAGATTCTGTACTTTTACCAGATCTTTGATAATCTCTTTTTTTACATCCCCGCCGTCTCGATCCTGGATGATCCGCAGTATAGGACGATCCTGAAAATCTCTGTTTTGTCCCACTACCACGCCAATCTCGCCTTCATTGGTAAGCACATGGGTACCCACCGGATACACTGCCGTAAAATGGAGAAACACATCTACCACTCTGCCGTCAAATTTCTTATCCCTGTGAAATTTCAAATATTCAATAGCCTCATACACTTTGATACGCTTACAGCCGATACCGCATATCCTTTCGTCAAAAGCGTCGCATACGCCGACAATCCGACACTCCAAAGATATATCCCGGGTTTTTAAGGGATAACCCGAACCGTTTATTCTCTCATGATGCTTTAAAATTATATTTTTACTGATATCTGATAACCAGCTTTCTTCTTTCAAAGCGGAATAACCGTATATGGGATGTTTTTTATATTCGGATACTTCATGCTCGGACATTTCATCAAGATCTCTATCCGAAAAGTCATACGTTTGGTATCGCAGTCCTATATCGTGGAGCAGACATGCTACTCCGATATCGTGAATGCTCTCGGAAGATAATTTCATCTTCAGCGCCGTGAGTATTGCCAGAGAACAGATACTGGTGGAATGCTCATACAGATCCGCATTTCTCTGCTTGATATCATATACCTTTTCAACTACGCGCTCTTCCTGTAAGATATTGCTGATGATATTGTCTGCCGTCCGGCTCAATTCTTCCAGATCGCCACTGTGCTTATAGGTATGTTTTTCCAGAATCTCCCTTACTTTTTCCTTAACAGAAGACTCGATATCCGTCTTCAGGATCAGGCTTTCCCGAATCCCTTCTTCTTCTTCGCAGACGCATACCTCCTTGATACCGAGATCTGTCAATTTGTCGATATACTCCTGGCGGATTGCGGCCCCCTCCGGCAGGATGATCTGATAATCCCAACTGATCAGGGCTCTGGCCAAAATTTCATTTCCTGCTAATTCCTCAATTTTCTTGACGATCATTTCTTTCCTCTTGCAAATCACAATATTGTTTGCGATACCTTATTGCTCTTCTCCCATGGCTTTCGCAAGGGCTTTCTCCTCTTCTTTTCCAAGAGTGATCGAACATTCTCCGGCAATTATTTCCTTGGTATAAGAATAACAACCGTCTGTACTGTGAACAGAGTTGATAATAAATCCATTATTATTCTCATCAAGCAACGCCAGGCTGAAACTCAGTTGTCCCCCCATCTGTTGGAAGGCGTCATATTTCACCAGACCCATTTTCTGGTAAGTTTTTTCCATGCGCTTATACAGTGTACGGATATCCTTCTTATTCTTATCCGTATTGATCTTCAGAAATTTATTGTCCTCAAACAAAGCTATGATATCCTGTTCCAGGCTCATTCCGTCTTTTCCCAGAACAAATTTATCCAACCTCTTTTTCAGATTGTGCAGCTTTACGGTCAGACATATAGTAAGGATCAAAAAGATCAGAACAATAACCGCCAAGCCTATAAGAAAATATCCGATATCTATATTGCCCAGACCCATGGTATTTAATATTTCACTGTATCCTGTGTTATTCATATCTTCCTCATTCCTGCTCTATCTACCTATCATCTCCAGGATTCTGTCCAAATCCTCATGACTGTAAAATTCTATCTCAATCTTGCCCGCTCCCTCTCCTTTGGATGTTACCGCTACTTTAGTACTCAATTTCTGTTTCAGCTTGTCCTCAATATCCAGATAAATCACCTGCAGAGCCTTATCGTCCAATTTCTTTGCTTTGGCCGGTTTATGCAGATTTTTTACCAGTTTTTCAATCTCTCTGACACTGAGTTTCTCATCAAATATTTTCTGAGCCAGAGCATACTGCTCTTCCTCATCTTCCACAGCCAAAAGCGCCCGTGCATGTCCGGTGCTGATCATATCGTCTATGACCATCTGCTGCACTTTATCATTCAACTTCAACAGCCGGATCGAATTTGTCACTGCCACCCTGCTCTTGGACACACGCTCCGCCACTT
Organism: uncultured Acetatifactor sp.; assembly: GCA_910584375.1. Taxonomy (GTDB): domain Bacteria; phylum Bacillota; class Clostridia; order Lachnospirales; family Lachnospiraceae; genus Acetatifactor. Next base: position 24,205 of record CAJUAH010000023.1, read on the forward strand.
CATCCTGTTTTAAATTGAACTCTTCCAACAAACGCTTATATGCCTGTGCCTCTTCAATAGGATTTAGATCTTCTCTCTGGATATTCTCAATCAAGGCGATCTCCACGATCTCCTGATCCGAATAATTCTTAATAATCACAGGCACCTCTTTTAAACCGGCCAATCTGGCGGCTCTCCATCTTCTCTCGCCTGCGATGATCTCATAATAATCTTTTCTGTCCTGCACCAGAATAGGCTGCAACAATCCAAACTGCTTTATGGAATCAGCCAATTCCTGCAACGCGTCTTCATCAAAATACTTACGGGGCTGTTTTCGATTTGGCTCCACCTTAGTAATAGCAACAACAGTCTCGGCGGCCTTATCCTTCATCTCCGCCTTTTGCTTTTTCTCTTTTGTATCCCCCACAATGTTTGGAATCATAACATCCAAACCCTTACCCAATCCTCTCGGTGTTGCCATAGCCCATTTCTCCCTTTCTCATTCAGAGTCTTACACATCTAATATTATTATGAATTTTTCCGAATCAATTCCTCTGCCAGATCGATATACGCTTCCGCGCCAGCGGACTTAGGATCATAAACCGTAATAGGCTGTCCATAGCTGGGCGCCTCCGCCAGGCGGATATTTCTGGGAATTAATGTTTTAAATATGTACTGTGTCAGATTACTCTTCACATTTTCCACCACCTGCATAGACAAATTGGTGCGGGAATCATACATTGTGAAGATAACCCCTTCCATCTCCAGCTCAGGATTCAATCTCTCTTTCACAAGATTCACCGTATGAATCAACTGACTCAATCCCTCCAACGCATAATATTCACACTGAATAGGCACCAGTACAGAATCCGCCGTCGTCATGGAATTAATCGTCAACATATTCAAAGAAGGCGGACAATCAATCACAATATAGTCGTACATATCCACAATAAAATCCACAGCATTCTTCAATATAAATTCTTTCCGATCCACCCCAATCAACTCGATCTCCGCCGCCGCCAGATTAACATTAGAAGGGATCACAGAAACATTGGGAATAACTTCAGCAATCGTACAGTCATTTATCGTACACTCTTCCAAAATCAATTCATAGATTGTCTCATCCAAATTATTCTTATCAATCCCAAAACCGCTGGTGGTATTCCCCTGAGGATCCGTATCAATCACCAAAACCTTTTTACCTTTAGCCGCCAAAGCCGCTGACAGATTAATAGATGTAGTAGTCTTCCCCACACCACCCTTTTGATTCGCAATAGCAATAATTCTACCCATACACCAAACTACCTTTCTCACAATGTAACTCTAATATTTTGTCCAAAACGTTTTACTCATTATATCACTAATACCTATATATATCCATAGGAAATTTCACATATTTTTTACAGCATCCAAAAAAATTAAAGGGAATATCACCAGCAACTTTGATATTAATACGAATATTTTAAATGAGCTAATATACCTTGATTCCATGTGTTTTAGCGCACATTCTAATCAGCAGAGTTAAATGCGGATCATTTTACTCATTATGCCATAATTCATATTCCTTTAAACAGCCAACCTTGCAGGTAAAATCACATAATAACCAAGTTAAAAACACAACCAAAAAAGCATACTCAAAATTAACAATCACAAAACACATAACGCACAACGTCATTGCTGCAAGTCAGTTCTGGGGAGGGGGGCTGCGTCTCTGGGGCAGGCATGTGACTGAGAGGAGATTTTACTTAGGGAGCAGACAGTAATCCAGGGAAAAACGGCCACGGATGGCCGTTTTAGGCGATACCGCACATGGATGTGCGTTATCGCCGACCCGGCCCATGCCCAATCCCCACACCTGCTCCCTTAGTAAAATCCCTCGAGGGAACCCGCCTGCCCCAGAGACGCAGCCCCCCTCCCCAGAACGTCCCCTCGCTCCAGAACATCCCCTACCCCAAAAAAATGTTTCACGCCCAACCCAACCAAATGTTTCACACCGCAATCCCAAAATCTAGTGTCAAAATGTTTCACGTGAAACATTATCTTGTGTCCCACGTTTCAAAACAGGGGAATGTTTCACGTGAAACATTCCCCATCCCATATCCTTCACCCACTAATACAGCTTAATTAAATCATTCTTAATAGCAAATACAGCCGCCTGCGTTCTATCACTCACATCAATCTTCTTAAATATATTAGAAATATGATTCTTAACAGTCCTTTCACTAATCTTAAGTTCATTAGCAATTTCCTTATTCAGCTTTCCATTAGCCACTTCAATAAGTACTTCTAACTCTCTCTTAGTAAGTTCCTCAATCTTATCTTTATCCTTATCCCGCAACACCATTCGGTTATTAAGAATAGGTATTAAACTGGGCTGAATATAGGATTCCCCAGAAAAAACGGCATGAATAGCCTTTTGTAATTCCGAAAACTCCGATTCTTTCAAAATATATCCATCGACACCAATATCTAAAGCCTTTAACAAATATTCAATTTCATTATGAACCGTCAATATCAATACTTTTACATTCCACTTATTTTGCCGTATCTCTTTGAGAACTTCTATCCCATTTTTCACAGGCATATTAATATCCAACAACAAAACCTGAGGTTTCACTTTACGGATCATCTGTATACATTGTTCTCCATTACTAACCTCCCCAACTATCTCAATCGTACTGTCGCACTCCAATAACTGTCTGATCCCCTCTCTCATCAATATATGGTCATCCGCCAACATTACCCGTATACTCATTATAACCTCCATGTACAGCAAATCACTGCAATCCCTCCACAATCATTTAAGCGGAATTACAACAGAAATTTTTGTCCCCTTATTTTTTTCAGAGTCAATTCTAATCTCACCGTTTAAGATCATAACTCTCTCTTTCATAACAGACAATCCAAAATGTATCTGACCGTCCTGTTCATATTCCCCGTCCACAAATCCTTTCCCATTATCTTTTATCTCAATATAGCATACTTTATTTTCTGAATAACACTTAAGGTATATCTCGTCACCGCCAGAATGTTTTATAGCATTGGATATACATTCTTGTATAATCCTGTATATATTCGCCATAATGATATAATAAGTAGTATCTATATTTCCAATATCCGTATATATACGAAAATTATGATCTTTATTAATATACTCTATATACCTCTGAATAGTCTCTTCAATACCAAGATCATCAAACGACATGGGACGCAAATCAAAAATAGTATTCCTTATTTCCTCTATGACAACTTTGATATTCTGTTTTACTTCCGCCAACTCCAATTTAGATCTGACAATATCTTTTTCCATATAAATACCAGCCAGGTCTACCTGATGAATCACATGCGCAAGAGTCTGTAAAGAAGTATCATGCAATTCCATGGCAATACGTTGACGCTCTTCCTCCTGTATATTTAAAATACTGAGATCGCTCAAGGAAGAAAAAGAATAATTATTAAGATTATTATTATATGATTTTTTATTACTCATAATCCACACCACTTATGAAATCGATATATCTTCTTATATAATATACCATTTCCTGTTAAAAATAAAGTCTTTTTTTGATAATAAGACGACTTATTTCAGCCTCATTTCAGTGGTTCTTTTGTAGGAATCCCTGCTTTTCGGGGATATTTTTTAGAAGTTGAACACACCTTATCAATACAGATAAGATTACGGAAAATATCACTGTCCGGCAACATAAACTTTTCAGACTTACCAATACTGCCTCCCAACAAAGCAACCGCATTTTCCGAAACAGACAACTCCTCATCCGACCTTTCCGATTTATAAGCAACAAAACAACCGCCCACTTTGACAAAGGGAAGGCAATACTCAGACAAGCTGGCAAGATTGGCTACAGCCCTGGAAACACACAAATCAAAACGCTCTCTGTACTGTGCCAGCCTTGCATAATCCTCCGCACGGCCATGAACGGTTTGTACACCCTGCAAACCCAAATCCTCTATCACGGCATCCAGAAATTGAATCCTTTTATGCAGACTATCCAGAAGAGTCATATTCACGGCGGGAAAAGCAATCTTCAAGGCCAGACCCGGAAAACCCGCGCCTGTTCCCACATCCAACAAAGAACAACTTTGAGACATATCAAAAACTCTGACCAAAGTCAGACTGTCAACAAAGTGTTTCTTCATCACTTCCTCATATTCTGTTATACCTGTCAGATTCATAAAACCGTTCCATTCTATCAGTAACTCATAATACCGGACAAATTGAGATATCTGTTTATCTGTCAACGATATCCCCAATGCATACAAATCTTTTTCGAATTGACTGGTATTATATAAACCCACCTTTATTTTCCTCCCGCACTATAGCTCTTACGCTCCAAATATATCATAAGTACAGAAATATCCGCAGGCGACACACCGGATATACGGGACGCCTGCCCCAAGGACAGAGGTCTGTATTCTTTCAGTTTCTGTCTTGCTTCCAATCTCAAAGACAGGACGTCGTCATAATCAATATCCTGCGGTATCTTCTTTTTTTCCATCTTTTTATACTGTTCTACCTGTTTGAGCTGTCGTTGGATATATCCTTCATACTTTATCTCAATCTCCACCTGCTCCACCACATCCCGGGGAAGGGAAGGTCTGCTCTGATCCATAGGCGCCAATATTTCATAGTCCAGTTCCGGACGGCATATCAACTCTGCCAGAGTAGAACCTGTCTTCAGGCTGCTGCTTCCGTGAGACCGCAAAAAATCCTGCGTTTCCTGTCCCGCTCCCACAACATGAGATTTCAAGCGTCGAATCTCCCCGCGGATCAGCTCTTCTTTGACCAATAACTTATCATAGTCTTCCTGAGAAATCAATCCCACATCATATCCCTTTTTTCTAAGCCGCAAATCCGCGTTATCCTGTCGAAGCAATAGTCTATACTCCGCTCTGGATGTCATCATACGGTATGGCTCTCTGTTATCCTTTGTCACCAGATCATCTATCAAAACACCTATATAACTTTCCGAGCGGTCTAAAATCAAGGGTTCCCTTCCCAGAATCGACATGGCCGCATTAATACCCGCTATCAATCCCTGGGCTGCAGCTTCTTCATATCCGCTGCTGCCGTTAAACTGTCCGCCACTGAACAGCCCTTTCACTTCCTTAAATTCCAGAGTGGGATACAACTGTTTAGCATTAATACAGTCATATTCAATCGCATAAGCATTTCTAACGATTCTGCAATTTTCCAGTCCGGGAACTGTCCGGTACATAGCCAGCTGCACATCCTCCGGCAACGAAGAAGACATACCGCCCACATACATTTCATTGGTATGTAATCCTTCCGGTTCTATAAATACCTGATGCCTGTCTTTATCCGCAAACTTAACCACTTTATCTTCAATGGAAGGACAATATCTGGGGCCGGTTCCTTCAATGATCCCTGCATAAATCGGTGATCTGTCCAGATTGTCACGGATAATTTCATGCGTTTTTTCATTGGTATAGGTAAGCCAGCAGGATACCTGTTCCTTTTGAATGGATGCAGGATCCGTGGAAAATGAAAAAGGCACAATCCTTTCATCCCCAAACTGTTCCTCCATCTTTGTATAATCAATACTTCTTCCATCCATTCTGGCAGGCGTGCCGGTCTTAAATCGGCGCAGCTCTATACCCATCTCCCGCAGAGAATCCGATAAATAAGTGGCAGCCTGCAATCCGTTCGGACCTGTATAAGTGATAGACTCTCCGCAAAGACACCTGGCTTTTAAATATGTTCCCGTACAGAGAATAACCGCCTTACATTCATAGACAGCACCGGTAAATGTCATTACGCCAACAACAGACTTATATCTATCCTGCTGTTTCCACAAGAGTCTGCACACTTCCGCCTGTTTTATAGTTAGATGTTCCTGTCCTTCCAAAACTCTGCGCATCTCTCTGGTATAATCCGCTTTATCTGCCTGGGCGCGCAGCGAATGCACGGCAGGACCTTTTGACACATTCAACATCTTGGACTGTATAAAGGTTCTGTCAATATTTTTTCCCATTTCCCCACCCAGAGCATCTATCTCACGTACCAGATGTCCCTTGGAAGAACCTCCTATATTTGGATTGCAGGGCATCAAGGCAATACTGTCCACACTAACGGTAAATATCACTGTATCCAATCCCAGTCTGGCGCAGGATAAAGCCGCCTCACACCCCGCATGTCCGGCTCCCACCACACATACATCCACTTGTTCCCGAATCTCAGATATCTTACCCATTCTCAAACCCTTCTCAACTCTCTACTTACCCATACAAAATTTGGAAAATATCTCCTGCACCAAATCATCTCCCACTTCCTCGCCCAGGATATGACCCAGTGAAACATAAGCGCCCATCAAATCAATAGAATAGAAATCCTCGGACATATGTTTTTGCAGGCCCTGTTCTACCATGGATAAACTATAGCGGGCCTCTCGTAATGCCTCTGTATGCCTTATATTTGTAATCACAGTCTCCGAGTCTTCTTTCACCGTTCCCTGGAAAAAAAGCAGTTGGATTAATTTCTTAAGCTGACTTATACCCGTACCCTCACTTGCGGAAATTCTCGCGATTTTCAAATCTTCTCTGTCAGGAAAAAAAGAATGTATCTGTTCGTCCGACACTATCGTCGTCAGGTCAGCTTTATTGACGATTACAATCACCGGCTTTTGACCAATAAGAGAAATAATCTCTTTTTCCCGTTGATCAGGCGGCTCGCTGCCATCTATCACAAAAAGAATCAAATCTGCTCTCTCCGCGTATTCCTTCGCTTTATCCACACCTATCTGTTCCACTATATCCTCTGTGGGACGAATTCCTGCCGTATCTACAATATGAAGAAGTATTCCGTCCAGGCTTACACTTTCCTGTAAAACATCTCTGGTAGTACCTGGCACTTGTGTCACAATTGCTCTCTCTTCTCCCATAATTGCATTGAGCAGCGAAGACTTTCCCGCATTTGGACGGCCAACGATCACAGTCTTTATCCCCTGGCTGATAATCTTTCCATCGTTTGCGGACGCTATTAATCCGTCAATCCGTTGCATAAAGAGACCGCATTTTTCCGTCAGTCTTTTTTCATAATCATCCAGGCTGATATGTTCCGGATCGTCCAGAGCAGACTCTATAAAAGCAATCTCATAAAGAATTTGTTCTCTCAAGTCTCTTATTACGGAAGTCAATTTTCCTGTGAGCTGATTCATGGAGGCAGAGAGCGCCAGCTCACTCTGTGAATGTATAACATCCATGACTGCCTCGGCCTGCGACAGATCAATTCTGCCGTTTAAAAATGCTCTCCTGGTAAACTCTCCGGGTTCAGCCAATCTGGCGCCTGCGCAGAGTACCAATTGCAACACTTTCTGTAAAAGCAGTATCCCACCATGACAGTTAATCTCCACCGTATCTTCCGTTGTATAGCTGTGAGGCGCTTTCAATAATACTACCATCACCTCATCCAGTATGGAACCTTTATCCATGATATACCCATATGAAACCGTATGACTGGCCTTGAGGGACAAAGTTTTCTTTCCGCGGGAATTACAAAAAATACGATCCGCTATAGATATGGCTTCCGGGCCGGATATTCGTACAATCCCTATTCCCGCGTCAGATAATGCCGTAGCAATAGCCGCTATTGTATCTGTTTTCATCTTTCTTATCACCCTTTTATAAAGAATACCGAATGTATCTCTACATTCGGTATCTCAGTCACTTATGAATTGCGTTTAAGAGTAACCACTACTCTTCTGAAGGGTTCATCTCCTTCACTGTGAGTCGTCACATATTTATCATTCTGTAAAGCGGAATGAATGATACGCCTCTCATAGGGATTCATGGGCTCCAAAGATACAGGTCTTTTATTTCTCTTTACCTTGTACGCAATATTTTTGGCAAGATTTTCAAGGGTCTCTTTTCTTCTCTCTCTGTAATTTTCAGTGTCTACCTTGACACGGATATATTCGTCCGTACCCTTGTTTACCACCAGAGAGACCAGGTATTGCAGAGAATCTAATGTCTGTCCTCTCTTACCAATCAGGACGCCCATATCGTCGCCGTTTAATTCCACATCCAGGGACCTCTCCGCCTCATCATACTGCACATCTACTGTAACGATCATATTCATAGCGGCAAACACATCTTTTAAAAAGTTTCCGGCATCGTCTTCCACAGAACATTTTACACAGGCTTTGATAACTGCCGGCTTGGCTCCTATACCCAAAAATCCGGCGGAACCTTCCTCCAGTACATCGTATTGCAGTCTGTCACTGGCGACGCCCAGTTTCTGACAGGCCTCAATAACCGCATCATTTACCGTTTTTGCCGATACTTCAATGTATTCCATAATTTAACCCTCCCTATGCTATTTGTTATTTCTTTCATTATATTCCTTTACCAGATTTGCTTTAGCCGCTATACTTCCCGAATTGGATTTACCGCCATTGCCCGTATTGACTGTTTTCTTATCCCCGCCGTCTCCGGAACCAGTATTTAAACTTGCCTTTCCGGCAATACTCTTTGTATTCATACTGGCATAGGTATTCAATATTTCCTGTTGCTTTTGCAACTTTTCCATCTTTTTAGCGCTCTTAACTGAATTCTTTTTAATTATATCATCAAAACTCATCTTGTCCAACTGTTTATTGATTATAATCATCAGAATCGTTCTGACCACCGCGCTGGCAATCCAGTACAAACCCAAACCGGAAGGTAATGTGAAACAGAACCATGCGGAAAAAACAGGCATGACCATATTCATCATTTTCATGGAGGAGGCCATACTGTTTGCCTCCGCATTTTTATTCTCCGGCTGCGGCATCAGTTTTATACTGATCAATTGTGTTACGGCAGACAGAACAGGTATCATGATTGCGCCAATCAACAGACCCCAGGCTCCAATGCTGTAAGCGTTGGATATAATATGCTGAGGAGAATTAGCGATATTCAGACCAAGGAAATTATTATAAGTATCCAACAGGCCCCTGGTAGTATCATTGCTTAAAATTAACTGTCCGTTATAGGTAAGCTCAGCTAAGTCATAATGTTTTGAAACTATCGCCATATCGCTGGTTGACAATTTGTTCAGAACATCTATAAGACTGTTGACAGCTTTATCGCCAGCCCCTTCCACATTCAAATATCTGCCATACATGGAAACCGTATTTTTAATAGTCTGCGTTATATGTGTGTTCGCATTTGTATATATATGTTTTCCAAGCGCAGAGACTGTCCTTTTTACTTCATTATTTAATAAAAAGGCAGCGCCATCCGTACTCATAATACGGTCTGCCAATATGCGGAACGTATCGCCGATCTTACCGACATAGGCCGGTATGGCATATATTACCCTGTACAGAGCAAGCAATATGGGCATCTGTATCAACAATTGAACGCAACTGCCGGAAGCGGATACCCCGTATTTTGCATATACGGCCTGTATTTCCTGATTCTGTGCCATTGCAGATTCGTTATCTTTTTTATTCTTATATTTTTCCTGAATAGCCTGTATCTCCGGCTGCATCTTATTGGAAAGTTTTGAGAATTTCTGCTGTTTGATTGTCAAAGGCAACATGAGCAGATTGACTACCACCGTAAAAAGGATGATTGCCAATCCGATATTAGGAATGCCTATAAAATCAATCACATTGAAGATACCTTCCATGATCAGACCCAGCAGCCTGGCAACCCAACCTATAAGGAAAGTATCATCCTTGGTCAATAATATTACGTTCATCTTTACCTCATTTCCTATAAAGATCTGTACCAGAAATATCAGGGAACAGGATCATAACCTCCCTTTGAAAAAGGATTGCAGCGGAGTATCCTCCACAACGCCAAAAAAGATCCCTTGAAAGCACCGTATTTCATAACAGCCTCAAGGCCGTACTGGGAACAGGTAGGCACATAGGGACATTTTGTACGTTTCATAGGAGAAATATATTTCTGGTAAAATCTTATAAGCGCAACTATAATTTTTTTCATATTATTCAAAATCAATCAAAATACAAACAGACCTTAATCAATTTATGGAGTTTTGCCAAATGTAAAAGAGCGCTCTCCACTTCACAGTAGCCCACACCGGCTGCGTTAGGTCTTGCGACGATTACCATATCCAAACCACTATTGAATATGTTTTCATGTAATCGGTAACTTTCTCTTACCAGCCTTGTAACACGATGCCTTACAACGCTGTTGCCGACTTTCCTGCTGACGCTGATTCCAATCCGGTTCCTATCCGTGCCATTTTCCTTAACATACATGATCAGATATTTATTTGCATAGGATCTGCCGTTTTTATATACAAACTGGAACTGCGTATATTTTTTTAGCGACTCTGAAAATTTCATATAATATCCTGTCCTCTTTTTTCAGAGAAAAAAAGGTCACATTGCTGTGACCTATGCTGATAATTTCTTTCTTCCCTTTGCACGTCTCGCCGCCAGAACTTTTCTACCGCCGGGAGTACTCATTCTCGCTCTGAAACCGTGAACCCTGAATCTGGATCTCTTCTTAGGCTGAAATGTCATCTTCATACAAACGCACCTCCTTCTCTGACCTTAATTTATAATAAGGTTGTATTAATCTCCTGCGGAAAATAGCATATTGATTGTATAAGAAAAGTGCCGCAATGTCAAGTAAATATCGGATTTTTTTCTTTTATTTTTAGAAACAATCCCGTAAAAAAAATTTTTTTTGAGTTATCCACAGCTATATACACAGATTTTTATGAACACACAGTTATCCACATACTGTTGATAATTTGTGGATAACTATTTCCATTAATCACTACATCTTGTTTTTTACGATATAATATGGATCAAGATAATGTATTTAAACCGACTTTCAAGTATCCACAAATTATACAATCTATACACAGCACTGTCCACATTTCAATTTATATATACCACTTATACCCCGTTTTATCAACAGGATGTGGATAACTTTATTCCGTATTTGTTCAAAACTAACATTTGAAATATTTCCGACTTTATATTAATATAGGGTTGTAGGCTCGTTTTTAAAGAGCAGAAATGGAAATTGAAAGGGAAAGAAATGGATAACATTAAGGAAAATTGGGAAGAGATAAAAGATATTGTCAGAAGAGAATACAATCTGTCGAGTATTTCTTTTTCTACCTGGGTAGAGCCTCTAAAAATCTATAATATAGAAAACGATGTGGTATACATCATCATTCCGTCGGACCAATCCCAGGCTCTGAGCTATATTTCCAGTAAATATAAGAGCTTTTTTCAGGTTACGATCTCCGAGAAGTATGACCACATATATCAGGTAGAATTTATCCTGGAATCGGATATCCCTTCCAGCGATCCCCTTGAAAACGATCCTGCCTATTACAATGAGACAGGCAGCGTGAACGCGTCTCTGAATCCGAAATACAAATTTGACACATTTGTGGTGGGGAGCAACAATAAATTTGCCCACTCCGCCTCTCTGGCCGTGGCGGAATCTCCGGGAAAGACTTACAATCCCCTGTATCTCTACGGAGGCGCCGGTCTGGGGAAAACACATCTGATGCATTCCATCGGACATTTTATACTGGAACAAAAACCCAATACAAAAGTTCTGTATGTAACCAGTGAAGAATTTACCAACGAAGTAATCGAATCCATCCGAAACGGCAGCGCCTCCGTTATGACCAGACTCCGTGAAAAATACCGTACCGTAGATGTACTGATGGTAGACGACGTACAGTTTATTATAGGAAAAGAAAGTACTCAGGAAGAATTTTTTCACACTTTTAATGTATTGCATTCCGCAGGTAAACAAATCATTCTCTCCTCGGACAAGCCTCCAAAGGAGATGGAGACTCTGGAAGAAAGATTCCGTTCCCGTTTTGAGTGGGGACTGATCGCGGACATTCAGCCCCCCGACTATGAGACCCGTGTAGCGATCCTGCGAAAAAACGCGGAAATCTACCACAGACAGATAAATGAAGAGATTCTGAATTATATCGCTACAAATATCAAATCCAATATACGGGAACTGGAAGGAGCCTTTAACAAGATCATCGCTTTTGCCAGATCCAATAAGAGGGATCTGACACTGGAAGCCGCGGAGGAAGCGCTGAAGGATGTAATCTATCCCAACAAGACCAGGGAAATCACACCCACGCTGATCATAAATACGGTTTCAGAATATTTTAATGTAAAATCGGAAGACGTAACCTCCAAAAAGAGAAATTCCGAGTTTGTTCTTCCAAGACAGGTAGCCATGTATCTGTGCCATAACATGACGGACACTTCCTATTCTTTAATAGGAAAAGCTCTCGGCAAAAAAGATCATACCACTGTCATACACGGATGTACTAAAATAGAAGAAGAATTGAAGACAAACGAGGAACTTCAAAGTAAAATAGACGCTATAATAAAGAAAATCAATCCAAACTGATCCACAGCGGATCGTGCATTGGATGTTGATAACTCACAGAACCCAAAAACCGTTTTCAGGCATATGTGAATAAGTCTGAACTTATCCCTGATAAAAAGTTTAATTATTCACAAGATATCCATTCCCTTTTTGTCAGAAAAATAGTATAATAAAAATAGTTTTGCACATATCAACATCTGTTAATAAGGATATTAAGAAAATAAATATAATTATTATACCTTGCGCAGGCGTGTCTGAAAGGAGTTTGTAAATCATGAAACTTATATGCTCGAAGAGTAATCTGTTAAACGGCGTACAGATCGTATCAAAGGCAGTACCTAACAAAACCACCATGTCGATTCTGGAATGTATCCTGGTAGACGCCACCAAAGGTATGATCACTCTTACGGCCAACGATATGGAACTGGGTATAGAGACCACCATTGAAGGAGAAATATTGGAAAAAGGCATTATTGCTCTGGACGCAAAGATATTTTTCGAGATCGTTCGTAAGCTTCCGGATAATGATATTACGATCCAGACAGATGAAACATATAAGACAACGATTACCTGTGAGAAAGCAAAATTTAATATCATGGGAAAATCCGGGGAAGACTTTTCCTACCTGCCTGTAATAGAGAGAGAGGAAAGCATCTCCATATCTCAGTTTACTTTGAAAGAAGTGGTGAGGCAGACTATTTTTTCCATATCAGACAATGACAATAACAAGCTGATGGGCGGCGAATTGTTTGACGTAAACGGCAGGGAATTAAAAGTAGTTTCCCTGGACGGACACCGTATTTCCATCCGTAAGATAGAACTGAAAGAAGAATACGGGCAGAGAAAAGTGGTGGTTCCCGGCAAGACTCTGAACGAGATCAGTAAAATCCTTTCCGGCGATACCGATAAGTATGTGGATATATTCTTTACTCCTAAACATATTATATTTGAATTTGACTGTACCACAGTGGTATCCAGACTGATAGAGGGAGAGTATTTTAGAATAGAGCAGATGCTTTCCAGTGATCATGAGACAAAGATCAATATCAATAAAAAGGAATTGTTAAGTTGTATTGACCGGGCTACCCTGTTGGTCAAGGAAGGGGATAAGAAACCGATCATCATCAATATCACCGACGGCAGTATGGAATTGAAGATTAATTCTGTTCTCGGCAGTATGAATGAGGACATCGATATTGAGAAAGAGGGTAAGGATCTGATGATAGGATTTAATCCCAAGTTTCTGATCGACGCCCTGCGTGTGATCGATGACGAGCAGGTGGATCTGTATATGGTCAATCCGAAAGCTCCCTGTCTGATAAAGGATGCGGACGAAACATATATTTATTTGATTTTGCCGGTTAATTTTACTACGGTCAATTAATGGGCAGGAAGATGGGATATTAGAGAAAATGTTGGAATTAAAGATAAAAGACGATTTTATTAAGCTGGGACAGGCCATGAAACTGGCCGGCCTGGCGGACTCCGGCGTTGAGGCGAAACTGATGATCCAGGACGGTCAGGTATCCGTAAACGGTAACGTGGAATATCAGAGAGGGAAAAAACTTCAAAATGGAGATATATTTGCATATGACGGGTCAGAAGTTCAGATCGTAGCCCGGGAAGTATAAGGAAAGTGGAGTGGACTATGATCATAAAATCGCTGGAACTTCAGGATTATCGCAATTATGATTCACTTAACTTAGCGTTTGACAAAGGTACGAATATCCTTTATGGTGACAATGCACAGGGAAAGACCAATATTCTGGAAGCAATCTATGTATCAGCCACTACAAAATCACATAAAGGGAGCAAGGACAGGGATATTGTTAATTTTCACAAAGAAGAAGCGCACATCCGTACTTTTCTGGAAAAGGACGGGGTAGAGATTCGTGTGGACATGCATCTGAGAAAAAACAAATCCAAAGGAATTGCCATTGATGGACAGAAGATCAAAAAAGCCGCGGATCTGCTGGGAATCTGTAATGTCGTTTTTTTCTCCCCGGAGGATCTCAGTATCATAAAAGACGGTCCCGCGGAGCGCAGACGGTTTGTAGATATGGAGCTTTGTCAGTTGGACAGCTTTTATCTGTACAATCTGAACCATTACAACAGGATTGTCAATCAGCGTAATAAACTTTTAAAGGATATGTATATCAATCCTGATCTCAAAGATACTTTGCATATATGGGACGCTCAGTTAGTTTCCTTTGGCAGTAAGATTATTGAGAGACGGAAACTGTTTGTGGAACAACTCAATGATATTATATATGATATTCATAGGCGTCTTTCCGGAGGCAGAGAGGAAATAAAGATTCAATATGAGCCGGATGTGCAGATCGAAGACTTTGACAGACAGTTAAAAAGCAGTCAGGAAAAAGATATAAAGTTAAAACAAACTACAGCGGGTCCTCACAGGGATGATTTTTGTTTTTCCATACGGGATGTGGATATCCGCAAATTTGGTTCCCAGGGACAGCAGCGTACAGCGGCTCTTTCTCTGAAACTTTCGGAGATAGAGCTGGTTAAAAAGATTACGAAGGATACGCCGATTCTGTTGCTGGACGATGTTTTGTCGGAGCTTGACAGCAACCGGCAGAATTATCTGTTGAACAGTATAGGAGATATTCAGACAATTATCACATGTACAGGGTTGGAAGAATTTGTAAATAACAGATTTGAGATTGACAGAGTATATAAAGTGACTGACGGAGTGGTGGAAAAAGCAGTCTCGGATACAGTGAATTAAAGGTGAACAACGCGGCAACGGGTATTCCCGCCATACGCAGAGAAGAGGGAATGATGAGCGAAGAAAACATGAATAATACGTTGGTTGAACATGAATACGGAGCCGATCAGATCCAGATATTAGAAGGTCTTGAGGCAGTTCGTAAGCGTCCCGGTATGTATATTGGCACCACATCCAGCAGAGGTCTCCATCATCTGGTATATGAGATCGTGGACAATTCCGTGGATGAAGCGTTGGCGGGATTTTGTGATACGATCATTGTGACGATCAATGAGGATAATTCTATCACTGTCGAAGACAACGGCAGAGGTATTCCTGTGGGGATCAATCATAAAGCGGGTATTCCTGCCGTTGAAGTGGTGTTTACGATTCTTCATGCAGGCGGCAAGTTTGGCGGCGGGGGATATAAGGTGTCCGGCGGCCTGCACGGTGTGGGCGCTTCTGTAGTAAATGCTCTGTCTGACTGGCTTGAAGTGGAAATATGTCAAAACGGAAAGATATATAAACAGCGCTATGAGAGAGGACATGCAATCTATTCTCTCAAGGAGATTGGAAACTGTCCCATAGAGAAGTCGGGCACAAAAGTGACTTTTCTTCCTGATAAGACGATTTTTACCGAGACGACAGAATTTGAGTTTGACATATTGAAACGCAGATTACGGGAAATGGCTTTTTTGACCAAAAATCTGCGGATTATTTTAAAGGACAACCGCAGCGAGGAGGAACAAACACTTACGGATACGAATGCGGAAAATGTTCAGATCAGTCAGTTGCTGCAGAAAGCTGCGGAAGATCAAAAAGAGAGCGCGGTAAAAAAACAGAAAGTAGTTGAATTTCACTATGAAGGCGGTATTAAAGAATTTGTTACTTATCTGAATAAAAGCAAGACTCCTCTCTATGACAATGTACTGTATTTTGAAGGAGAAAAGAATCATGTGTATGTGGAAGTATCTTTTCAGCATAACGATTCTTATAATGAAAGCGTATTCGGTTTTGTCAACAATATCAATACGCCGGAGGGCGGAACGCATTTACAGGGTTTCCGTAACGCTATAACAAAGACTTTTAACGATTATGCCAGAAGTGCGAAACTGCTCAAGGACAGTGAACCTAATCTCTCCGGCGAAGATATCCGGGAGGGATTGACCGCCATCATCAGCGTAAAGATAGAGGATCCTCAGTTTGAAGGACAGACCAAACAAAAGCTCGGCAACAGCGAGGCCAGAGGGGCGGTAGATAACGTTGTGTCGGAACAGCTCACTTATTTTCTGGAGCAGAACCCGGGCATTGCAAAGATTATATGTGAAAAATCCATTCTGGCCCAACGCGCCAGAGAGGCGGCTCGAAAAGCCAGGGATCTGACCCGCAGAAAAACGGCTTTGGATACCATGGCTCTCCCCGGAAAGCTGGCGGACTGTTCAGATAAAGATCCGCAGAACTGTGAGATCTATATAGTGGAAGGAGATTCCGCCGGAGGCAGCGCCAAAACTGCCCGCTCCCGGGCCACGCAGGCTATTCTTCCTCTGCGGGGTAAGATCCTTAATGTAGAGAAGGCCAGACTGGACAAGATATACGCCAATGCGGAAATAAAAGCGATGATAACTGCTTTCGGTACCGGGATCCATGAAGATTTTGACATCACCAAGCTGCGATATAACAAGATTATCCTGATGGCGGACGCGGATGTGGACGGCGCTCATATCTGTACTCTGCTGCTTACCTTTATCTACCGTTTTATGCCGGAGCTTATCAAGCAGGGACATGTATTTTTGGCAAAACCTCCTCTTTTTAAGCTGGAAAAAAACAAAAAGGTGTGGTATGCCTACAGCGATGAGGAATTGGATGCCATTTTGCAGGAAGTGGGCAGAGACCAGAATAATAAAATCCAGAGATATAAGGGTCTGGGCGAGATGGACGCGGAACAGCTTTGGGAGACCACGATGGATCCGGCGAGAAGAATATTGCTGCGGGTTAATTATGACGAAGAGACAGAATCGGAACTTGATCTTACTTTTACCACTTTGATGGGAGATAAGGTAGAACCCCGGAAAGAATTTATCGAGCAGAACGCAAAATTTGTGAAAAATCTGGATATCACCTGATTTGACTAAAGGAACGAGGTAAACATGCAAGACGATATTTTTGACAATGTCCAGGAACATGATAAGATTCAGGAAGTGGATCTGAAGGAGAAGATGGAGACCTTTTATATTGATTACGCTATGAGCGTGATTGCCTCCAGAGCGCTGCCTGACGTCAGAGACGGTCTGAAACCTGTGCAGAGAAGAGTTTTATACTCCATGATCGAACTGAACAACGGTCCTGACAAGCCCCACCGTAAATGTGCCCGTATTGTCGGTGATACTATGGGTAAATATCACCCTCACGGAGACAGTTCCATATACGGCGCTCTGGTTAATATGGCACAGGATTGGAACATGCGATATACGCTGGTGGACGGCCATGGCAACTTTGGTTCCATGGACGGCGACGGCGCCGCAGCCATGCGTTATACGGAGGCCAGGCTATCCAAAATCTCCATGGAACTGCTTGCGGATATCAACAAGGATACGGTAAATTTTGATCCTAACTTTGACGATACGGAGAAGGAACCTGTAGTCCTGCCCAGCCGTTATCCCAATCTGCTGGTAAACGGCACCACCGGTATAGCAGTGGGTATGGCCACCAATATCCCTCCCCACAATCTGCGGGAAGTGGTAAGCGCCGTGGTCAAGATCATTGATAACCGAGTGGAGGAGGACAGGGATACTTCTATAGAAGAAGTGCTGGATATCATAAAGGCTCCTGATTTTCCCACAGGCGGTCTGATCCTGGGCACCAGAGGCTGCGACGAGGCCTACCGCACCGGAAGAGGAAAGATAAGAGTCCGCGCGGTGACAGATATCGAGACTCTGCCAAGCGGCAAAAGCCAGATTGTTGTGACACAGTTGCCTTATATGGTAAATAAGGCCAACTTGATTGTCAAGATGGCGGAATTGGTAAAGCTGAAAAAGGTGGACGGTATCACGGATATCAGAGACGAGTCCAACAGAGAAGGAATTCGTATCGTGATCGAACTGCGTCGTGATGCCAACGCAAATGTGATCCTGAATCAATTGTATAAACATACGCAGCTGCAGGATACTTTTGGCGTGATCATGCTGGCTCTGGTTAATAATGAGCCGAAGGTCATGAACCTTCTGGAGATGTTGACTTACTATCTGACACATCAGGAGGATGTGGTCACCCGCAGAACCAAATATGACTTGAACAAAGCGGAGGAAAGAGACCATATCTTACAGGGTCTGTTAAAAGCTCTGGATTATATAGATGAGGTAATTTCCATCATCCGCAGCAGTCAGAATGCCCAGATTGCCAAGGAACGCCTGATAGAAAGATTTGAATTGTCGGACGTACAGGCCCAGGCTATCGTAGATATGCGTCTGCGGGCACTCACCGGTCTGGAAAGAGAAAAGCTTGAGACGGAACATGCGGAGTTACAACAGAAAATACAGGAATATAAAGCTATTTTGGCGGATGAAAAACTGTTGCTGGGCGTGATCAAAAAGGAGATTACCGTGATATCGGAAAAATACGGGGATGACAGAAGAAGTCAGATCACCTACGATATGTCGGATATTTCCATGGAAGACATGATCCCTCATGATAATACGATCATAGCTATGACCAGTCTTGGTTATATTAAACGTATGACGGTGGATAATTTCAAGTCCCAGAACAGGGGAGGTAAAGGTATCAAGGGAATGCAGACCATAGAGGACGACTATATAGAAGACCTGCTGATCACCAGCACCCACCATTATCTGCATTTCTTCACCAACCTGGGAAGGGTTTATCGGCTCAAGGCTTACGAGATTCCGGAGGCCGGCAGAACGGCAAGGGGCACGGCCATCGTGAACCTGCTGCAGCTTATCCCAGGAGAGAAGATTACCGCTATGATCCCGATCCGGGAATACAGTGAAGAGAGAAATCTCTTTATGGTAACAAAGGGCGGTATTGTGAAAAAGACTTCTCTGGACGAGTTCTCCAATATCCGCAAGAACGGTCTGGTAGCCATCAATCTGCGGGAGGGAGACGAACTGATCGAAGTGAAGTCCACCGACGCCTCCAGTGAGATATTCCTTGTGACAAAGCAGGGTATGTGTATCCGGTTTAAAGAGACAGATGTGAGAAATACCGGTCGGGCCTCCATGGGCGTCATCGGTATGAATCTGTCCGATCAGGATGAGATCGTGGGTATGCAGCTTCAGAGTCAGGGAGATTCCCTGTTGATCGTTTCCGAAAACGGTATGGGAAAGAGAACTTATCTGGAAGAATTTACTGTCCAGTATCGCGGCGGAAAGGGTATTAAGTGTTATAAGATCACTGAGAAGACAGGAGATGTAATCGGCGTCAAGGCAGTTAAGGACGATCATGAAATAATGATGATTACCACAGCGGGCATCATTATCCAACTGAGAATGGAAGATGTATCTACCTTGGGCAGAAACACTTCCGGAGTAAAGCTGATCCAGTTGGAAAAAAATAACAAAGTAGCCCGAATTGCCAAGGTCAGGGAAAAGATATCCAACGGAGACCAGGAGTTCAGCGACGTGGAAGAAGCTTTAGAAGAACTTCCAAAAGAAATGTCTGAAGAATCCGAAGAATCAGGCGCTGAAGAATAAAAACAATAAAAACAGCCGAAAACTTGAGAATATTCAGGCCATCAAGTTTTCGGCATGTTTTTTAGAAAGTACTTTCTTTTTTATGAAGATGTGCTATAATCTGTGTTTGGAATAAATAATCATATATAAGAGGTGGTTGCATGGAAGCGTACAACATATTTAAGGATCTGGCGATTATTATTGTCATAGCGAAAGCCTTTGGCATTCTGGCCCGAAAACTGCACGCTCCTCAGGTAGTGGGAGAGATTATCGCGGGTCTGATCATCGGGCCCAGCGTACTGGGTCTGGTACAGCAGACGGATTTTTTGGTGCAGATGGCGGAGATCGGCGTGGTACTGTTGATGTTTTCCGCAGGATTGGAGACGGATTTAAAGGAGCTTTTAAAGACCGGTCCCATCGCTTTTCTGATTGCCTGCTGCGGCGTATTTGTCCCTTTGGTGGGCGGTACTTTGCTGTATATGGGTTTTTATGGAGTTGCGCCCTGGGGCAGCGAGGCATTTTATAAAGCGGTATTTATTGGTGTGATTATGACTGCTACCAGCGTCAGTATCACTGTGGAGTCCCTGCGGGAAATGGGCAAGTTGAAAGGAAAAGTGGGTACTACGATTCTCAGCGCCGCTATTATCGACGATGTCATCGGTATTATTGTACTGACCTTTGTGATCGGCTTTAAGAATCCTGAATCCAATCCCGGCAAAGTGGTGCTTTCCACAGTCCTGTTCTTTGTATTTGCGTTTACAGTGGGTCTGATACTTTACAGGCTGTTTGAGCTTTATGATGAGAAATATCCCCACACCAGAAGGATTCCCATTTTGGGGCTTGCCCTCTGTTTTCTGTTTGCTTATGCCGCTGAAAAGTTTTTTGGAATCGCGGATATCACCGGCGCTTATGTGGCAGGCATCGTCCTGTGTTCCGTGCGGGATTCCAAATACATAGAGAGAAAAATGGAAGTCAATTCCTATATGTTGTTTGGTCCTGTCTTTTTTGCCAGTATCGGACTGAAGACCAACATAGAAAATGTGGACAGCGGTATACTGCTGTTTTCCCTGGGATTTGTGATTGTGGCTTTAATCTCAAAGATTATTGGCTGCGGCCTGATGGCGAAGATATGCAGATTCAGCAATAAAGACTCCCTGAAGATCGGCGTTGGTATGATGACCCGGGGAGAGGTGGCGCTGATCGTGGCACAGAAAGGACTGTCTGTGGGGCTTTTGACATCCGTATATTTTACAGCGGTCATTCTGTTAATTATTGTGTCCAGTATCTCCACGCCGATTATATTGAAGATACTGTACGCCAAGGATAAAGTCGAAACGACAGAGCAGGCAGCGAGCGAATGAGGTAAGCATGGATATACAGAAACAGAGATTTCTGGAGGTTAAGGAGAGGGTGCTGGGAGAAGAAAGGCTGAGAACCAGCATCGGTACTCTGTCTGAGAAAACCACCCATATAATCCTTAAAAATTATTATGAGCCGGATGTGGACAAACAGGAGATTTCTGTGGGCAATTACGTGGCGGATATCTTTACCGGTCAGGAGATCATAGAGATCCAGTCAGCGGGATTTGGCAAGATGCGGGACAAGCTGGAGGCTTTTCTCCCCGAGTATCCGGTCACGATCGTTCATCCTATTCCCTATATTAAGCGTCTGATCTGGATTGACCAGGAGACGGGCGATCTCAGCACTCCTCATAGATCTCCTAAAAAAGGAAGTGTCTATGATGCTTTTCTTGAATTATACAGGATCAGGGATTATCTGGAAGACAGACATCTGACGGTGAAATTGCTGCTGCTGGAGCTGGAGGAGTACAAACTTTTAAACGGATACGGAAAAAACAGAAAGATTCGCGCCTCCAAATACGACCGCATTCCTTTGGATATCAAGGAGGAGATCGTAATAGAGAGGCCGGAAGATCTGATGCAGTTCGTACCTCTGGAGCTGGAGGAGCCTTTCACGGTAATGCAGTTTGCCAAAGCTGCCCATATCAATGAGCGCATGGCCAGGTTGGTGATTAAACTTTACTGTTATTACGGAATGATGGAGCATACAGGAAAGGATGGAAGGACTTATCTGTATGAGATTATTGAGAAAAAAAATTAATTGGATAAATCCTTGCGTGTTGCTTTTAAATATGCTATATTAGTCATAGAAAGGGGAAAAGCCATAGAGGCGGCTCTACCCCAGATTGTAATGGACTACCTCATATGAGGCCAGCCGTCACTAATTGTGGTAGTGGCGGCTATTTCTTTTTACTCTTGTAAATTTGATATAACAAATTTGCAAGAGCAACAATGAGTATACCTATCTGTATTAAATCCTGATATGTAACATACATTGTATCACCCTCCTTTCTTTCGTCTGTTGGATAGTTGGAATAGGTGACTTAGAAAATATCCATTATTCAAGGGTTTCCAGTGCCCCTATGAACTTGTAATGGATAGTAAGTCGTTGAATTTTCTGCCCGTCAACTTCTACGGGTTCAGAAACAAGAATTTTTTCTATAAGTTGGTTGATTATCTTAAAATTGAGTTCCGTTATTCCTGCATAACCGCTTATCTGCTCCGCAAACTGCTCAATGGAAGATAACTGCTCCTTGTCCGCTATGGCACTTTTTTCAAGTTCCTTTATCTTGGCTGTCAGTTCTTCCTGCTCGCTGTCATACCTTGCCGACAACATTTGAAAACGCTTTTCGGTCAGCAGTTCCCTTGTCAAGTCCTCGTACAGTTTGGCATACAGGTTTTCTATTTCCGACACTCGCTGTTTACATTGCCTTAGTTCCTTTTTCTGCTGTTCCTTATCCGCTGACAGTTGGAGATTAAGACGCTCCGCAATTTCCGTTACCATTGCTTTCCTGTCCGCCAGTGCCTGTCCTGCGTGTTTCTGAATGTCCGCAAGCACAACTTCGTGAACCGTCCTCGCCTCAATGGTGTGTGATGAACAACCCTCTTTCCCAAACTTGCGGTACTTGGTACAGCAGTAGAAAGTCTTGTCCAGTACGTTGTTACGCTTTCTTTTCTGCTCGACTTTGGCAAGCATGGCACTCCCACAATCGGCGCATTTGATAACCCCTCGGAAAATGTTGTCATATCCGCTTGAACTTTCCCCGATAACGGGCGGTCTGCTCTCCAAAATCTTCTGTACGGTGTTCCAACGGCTCTGCTCGATAATCGGTTCATGTGTGCCATAGATAACTTCACGCTCCGCATACGGGATATACTGTCTTTTCTTGGAACGCATGGTCTTGGTCGGTCTTTCCGCTACGGTAAGGTTTCCTGCATAAACGGGGTCATGCAATATCTTGCTGACATAGGCGGTGTCCCAGTCATACATCTTTTCCTCATCAGTGTACCGCTCAAACATTTCCTTTTTGTAGAAACTCGGCTTTATGACCTTTGCCTTGCGCAAGCGGTTACAGATAGTGTGAAGCCCCACGCCCTCCTCGGCGATTGAGAAAATCAGTTCCACAACGGGGGCGGTCACTTCATCAATGACAAGGTGGTTATGGTCTTTCTCGTCTTTCTGATAACCGAATGGGGCGGTAGTAGCCATATACTTGCCCTGCATTTTCCTTGCGTGGAGTGCGCTCTTGATTTTCCTTGACGTGTCCTTTGCGTACATTTCATTGATGATGTTGCGGAACGGTGTAATATCCATTTGTGCGTTGTCTATGGAGTCCACCCCGTCATTGATTGCAATGTACCGCACGTTATGGTTAGGGAAAAATACCTCGATATAAGTACCCGTTTCAAGATAATTCCTCCCCAAACGTGACAGGTCTTTTGTGATGAGCGTTGACACTTCCCCGTCCTGTATGTCCTCGATAAGCTGTCGGAAAGCGGGGCGGTCGTAGTTTGTACCGCTGTAACCGTCATCAACGTAGAACTGGCAGTTCAGAAAACCGTTGCGCTTTGCATAATCTTTCAGCATGGTTTTCTGTGTGCTGATGCTCATGCTCTCGTTGTTCGTGCCGTCATCTTTGGAAAGCCTGCAATATAAAGCAGTGATTTTGTCGTTATTCAGTTTTGCCCTTTTCATTTTGTCCTCCTTGATGAAAAGGGACTTCCTCTCAACTCCTATTATACTATATTCCCTTTTCCGTTTCCAGTGCTAATTTACGCTGTTTTCCGCTATCTCCTTAACCTTTTTTGTTATCTGTTCCTCGGCTATCCGCTTGAATACCGTTTCCATTTTTTCAGTGCCTACATAGTGCCTTTCCACGATAATTTTTGTGGGTGGGTGCTGTCGGGTGGCTCTATGCTGTGTATTGCTGTCTTTGCTCATAAATCTGCTCCTTTACAATAAAATAGAGCGCATAGATTTGTTTTCTATACGCTCTGACGCTGTGTTACTTATTCAGTTGTGATTGTGATAATGGTTGTTTAGAGAATATGAAATTTATCTCTCTGACATATATTTCTGTATTTCATCAGATGTTAGTTTTCTTACTTGCGTGTTTGCATATTCTTTGTATTTTTCAACAATGAAAATAGGTTTCATTTTATCACAAGTTTTTCCTTTGTTCTTTTTTAGATATAATAGCAAGTCCTCACTGTCCGCAAAGATTTTGTATGAAAGTCTGCCGTTTTCACTTTTTATCTCATAAATACCGCATGGTTTCTTCATACTGTAATCAGCAGTGCGCAAATATAATTTTGCAATCTCTAACGACTTAAAAGGGAAATTCCACCGTTGCAACCCACGCTTGGGGTCATGTTCAATACAAATGCACCGCCCACAAGTCCCACAAATGTATTGTGTATGATTTGCTAAGCAATCCAATGGATTTAATAGTGGTGTTATTCTATTTTCACTAATATAACATTCCATGCACATTTCAATTTCACTCCCTTTGCAACTTTTGATTTTTACCTCTAACAGAATACCATAATCACACTCATATTTCCATTAAATTTCTTCCTCCCTCCGTTTCGTTCTGCTCTGTTGCCTGTTATGCTGTCGGTTCTCGTTCTGAAGTTCCCTCTCAAGGTTCTTCCTGTTATAGCTGATTACCTCGGCATACGCTAATTCTGTGGCGGTCTTGGTCTGCTCTTTGCCGATACTGTCATATTCAGACTGCAAAGACTGTATCTCTGCTTTCCACTGTTTCGGCGTTATCTTCTCGCCGTTCTGTAAAAGGCTCTGCATACGCTCCTTTAATTCGGGGTACTTCGATAAGCTGTCCTTATGCTCCTTATCGTATTTCATTTTCGCAAATCCTTTGAGTGACTGGCTCTCCTTATAGGTGGCTTGGATTGGTGCATAGAGGGCATACATTTTTGACAGTTCCTTTAATCGGTTTAGTTTCTGCCCCTTTGAAAGATGTACCGTTTCCAACTGTTGGTATCTCTGTTCCTTATCCGCTGTGAATTTCGCAAGGCTCTCAAAGCTGTCTATCTTCCTTGTCGTGATGAATTTCTCCGCATTGTCGGCTGACTGCAAGGCGGTTCTGTCGGCTATTTTTCTTAGATGTTTTCCGCTGACAATGGGCAAGTCTAATCTGCCTTTGCGCCCCCTCACTTTTGCAATCATCTCCATGACTTCATTCTTCACGCTGACCGCTGTATTTTTAATCTTTTCGTACTGTGCGCTGTGTACTTCCTGCTTGGCAAACATGAGCATTTCTTTCGCCTGTTCCAACAGCATATTGTTCCTGATGATTTCCCGATTGATGTTGCCCCTCTCGGTCTGTATGCCCTTGCGTTCTAAAGCGTTGGCAACCGCACCGATATGGATTGTCGGCTCTCTGTCAATCCCCTGTTCCTTAAAAGAGCGGTGTTCCCAATGTAGCGCAATCCCCAACTGCTCATTGGTGGCATTGATTGTGTCGGCTAAATCTTTTCGCCACATCTTGGCGTTTTCTTGGCTGTTCCAGTCTGTGCTGTCGGCGGTGTGGCATTTCCACTGTTTGCGGTTGCGCTTGTCAACTTTCTGCTGTCCTGTCTTTTTGTCAATGATGGGAATACGCTCCCCGTTTTCGTCAAGGTCATACACCTTTTTCTGTTTCGCTCCCCATTCCCCTTTTTCCGTAAGAGGGCGCAGGGTAAGCATTACATGGATATGGAGATTGCGCTGTCCTTTGTCGTTCTCGCTGTCATGGATTGCCCAGTCAGCACACATTCCTTTGTCAACAAAATTCCTCTGCACATAATCCCTCACGACTTCCTCCGCAAGTTCATAACTCCATTCGTTGGGGAGTGACGCTTTCAACATTCTCGCAAGCTGTGATTTCTGTCCTTTCTCTGCCAGTTCAACAGCGTTCCATAAGGTGGCTCGGTCTGCATATTCTTTGGGCGCATTGGGCGGGAGAGTGATTTCACTGTGGACTAAATCTTCATGGTATTTCGGGCGGTAGGTCTGCCCGTCAAACTCGCTGACAAGAATGCTCCTGCTGATGTATGATGCTTTCTCGACTGCCGACTGCCCCTTGCTCCGCCTGACAATGGAAAAACGTGTGCTTGCCTGTTTCGTAACATTAGCCATGCGCAACACCTACATTCTGCCGACAGGGTATAGGGGCGCACTCATAGACTTTGTGGGCAGATAAAGGCTGTTCTTTAGCCTTTATCTGAACGCAAAGTTCACTAAAGGGTAGCAAGCGCAGCTTGCGAAGGGGAATTGTCGTTTCCCCTTTTGGCTGCCGCAAGGCAGACAACGCCCTCCGCAGGAGTCCATGCAAGTGAAACTTGCCCCTCGGAGAGCGCACATACCACCTCTGGTGGTATATCTGTGCGCACCCCGTAAACGGGGTGAATACGTTACCTCGGCTTTCCAGTGTCCTCGCCTTTGTCATTCCGTACCGCCCTCGCTTTCATTTTCGGCATTGGGGAGAGTGGATTGTGGGGGAGTGGTTTCTCGGCTTTCCGCTTTGATTTTAGAGATAATCTGCTGACACTCCCTTGTCTGCAAGGCAACCGATAAGATACGGTTTAACTCGCCCTCGTCATAGCGGTAGCAGTCGGGGAAATACTTCACAATGATACCGCCCATGATGTACTTGTGGTGGTTCTCGGCTTTGCGTTTTTTCTCGTTCTGCTTTTTCTTCTCATTGGCTACACGCTGTTTCGCCTGTTCCAATGCCTGCAATGCTTTTTCTAAATTTCTGCTTGCGTCATTTTTGCTCTCAATCATCTTGATACCTCATTCTTTCTGTACTGTGTTGATTAGTTTTGGAAATAAAAAAGGTAGCTGATTGTCTGTTAAGATAATCGCTACCTAAAGGTAAACAATATTTAGTTTTCATATCATTTTTCTGTCTTGATTTTTCCCGACAAACTGGAATTTATCTACGAAGCCCTTCTTCTGTAAAAGTTCTTTTTAATGCCTTCTCTGTCGGGAATATAGAGCCTATCAAAACAGCAATTTGAATAAATGTCAAAATCAAGCCGACAATTCCAATAGCATCATCTGAAGCTCCATAAAATGGAAGATGAATAATAAGTGACGGAACTAAAATAATCCAGCCAATTCGCCACCAAAGTTTTCCACAGTAATGATGAGCAAAATGCCATGTATCCATATTCTTCATAGAACGAGAGGTTCTATATCCAATCAGAGAATTTATCTTTTGCGGCGGACGCTTCCACATAAGCCGTCCAATAACTATCATCAGCAACGGAATCATTAAATCACAGCAAAGCATAAACCACCAAAACCACATTACATTCACCTCTACAATTTGCGATTTGTTAAATTGTTCAATGTCATTATCTTACCACAAACGCATACACAATTCCATTAAATTTTCTTTAATTTCCCTTTGCCTTGTTATTTGCAATCATCATCTGCCTTGCCCGTTCCCTCTGCTCTGTACTGAACGCCCTCGGCTTGCGGTAGCAGACGTATGACTTTGGAAAAGAATAGGTCTTAGATACCTCGTCCTGCCCTGTCAGCTTGTATGTGTCGGGGAAGTCGGCAACAAGCGTGTCAAGTTTCCGCATGACTGCCTTATCCCTTGTGTAGAGGGTGGCGGTCTGTTCTCCTGCATTGTAATTGACAATCGTTTCCTGCTCGTATCGTGAAAGTTTCATAGTGCCATATCCCCCTTTCCTTTGCTGTGGGTTCTGTGCTGTTTTCCCTCGGCAACTGTCGGCTGTTTTGCCTGTTCCTTTGCTTTGGCTAACCTTGTCTTTATGGAATGGTCACGCTCGGTCAGTTTCCGTCTTTTGGTGGTGGCGGTCAGTTCCGCACACGTTTCTTCTGACAGGGAATTTAATTTCTTTAAGGTGCTACTTACTATCTGCTTTGTGTTATCGTCTTTTATCTGCGGAAGAATAGCAGACAGACTGGCGCACGTTTCCGCTTTTCCCTGTTCTCCAAACTGGTAAATCAGATTGATTTCATCAGCGTTAAAAGGTATCTGTATATTTGCGCCCTCACATAAACGCTCCACGCCCACGCACTTAGGGAGATTTTTTGTCAGTTCGTAATTATCCCTCGCTGTGATTGTTCCATGCCTGTCGGTCTGCCTTACCTCGACTTCACACTGGCTTTTCTGTTCCAACACAAGCCACTGGTATTTATCGTTTTCTTTCGTAAATACAGTCTGATGCGCATTGGAGTGTGTCTTGCTACGGATATATTTGTCGGCGGTACTGTAATAGTCCAAAATCTGTTGTTCCTGCTTTTTATTCATGGTCTTTGCCCTCCTGTGATATGGATTGATATGATTGATTGGTTTCGGTGTTGATATATGATTTTTTCTCGTTACTTGTTGGGAGATTTGATTGCGGAATACTGTTGTTGGGTATTTCTCCGCTTGGGGAATAGGAGTTCATTTCATACGGTAATTACCGCATGAAAAAAGACTATAACCGATACTGTCATAGCCTTTTAAGGATTGAGGAAGTCCCTTTTTTATTTGTATTTGTTTGTCGCCCCTCCGCACTATCCAACATCTGGAGGGCTTTAATTACCCTCCCAAGAAAGAGGGGTAAAGCCGCCTTGGGCTCTATGGTACTGAATTAACAGTTTATTTTTGGCTTGTTTTTTAGGAAACAGTATGCTATACTTTCCAATGCATAAAGGAAATAAAGAAACGTTATAGGTGTCGGATTTAAGTGTATTATGCTTAAGATTCGGTGAAAAGGGAAGCAGGTGCAAGTCCTGCACGAACTCGTCGCTGTAAGGAAGGAGTTTTTCTTCCCGCGGGATTTTTATCTTTATGCGTGAAAAATCCTGTGGAAAGTCATTGAAGCCTCTGTGATACATGCTTTGAGAAGATGAAGAAAAGCGCGGATAGCCAAGTCAGAAGACCTGCCTGTGACGGTACTGTAAGACCACGAGTAACTGGTTAGTACATAAAGGAATGTGGATCGGTATATCCATATCTACTTTTAGTGCGCACAGACCTGTTGCCGGGAAATTTCCCATGCGGCAGGTTCTTTTTGTCTCTTTTTATGCAAATAACAAAAGGTAAACGGAGGTAAAAAAATGACAGAAACAAAGAAAGGCAACAAAAAACTTATTATCGGCGTAATCGTGATGGCGCTGCTCATAGCGATGTTTGCGGTTCTGTTTTTCCTGTTCAGGCCAAAAGCTGTACAGGGAGCCAAAACCATCACTATTGAAGTGGTAGATGACAACGCGGCGTCCACACTGTATACTACGCATACGGATGCGGAATATCTGCGCCAGGCCATGGAAGAGACAGATGGATTGGAATTTTCCGGTACGGAGGGCGAGTTTGGTTTGATGGTGGAGACGGTCAATGGCGTAACTGCGGATTATAATGCGGATCAGTCCTATTGGGGATTTTATGTCAATGGGGAATACTGTAATTTAGGGATCGATACCCAGCCCGTGACAGACGGAGACGCTTTCCGCATCGTCTACACCAGGTGACAGGCGCCATGGCAGCGGGAAAAAGTTTAAAAGATTTCGCATATGATATTGCCATGGCAGGAATAGCCATCGCTCTGATTGAAGTATGCAAGGTGGCTATGATGGGACTGCCCAATATAGAGCTGACAAGTTTTTGGATCATTATGTTTACATTGCTTTTGGGACGCAGGATCTTGTTGGTGATTCCGGCTTTCATTTTGATAGAGGGCTGTATGTTCGGTTTTGGCGTCTGGTGGGTCATGTATCTGTATGCGTGGCCTTTGCTGGCGCTGCTGACATGGATCTTCCGAAAGCAGAAAAAAGCATTGTTCTGGGCTCTGCTGTCTGGACTTTACGGATTGTTTTTCGGCGCCATGTGCGCGATCCCCTATGTGGTGATCGGTATCTTTGACGGCGGCATACAGTCGGGTCTTTACGCCGGATTTACCTGGTGGGTGGCCGGTATCCCCTTTGATCTGCTACACTGCGGGGGTAATTTTATCCTGATGCTGGCTCTGTATCATCCGGTGCAGATTGCATTTTCATATATAAAACGACGGGTTTGAAACAATAAAATGACGGGGAGAGACAGGAATCTGTCAAGACAGTTCCTTAGTCGTCCTCGTCATTTTCTTCTGACCGGGGCAGGCTGAATATAAATTCGCTGCCCTCGCCGGGTGTGCTTATCACATTGATATGTTCGTTGTGAGAATGAATGATCTCTTTTGTGATGGACAGTCCCAGACCGGTGCCTTTTTTATCCTTTCCTCTGGACAGGTCCGATTTGTAAAATCGGTCCCAGATCAGTTTCAGGTCTTCTTTTGGGATGCCTATACCCGTGTCTTTGACAGATACAAATATCTTGTTTTTTTTCTCTGTGGTCTCCACTTTGATTACGGAGTTATGGTGGCTGAATTTGATGGCGTTGTCAATGAGATTGTACAGCACCTGTTGGATCTTGCTCATATCCGCCTTGACATACATGACTTCGTCCGTGAGGATCAGCTCGATGGCGATGCTCTTTTTCAGGCATGTGCCCTCAAAGGAGGCGGCGGTGGAGCGTATGACCTGATTGATATCAAAGTCCGTAATATCCAACAGCATTCCTTTGGTGTTCAGGTTGTTCAGTGTAAGCAGACTGTTGGTGAGTTTGGTCAGACGCTGGGTCTCGGTCAGTACGATATTCAGGTATTTTTCATGCA
The DNA here is from genome assembly GCA_910584375.1 of uncultured Acetatifactor sp. Classification (GTDB taxonomy): domain Bacteria; phylum Bacillota; class Clostridia; order Lachnospirales; family Lachnospiraceae; genus Acetatifactor. The sequence goes on from CAJUAH010000023.1 coordinate 55,017, forward strand.
GTTCCGGCGGAATGGTGCCGTCCAGCATGGCCTCCAGGTATCCCTGAATGGAAGTGAGAGGGGAGCGGAAATCGTGGGATACATTGGCCACAAATTTTTTCTGGTCGTCCTCGGAACGGGCGATCTCGCTGGCCATATAGGACAGACAGGCCGCCAGATACCCAATCTCATCTTCACTGTCCACGGAAAATTCGTAATGCATATTGCCCGTGGCATATTGTTCCGTAGCGTAAGTAATCTTCCGTAAAGGCATGTATACAATCTCTGTAAAAAAGATCAAAATGATCAGGGACAGCAAAAACAAAATAATCAGCGTGATATAGGAGATATTCAACAGGCTGCTTAAGGATTCGTCGATGGAAACCATATCCGTGTGGATAACCACATAACCCTTAACCATATAGTTGGCGGTGATGGGAGCGATCACCGACAGGACATCCTGGGGGTAAAAGTCGAAAAAATCGTCTATCACATAGTAGGAACTGCCGGCAATGGTGGAATCAAATTTTTCGATGATCACCTCATTTTCCACATCTATGGGAGTATCCGTGTCCAGGATCAGACGTCCGGAGGGATTGATAATCTGTATACTGGATTCCAGATATACTGCCAGCGCGTCCAACTGATCCTTTACCGCCTCCAGAGAGATCTCACTGTTATAGAGATTTCTGGCATAGGTGTTGGCGATCAGCGTGGCCTCGGAATACAGGGAATCGGCCTTTTCCCGTATCAAATGCTCTCTGGTCATGCTGGGCACAAAGGTAGCCAGTATGACCAGACCGAAGATTCCGAAGATCCCGTAAGCCAGCAAAAATTTTAAATACAGGGTTTTTTTCATCAGGAGTCACATCCTTATTTTATTGATTCAAACTTGTAACCGATGCCCCAGATCGTGCTGATCTTCCAGGACGCGTGATCCTTGATCTTTTCCCGCAGACGTTTGATATGCACATCCACAGTGCGGGTATCTCCCATATATTCGTAACCCCATATCTGATCCAGCAGTTGTTCTCTGGTAAAAACATGATTGGGAGAGGATGCCAGGAAATACAAAAGCTCCAGTTCCTTGGGAGGCATCTCCACGTTTTTACCCATATAGGTCACGGAATAATTGGTGCGGTTGATGATCAGATCGGGATATTCCACGGATTCGTCGTGGGATTTCGCGTTTTGTTCGGCAGCAGGCTTATATCGCCGCAACACTGCCTTGACCCTTGCCACCAGCTCCTTGGTGTCGAAGGGTTTTTCCATATAATCGTCCGCGCCCAGCTCCAGGCCCAGGACCTTGTCGAAGATTTCTCCCTTGGCGGAGAGCATGATTATGGGCGTGCTGTATCTGGCTCTCACTTCCCGGCAGACCTGATAACCGTCTATGCCGGGCAGCATGAGATCCAGCAGAATCAGATTGGGGCTGAAAGAACCGATAGCGCCCATGACGGATTCCCCGTCATAGACGATCATGGTCTCAAAGCATTCTTTGGTGAGATACAGAGAGATCAGTTCCGCAATATTGCTGTCGTCGTCCACAATCAAAATTTTTTGTTTGTTAGCCATGATTTTCCCCTTATTTAATGTTGGTATGTCGGTTATTTAAATGTGACGATCGTCACGCCCGCGTCTCCCTCGCCGTATTCTCCCAGACGGAATTCTTTCACGTATTTCAGACGCTTTAAATGGCTGTGAACGGCGTTTCGCAGAGCGCCGGTGCCTTTGCCGTGTACCACCCGCACAGAGGACAGGTGAGCGATATAGGCGTCGTCCAGATATTTATCCAATACGGATATGGCCTCGTCCACCGTCTTGCCAAGAAGATTGATCTCCGTGGATACGGACAGGGATTTGCTCATCTTGATCCTGCCTGCGCCGGTACGCTGCAAAGCGGGCGCGGTGACAGCGACTTCGTCTGTCAGGGCCAGATCCTTTACATTGACCTGGGTACGCATAATGCCACACTGTACGAAGAGATTGCCTCTGTTGTCAGGCAGGGTGCTGACGGTACCGGTAAGTCCCATGGACAGTACCTTTACGCCGTCTCCCTTTTTTAATTTGGCGGGATCCAATATCTTTTTTTTGTTCTCCGCGGGTTCCGCTTTTAAAGCCAGTTTTTGGTTTTTCTCACTGATTCGGTCCCGCACTTTCTGGCGCTTTTTCTCCAGATCCCGGATATCCGCCCCCGGACCCAGATTGTTGAAGTCCCGGATGGTCTCGTCTGCCACATCCTTGGCCTCCTGCAGGATCTCCCGGGCTTTTTCGTTAGCCTCCCTGAGGATCTTATCTCTGGCGCTGTCCAGCTTTTCATTTTTTGCCTGTAACTGTTCCTGGAGAGTTTTAATACGGGCCTTGTAGGAGGCGATTTCCTGTCGCTCCTTTTCAATGGTGATCCTGCTCTTTTCCAGATCGGATATCACATCCTCAAAGCTTTCGTCCTCCTTGCTGATCTGCTCTCTGGCGGCGGCAATGATATCATCCGGCAGCCCCAGCTTGGAAGAGATGGCAAAGGCATTGCTCTTGCCCGGTATGCCGATCAGCAGCCGATAGGTGGGCTGCAGGGTCTCCACACTGAACTCGCAGCAGGCATTTTCCACAAAATCCGTGGAGAGGGCATATATCTTTAATTCGCTGTAATGCGTGGTAGCCATGGTGCGGATACCCCGGTCGTGGAGATAGTTCAGGATAGCGATGGCCAGGGCGGCTCCCTCCGTGGGGTCTGTCCCCGCGCCCAGCTCGTCGAACAGACACAGGGAATTTTCATCCGCGTGTTTCAGGATCCGCACGATGCTGGTCATATGGGAAGAAAAGGTGCTCAGGCTCTGCTCGATGCTCTGTTCGTCCCCGATATCCGCATATACCCTGGTGAAAACGGACAACTCGGACCGATCCAGCGCCGGAATATGAAGCCCCGCCTGCCCCATCAGCGTAAACAGTCCCACGGTTTTGAGAGAGACGGTTTTGCCCCCGGTGTTGGGCCCGGTGACGATCAGCAGATCGAAATCCCGGCCCAGATGGATATCGATGGGTACCACTTTGTCTTTGGGCAGCAGGGGGTGACGTCCCTTGCGCAGACAAATATAGTGTTCGTTGTTAAAGACCGGGCGGGTGGCGTTTTGCTCCAGGGCCAGTTTGGCCTTGGCAAATACAAAATCCAGATGGGTCATCAGCCTCTGATTGTCCGCCAGCTCTTCCACATGCTCCGCCGCCTGGCCGCTGAGATCCGCCAGAACTTTTTCTATCTCTGTCTTTTCCTGTATCTCCAGTTCCCGCAACTGATTGTTCAGTTCCACCACGGCGGCAGGCTCTATAAAAAATGTGGAGCCGGAGGAGGACTGGTCGTGTACCATGCCGTGTACCTGGCCCTTGTATTCCGATTTGACGGGAATACAGTAGCGATTGTCCCGCATGGTGATCACGGCATCCTGCAGATAGGTGCGGTAAGAGCCGGTGATCATGGAATTTAACTGATTATGCACTTTTTCATTGGTCAGCAGCATGGAGCGGCGCACATGTTTCAGCCCGGGGCTGGCGTCGTCCGCCATCTCGTCCTCGGACAGGATGCAGCGGCTTATTTCGCCGGAGAGCTGGGTCAGAGGGGTCAGCCGTTCAAAGTAAGGGTCCAGGCTGTCCTCAGGAGTATCTTCCCTGTCTCTGCGCCCGTAAGTCTTGATCCGGTTTACATTGTCCAGGAGCCGGGCAATCCTGAGAAGTTCCGGCATGGACAGGGTGCTGCCGATCTCCAGGGATTTCAGGGCAAATCCGATCTCCTGGTTGCTGCCAAAAGAAGTGCTGCCCAGCTTAAAAATTCGGTTCAGGGCGTCCTGTGTCTCTGTCTGGGCGGTGTTGATCTCTGCAAGATCCGTCATGGGATGCAGTTCCTGACAGCATTTTTTGCCTGGGGCGGAATCCGCCTTTTCTGACAACATATCGATGATTTTGTCGTATTCTAATATTTTCAGTCCTTTTTCGTTCATGGCTTTCCGTTCCTTAATATATTGATTGATACTGGCATTCTGCGTGGGGCTGCGGTTATTTTTCCTAAGTATAGCACAATTCCGGCGGATAAGATACCCCCGGTTTTACTTTACATTTAAAAAAGGATATTATATACTGTGTTGGGAAGGGACGTCTTATGAATAAAGAAGAGACAGGAGTTTTGAGATGCCGAACCGTCAGGAGCCAGATCAGGACAATTTTATGATAGAAAAGATCAAGCAGAGGCCGATCAACAAGCGCAGGCTGATACGCCGGACGGTGATTACAGCTTCCATGGCGGTAATTTTTGGCTTGATCGCCTGTTTTACTTTTCTGATTCTTGAGCCGGTAATCAGCAACCGCCTGTATCCTGAGGAGGAACCGGAGGCTATTATTTTTCCCGAGGAACCGGAGGAAATGCTACCGGAGGAAATGCTGGAGGAGTATATACAGCCCAGCCCCAGCCCCACGCCCAGCCCCCGGCCGGAGGAACAGACTGAGTCGGAAAAGGCGGAGCTGGACGAACAGCAGATCCAGGAGATCTTAAGCCGCGTAACGCTGGATATGGGGGATTATCGGCAGTTATACACCGTTTTGTCAGATTATGTGAAACAGTTGGAACAGTATATGGTGGTAGTCACAGGAACAAAATCCGATACGGATTGGTTTGCCAATGTATACGAGAGCAAGAATGAAACTTCCGGCATAGTCATCGGCAATAACGGCAAGGAACTGCTGATTCTGACAGACTATAACTCGGTAAAACGGGCGGATCATCTGACAGTGACGTTTTCGGGGGGCACACAGGCGGACGCTTTGATGATGCAATGCTATCAGGACGGCAATCTGGCCGTGCTGTGCGTCAGCCTGAATGTGTTGAGCCAGGATATGCAGGCGGAGGATATGCATATCGCCCCTCTGGGTTCTTCCATGCAGAGAAATCTGGTGGGAAGTCCCGTGATCGCCATGGGCAATCCCATGGGCAGCAGCGGTTCTGTAGGGTACGGGATCATAACCGCCGTCGGCGGGCAGGTGCCGTTGGCGGACAGGAACTTCCAGCTGTTGATTACAGATATATATGGCAGCCAGTCGGCGGGCGGAGTCCTGTTCAATACCAGCGGACAGGTGGTGGGTTTCATTATTCCCGGGAAGGCCGGCAGTGATATGCGCAATATCATCAGCGCCTACGGTATCAGCGATCTGAAACAGATGATCAGCAGGCTTACCAAGGGAGACAGGATCCCCTATCTGGGAATTATCGGGGGAGATGTGCCCAGGGAGGCCAACGAGCAGTCCCAGGTACCCTTTGGCGCATATGTGCGGGAAGTGGAAATGGATTCCCCGGCTATGTTGGCAGGAGTGCAGAGCGGAGATGTGATCGTCGGAGTGGACGGACAGAGCGTGGCAAAAATGAGCGATTACGCGAGTTATCTGCTCAAACTCAACCCGGAGGATACAGTGACCGTGCGGATCATGCGGCAGTCCCAGGGAGAGTATAAGGAAATAACTTTTGAGATTACAGTGGGCGACGCCAACTAGATAGAAGGAGACAGAGAATGAAATTTATCAAAGAGTACAGAGACGGCGAAAAAATGTTTGATATTTACCTGTGCAAGCATAAGCAGCCCATGGTCACGAAAAACGGAAAACCTTATGAGAGCGTAATTTTGCAGGATAAGACCGGCACGCTGGACGCTAAAGTGTGGGAGCCCAACAATCCCGGGATCGGAGATTACGATTCGCTGGATTACATAGAAGTGTATGGGGATATCACCAGCTTTCAGGGGGTGTTGCAGGTCAATGTAAAACGGATCCGCAAATGTCGGGAGGGGGAATATCAGCCTGCGGATTATCTGCCCATGAGCAGCAAGGATATCGGGGAGATGTACGGGGAGCTGACGGAACTGATCGCCAGTATCCGCAACAAGTATCTGAAAAAATTGCTGGAAAGCTTTTTTGTGGAGGACGAGGACTTTAAGAAGGCGTTCTGCAATTCCTCTGCCGCCAAGACCGTGCATCACGGCTTTGTGGGAGGTCTGCTGGAACATACTCTGAGCGTGACAAAACTCTGCGACTACTATTGTAACGCATATCCCATCCTGAAACGGGATCTGCTGCTGACGGCGGCCATGTGCCATGATATCGGCAAGGTCCGGGAGATCTCTCCTTTCCCGGAAAACGACTATACCGACGACGGACAACTGCTGGGCCATATTGTCATGGGTTCCCAGATGATCGGGGAGAGAGCCGCCGGGATCTCCGGATTTCCCCATGAGCTTTTGACACAGGTGCAGCACTGTGTATTGGCACACCATGGAAAATATGAGTTTGGCTCTCCCAAGATTCCCGCTGTCATCGAAGCTCTGGCCCTGAATTACGCGGACGACACGGACGCTAAGATGGAAACCTTTAAGGAGATATTGGACAATGGCCGGGATACGGGTTGGATAGGGTATAACCGATTGTTTGATTCCAATCTGAAGGTCAGCAAGATTGATTTTTAGTTTGGAGCCATACCGCAGGCAAGGTCGGCGGTATGCGGAAAGGGGAAATATGAATCGGATCTACCGCAAAAATGACCTGACCACAGTGACTGTAGAAGATATGGGCGCCGACGGAGAGGGGATCGGAAAAGCAGACGGTTTCACCCTCTTTGTCAAGGATGCCGTGGTGGGGGATGTGGCGCAGGTTCGCATCACCAAAGTAAAAAAGCAATATGCCTATGCCCGTCTGGAGAAACTGTTGACAGTTTCTCCTTTTCGCACTGAGCCAAAATGTCCCTGGCACAGACAGTGCGGCGGTTGTCAGATCCAGGCGCTGGAGTATACAAAGCAGTTGGAATACAAACAGAATAAGGTGAGAAACCATCTTATACGGCTCGGGGGCTTTGCGCCGGAGCTGGTAGACAGGGTTATGGAGTCCATTGTGGGCATGGAGGATCCCTACAGGTATCGGAACAAGGCGCAGTATCCGGTGGGCACAGACCGGGACGGCCGGATTGTGACGGGCTTTTACGCGGGCCGCACCCATACCGTCATACCCAGCACGGAGTGCTGTCTGGGAGCAGCGGAGAATAAAGAGATACTGGAGACCGTGACTGCTCATATGGAGAGATACCGGATCCCGGCCTATGATGAGGAGACGGGAAGGGGACAGGTACGTCATATTTTGATCCGAAAAGGTTTTTACACGGGAGAGATCATGGTGTGTCTGGTAATCAACGGTAAATATGGAGAGAGAGAATATATCTGCCATCAGGCGCAGTTGCTGGAAAAACTGGCTTTGATTAAAGGCATGACATCTGTGTCAGTAAGTATCAATACCGAGAAGACCAATGTAATTATGGGAAAGGAGATCCATACTCTCTGGGGCAGTCCTGTGATTAGTGACGTGATCCATGTGCGGGATATGAGGCAGACAGGATATCCCTGCACAGGGCAGCAGCTCACTTTTGCAATTTCCCCTTTGTCCTTCTATCAGGTCAATCCCGTGCAGACTGAAAAACTCTACAGTCTGGCGCTGGAGTACGCGGGCCTCACCGGGCGGGAGACCGTATGGGACCTGTACTGCGGCATAGGGACGATCTCTTTGTTTCTGGCATCCGGCGCCGGGCAGGTCTGCGGCGTGGAGGTCATACCCCAGGCCATAGAGGACGCCATAGAGAACGCCCGGCGCAACGGCATCCAAAACGCCCGGTTCTATGTGGGAAAAGCGGAGGAGGTATTACCTGCTTTTTATGAAAGAGGGAAGGATGGGATGGCGGCTCCCGGTGAGAACGGGTCGGAAGACCTGCGCCATCCTGACGTGATCGTGGTAGACCCGCCCCGAAAGGGCTGCGACGGCGTCTGTCTGGATACCATGCTGCGAATGCGGCCGGAGCGCATCGTCTATGTCAGCTGCGACAGCGCTACCCTGGCCCGGGATCTGCGGATCCTCTGTGACGGGGGGTATGAGATAAAGAGAGTGCGGGCTGTGGATCAGTTTGCCCATACGGTGCATGTTGAGACGGTGTGCCTGCTGGCGAGAAAAGCCCAATAAATCAAAGGTTTCTGCGATTTTGGGAATAAAATAGATGTGTGTTTCTGTTTCCGTAGAGTGATGATATAACCGGATGTTTACCCCAGGGGATAGGCTTTGGGGAACGGGAAATATACATTTTGGCGAAAGGATATTTTTTAGCAAAAGTGAAGACGTTAGGAGGAGAGCAAATGGAAAACAACGGAACATGTTTTGTGTGTGGAGCTAAAGCATATATGCAACATTCTATGGACCCGGTCAAATATTTTTATTCATGTCCGATTTGTGGCAGATATGAGTATTATGTGCAATTTGCAGAATTAACAGAGTTCAATTTGAATCACTTGAGTTCATACCTGCTGTACAATGGATTTAAGGAAAGCATGAAAGAATACAGATATTTTACTACTATGAGTAAAGAGCGCTGTGATGAGTACAAGAAAAATTTTGAACATGGAGATGTTACACACGGGCATCCAGTCAGATTGGAAAATGAAAACGTAGAAAACTGGTATCCAAAAACCTTTGCTGAAAAAGTGGATAATATTTTACTTCACTTGAATTCTCGTATTAGGCACATGGGTGAATATGTTAAACTACCAAAAGAGGAAATGATCAGTTGTCTTTTTGTTGATAGATACGATTATAAAGATGGTAATCATAAAAAGAGGACTGATGATGCAATACAGGCACAGATGAATTATATGATAAAGTTTTTAGTTGATAGGAATTACATCTTATCACCACAGTCATGGAATGGTGGAGAAAATGATCGACCTATCACACTATCACCAGAAGGTTATGCCAGAGTAGATGCTATTCAGAAGAATACTGCAAATGGTAAAAATGTTTTAGTTGCCATGAAATTTGGAGATGATACAAAAAAACTCAGAGAAATGATACGCCAAGGTATAATGTCAGCTGGCTATGTAGCAATTTTTATTGATGAAGTAGAACATAATGATTTTATAACTCCAGAGTTATTAAAATACATAAGAGATAGTAAATTTGTTGTGGTAGATTTGTCGCATCAAAATAATGGAGCGTACTTTGAAGAAGGATATGCGATGGGCTTAGGAAAGCCAGTGATCCAATTATGTAAAAAGGATGTGCGGCTACATTTTGACATAGCACAAAAGAATACAATCATTTGGGAAACAGAGGAAGAAATTCCGGAAAGATTAAAAAATCGAATAATAGCAACTATTGATTAGGATGGGTAGTTATTTTACGGGGGTAAATCTTATACCCCACTTTGAAAATATATTGCATACTTTTGCTATGCAGTATAAAATCAAAGTTCAGGGGAATATTGAAACCGTTTGTCTGCTTTCGAGGAAACCTTGATTTTCTGCGGTTTGTTGGATAATAAAGAAAGATAATGGACGTGTGTTTTCTGGTCTTTTGAATGAACTATTTGAATATTGTAACAGTGGGGTGGTTTGAAACCTTGCTGAATAATAGGCTTTTGCTAAAAGGTATCACTTTTGCGAAAATGTATGATACCTTTTAGCAAAAGCCTTTTTATATAAAGATAACTTGACTTACAAATCTTATGGGTGTAATATTTAAGAGAGTATATTGTATTGCGGGAGAAAATTTTTTTACTCAAAAATCTTACAAATGTAATAATTAAAGTGCTGTACATTGAAAATCAGGATATTACCATATTAGAAAAAAGAATGGAGGTCTATATGAAAGAAAAAAGGAGAGGCATGGGAATGAGACTATGCATGATACAAATACTTCTGAGTTGTACCATTTCGGGGTGCAGTGATACGCCCCCGGAAGAAATACAGGTTGATGATCCCTTCATTGAGATTCAGGAGGCAACAGAAAATTCTCAGGAGAATGCGGAAGAAATTATAGAAATCTGCGTGGATCTTTATAAAGAAGCAGCAGAAGAAAACAAGATAGCTGATTTGGAAATGATTCGAAGCATTGTTAATCGTCTTGGAGAAAATGGATATCCGGCTGTTGACAGCAGAAATCAAATTAACATGACGGAACCAGAGAAGGTAGTGGAATTCTGCGAGAAGGTGGATGCACAGGAAGAATCAGAAATAACGATTCTTGAAGTCAGTTATTTGGGTGGTTTTGTAAAATACGATTTGCACTCAAAAGACGGAAGTGTGGATGTGGTCAGAAGCTATTACAAGTATGAAAACGGAGATATGAAAAGAGAGGTAACAGGAAGTTATCAAGCGGAGTATTGGAATTATACAGAAGAAGGCTACCTGATGTTTTCCGGTGTTTGGTTTCCAGAAGAATTATATGTTCTTACATTGAGTGGAGCAGAGGAGCATACAGCATTACGGGTACAGCCATTGGATGAAACATATAGGGAGTTGAGTCGGAAATATCTCCGACCAATCAGCTTTGAACGGAATAATATGTTCATTGTGGATTGGAGTGAGGAGGATTTCGGGGATTTGAATTTCTATGATATGTATGACATTCTCTATCCAAAAGTAAACGGTCAGTATGTTCCTTATGTTGCTGATGACAACTTATCAGTCAGTGCAGTTTATCAGATTCCAAAAGAGGAATTTGAAAGTGTTATTATGAAATATTTCAATATTGACAGTGAAACACTGCAATCCAAAACCATCTATGATTCGGAGAATTTAACTTATGAATATAAACCAAGAGGCTTTGAAGAAGTAGAGTACCCGGAATATCCATATTCAGAGGTAATCGATTTTACAGAAAACAGCGATGGGACAATTACACTTACAGCTAATGTAGTTTTCCCTCATGCGAGTGATTCCAAGGTATATGCTCACGAGGTTGTGGTCCGTCCGTTAGAGGACGGAGGGGTACAATATGTATCTAATCGAATTATACCATCTGAATACAACTACAGAGAAACTTGGCATACACCACGATTGACGTTAGAAGAATGGGAAGAATTGTACGGAGGAGAATAATGGAAGATGTGAGATGGTTGCTTAGAAGATTCGGACTTCCGATTTTACTGCTGTTAATTTTTGTAATAGTTGGAGTAATCTGTTGGGGGAAAATACATGAAGAACAAAAGGTGGCAGAAGAAGTATGGGAGCCACCTATAGAAATGGAAAGCAGTGAAGCAGCAACAGAAGCAGATACGGACACTTCTACAGAGTCAGCATATTGGTTTGTTCCGCAAGCCAGTGATTGTCTTATCTCAGATGAGGAAAAGGAACAACTGAAGAGTATGGCTTTGTCAGCGGCAGATTCGGTCGCAGAAATCTATAAGGGTATTGTAATTGCAGATGCACCAAGTTACTCTTCCGGCATTGGCGAATTTACAAGCGAGCAGAGGAAAGCTGTGGTGGAGCAATTGGGCAGAAGCGGTCTGGTAAGTGTTGAAGAAGATACTGCCATGCAAAACCATGAAGCAATCGAAACATTTTATGCAGATTACTTGGATGGACAGGACTCAATGGTTACGGTATACGAAGTACATAGAGATGGGCTGATTGGAGCAGTTACCTTCATTTATCGGAAAGGTAAGCTGCAGACCTATTATATAGGAATCCGTTGGAAGGAAAGCGGGGTGCCTGAAATACAGGGAACTTCGGTAAGTAATGTGGCTGAAATTAAGCTGACCGAAAAAGGATATTTTATCTATGCATATGAATATGTGATTCCACATGCAAGTTTGAGACAGTATTGGAGAATAGAACCGCTTCCGGAAGACTGCCGGGAACTGACAGAGAAATACATATCAGGACTAAGCTATGTGAATTACAATCTGCTTGTCACAAACTGGAACAGTAGCAATGTAGAGGATATTTTGATGCCTTGTATGTATGAAGATATCTATCGGATTTATACAGGCGAAAATCTGAAGACACAGGGATGGGAAATTCCGGCAGAGGAGTATGAAAAAATAATGACTACCTATTTCCCGGTGTCTGTGGAGCAGTTGAGAGAACATTGTAGATACAACGCAGACCACAACAGTTATGAATATGAAATGATTTATGCCAGTCCATATCCGCCTTTTGGAGAAGTGGTTGATTACAAAGAAAACACGGACGGAACGATTACTCTTATTGTAGACGGAGTATGGCCGGATTATAATTCTGACCTTGCATTCAGGAATGAGATTGTGGTTCAGCCATTTGAAGATGGAACTTTCAGATATCTTTCCAATTCTATAGAGCAAATAGAATTGGAACTGCCACCAATAGCAAGAAAGAAGGGATGATATTATGGCATTAAAAAGAAAAAGCATTCTGCTGATTATGGTATTTCTGATTGGGTGTTTCGTGTGTGCCTGTGGAAAAAAAGATAGTGTTGCGGGTGAATCTCTTGTGGAAGATACGGAAGAAGTATCTTCCACGGAGGAAACAAAAAGTGCCGAGGAAGAGGCTGCAGAACAATGGGAAAAGGGCTACGACCTTCTGGTAGATGAACAGGAAAGGGAAGAAGCTGAGACTGACTGTAAAAAGCTGATGGAACTTTATCTTGACATTTATGAAACTGCAGATAAAGGGACAGCATCGAATGTTGTTTTGGATGAACAAACGGTTCTTGAAATGCAGAAGAAGGTAAAGGACGTAGGATATCCAATTGCTACGATGGTAACGTATTCTAACATGGGGAACTATGAAAGTGTTGACAGTTTTCTGAAAGAATGTATGGAAGGGAAAAGTGGTTCTGTAGTAATTTATGAAGTCCATAACGATGGCGGACTGGGAAGAATGAAATTCATTTTTGATGGAACGGATATGTATGTTGTAAGTGCTAGAGGAATCTGGAATGCTGACAACAAGCCGGGAATTTCATACATTTCCCATACAAGACTAAAAGAGTGGAAATATACAGATAAGGGATGGTTTTGTTATGAATTATGTGTACCGGAGCCACCGGAAGTCAGTGAAATCATGGATGGAAGCTGTCTGATCAGAGTAAAGCCTATGACAGAGGAACAGCGAGAGATGTCTGAGCGCCTCGTTCTGGGACTTGGATATCAGGGACAGAACCTTTTGTGTTCCAACTGGAATGCAGAAAAAATGAGTGAGTTGGATTATAACGGAATGTTTGAATATCTGTATGGAATGAAATATGGAGAAAAGTTCAATTCTGAAGATTATCCAAATGGCATTCCGAAAGAAGAATTCGAAAATCTGATTATGGAGTATCTTCCCATAACAGCGGAGCAGATACGAGAGTACGCAGTATTTGATGAGGAAAAGCAGACATATTATTGGATGCGTCTTGGATGTTTTAATTACGCACCTACTTTCTTTGGAACTTCTCTGCCAGAGGTTGTCGATATCAAAGAAAATGAAGATAGAACAGTCACATTAACAGTTGAGGCGGTTTGCGATATGGTCATTTGCGATGATGCGGTCATAACCCATGAACTGACTGTAAGGTTTGCAGAGGATGGCAGTTTTCAGTATTTGTGGAATGAAATCTTAAATGACGGAATTATGCATATACCTGATTATCAATACCGGATTAAAGAATGATTCAGATTGTTTGCTTTTGCTGTTTCCGCAAGGTAGTGTAAAATAGTTTGTGTCTTTGGAAAAAAATACCTCTTTTTTGGTAAGA
>CAJUAH010000024.1 GCA_910584375.1 uncultured Acetatifactor sp.
AAAGCCGGAAGCTCAAGGGATTTTATCTGGTTTGGGATGTGGGAAGTTTGAGTTAATAAGAGCCATTTGTTTGGTAAAAATTTTGCAGATATATATTCAAGGGTGGCGATGCATCAGAATGGGAATATTAAGTTTGGAATGACCTATGTGATAGAGCGTCAAAAGAAAGAAGAATTTGAAGATGCAATCAAGCAGACTGCATATGATGTCATCATTGAAATTGTGTTTGACATCATAACAAACAAAAATGTAGTCACAAAATGTAAGTGTCGTTCGTCTTGTCATGGACAAAATTATGCTGGAGAAATTAAATGGGAAGATAAAGATCCCATGGTATTTTTTTATGGGCACGACATTTTGTCAGATGAAAAATTGAAAATTGCTGGAGAGGAATAGTACAATGGAAAAATTAAAATTGGAGACAAAAAATGTTGCGAATGAAAATTTTGAATTGCTGAGCAAACTGTTTCCCAATGCATTAACAGAAACAATTATTGGATATGATGAAGATGGAAAAGCAATTGTAGACAGGGCAATAGATGCAGACGTATTAAGACAGGAAATCGCCTGCACGGTAGTTGAGGGGAAAGAAGAAAGATATCAGTTTACTTGGCCGGATAAAAAGAAAGCAATATTGAACGCAAATGCACCTATCTCAGAAACGCTTAGACCTTGTAGGGAGGAGAGCGTTGATTTTGACAATACAGAAAACCTATATATTGAGGGGGACAATTTAGATGTATTGAAATTATTACAGGAAACATATCTAGGGAAAGTTAAAATGATTTATATTGATCCGCCATATAATACAGGAAGTGACTTGATTTATGATGATGATTTTTCTGAAACGTATGACGATTACATAACGAACAGCAATCAACTTGATGCTGAGGGCAATAGATTATTCCAAAATACTGAAAGCAATGGAAGATTTCATACGGATTGGTTGAATATGATTTACCCTCGCATTAAACTCTCCAGAAACCTTTTAACAGAAGATGGGGTTTTATTTATTTCTATAGGTGATGAAGAAGTAGATAATTTAAGAAAACTTTGTGATGAAATATATGGGCGAATAAATTTTGTAGGAGTTCTTTTATGGAAGAAGAAAACAAATGGAAATAATATGGGTTATTTACCGGCAGTACATGACTATATATTGTGTTATGCTAAAAGCATATCGTCAATAAAGGATTTAGGATTCCCAATTACACAAGAGTATATTAGTAAAACATTTTCTAATCCAGATAATGATGTGCGTGGGCCGTGGACTACAACGGATTTGTCAGCGAATCATAAGGGTCCATGTTATCCAATTACCAACCCTAAGACAGGCGAAATTCATTATCCACCTAAAGGCAGATACTGGGTATTTAATGAAAAAGAAGTAAAAAACAGAATAATAGATGGTAGAATTATTTTTGGAAAAAATGGAAAGGGAAAACCTGTTCAAAAGGTATTTTTGTCGAATAGAAAGTTATCGAAAATTAAAGTAGATTCATGGTGGGACGATAAGGGAATGAATGAGGATGCAACAGAAGAACTGACCACTATATTTGGCGCGGCGAAATTATTTACCCATCCTAAACCAACAAAATTATTATATAATATACAAAAGTTATATCTGGAAAATGAAGATATAATTATTGATTTTTTCAGTGGTTCTGCGACAACTGCTAATGCAACAATGCTATTGAACGCAGAAGATACAGGTAAACGTCGATATATTATGGTTCAGCTACCTGAATTGACAGATACTAATTCCGAGGCCTACAAAGCAGGCTACCACAATATCTGTGAAATCGGAAAAGAGCGTATCCGCCGTGCAGGGAAGAAGATTCTTGAAGAAAATCCAGATGCCAAAGATCTGGATATAGGTTTCCGGGTCTTAAAATTAGATTCAACCAATATGAAAGAGGTATATTACACACCGTCGGAAACCCAGCAGACGCTATTTGATCTCTATACCGATAATATTAAGCCGGACCGCACCCCGGAGGATTTGCTTTTTCAGGTAATGCTTGACTTGGGCGTGCTGTTATCGAGTAAAATTGAGGAGACTGAGATCGCAGGCAAGAAAGTGTTCAACGTAGCTGACGGGTTTCTCATTGCCTGTTTTGATGACAGGATTACGGACGAGGTGGTAAAGGCGGTAGCGCAGAGAAAGCCTTATTATGCCGTATTTCGAGATAGCAGTATGGCGGATGACAGTGTTGCTACCAATTTTGAACAGATATTTGTGACTTATAGCCCGGAAACCATTAGGAAAGTATTATAGTGGATGTAAATGAGGATCAGACTGTATGAGACAATTATTTGATATTGCCCAATTTGATTCATACATGGAGGATAATCGACGGGAGGTTAAGAGGGCCAGAGGGGGACTTCCTGTTTCGCTTTGGGACACCTATTCCTCTTTTGCCAATTGTTACGGCGGGGTAATTATTTTAGGCGTGAAGGAGAATGAGGATAAAAGCTGGAGAACCACAGGGCTAAAAAGTACCGATCGGGAGAAACTTCTGAAAGAGTTCTGGGATACAATCAATAATCGCAAAAAGGTGAGCATCAATCTTCTGTCTGACAGTGACGTGGAAGTATATGAAGTGGGAGAGGACATTATCGTCGTGATTTATGTGCCCATGGCAAAACGGGAACAAAGGCCTGTGTATATAAATGATGATATGTTTGGAGGTACTTTTCGGAGAAATCATGAGGGAGACTACCACTGTACCAGGGGTCAGGTAAAAACGATGCTGCGAGACCAGACAGATGACACAGTGGACATGGATGTGCTGGATCATGTCTCGTTAGAAGAGCTGAATCAGGAGACGGTTCGGGGATATCGCAATCGGCACAGGACGTTAAAGGCGGGGCATCCTTTTGAGAGGCTTAGCGACGCGGAGTATCTTCGGTGCATAGGCGCGGCGGCAATTTCCCATGTGGACAGGCAACTGCATCCGACGGCGGGCGGTCTGCTGATGTTTGGCGAGGAATATAATATTGTGCGCCATTTCCCTGATTATTTTCTGGATTATCGGGAGATGCTGGATCCGTCCATTCGTTGGACAGACCGCTTACAGTCGAGTTCAGGGGAGTGGTCGGGCAATGTGTGCGACTTTTATTTTCGGGTATATAACAAGATTACGAAAGATGTGAAAGTGCCTTTTAAAATGGAGGGCGGCGACAGGATTGATGATACTCCTGTGCATAAGGCGTTGCGGGAGGCACTTGCCAACTGTCTGATTAATACGGATTATTATGGGGCTTGTGGTGTAGTCATCCGTAAAGAAGTAGATAAGCTAATCCCGGAAAATCCGGGATATATAAGGACTGGGAAAACTCAGATGCGGATGGGAGGCCGTTCCGATCCTCGAAATAAAGCCCTGATGAAGATGTTTAATCTGATTAACATCGGTGAGCGGGCCGGGAGCGGAGTGCCCAATATTTTCAATGTATGGGAAGATGAGGGGTGGATGCCGCCGATTATTGAGGAGCAGTTCGATCCGGATCGGACGGTTTTGACGCTCTTATTCAAAGAAAAAAGTGCCGAAAAAAAAGTGCCGAAAAAAAGTGCCGAAAAAAAAGTGCCGAAAAAAAGTGCCGAAAAAAAGATCATGCCCAATACAGGACAACAATATGAAATGATCCTGGCTTTTATGGAGAAAAACAGGTGGTATAAGGCAAAAGAGATAGAAGAATTACTCGGCGTAAAAGAGAGAAGAGTCAGGGGATTGCTGCGGGAGTTGTTGGCGATGGGCCTGATTGTCGAGGACGGGATCACAAAAGGGAAAAAGTATCGTAAGTTATAGGGTAATGCGGAAAGGAAAACGGTCGGATGAAGTTCAATTTTAAAATACAACAGTATCAGACAGACGCAGTGGACAGTGTCGTCAATATATTTCGCGGACAGCCGTATCAAAGCACTGTCAGCTACAGGCGTGATATAGGGAATGTACGCAATGTTAAGCAGTATTCTCAGATGTCTTTTACGGAAAATGGCACACAGGCGGAACTGAATCTGACGGATGATTTTGACGAGACAGGATTTATGAACAGGGCCATTGCGCTGACAAAGGAAAGTCTGTTGGCCAATATCAGGGAGGTGCAGCAAAACAATAATCTGATGCTCTCGGATTCCTTAGTGCGCAATCTGGGGGAGTGTTCCCTTGATGTGGAGATGGAGACCGGCACGGGAAAAACATATGTATATATCAAAACCATGTATGAACTGAACAGGCATTATGGCTGGTCAAAGTTTATCGTGGTGGTTCCCTCTATCGCGATCAGGGAGGGTGTAAAGAAGTCCTTTGAGATTACGCAGGATCATTTTATGGAGCAATATGGGAAGAAAGTTAGATTTTTTGTATATAACAGCAGTAATCTGAATCAGTTGGACTCTTTTTCAAGCGATGCGGGAATCAATGTCATGATTATAAATATGCAGGCATTTAACACTTCCATGAAAGAGGGCGGCAGGAGCAAGGAGTCCCGCATTATCTACGATAAGAGGGATGAATTCAGCAGCAGGCGGCCCATAGACGTGATCCAGGCGAATCATCCCATTATTATTCTGGACGAGCCCCAGAAGATGGGAGGAAAGGCAACACAAAAGGCTCTCAGGAATTTTAATCCCCTGTTCTGCATTAATTTCTCCGCCACCCACAAGGAGCATCACAATCTGGTGTATGCGTTGGACGCAGTAGATGCGTATAATCAGCATTTAGTGAAAAAAATCGAGGTAAAGGGGTTTCAGGTAAAGAATTTTCGCGGGACAGACAGATATCTGTATCTGGATGAAATCATTCTCTCGCCAAAGTACCCGCCGAGGGCAAGAATGGAGTTTGAAGTTTCCTACAACAATTCCATTAATAGAGAGTCTAAACTTTTATCTGTGGACGATAACTTATATGAGCTTTCCAAGAAAATGGAGCAGTATAAGGGATATCGTATTTCGGAAATAGATCCTGTTTCAGGCACAGTTACCTTTACCAACGGTGAAATGATTCATAAGGGAGACGTGGTAGGAGATGTGTCTGAAAAAGATATGAGGAGAATCCAAATCCGGGAAACGATTAAATCCCATCTGGAGAAAGAGGAGGAACTTTTTAACCGGGGAATAAAAACCTTGTCCCTGTTTTTTATTGACGAAGTAGCTAAATATCGTCAGTACGGTGAAGAGGGAGAAGAACTGCTCGGCGAATACGGAGTAATGTTTGAACAGGAATACCGGGATGTGGTGAATGACTATATCACCCTGTTGGATACGCCGTATCAGCATTATTTGCAGGGGATTGAGGCAGAGAGCACTCACAGAGGATACTTCAGCATCGATAAGAAAGGGCATGTGATAAACAGCGACATCAAAAGAGGTGCGGATTTCTCGGATGATATCTCAGCATATGATCTGATCTTAAAGAACAAGGAGCGTCTGCTTAGTTTTGAGGAACCTACCAGATTTATCTTTTCTCATTCCGCTCTGCGGGAGGGCTGGGATAATCCCAATGTCTTCCAAATTTGTACGTTGAAACACAGTGACAGTACCACAATGAAGAGGCAGGAAGTGGGGCGGGGACTGCGGCTTTGTGTGGATCAGGCGGGGTTTCGCATGGACGAGCAGAGCCTGGGCAAAAGTCTGGTTCATAAGGTGAACCGTTTAACTGTAATAGCCAGCGAAAGCTATCAGAATTTTGTCGCGGAGCTGCAAAAACAGATTGTAAGCGCACTGCACGAAAGGCCGCGGCGGGCCTCTGTGGATTATTTTATCGACAAAACGGTGTTTGTGGAATCCGTGCCGACCAAACTGACAAGTCAGCAGGCGGCATTGATTTATCAGTATCTGGTCAAAAATAATTATCTTTCGGATGACGGAGAGGATCAGATTACAGAACAGTATCATATCGACTTGGAGAATAATCATCTTGCTGCGTTGCCGGAAAGACTTTTGACTTACACAGATGGAATCCATAAACTGATACAGAGTGTCTTTAATGAGAAAGCGCTGGATGACATGATCGGTAACGGTAATGAGACTAAAGTTCCCAGCAATGAATTGAACGAGAATTTCTACAAAAAGGAGTTTCAGACGCTTTGGGGTTATATTAACCACAGGTATGCCTACACCGTATCTTTTGACAGCCAGGAACTGATTGATAAGTCAATTGCGGCCATAGACAAGGAGTTATTTGTTTCTGAACTGCAATATACTACGTCCTTTTCCGAGCAAAGGGACAGGATGACAGCGGATGAGATCAAGGCGGGAGGTTCTTTTAAGGCCGCAAAATCCAGAACTACCACATTGAAACACTTTGAGACAAGCCAGGTCAGGTATGACTTGGTAGGTAAGGTGGCTGAGAAAACGGTACTGACCAGGAGAACGGTTGCAGCCATATTAAAGGGCATTCATAAGTACAAATTTGATATGTATAAAAGCAATCCGGAAGAATTTATTACAAAGGTGATCCGGCTGATAAGAGAGCAAAAAGCCAATATGATTGTGGAACATATCTCTTACGATCAATTGGAAGGCTCCTATGAGAGCAGTATTTTTACTGCCGAGAAACATGCGGCGATTGACAGGGCTTATAGGGCTGAGAAACATATTCAGGATTATGTATTTACGGATGGCATTGCGGAAAAGAGCAGGGAGAGGGTATTTGCGGAAGATTTGGACAGTGCGGAAGAGGTATGTGTGTATGCCAAGCTGCCAAGGGGATTCTCCATACCTACCCCGGTTGGAAATTACAGCCCCGACTGGGCGATTGCGTTTCATCAGGGAACGGTTAAGCATATTTTCTTCATTGCGGAGACCAAGGGAACTATGGAGACGCTGGAACTGCGCCCGATAGAGAAAGCGAAAATTTCCTGTGCCAGAAAACTGTTTAATGAGATCTCTACGGAAAATGTGGTGTATCATGATGTGGACAGCTACCAGAGTTTGCTGAATCTTATGCCTGCGATTGAGAAGAAAGTGTGTGGGGCCTGAATGAAGTTTGGGCTGCGGAGTTCCCCGTTCCGGTCAAAAAGCAGACAAAGAGAGTTGGGCTTTACCCGGCCAGGGGGCACAGGGCTGTGACGTACAGTGGCCAGAAGACATTACCGCTTTACCGGACAGGTGCAGAGTGTGGGTTTTCGTTATCGGGCCCGGTACGCTGCTGGCGGCATATGCGTTAAAATGGTTTTATTTCGTTAAAACGGTTTCATTTCGCCCGTTGAACTGAAGGCGCCGATAAGGTATAATAAGTAAAATGTTCCGCATTTTGCTTTACTGGTTGAGATGTTCGCCGGAGCGCACAAAAGAGAAAAACAGCGGAGTCAGGAATATGATTTGAAAGGGGATCGCATATGCATATGGGAAAAACCGTAAAATTGCCCATCGGTATTGAGAATTTTGAAGAGATCCGCACAGAAGGGTTTTACTATGTGGATAAGACCGGACTGATCAAAGAACTGCTGGACAACTGGGGAAAGGTCAACCTTTTCACCCGTCCCAGACGGTTCGGCAAGTCTCTGAATATGAGTATGCTGAAATATTTCTTTGCGTATGGGTGCGAAAGTTCTCTCTTTGACGGGCTTGCAATCAGCAAAGAGAAAAAGTACTGCGACGCTTATATGGGAAAATTCCCTGTGATCTCCATCACCTTAAAAGGTGCAAGCGCCGGAAATTACGAGACCGCGCGGGGAATGCTGTGCTCTGTTATCGGGAACGAGGCAAAGCGGTTTCACTTTCTGTTATCGGATGAGCGGTTGCAGGACGCAGATAAACAGCAGTACCGGGCCCTGCTCAATATCAGCCCGGACGGACGCTTTATTATGTCGGATGAGGTTCTGGCGGATTCCCTGCGGGTTCTCTGTGAACTTTTGTATAAACATTACGGTCAAAAGCCGGTTTTGCTGATCGACGAGTATGATGTGCCTTTGGACAAGGCCCAGCATTACGGTTACTATGACGAGATGGTCACATTGATACGCAGCTTGTTCGCACAGGCACTGAAGACCAATGACTGTCTGCAATTTGCGGTATTGACAGGGTGTTTGCGGATCGATAAGGAGAGCATCTTCACGGGGCTTAACAATCTGAGCGTATTTTCCATTACAAACGTCCGTTTTGACGAGCATTTCGGATTTACAGACGGGGAAGTCAAGGCCATGTTGGATTACTATGGGCTTGGCGATAAGTTTGATACGGTCAAAGCCTGGTATGACGGGTACCGTTTCGGAGATGCGGACGTCTACTGTCCGTGGGACGTCATCAATTACTGCGCGGAGCTGCGCGCAGACCCGGAGGCTTTTCCCATGGCCTACTGGATCAATACCAGCGGCAACGATATCGTCCGCAGTTTTATAGACCGGGCTACTTCCCAGACCCGGCAGGAGATCGAGCAGTTGGTCAACGGGGAGAGCGTTGTCCACAGTGTCCGCCAGGAACTGACCTATCGGGAACTGTATGACAGCATTGACAATCTGTGGAGCGTGCTTTTCACCACTGGCTATCTGACCCAGAGGGGAAAGATCGATGCGACCACCTATCGGCTGGCCATTCCTAATCTGGAGGTCCGGCAGATTTTTGCCGAGCAGATCCGGGAGTGGTTCCAGGTGGAGGCGCGCCGGGACGTTTCCACATTGGACGCTTTCTGCGACGCCTTTCTAAAGGGGGATGCCCAGACGGCGGAAGAGAAGTTCAGCGCCTATCTGCGCAGGACCATCAGCATCCGGGACACGGGAGCGCGCAGGGGGCTGAGAGAGAATTTCTACCACGGCGTTCTGCTGGGGCTGCTGCGGCACCGGGAAGACTGGATCCTGCACTCCAACGCGGAATCCGGGGACGGATACAGCGACATATTGGCAGAGGATGAAGAGGCGGGCATCGGCATTGTGATCGAGATCAAATACCGGGAGGACGGCAATCTGGAGGAGGGCTGCCGGGAGGCGCTTGGGCAGATAGAAAACCGGGATTACGCGGCCCGGCTGGAGGAGGACGGGATCGATACCGTCATAAAATACGGGATTGCCTGTAACCGTAAAAAGTGTAAAGTGATGAAAGGGTAAAATGGCCGGGAGGGGACGATCGGAAGAAAGACTGAAAAGGCAACAGGAAAAGTGATGGGAAAGGTGATAGGACCGACAAGAAAAACTTGCCAGTCCTATACTTTTTCTGGTATACTGTATTGATAGGATCGACACAGAAAAAGCGGCGGGGAGTAGGGATGATGGAACATTGGGATATCTATGACGCGGATAAAAAGCGTACCGGGCGCACCATGCGGCGCAATGATTTTTGCCTGAAGGACGGCGAATACCACCTGACGGTGCTGGGCGTAGTGGCCCGGCGGGACGGACGTTTCCTGATCACCAGACGGGTGGAAACCAAGGCTTGGGCGCCGGGCTGGTGGGAAGTATCCGGCGGAGCCGCCATGGCGGGGGAGGATTCTCTGGACGCGGTACGGCGGGAAGTCCGTGAGGAAACCGGTTTGGACGTGACGGACTGGGACGGCGGTTATCTGTTCACCTACCACCGGGAGAACCCCGGGGAGGGGGATAATTATTTCGTGGACGTGTACCGTTTTGTAGGTGATTTTTCCGAGGAGGATCTGAGGCTCCAGCAGGCGGAGACGGACGGATACCGCCTGGCCACGGCAGGGGAGATAGAAGAGCTGGCTCGGCAGGGGATCTTTCTGCACTATGACAGCATCAAAGAGGCATTTTCCCTGTGAGAGATATTGCCGGATCTGCAGAAACACGCAAAGGGGTGTAACGATGAACATCAAGGGATTCACATACGGATATCATGCGGTCAGGGGATTGTACGACAGCGAGGAAGGCAGATACAGTCAGGATAAATTGATGGATACCGGGATCAACTGGGTATGTCTGGCGTTTCCCGTAAATCAGAAGACTTACTCGTCCACGGAGATACTGTTTGACTATCGGAAAAATGTGCCCGATCTGGAACTGATTGCGACCATCGCCAGATTCCATGACCGGGGCGTGAAGGTGTGCCTGAAACCCATGATCAACTCCGATGACGGTATATGGCGGGCCTATATAGATTTCCCGGATGAGACCATGCTGGAGGAGGATACCTACTGGGCAAAATGGTTCGCCAGCTACCAGGCTTTTCTGACTCATTACGCCAGGGTGGCGCAGCATACGGGCTGCGAGATGTTCTGTCTGGGCTGCGAGATGCTGGGGACGGAGCGCAAGGAGAAATACTGGCGGCAGACTGTCGCCATGGTCAGAGAAGTTTACCGGGGGCCTCTGGTATACAATACCAACCACGGCAAGGAAGAGGCGGCCAGATGGTATGACGCCATTGATTATGTAGGCACTTCCGCCTATTATCCGGTGGAGAGCGCGCCGGGGGGCAGTCTCGAGGAGATGCGCGGGAACTGGCGGCGCATTGCGGAAAAGCTGGCAGCCATGAGCGAACGCGTGGGAAAAAAGATTATCTTCATGGAGATCGGGTGCCGGAGCGCCCGGGGCTGCGCGCAGATGCCCTGGGATTTTGTGCATAAGGAGTTTCCGGCCGATCAGGAGGAGCAGGCCAGGTTCTACGAGTCCTGCCTGTCGGTCATGAGCGGCCAGGCGTGGTTTGAAGGCGTGTTCTGGTGGGACTGGGGAACCCACATTTACCATACCCGGGAGGAGGCCGGGCGGGATACGGGATTTAACATATATCTGAAAAAAGCGGAAGAGGTTGTCAAAAAGTGGTATCAGAAATAGCGTGGGGGCAGATATCATGAAGGATAGATATTTTTACAAGGAAGAGATTTTCTTTGCCAATGAAAATGACAGAGAACTGGGGCAGAATCAGGATAAGATCATAGAACTTCTGCGGGGGAACCTGGCGGTGGGCGTAGTGGGGGGCTTTTTTGAAGAGGGCTATCCGATCTACTTTATCAGTCATTTTACCCTGAATAACCTGGGACTGACTTATGAGACGTTCATGGAGCGCACCGGGGGCCGGTATCTGGAGGCCGTCTATGAGGAGGACAGACAGATATTTGAGGAGGGGCCGGAGCAGGAGAAGGAGAAGACCGTCCGGGAATATCGCATGATAAACGGAGACGGGGAGCCGGTGTGGGTCAATGAGGTTCGCACTTTTTCCACTGCCGGGGACGGCAGGAGGATATGGGTGTGTTCCCTGCGGCTGATCGACGAGGATTACCGCAGGCAGTGGATGCATCATGAGGCGTTCAGCCTTATGAAGGACGCTTATTACCGCATCAGTTTTGTGAATCTCAAGCAGAATTATATTGAGACGCTGAAACTGGAGGGCGTGGAGGAACGAGCGGAAGCCCTGCTGCAGGGAGATTACCGCAAAGTGCTGGAACACTGTGCCGGGGGATATGTGGATGAGGAGTTCAGGGAGAGATTTCTGAACATACTGTCGCCGGAGAACCTGCAGACAGTGCTGAACACTACCGGAGAACCCATTTATTTTACCTATCGCAGGCTGGTGCAGGGGAAGAGCAGATGGGTGCGCTCAGAGGTAGTCCCCGTAGACAACTATTCCGCTGACAATCCCGTTGTTGTGTGGTATCTGAAAAATGTATCCGAGGAGAAGGCCAGAGAGAAGAATCTGTCTGACGCGCTGTTGGTGGATAATGCCAGCCTGCGCAGATCTCTGGATAAGGAGGAGCAATACAGGCAGGCCATAATATCCGAGGCGCTCTTTGTATTTAATGTAAATGTAAGCCGCAATGTGATAGAGGAAGATTTTTACAGGATAGCTGACGTGCGGCTAACGCCCATTCTGCCCCTGGTGGGGATGTGTGCGCCCTGCAGCGCGGACGATTTTTTCAGCAGTTGGTCCCGGGAAAAGATATTGGAGGAGGATCGGGAGAATTATGACAGGTGCATCAATACCCGATATCTGAAAGAGGCGTATGAGCGGGGCGAAACCGAGCTGGTGCTGGAATATGAGACCCGGATAGAAGATGAGACGCCCGTGATCCTGCGCCATACGATCCTGCTGATCCGTGACAGCGTCAGCGACGATATCGTAGCCATGAACAATCTGAAAGATATCACGGATCAGCGCAAAAAGGAGAGGGAGACCCGTAAAGCTCTCCTGGACGCGTATGAGGCGGCCAACCGCGCCAGCAGCGCCAAGACAGATTTCCTTTCCCGGATGTCTCATGATATCCGCACGCCGATGAATGCCATCATCGGTATGACCGCCATCGCGGGAACCCATCTTCAGGAGCCCGAAAAAATGGCGGAATGCCTGGGTAAGATTACCTCCGCCAGCAGACACCTTCTGGCTCTTATCAACGAAGTGCTGGATATGAGCAAGATCGAATCAGGAACTCTGTCTCTGAACGAGGAGGAGTTCAATCTGGCCAGTCTGATGGACAATCTGCTGAACATGGCCCGGCCCATGATTGAAGAAAAGCAGCATGAACTGGAGGTCAGCATTCACGATCTGAAACATGAAAATGTGATGGGCGACAGCATGCGGATCCAGCAGGCGTTTATGAATATCGTCGGCAATTCCGTTAAATATACGCCGCCGGGGGGAAGGATTCGTATTGAACTCACAGAGAAACCTTCCGGTCAGGTCAAGACAGGCTGCTATGAGTTTGTCTTTACGGACAATGGGATCGGTATGTCCCCGGAGTTTTTGCAGCACCTCTTTGAGCCCTTTGAGCGCGCCGAGGATGTGCGCACCAGCAAGGTACAGGGCACGGGACTGGGAATGCCCGTGGCCCGGAATATCATCCGTATGATGGGCGGAGATATCCGGGTGGACAGCGAACTGGAAAAGGGTTCCCGCTTTACCGTGCAGATATTGCTAAAGTATCAGGAGGAGGATGCGGTATCCCTGTCGGAGTTGATACGGCTGCCGGTGTTGGTGGCGGACGATGATGAGATCGCCTGCCAGAGCACTTGTCTGATGCTGGATGAACTGGGACTGCACAGTGAGGGCGTGTTCTCCGGTGAGGAAGCCGTAGCCTGTGTGGAGAAAGCGCATGAACGGCAGGAGAAT
This sequence comes from uncultured Acetatifactor sp., assembly GCA_910584375.1. Classification (GTDB taxonomy): domain Bacteria; phylum Bacillota; class Clostridia; order Lachnospirales; family Lachnospiraceae; genus Acetatifactor. The sequence goes on from CAJUAH010000024.1 coordinate 12,989, forward strand.
TATTTTGCCGTGATTCTGGACTGGAAGATGCCGGGAATGGATGGCATAGAGACGGCCAGAGAGATACGGCGCCGGGTGGGGCCGGATGTACCCATTATTATCCTGTCGGGCTATGACTGGTCACAGTGTGAGATGGAGGCCAGAGCGGCGGGAGTGGACGCCTTTATCACCAAACCTTTATTTAAGAGCAGGCTGGTCACTGTCTTGCGCAGTCTGCTGGAGGAGCAGCAGTCTCAGGGATCCGGAGAGGATGACCATGAGCTGGAGCAGACGCTGGAGAAGACCCTGGAGCAGGATTTCACCGGCAAGAGGATTCTGCTTGTGGAGGATAATGAACTGAACCGGGAGATCGCCACCGAGATCCTGGAGATGGTGGGACTTACGGTGGAATCCGCGGAGAACGGCAGCATTGCCGTGGATATGGTTGCCGGAGCGGAGCCGGGGTATTATAACATGGTGCTGATGGATATACAGATGCCGGTGATGAACGGCTATGAGGCCACCTGCGCTATCCGGGCTCTGGACCGCAGGGACGTCAAATATATTCCCATCGTGGCGATGACGGCCAATGCTTTTGCGGAGGATATTCAGGCGGCAAAATCCTCCGGTATGAACGAACATATGGCTAAACCCATCGATCTGAACCGATTGATGGATGTGTTGAACCGCTGGCTGTAATCCGATGGACGCGGGAAAAGAATTAAGGGAGAAGTATGAGTATTACGACAAATGTTAAAGACAGGCTCAGGAAACGGTATGATGCCGATTTCCTGAGTTTTCATGAGAACAGAATCAAGGACAGCCGCAGCGCGGGCAACCGGGCCAGAGAGATGCGCGTCACGATAGAGGCCCGCCTGAATAATGGCAAGGCTCTCACCGCCAGCCCCAAGCGGCAGTGCGCGGCGTTGACGCAGTTTTATCAAAGCCGGGGCAATGCGGCGCAGCAACAGAATATGGAAAAGACCCGCAGGCAGATCATCTCCATGGATCTGACCTATATTGACAGCTGCGCTCACAGCGAACGGTTTGCGCAGTATCTGCTGGAGCATACGGAGATCAATCTGGTGGCTGTCGGTGTCGGCGATCTGTACAACAGATATCTGAAGGCGGCGGAAAAGGAGCTTCGCAAGGCCATACTGGGGATGGTGCAGACGGATGCAGAGGTGGAATATACCCAGGCGCTGGCAATGGAGAGGCGCTTTATCCTGCATATAGGCGGCACCAACAGCGGCAAGACCTACGAGTCGGTGGAGCGGCTGAAAAAGGCGAAATGCGGCGTGTACGCGGGGCCGCTGAGGCTGCTGGCGCTGGAGATTTATGACAAGCTGCGGGAGGCCCAGGTCCCCTGTTCCATGATCACCGGCGAGGAGCAGCACATCGGAGAGGATAGCCGGGTAACAGCCTGTACGGCGGAGATGGTGGATCTGGATACAGAGTATGACGTGGCGGTCATAGATGAGGCCCAGATGATCAGCGATCCTTTCCGGGGGCAGGCATGGTCCCGGCTGGTCATGGGTATCAAAGCAAAAGAGGTGCATGTCTGCATGGCCCCGGAGGCGGAGAATATTATTCGCCGTATCTTAAAGCGTTGTCATGCCAAATTCGACATAGTGCGCCACGAGAGGAATACGGAGCTGGTTTTTGAGGACAGGCCCTTTGACATCGACAACGATTTGACCAAAGGGGACGCTCTGATTTTGTTTTCCAAGAGAATGGTGCTGGACGTGGCAGCCAGGCTGGAACTGCAGGGGGTCAGAGCCAGTGTGATTTACGGCAATCTGCCGCCCCAGATCCGCAAAAAACAGTTTGAGATGTTTTTAAACGGAGAAAATGATGTGGTGGTGGCCACAGACGCCATCGGTCTGGGAGTCAATCTGCCCATACGGCGCATTGTATTCATGGAGCATATGAAATTTGACGGCAAGGAGCGGCGTCCCCTGAATGAGTTTGAAGTACGCCAGATCGCGGGCCGGGCCGGCCGCCGGGGCATGTATGACGTGGGGTATGTGACGGCCACCACCGAGGCGGGGCTGGAGCATATCAAGCGTGTATATCCGATGAAACATACCATAGAGTATGCGATCATCGGATTTCCCCAGGTGCTGCTGGACATTGACCAGCCCATCGATCAGATCCTGACTTCCTGGTACAGCATCAAGCCCAATCTGGATGTATACCGTAAGATGGATATCAAGGAAATGCTGATAAAGTACAGGAACCTGTACAATATCAGGGACAGTATCGCCGGGTTCGACGACAAGCGGGAGGTCTACAATATGATTTCCTGTGACGTGGATCTGGGCAATGAGAAATGTATGGCCATGTGGCGTTATTACTGCCGCACTTACACGGCGGACGTATCCGTCAAATTTCCGGTCTTTGACGAGGTGCGGGGCGATACCCGCCTGGAGCGGGCGGAGACTTATTACAAGCTGCTGGATCTGTACAATCAGTTCTCAGTGCGTTTCGGAAAGATCATGAATGAGGAGCGGGTAATCGAGGAACGCTTAAAGACAGAGGATATTATTCTGTCGGAGCTGGGAAAGAGCAAAAAGTTCTATCTGCGCCGCTGTGATTGCTGCGGTAAGCTGCTGCCCATCGGAGCCCGGGGCTCGCTTTGCGACGGATGCTATTATGCCGTGTCCGGCGTAAAAGAAGGCGGTAGAAGGAACAGAGGCGGTAGGAGGTGAAAGGGCTGAAAACGAAAACTGCCGATAAGAATCTATTGTTTGAATCCATGCCCATTCCCAGGGCGGTGGCGAATCTGGCGATCCCCACGATCCTGAGCAGCCTGGTTATGGTGCTGTACAATCTGGCGGACACCTATTTTGTGGGAATGCTGAACGATCCGCTGCAAAATGCGGCCGTGACCCTGGCCGCGCCGGTACTGCTGGCATTTAACGCGGTGAACAATCTGTTCGGCGTGGGTACTTCCAGCATGATGAGCCGTGCCCTGGGACGTAAGGAATACGATATGGTGCGCAGGAGTTCGGCCATGGGTTTTTACTGCGCGCTTTTCTGCGGCGCGGTCTTTGCCCTGCTCTGTACGGTCTTTAAAAATCCGCTGCTGGCGCTGTTGGGGGCGGATCCGGTGACAGGCCCCGCCACGGCGGCCTATATGCTGTGGACCGTATCCTGCGGCGCGGTTCCGGCCATTCTGAACGTGGTGCTGGCCTATCTGGTGCGCTCCGAGGGAGCTTCCCTGCACGCCAGTATCGGAACCATGAGCGGATGCGTTCTCAATATTATACTGGATCCGATCTTTATCATGCCCTGGGGGCTTAATATGGGAGCGGCGGGAGCCGGCCTGGCCACCTTTATATCCAACTGCGCGGCCTGCTGTTACTTCTTTGTATTGCTGTATATCAAGCGCCGTTCCACCTATGTCTGTGTGGATCCCCGGATGCTGGGCTGGAACCGCGCTATCATACTGGGTATCTGCGGCGTGGGCATCCCCGCCTCCATACAGAACCTGCTGAATGTGACGGGCATGACCATCCTGAACAATTTTACCTCGGAGTACGGGGCGGACGCGGTGGCCGCCATGGGCATCTCCCAGAAGATCAGTATGGTGCCGTTGCAGATAGCGCTGGGATTTTCCCAGGGCATCATGCCGCTGATCAGCTACAACTATGCCAGCGGCGACCATCCCCGGATGAAGAAGGCCATTACCTTCGCCATGAAACTGATGTTTCCGGCGCTCTTCGGCGTCATGGCGCTGTTCTGCGTATTTTCGGCGGGCCTGACCAGAGCCTTTATGGAGAATGAGGCCATCGTTGCCTACGGAACCAGGTTCCTGCGGGGATTCAGTCTGGCGATGCCGTTTCTGGGCATGGACTTCCTGGCGGTGGGTGTGTTTCAGGCCCTGGGCAAAGGTAAAAACGCTTTAATCTTTGCCCTGATGCGAAAGATTGTGCTGGAGATACCTGCTTTGTTTGTATTAAACTGGCTGTTTCCGCTGTACGGCCTGCCCTATGCGCAGCCCTTTGCGGAGATGGTGCTGGCTGCTGCCGCCGTATTTATGCTGCGACGGATATTCAGGCAATGTAATCTGCAACCGCAAACCACAGCATGATGCGGAATGGCCCTGCGCATAGGTGCGTGGGAAGAAGCCTTGCTGAATCATGAGGACTCTAAACAATCATGAGGAGACTGAGATGGAATCATTGGAATTTCGTTATGACACACAGCTTTTGATCGAGGGACAGGACTTGGACGAGGACGCGATCAACGAATATATTACGGAACACTTTAAAGGAGACTGTCTGCTGGCGGTGGGGGATGAGGAGCTGATCAAGATTCATTTTCATACCAATGAACCCTGGAAGGTGCTGGAGTATTGCGCGGGGCTGGGGGAGATTTATGATATCGTGGTGGAGGATATGGATCGGCAGGCCAGGGGGCTGCAGGGGTAGAGGGATGCCTTTATGGGATAATGCGAAGGCACGCCTGGGGAGGGTAATTATTCCTGCATGGACACGCTCTCGCTCGGTTGAACAGCGTAGCAGGTGCTAAGCTCGAAAATACCTCGCTAAGCACTGACGTGTTCATACGGTCCTTGCATGAACAATTACCCTCCCCAGGCTGTATTTCCGCGTGGGACGTATTAATGCCTGATAGCAGGCATAGTAAGCTGAAGGATATGCCTGGTGCTCTCATGGGAAATAAAAAGTGTGTAAGAGTTATACAGTATACTGCCATAAGTATGTACTCTGTATACTCCGTGGGAAATGAAAAGTTTATGTGAGCTTACATAACATATATGCATTCTATTTACTCTAATAACTACAGAATTGATAGAAAAAGCATGCCAGAACAAACTTTATCGTTTTTTAAACCATTAGCTTGCGGAAGACGAATTGTGCGGCCTGTATGCTCCAAAGCAGGCCCTCCGAACCGTCGGTACTTAGATGCCGTATTTTGGCATCTTATGTACCGCTACGGTGAGGTCGGAGCGAGAGCGCGCCTGCATTGGAGCATACAGGCCGCGCAATGACCCTTTGCTGAAAGCCTAAAAAGGTATATATAATAAGTTTCAAAGGAGGAGGTGTCACACCATGGAATGGACAAAATTGCTGAGTGAGGAGCGGATACGTCCAGTCAGAGCCAGGGGCGGATCGGGGGATCTGCGGACGGAGTATGAGAAGGATTACCACCGGATCATCGGCAGCGCGTCTTTTCGGCGCTTGCAGGATAAGACCCAGGTGTTCCCGCTGGATAAGAGCGATTTTATCCGTACCAGACTGACGCATTCGCTGGAAGTGTCCTCCTTTGGAAAGTCTCTGGGGCAGAATATTTCCCAGAAGATATTGCAGGAGGTGAAGGACCCGGATTTCAAGCCGGAGTACCAGGGGTATATCTGCGATATTCTGCAATGCGCGGGACTGCTGCACGATATTGGGAACCCTCCTTTCGGGCACTTTGGGGAGACGGTGATCCGGGAGTGGTTTCGGGAAAATATGGGGAGCCTGCGATTGCAGGGCAGGTCGCTGAAGGAGATCCTGACTGCGCAGATGCAGGCGGATTTTTATGAGTTTGAGGGCAATACGCAGGCGCTTAGACTGGTGACGAAACTTCACTATCTGGTGGATGAGCATGGGATGAATCTGACACAGGCGCTGTTGGGTACGATCATTAAGTACCCTGTCTCTTCTCTGGAGATCGATAAGGAAAGCGGGGATATCCGTACCAAGAAGATGGGGTATTATTATGCGGAGCGGGAACAGTTCGCACAGATCCAGAGTACTCTGGGCACACAGGGGCGCAGGCATCCGCTGGCTTTTGTGCTGGAGGCGGCGGACGATATCGCTTATAAGACTGCGGATGTGGAGGACGCTTTTAAAAAGGGCTGTATCACTTATGGCCAGTTGGTCAGAGAGCTGCGCGACCGGGGAGAAAAGGCCGGGGCCGGGCAGAAATACCGGGATCTGGTGGAGACCCTGGAAAAAAGATATCAAAAAGGATTGGAGCGTGAGGTCTCCGATCCCGAAGGGTATGCGGTGCAGAACTGGATCGTCAGTGTGCAGGGCAGGCTGCTGGCCTGTGCCACGGATAATTTTGCCGATCATTACAGAGAGATTATGGAAGGCGAATATAAGCGGGAACTGCTGTCGGAGGGGGATTATGGCAGGATGGCCCATGTTTTGGGAGATATTGCCTATGAGTATGCCTTTGATTCAAAACCTATTTATAAGCTGGAGATTGCGGCGCAGACGATTCTGAGTTTTCTGCTGGAGCGCTTTGTGGGGGCGGCCATCGCCTACGACAGCCCCCAGACCATGACGGCGGTGCAGCATAAGCTGATGACGCTGATCTCCGACAATTACAAGGCGATCTACCGGTTTTACAGCAAGGATAAGTCTCCGGAGGAAAAACTGTATCTGCGTCTGCTGCTGGTGACGGATTCCATATGCGGCATGACCGACAGTTATGCCAAGAGGCTGTATCAGGAGCTGAGCGGCATCGCTTAATTCCAGTAAAGCCAATGCGGGAGCGCTATGCCGGGCCAGGTATTTTATGTCCCCAGGATACATATACTAGCTACAAAAAGTATCGGGAGTCATGATGCTGGAGCGATTAAAGAAATTAGACTTAAGAAATGTAGACTGGAAGAAACTGGACTATCCCCAGATTGCGTTGACCGTGGTGTTTTTGCTGGCGATGTTTCTGCTGGGGAGAGCGGTGGGCGCGGTCACCCATGCCACGCTCTCCACCTCCGCCGCGGCCAATTCGCCGGAGAACTGGGGATTGGGATTTGGGCAGGAGGGCAGCCAGCCAAGCGGCAATGTGTCCTCCGCGGAACTGGCCAAGTATAATGCCTACTATGTGGGAAACGCCCAGGATAAAGTGATTTATCTGACTTTTGACGCCGGGTATGAGAACGGCAATACGGAGCCTATTTTGGACGCGCTGAAAAAGCATAATGCCACGGCCACTTTCTTTGTGGTGGGACATTATCTGGAATCCGCGCCGGAGCTGGTCAGGAGAATGGTGGAGGAAGGACACACGGTGGGGAACCACACCTATCATCACCCGGATATGTCCGCGATCTCCGATCAGGAGACCTTTGCCAAAGAGATGAATGACGTGGCTGCGCTGTATCAGCAGATCACCGGGCAGGAGATGACCGCCTTTTACCGGCCGCCCCAGGGAAAGTACAGCACGGACAATCTGAAGATGGCGCAGGAGATGGGGTATACCACCTTTTTCTGGAGCCTTGCCTATGTGGACTGGTACCAGGATAAACAGCCTACTCATGAGGAGGCATTTGACAAACTGCTCTCCCGGATCCATCCCGGGGCTATCGTGCTGTTACATAGCACTTCCCAGACCAACGGGGAGATCATGGATGAACTGCTGACGAAATGGGAGGAGATGGGATACACATTCAAGCCGTTGTCCGACCTGGTGGGGCAGTAGAACGCTTTCCGCAGAGCGGAGAGTGCCCGGACGGCGTGTTCGCCATGGAAAACAGTGCCGTAGTAAGCCGCCATCTGAAAGGCGGAGAGCGTCGGGTATACCGTCAATGGGATAAAAAAGAGGGTCAGGCTCCGTCCGGGAACCTGACCTTCTTTGATTTGCAGAGCAATCGATCGTTTTATTTTGCCGCGCTGCGTCGGGAATTCTTGCCAGCCAGATATGCGCTGCCAAAGCAGATTCCTGCTCCCAGGATCAGCAGAGCAGGCAACGCCAGAGGCTCTCCGGTCTTGGGCACGTCGTCATATTCGCCGCCGGTTACCGGAACTATGGGAGCCACGGGAGTTACCGGCGCGACAGGGGGAACCAGAGTCGGATCGGTGGGAACCACAGGGGCTACCGGGGTTACCGGTGCGACAGGGGGAACCAGAGTCGGATCCGTGGGCACTACAGGCAGTACCGGTGCGGTGACAGTGGGCACCAGGCTGTACTTGCTGGGATCCGTCTTCAGGATACCCTTCTCCTGTCGGAAGGAATTGGCCTGGAAATTGTAAAACTCATTGTATACTTTTTCAGCGTCCGCAGTCTTCACATAATCGACGGTGCCTAACACCGCGATAGACTGCTGACCGGAACGTTCTTTCATGATATAGAGGTTGGTCACATTGTTGTTGAAGTTGGCCACGCCGTCGTCATACACATACGCGTTGGTCACATCTCCGTTGACTACGCCCACGCTGTCCCTGAGCACATATACGTTGTCCACGCTCTTGGCGGTGATAACGGCGGTGTAGGAGTGGTTGAAGGTGATATTGCTCAGTCTCACCGGCAGCTCCAGATTCAGCGAATGTTCTCCCTCCTCGATCACGATGAGGTCGCCGTCCTTGATGGACTCTTTCAGATAGTACAGCTCTCTGTGTCCGGGGTTGCTGTCATCCCAGCTCCCGATATGAAAGCGCCACTCTTCGTTGGCCTCCACATATTTCAGGGAGTAGGTCACAGGTCCGTCCGCGCGAACCTGCAGTTTTCCGACGCCGGACGTCAGAAACAGCAGTGCGGTCGCAGCCAGCAGGGAAATAAAAGTTTTGATTTTTTTCATATGATTCTCCTTTCATGCATTGCGCAGGTTTATAAACCGATATTGTCAGGCCGCGCGGAGTTTCAAGCCCGCGCGGGAATGGGCTGTCAGCGAAACGGGGCGTAGTTCTCCTCATAGCCGGTCTCCCGGGCTACCACCACGAAACGGCCATGGTCCACATGGTAAGAACAGGTGGAGAGGGTCAGAAAATGATCTCCAAATTCTGCCGTGACGCCGGTGTCATACAGGGAGAGCGCCTTGATATTGTCGTAAAAATAGTCAAACTCCTCCTGGGTATCCGCCTGAAAGAACTGGTAAAACTTAAAGACCTGTTCCGTCTTTTTATATGCCTGGGAGGGAAAGACCGCGATTACCTCATAGCTGTGGACGCCCTTCTCAGTGTGGAGAAACATTTCCCGGTGCTCCTGGAAATACTCCTCTTCCTTATATTTGTCCAGTTCCCCGAACATAGCGCCGGATTTCATATTGTGGCCGTGGATGATCAGGTTGGTCGTCAGAGGATCCACACAGCTGTCTGTATCCAGAATCAGGCATCCGTTCTGATCGCTGCCCCCGTCAAATCCCCGGCGGAGATAATAATTTTCATCCCGGGGGGTCCACATGACCGGATAGTCCACCGGGGTATCCGGTATCAACAGCCAGGCCGCCATATCCTCATTGGCGAGAAAGCCGTCCCGATAGGGGTTGTCCACCGGCTGCGGCGTAGGCTCCGGGGTGGCGGTGGGCTGGGGCGATGCCTCAGGGGCCGCCGTGGGGGGAGCCTCTATGGGAATGGGGGAGGGGGCCGTCGGCGCCGCGGATTCCTCCGCGGAGGGACGTAACGCTTCCAGGGTTTCCTGAGATATTCTGTTTCTTTGACAGCGGTACAGTAGGATCGCTCCCGCACCGGCCAGACAGCATATGCCCAGCGCGATTAAGATGGCTATAAAAATTCTCCTTGTCTTTTTCATGGTCTCATTATACGATAGATACAGGGGATATTGCAATAAGTTTAGAAAAATATAAGAAATTTGTGTTTTTTTGTGACGAATTACCAAAAATTTCTGACAGATGGATATAGAGAAAAACTAAGGGAGGATATGATAATATGAGAGGAAAGGCAAAATGTAAGGCGTTGAAGGAGATCCGCAGGCAGATCGCCGAGGAGAACGACATTCCCTATGTGGTGTCTCAGTGTACTTACCAGGGAGACTGTAAGGGAACCTGTCCCAAATGTGAAGCGGAGCTGCGCTACCTGGAGAGGGAACTGGAGATCCGGAAAAATCTGGGAAAAGCCGTTGCGGTGGTGGGGATTTCCACCTCTGTATGCGCCGGACTCACGGCCTGCAGTCCGGTGGATATGATTAAAGACGCGCTGGGTTTTCCAGTGGAACAGACGGCGGGGCAAGTGGAGATACAGCCGGAGGACATAGCGGGTTATATGGAAGAGATTCCGCCCGAAGAGCTCGAAGGCGAGGCGATTGAAGGCGAGATGATTGAGGACGGGGTGATGGACGGCACGGGCGAAAAAGAGTCGGAGGCGTCGGAAGAGCTGGTCATGGGAGAGGTCCTGCCGCCGGAGACAGAGCCGGAGGAGACGGTTTCGGAGCTGGAAGGGGATATCGCTCTGCCCGAGGAGGGCACGCAGGCGTACGATGTGACAGCCGGCGCGCTGCCCCTGTCGAGTGAGGAAACCGCCTGCCCGGAAGAGTAGGGGGAGGCAGGGTTATGAGCGTTACTCTTCCTGTATTTGCCATAGAGCGTCACCGTCTGACAACGGACGGCCAGGGAGTCACCACGCTGGTGGGGGCTTACGGCTGTCCGCTGCGCTGCAGATACTGTATCAATCCTCATGCCTGGGATCCGTCCACCCTGAAAGGGTGCAGGAGCATGACGCCGCAGCAATTGTATGAAAGGGTCAGGGTGGATGATCTGTATTTTCTGGCCACCGGGGGCGGCGTGACCTTTGGGGGCGGCGAATCTCTGCTGCACGCCCCCTTTATCGCTGCTTTCCGTCAGATCTGCGGTCCAAAATGGCATCTGGCGGTGGAAACTTCTCTACATGTTCCCGCCGAGAATCTGGAGCAGGTGCTGGAGGTGGCGGATGAATTCATCGTGGATATCAAGGATATGGACGAAGGCGTCTATGCGTCCTACACCGGGCAGCCCCAGGGGCCTGTGCGTGACAATCTGCGCATTCTGGCTGCGGCCGTTACGGACCGACAGGTACAGATCCGTATTCCCCGCATCCCTTCCTACAATACGGATGACCATGTCCGCAGATCGCTGGAGCAGATTCGGGAAATGGGATTTACGCAGACAGAGGTGTTTGATTATATTTTAAATAAGAAAAAACTAAAATAATCATATGATTTTAAATAAAAAGTATTGCGAAATTTTGGATAGTGAATTATAATAGTTTCAAATAAATAAACAATACAAGGAGGCAGATATGAAACTGAATCCAAGAGAATTGGAAGTTTTAAAGATTTTGCATGAGAGCAGCAAAGCTCTGACGTCTACAGAGATTGTCAATTCCGGCGAGGAACTGACACAGAGTACGGTGCAGGCAGTGCTTCGCAAGCTGCTGGCGACCGAGCTGGTAGAGGTGCAGGGAGTGACCCACAGCGGTAATGTGCTGAGCAGGACGTTCGGAGCCACGAAAAAGTCCAAAGAGGTTCTGAGTCAGAAGTTCCTGGATGATCTTCGGAATTTCCACACCATCATCGACAAGAAGACTATCCTCAACGGTCTGTTGGAGATGGAGAAGGACAACCCCCGCCTGGACAAGGAAGTTGACGATCTCATCAAGTTCCTGAACAATTTCAAGGCCAAGCACAGCAAGTAAGCAGGTACATAGGGCCGGGACTATCCCGGTGTGCTGCCGTATCCGGCGCGGTATAAAGAACCGGGTGTCTCAAAGGCACCCGGTTCTTTTTGCAGTCTGTCAGACAGCATCAGTTTTTGCTGCCCTCGATGGTTTGGTGCAGTGAGGCGAAGAGCTCACTGTAACGGAGGTTCCTTCCTTCAAATCGGGTCACGGCCGCATAGAGGTTCAGCGGTATATCTCTGCTCTCATAGGAAAAACTCTGACCGTTCATGGCCAGTATCTGTTCCGCGATCTGCTGGGCATAAGCCCGGTCTTCGCTGGCGGTCAGCAGAGCGAATTCGTCTCCGCCGATGCGGAAGACCAGATCCTCTGCTCCGGCGCACATATCCATGCGCCGGGCGGTCTCGGCGATGGCCAGATCGCCTGCCTTGCGGGATATCTCGTTGATGGGAACCAAGGCGTGGATATCGCAGCATACAAAATAGCAATTTTTCCGCTCTTTGAACAGATCATACAGCTCACTGATGTCTACCATTTTTTTTCTACTCATAATTTCATCTCCATAATCGAACTCCGACAGATTCAGTCGGGGGCACAGATCCGCGAAAGACCGTTTCTGGCGGTACGCGGACGGACTACAGTTCCATACGGACTCAAAGGCTCTGGTGAAGGACTCGTTGCTCTGATAACAGTAGCGCAGAGCGATGTCCAATATGCTGTCTTCGGGGCAGTTTAACAGGTCCCGGGCCGCGCGGGTCAGGCGACGTTTGATGATATACTCCTTGACGGAGTAGTGCGCCAGTCGGCGCAGCATTTTCTGGAGGCTGGCGGGGGAGCAGTAGCATGCCTTCGCCACATCTTCGGCGGTGATGTTTTCGCACAGGTTTTCCTCCATATAGCACAGGGCCAGATTCAACAGGGTCAGATTGTCCATATATACAGATCCTTTCTGATCAGAGATGCGGCAGACCGTTTCAAGCCGACGGTACTGTCGGCGGTCCGCCACAGTAAAAAGGTTCGACGTCGTATCTTAAGGATAGCACACTTTTGAGAAAGCGGCTTGATATTTTCGATATGCTTGCTATTTTTTCGATTTTCCAGTACACTAAGTGTGAATACTGTGTATACGGATACCAATCGGCGTAGGAACACATGCAAAGCGGCGAGATCAGCCGGGCGGGAGGAGAGCGAGTTGGCGAGAGAGCCTGAAGATAACGAAATAAAACGGAAGACAGGAGCGTTGGCGGGAGAGGTGCTGGCGCTGGCCAGGGACAGTATTCTGGTGTCCCTGCGATTTCTGGATGTGGCGCTGCTGGGTCTGGTCTGGCAGGAGAAACCGTCCATCGGCTGTATGGCCACGGACGGCAGCACCGTGTGGTACGATCCCGAACATATACTGCGGCTGTACCGCCGGGACCCCGGGCTGGTGACCCGCAGTATGCTGCACCTGCTGCTGCACTGCATCTTTTTTCATGGGTTTGCCTATGACAGAGTGGAGCGTGAGCTGTGGGATATGGCGGCGGATATGGCGGTGGAGAGCGTGATCCTGGAGATGGATCTGCCCATGGCAAGCCTGGATACGGACGGGGAGGCGGAGGCGAAACTGCGGGTGTGGCGGGAAGATGTGGGAGCCTTGACGGCGGAACGCATCTACAGATATATGAAACACAATCCTCTCAGCCCCCGGGAACGGCAGGAACTGACCGCGCTGTTTTACCGGGACGATCATGGGCGGTGGATGCCTGCGGGAGAGGTTCAGATGACGCCCCAGCAGTGGAAAAAGATAAGCGAGCGCGTCAAAGCGGATCTGAAATCTTTTACCAAAGGCAGGACGGGCACCCAGGGTCTGGAAAAAAATCTGGCGGAGGCCACCCGGGATAAGTACGATTACGGCGCGATCCTGAAACGTTTTACGGTCATGGGAGAAGACATGACCGTGAACGACGAAGAGTTTGACTATATCTATTATACCTACGGGCTTGCCCGTTACGGCAATATGCCTCTGATCGAACCGCTGGAGTATAAGGACGCCAAAAAGGTAAAGGAGTTCGTCATCGCCCTGGACACTTCCGCCTCCTGCCGGGGGCCGGTGGTAAAGGCATTTTTAAATAAGACTTACTCTCTGCTGAAAGGCTCGGAGAATTTTTTTACCAAAATAAACGTGCATATCATCCAGTGCGACCATGAGGTGCAGAGCGATACGAAAATAACCTGCGACGAGGATTTTCAGCAGTTTATGGCCCACGGCAAGCTGCAGGGATTCGGGGCCACGGATTTCCGGCCGGTGTTCGAGTACGTGGACAAATTGCTGGAGCAGGGGGAGTTTGACAATCTGAAAGGGCTGATTTATTTTACCGACGGCTATGGCATATATCCGGAGAGGATGCCGGGCTATGACGTGATATTCGCTTTTCTGGAGGAGGACGAGGCGCGCCGGAGCGTACCGCCCTGGAGTATGAAAGTTATCATAGAAGAGGAGCAGGGAGAAGAGACATGAACATCAAACAGGCTAAGGAGTATATCAAGAACTCCGTGAACATATATCTGAAAAAGGACGAGTTTGGGGAGTACAGTATTCCGGTGGTGCGCCAGCGCCCCATTTTCCTGCTGGGCGCGCCGGGGATCGGCAAGACGGCGGTGATGGAGCAGATCGCCCAGGAGATGGGGATCGCGCTGGTATCCTATTCCATGACCCATCACACCCGTCAGTCGGCGCTGGGACTGCCGTTTATCGCCCACAGGACTTACGGAGGGCAGGAGTACGACATCTCCGAATATACCATGAGCGAGATCATCGCGTCCATATACGAAACCATGGAGGAGAGCGGTATCCGGGAGGGAATCCTGTTTCTGGACGAGATCAACTGTGTGTCGGAGACTTTGGCTCCCGCCATGCTCCAGTTTTTGCAATATAAAGTATTCGGGCGGCACCGGGTACCGGAGGGATGGGTCATCGTCACCGCGGGCAATCCGCCGGAGTACAACAAGTCCGTGCGGGAATTTGACGTGGTGACCATGGACCGGCTGAAGGTCATGGAGGTGGAGGCGGACTACCGCACCTGGAAGGAATACGCGCTGGAGCGCCATCTTCATGGCGCGGTGCTGAATTTTCTGGATCTGAAAAAGGAATATTTCTATCATATGGAGATCACCGCCAAGGGGCGCAGCTATGTGACGGCCCGTGGATGGGAGGATTTGTCGCAGATACTGCAGCATTATGAGGAGGAGAGTCTTGGCGTGGACGAAACCCTGGTGGGACAGTATATCCGCAACGATAAGATCGTCAGGGAATTCACCGCCTACTATGATCTGTACCAAAAGTATCAGAAGGACTATCGGATACAGGAGATCCTGGAGGGCAGACCCACCGTACAGGCCATCGCCCGGGCCAGAGAGGCCGCTTTCGACGAAAGACTTTCTCTGGTGGGGATGCTGCTGGACCGGATGCTGGCGGATATGCAGGAGGTTATGGAACAGGCGGCTTATCTCACCGATACCCGCGCCCTGCTGCTGGCGGTGAAGAATACGGTGACCGGGGATACCAGGCCCGAGCAGGTGGCGGTTTTTATGGAGCAGTTGGAAGGGAAAAAGCGGGAGCAGATGTTTGCCCTGGACAGGGCCGGGACTTTGTCCGGCGAGGACAGAAAAAGGAGCAGGAAAGTGCTGCTGTTTCTGGAACAGTCCCGCAGGGCGGTGATGACCGGGCAGTGCGGCGGCTCCGCAGACGGGGACGTACAGGGGCAGCCCGGCGCGGTCAGCGGCGGAGAGAGGGCGTTTGCGGTGGTCCGGGAGCGGTATGAGGCGGCGGTATCCGGGATGAAACGGGATACCCAGCGGGTGCAGCAGGAGCTGCACAACCTCTTTATGTTTGCCCAGGAGGCTTTCGCCGAGGGGAATGAAATGCTGATTCTGGTGACCCAGTTGACCGTGAGCAGCGCCGGAGCCGGATTTATCGCCGCATTCGGCAGCGAAGACTATCAGCGGTTCAGCCAGGATCTGATGCTTGCCCAGCGGCAGAGCCGGATACAGGGGCAGATCGCGGAGCTGAAACTGGAGTGAATATGACGCCGGCATGGGCACAGTTTTACGATTGCCTCAAAGGGGTGCAGCGATGAAAATATATGAGCATGACATGGGCGTCGGCTGCCTGCAATATACGGTAGAGCAGGACGGCGTCTGCATAAGCGGTTGGCGGGGAAACGGCCGGTCGGTCAGCGTGCCGGAGGAGATAGAAGGGCAGCCGGTGACGGGCGTGGGCAGAAAGGCGTTTCTCAGCAAGAAGAATCTGCGGGAGATTGTGCTGCCCGTGAGTCTGCGCAGTCTGGGCGACTGGGCTTTCGCCTATTGCAATAATCTGGAGCGGGTGACGGTTCCCGCCGGATGCTTTGATATAGGCAGGACTTTGTTTCTGGACTGCGACAGACTGGAGTGTATCTCCGGTATTCGCCCCGGCTCAGGCGCGGGAGGGGAGGCATGGTCCGAATCCTGCGGACGGCTGCTTGCGGCGGCCGTGACCCGGCTGGATGCCTATTATCTGTTGGAACCCGGGGCGGTGGGCAGTCCTGAGTGGCTCAGAAAATGGGATGCCCGCCTGGAGGCGGTGATGAGGGCCGACGACGGAGAGGGGTATTCCAAACAGGTACTTTGCGGCGAAGAGGACTATGGCAGCACGGATATGGGGGCGTATCTGCGTGCTGCAAGGCAGAAAAAGGCGGGGCTGGCGATGCTGCGGCTTAAGTGCGACCAGGGACTTGCGCCCGACATGCGGCAATATCTGGAGCAGTATCTGCGGACACATACCAAGGGCTGTGAGAGTGAGGAGAGCTGGCAGGTGATTCTGGCCCAGGGGGAGTCGCATCCCGAGGATGTGCAGCTGTTTCTGCGGCTGGGCTGCGCGGGAAGGGAAAATATAGAGGCCATGATCTCGCAGATGCGGGAAGACCAGCCCCAGCTGCGGGCGGCGTTTTTGCGCTACCAGCAGGAGCAGTTGGGACACGGGGACTTTTTCGCGGGATTGTCCCTGTGAGGCAATGGGAGATCATCTGTCGAAAATCTTCACGTTAGTCGGTAAAAACAGTTGCGGCACAGGGAAAAAGTGGTATAATGTTCGCAAAGGGCAGAGTCACTTTGCGGGAAAGAAGGAGATCGCTATGACATTGACAGAAGCAAAACAGAAACTGGCGCAGTACGGTCAGGAGCATGTATTGAAATACTACGAGGAGCTGGATGAGGCGGCTCGGGAGGCGCTGTTGACCCAGATCGCGGAGACGGATATGAGCGTTTTGGCCTCCTGTAAGCACAGGGAGGAACTGGTCAGAAAGGGCGAGATTACTCCGCTGGCGGCTATGGAGCTGGACGAGATTGCCGCAAACAGACAGCATTTTACGGCCACGGGTCTCACCGCGATCCGTGACGGCAAGGTGGGCGCGGTGCTGCTGGCGGGCGGCATGGGTACGCGGCTGGGTTCCGACAATCCCAAGTGCATGTACAATGTGGGCATTAACAGGGAGCTGTACATATTTGAATGTCTGGTAAACAACATGATGGATGTGGTGAAACAGAGCGGCGCCTGGTTCCATCTCTTTGTCATGACCAGTGAGAAGAACAACGACGTAACGATACAGTTTATGAAGGAAAAGAAGTTTTTCGGGTACAATCCGGAGTTCGTACATTTTTTCAAGCAGGAGATGGCGGCTGCTACGGATTATGAGGGAAGGATCTATCTGGAGGAGAAGGGCAGACTGGCCACCTCGCCCAACGGAAACGGAGGCTGGTTTATCTCCATGAAAAACGCGGGTCTGCTGGATATTGTAAAGAGAGAGGGCATAGAGTGGATCAATGTCTTTGCCGTGGACAATGTGCTGCAGCGAATTGCAGATCCCTGCTTTGTGGGCGCTACCATTGAGAGAAACTGTGATGTGGGAGCCAAGGTGGTGCGCAAGAACGCGCCGGATGAAAAGGTGGGCGTGATGTGTCTGGAGGACGGCAGACCTTCCATCGTGGAATATTACGATCTCACACAGGAACTGATGGACGCCAGGGATGAGAAAGGAAATCCGGCATATAACTTCGGCGTGATCCTCAATTATCTGTTCAGGGTATCCGCTCTGGAACAGTTGCTGGAGGGCAAGCTGCCGTTGCATATCGTGGAGAAAAAGATTCCCTGTCTGGACGAAAACGGGGAGCTGTATAAGCCCCAGGAGCCTAACGGTTACAAGTATGAGAACCTGGTGCTGGATATGATTCACCAGATGGACAGTTGTCTGCCCTATGAGGTGGAGAGAAACAGGGAGTTTGCGCCCATCAAGAACAAGACGGGTATCGACTCGGTGGAGAGCGCCCGGGCCCTGTTGCGGGAAAACGGCGTGGAGCTGTAGATACAGAATGATGTAATAGTGCGGGCATAGCCACGGCTATGCGGGAAAGAGGTATATATTATGAAGATATTGGTGACAGGCGGCGCGGGATATATCGGCAGCCATACGGTGGTGGAGCTGCAGAACGCGGGTCATGAGGCGGTGGTGCTGGACAATCTGAGCAACGCCAGCGAAAAGGTTCTTGAGCGGGTAGAAAAGCTCACCGGAAAGGCCGTACCTTTTTATAAGGCGGATATTCTGGACAGAGAGGCTTTGGAGAAGATATTTGAGGCGGAGAAACCGGACGCCGTGATTCATTTCGCGGGCCTGAAGGCAGTGGGCGAATCGGTGCAAAAGCCCTGGGAATATTATGAGAACAATATCTCCGGTACTCTGACTTTGGTGGATGTGATGAGGAAACACGGCGTAAAAAACATTATTTTCTCCTCCAGCGCCACCGTGTATGGAGATCCGGCCTTTGTGCCCATCACGGAGGAGTGCCCCAAGGGGCAGTGTACCAATCCGTACGGCTGGACTAAATCCATGCTGGAGCAGATCCTTATGGATATCCAGAAGGCCGATCCTGAGTGGAACGTGATCCTGCTGCGGTACTTCAACCCCATCGGAGCGCATAAGAGCGGCACGATCGGCGAGAATCCCAACGGTATCCCCAACAATCTGATGCCCTATATCACCCAGGTGGCGGTGGGGAAACTGCCGCAGCTCAGCGTCTACGGCGACGATTATGACACGCCGGACGGTACCGGAGTGCGGGATTATATCCATGTGGTGGATCTGGCGCTGGGACATGTGAAAGCGCTTAAGAAGATCCAGGAGAAGGCTGGCCTGAAGATTTATAATCTGGGAACAGGCACCGGTTACAGTGTGTTGGATGTGGTCAAGAACTTCGAGGCGGCCAGCGGAGTCAAGATTCCTTATGTGATCAAGGGACGCCGTCCCGGCGACATTGCCGCCTGTTATGCCCAGGCAGATCTTGCCAAAGAGGAGCTGGGCTGGGAGGCGCAGTACGGGATCCGGGAGATGTGTGCCGACTCCTGGAGATGGCAGAGCCAGAATCCCAACGGATATGACGAGTAAAGAAGAACCATAAATAGAACCGCATCCCCTGGTGTATGAGGGGATGCGGTTCTATTTATGACATGCATTTTAAGTATGTTCTCCGCAGCAGAAGGATTCCTATGGCGTCGGTCTTCAAGTGTAATCGATAACCTTGGGATTGGCGGGCGGATCGGTGTTGACCACATATTTGCTGTAATCGTCGGGATCCACATACACTTCGATGGGATCTCCGGGCGCGTATCCCGGCTCCACCATCACATTCCTGCTCTTGAAACGGTATGTAACGTCTTTATACGCATCATAGTAAGTACAGTAAATTAGGTAGGGATGCCGTCTGTTGTAGGAGACGGAATAATTTTGGTCAATGCGATCCACCGTGGCCTGTAAAAGCTGTCCGGTCTGCATCAGCTTTTTGCCCTTGATGGAGTTTTTCAGCATGCCGGTAGTGGGGATAAATCCCAGCAACAGGAAGAGCAGACCCATCGCCAGCAGCATGACATAGGCGAAAGTATCGCCGGATTTAGAGGCTATGTGGGTAGGCGCTCCGGGATCTACCAGCAGGAGGATGTCCTTGCCCACATGCATACCGCTGTTGTAGTATCCCAGAGGTATGTTGTCATAATCCCGGCCGTTGTAGCTGTAGCTCACAAAAGTACTGTGGCTGACGTCTCCGTCGGAACCTCGCCGGGACTCGATATCGCTGATCGTACCTGTGACTTCCACCGCTATGTTCTGAAAGCGGATACTGCTTCGCATGAGCAGGAAACCGCCGATGAGCATGGCTGCACCGGCCAGCCCGAAGATCAGGAAGATAAACAGGGGCGTCGCGTTTTTTCTTTTTAAGGATCTTTTGCGGGAGCTGTTTGTCATGGCGTTTGATACCTCGTTTCCTTATTTGTACATACCTTTTATTTGGTACTTGTCCCTTTGGAGGAAATCAAGTATGATATAAATATACTATAGCATAGATCAGCGGAGGAGAAAAGCATGAAATTGATCTCATGGAATGTAAACGGACTGCGTGCCTGTCTGGATAAAGGCTTTATGGATTTTTTTAAGGAGGCGGAGGCGGATGTGTTCTGCCTGCAGGAGATCAAGCTGTCTGCGGGACAGCTCGATCTGGAACTGCCGGGCTATCATCAGTACTGGAATTATGCGGAGAAAAAGGGGTACTCCGGCACTGCCATATTCAGCAGACAGGAGCCCCTCAACGTGGCTTACGGCATTGGCGTTCCGGAGCACGATCATGAGGGCAGAGTGATCGCGGCGGAGTATCCGGAGTACTATGTGGTGACGGTGTATACGCCCAATTCCCAGAGGGAACTGACCAGACTGGATTACCGCATGGAGTGGGAGGCGGCTTTTCTGGCCTATCTGAAAAAGCTGGAAGAGCGCAAACCGGTAATATATTGCGGGGATCTGAACGTGGCCCACAGAGAGATCGACTTGAAGAACCCCAAGAGCAACCGCCACAACGCCGGCTTTACCGATGAGGAGAGGGCATGCTTTACCAAAGTACTGGAGAACGGTTTTGTGGACACGTTCCGGCACTTTTACCCGGATCTGGAGGGCGCGTACAGCTGGTGGTCCTATATGGCCCAGTCCAGAGCCAGGAACATAGGGTGGCGTATCGACTATTTCGTATGCTCCGAGGCGCTCAGGGACAGACTCCGGGACGCCAAAATCCATGCCCGGGTCATGGGTTCGGATCATTGTCCTGTGGAGCTGGAGTTGGTGTGAATAGGAGAGGACTATGAGTCTGCGGTTTTATTTTGGTCCTTCGGGCGTGGGAAAAAGTTACAGGCTGTATCAGGAGATTGTGGAGAGATCCATGGAGGAGAAAGCTGCCGTCGGAAACGGTATGCGGCGCAGTTATCTGGTCGTGGTGCCCGATCAGTTTACGATGCAGACCCAGCAGGAGTTGGTGACTATGCACCCCTGCGAAGGCATCATGAACATTGATGTGTTGAGTTTCGGGCGTTTGTCCCACCGCATTCTGGAGGAAGTGGGCGGCGAGGATATCCCTGTGCTGGATGATACGGGCAAGAGCCTGGTGCTGCAAAAGGTGGCGGCGGGGCTGAAAGACCGTCTGCCTGCGCTGGGGGGATATCTGCACCGTCAGGGATATATCCACGAGGTGAAGAGCGCCATATCGGAGTTCATGCAGTACGGCCTGTCCCCGCAGGATGTGGACAAGCTGACGGAGTATGCCGCGAAGAGAGGCGCGCTGCATCATAAGCTCAAGGATCTGGGGCTGCTCTATCAGGGTTTTCTCGACTATATCGGCGGACACTTTATCACCACCGAGGAGACGCTGGATCTGGTGTGCCGCTCTCTGGGCAAATCCAGACTGATCCCCGGCAGCGTTATCGTTTTTGACGGTTTCACCGGCTTTACGCCCATTCAAAACAGGGTGATCCAGGAGCTGATGCGGCTGGCGGCGGAGGTGGTGGTCACGGTGACGCTGGGAGCGGGCGAGGATCCCTACAGGCTGGACGGGGAACAGAAACTGTTCTATCTGAGCAAAAAGACGGTGCATGACCTGACGGAGCTTGCGGGGCAGGCGGGTGTGGAGAGAGGGCAGGACGTGATCATCGCTCCCGGAGAGCGGCACCGCTTTGTAGGCAATCCGGCTCTGCAAAGTCTGGAACAGAACCTTTTTCGCACGGATCCTGCCCCCTATACAGAGCCTCAGGAGCAGATCCGGCTCTTTGAGGCGGATACGCCCAAGGAGGAAGCCCATCAGGCGGGTCTGGCCATCCTGGGGCTGATCCGACGGGAGGGGCTGCAGTACCGGGATATCGCGGTGATCACCGGCAGTCTGGATACTTATGCAGCCCATGTGGAGACGGAGTTTGCGGATATGGGGATACCGTGCTATATTGACCGCACCAGAGGGATCACGCTGAGTCCCATGATTGAATATATCAAGAGCGCCCTGCAATTGTTTTTGCAGGATTTTTCTTATGAGGCGGTGTTTCACTATCTGCGCAGCGGACTGGCGGCGCTGACTCCCGCGGAGACGGACGATCTGGAGAACTATGTGCGGGAAACCGGAGTGAGAGGGCTTAAGAAGTGGAGAGGACTTTTCACCCGTAAGACCCGGGACATGGGGGAGGATGAGGAGGAGCTTGCGAGGATCAACGAGCTGCGGGAGAGAATGATGGAGCAGCTGCGGCCTCTGGCGGGGGGCAGGCATTCCAGAGCCTGCGACCATGTGGACAGACTGTATGATTTTCTGCATGACAATGAGGTACAGCGTCTGCTGGCGGATATGGCGGCGGACTTTAAGGCTGCCGGGGACCTGGTGCGGGCCAAGGAGTACGAGCAGATCTATCGGCTGGTGATGGAGCTGCTGGAACAGATCTACGGATTGCTGGGGGAGGAGGAAATCTCGCTGCAGGAGTTCTATGAGATATTGGAGGCCGGTTTCGGCGAGATCCAGGTGGGAACGCTGCCCCAAAACGTTGACCGTATTCTGGTAGGAGATATGGAGCGCACACGGCTGAAACAGATCAAGGTGCTGTTTTTTCTGGGAGTCAATGACGGCAACATTCCCAAGAGCGTATCCAAGGGCGGTATCATCTCGGATATGGACAGGGAATTTTTAAGAGGTTCCCGGCTGGAGCTGGCGCCCACTCCCAGGCAGCAGATGTTCATTCAGCGCCTGTACCTGTATTTGAATCTGACCAAGCCCTCCCGGCAGTTGTATCTGTCCTATGCCCGTATGGGCAACGACGGCAAGAGTCTTCGCCCTGCCTATCTGGTGGGAACTCTCAGGAAACTGTTTCCCGGACTCCAGGTGCAATACCCTGCCCGGCAGCCGGTACTGGCCCAGGTGGCTACGCCCCGGGAGGGTATGCGCTATCTGGCCCAGGGGCTGCGGGACTATGCGGAGGGGGCCCTGGAGAGCCAGGGGGAGTCGTCCGGATCAGGGCTGTCTGACCCAGGGCAGAAGGGACGGGATTTTTTTACTCTGTATGCGGCGTATGCCGGAATGGAGGGGCAGAGGGAAAGTGTGGAACTGCTGCGCCGGGCGGCTTTTGCGCGCTATCAGGAGAGCGGGCTTTCCCGGGCCGTGGCCAGAGCCCTCTATGGGATGCGTCTGGAGAACAGCGTCAGCCGTCTGGAAACCTATGCCGCCTGCGCTTATCAGCATTTTTTGCAGTACGGCCTGACGCTGCGGGAGCGGGAAGAATTCGGATTTGAAAATGTGGATATGGGCAATGCCTTTCATCAGGTACTGGACATGTTTGCGGGCAGCCTGGAGGAAAGCGGTTATACCTGGTTTGATTTTCCTCAGGAATGGGCCGGGCGGACCGTGGAGGAGTCTCTGGAGAGGTTCGCTGCTCAGTACGGGGGGAGCGTTCTGTACGCCAGCGCCCGCAGCGCCTACGGCATCCGGCGCATGGGGCGGATATTGAAGAGGACGGTACAGGCGTTGCAGAGCCAACTGCAAAAAGGCAGTTTTGTTCCGGACGGACACGAGCTGTCCTTCCATATGGCGGATCGGCTGGAGGCAGTGAACATAACGCTGTCCCAGGAGGAGAGGATGCGCCTTGTAGGCCGTATTGACCGGGTGGATATCTCGGAGACCGAGGACAGGGTGTACGTAAAAGTGATCGACTACAAATCCGGCGACCGCCGTTTTGACCTGGCGGCTCTGTATTACGGATTGCAGCTGCAGTTGGTGGTGTATATGAACGCCGCCGCAGAGCTGGAGGCCCGCAGGCACCCGGACAAGGAGATCGTTCCGGCGGCCATGCTCTATTACCATGTGACGGACCCCATGGTGGAGACCCAGGCCGAGCTGACGCCTCAGGAGATTAATGAGCAGATCCTGGAACAACTTCGGATGAACGGCGTGGTGTGCGGCGAGGAGGATATCATACAGCGCCTGGACCGGGAGATGGGGGACCGTTCCGTCGTGATACCGGTGGAGAAAAAAAAGGACGGAAGTTACTCTGCCCGATCCTCCGTCATGAGCAGCCGGGAGATGGGAGTGGTGTCCGCCTATGTGAGCCATAAGGTACGGCAGATCGGCCGGGAGATATTGGAGGGCCACAAGGAGATCAACCCTTATGAAAAGGGCAGTTCGGAGGCATGTACTTACTGCGCCTACAAAAAAGTGTGCGGATTTGACGTAAGCATCCCCGGATATCGCAAAAGGGTGTTGCAGGATCTGGATAAACAGGCGGTGTTTCAGGGGATGGAAGAGGCGCTGGAGAAGAAGGAGTGATACGATGGGTATACAATATACGCCGGACCAGCAGAAGGTCATCGACCTGCGGGACAGGAACATACTGGTGTCGGCGGCGGCGGGCAGCGGCAAGACGGCAGTGCTGGTGGAGCGGATCATCCGCATGATCTGTGACGAGAGCAGGCCGGTGGATGTGGACAGGCTGCTGATCGTGACCTTCACCAACGCCGCCGCCGCCGAGATGCGGGAGAGGATTCGCCTGGGGCTGGAGAAGGAGCTGGAGGAGCATCCCGGCTCGGAGCATATAGAGCGTCAGGTGACGCTGCTGCACAATGCGCTGATCACCACCATCGACAGTTTCTGTCTCTATCTGATCCGCAATCATTTTCAGGAGATCGGCCTGGACCCCGCCATGCGGGTAGCTGACGAGGGGGAGATCGAGCTTTTGAAACAGGATGTGCTGCAAGCCCTGCTGGAAGAACATTTTGCCGGGGAGGACCCGGACTTTGTGGCCTGCGTGGAATTTTTCTGCCCCGGCGGCAGGGAGAGCGTGCTGGAACAGCATATCCTGAAACTGCACGAATACGCGGAGAGCTGCCCCTGGCCGGAGCAGTGGCTGGAGGAGAGAAAGGGAGATTATGCCGCGGCGGACGAGGCGGCCTGGGAGCGCTGTGCCTGCGGCGGGTATCTGCGCCGGTATGTGATCCGGACGGTGCAGGGCTGCGGGGACACGCTGGAACATATGCTGGGGATCTGCGGGGAGCCGGACGGCCCCTATATGTACGCGCCGGTGCTGGAGCAGGAGCGGGACATGCTGTATGCTCTTCTGGAGCGGCTGGAGTTATCCCAGGGGACGGCTGCGGGGGAGGAGGGGGCCATGAGCCGTATGGCCCGGGAACTGTGGGAGATCAGCTTTGGAAAACTGCCGGCGAAAAAGGACCCTGTGGTATCCCCGGAAAAGCGGGAGCTAGTGAAGAATGTGCGCGGCGATGTGAAGGACACGCTGCGGGATCTGCGGGAGCAGTTTTTTGCCACTCCCATCTCCTTGAGTCTGGCGCAGATGCAGGCCTGTCAGGCCCCGGTCTGTACGCTGACCGATCTGGCGCTGGAGTTCGGGCGGGCGTTCCGGCAGCGCAAACAGGAGAAAAAGCTGATGGATTTTTCCGACATCGAGCATTACGCTCTGGAGATCCTGCTGCGCCGGGAGGAGGGAGAGATACTTCCCAGCCCGGTGGCCCGGGAGTACAGGGAGTATTTTCGGGAAATACTCATCGACGAGTATCAGGACAGCAATCTGGTGCAGGAATACCTGCTCCGGGCGGTGTCCGGCGAGGAGGACGGACAGTATAACCGCTTTATGGTGGGCGACGTCAAACAGAGTATTTACAAATTCCGTCTGGCCAGACCCGAGCTTTTTCTGGAAAAATATGAAACTTATACCGGGGAGGAGGGTATACGGCAGCGGATCGACTTAAGCCGCAATTTCCGCAGCCGCCGGGAGGTTTTGGAGACGGTGAACGGTATGTTCGCCAATCTGATGAGCCGGGACAAGGGAGGCATCGTCTATGATGACCGGGCGGCTCTGTACGCGGGGGCGGAGTATCCCCAGGGGCCGGACTGCCGCAGCGAACTGCTGCTGGCGGAGAAACCGGATAAGGACAGCCAGGTTACGCCCAGAGCCAGGGAGGCGCAGATGATCGCGGCCAGAATCCACGGACTGCGCCGGGATCATCGGGTGACGGATAAAGCCACCGGACAGCTGCGCCCGGTCCGCTACGGTGACATAGTGATCCTGCTGCGCACGGTAAACGGCTGGGACGAGGAGTTTCGGGAGGTATTGGAAGGGGAGGGCATTCCCGTGTACATCTCCTCCAAGACGGGATATTTTGCCGCCATCGAGGTACAGGAGCTGCTGCAGCTACTGCGCGTGTTGGACAATCCCACGCAGGATATTCCTCTGTTCGGCGTCATGAAATCTGTTTTTGGCGGCTTTTCGGAGGAGGAGATTGCACTGCTGAGAAGTCGGAATCGGGAGGTAAGCCTGTGGAAAGCCCTGTGCGCTGCAGGGGAGGAAGAAGATCGGGAGGAGCTTTCGGAAAAATGCCGCCGTTTCAGGGAGCGTGTGGATACCTACCGGAGCTACACGGTCTATATGCCCATACGCCAGCTCTTAGAGACGATCCTGCGGGAACATGACTATCTGCAATATGTGACGGCCCTGCCTGCCGGGAGCAAACGCCGGGCCAATGTGGAGATGCTGCTGACCAAGGCTTCGGATTTTGAGAAGACCAGCTATTTCGGGCTGTTTCATTTCGTGCGGTACATTGAACAACTGGAGAAATACGACGTGGACTTCGGGGAGGCGGGTTCTCTGGATGAAAACGCCGATGTGGTGCGTATTATGAGCATCCACCGGAGCAAGGGACTGGAGTTCCCCATCACCTTTGTCTCCGGCCTTGCCAAGCGTTTTAATATGCAGGATGCGAACCGGAGCTTTCTGATGGATATGGACTTTGGGCTGGGGACGGATTATGTGGATGTGGAACGGCGGGTGCGGGGCAAGACCCTGCGCCGCATGGTAGTCGCTAAAAAGATGCGGGAGGAAAATCTGGCGGAGGAGCTTCGGGTGCTGTATGTGGCGCTGACCAGAGCCAGGGAAAAACTGATTATGACCGCATGCGCGGCGGACTGCGAGGCATTGTGTCAGCAGCAGCGGCTGCGGGGACAGGGGCCGTTGAGTTATCTGGATTTTATCGGCGCGGGGAGCTATCTGGAGTATATCCTGCCCGCCCTGGAACCTGTGTCCGTGCAGGTGTCCGTGTGGCAGGAGGAGGAACTGGCCGGAGAGGCGGTGCGCGAGCAGGTGGATCTGGCCGGGAGAGAACTGCGGCTGGAGCAGGCTCTGCTGTGGGCGGACCGGGAGCAGGTCAGGGAACTGGAACAGCGTTTTTCGTATACTTATTCGTATCGAGAGCTGGAACAGCTATATACCAAAACCAGCGTTTCCGAGCTGAAGATTGCCGCCATGGAGGAGAAGGACGAGGCGGCTTACCAGGCCTTTGAGCAAAAGGAGATCGTGCCTTATGTGCCAAGTTTCAGACAGAGCGCCCAGGAGGCAGGGGGAACGCTGCGGGGCAATGCTTTTCATAAGGTCATGGAGCTGGCGGACTATGAGGAGTTGTATCAGAAGGTATATGCGAGTATGCCGGAGAGCGAAGAGACGTTCACACGGGCGGGGGATGAGAGCGTACTGCGCCACAATCTGCGGGAGATGCTGGCCCGGGAGACTGCCCAGGGGAGACTCCCGGAGAGTTACCGTCAGGTGCTGCAGGAACACAAGCTGCTGCGCTTTTTTCGGGACGGTCTGGCATGGCGGATGTGGCGGGCCCACAGAGCGGGAGCGCTGTATCGGGAGCAGCCCTTTGTATACGGCATCAGCGCCGCCCGCTTAAAGCCCTGTTTCCCTGCGGGGGAGAAGGTGCTGATCCAGGGTATTATAGACGCTTTCTTTGTGGAAGACGGGCAGATCGTTGTGGTGGACTACAAGACCGACCGGGTGCAAACCGGGGAGGAGCTTTGGAACCGCTATGCGGAGCAGCTCAAATACTATGAAGAGGCTTTGGGTAAGCTGATGGGACTGCCGGTGGGGGAGAAGATTTTATACTCTTCCAGCCTTGGGTGTTGCGTGACGGAGCCGGGAAAGTAAAAATATCTATTGCAATCTATAGACGCATGTGGTACTGTTTGCTACATTTTTAATCGCACTGCTTGCCTACATAGATAGGGATAACAAGCGAAAATAAATAGGCCTACCTTGTCACTTAGCCAGTACAGGTAGGCCTATTGCCAACCAGGGAGGCTAACCACTCTTGTGGGCGGTTGCTCCTTTTATGCCCTAATAATAGCATATATAAAAATCTTTTGCAAGTTTTTTATCTCAGATCACTCAAAAAATCACTCCAGAGCCATTTTTTTCACACTGCCCAAAGCTTTCTTTACAGGTGGCAGCAACAGAATGATCACAGTGACAGTCGCCTCGGCAAAGATGTAGATCGCGTTGTATGCCAGAGAGTAAGGCAGGGGAGCCCAGCCCTCCCAGGCGTAAGCGCCAAAGAAAATCCAGCCGGAAATCACGGCAAACACATACCGTCCGAGTACTGCCGCGATGTAGCCTTTGATCAGACCGTTTTTGCCGCGGGAGAACAGCCCCGAAAGTCCCAGCGCTCCAAAGGCCAGCAGATAGTCCACCACCAGCTGCATGGGGTAGAGCACATAGGGATCGATCAGCAGCTGCAACACACCGTAGGCGACGCCGGCCAGCAGTCCGGCTCCCAGCCCGAAGAAGTATCCGGGCAGGCAGATCACCAGCATGGACAGCAGTGTGACAGAGCCGCCCCAGGGAAAGGAAAACAGTTTGATATTGGACAGTACCGTGCCCAGAGCGATAGCCATGGCGCAGAATACCAACTGTTTGACGGTCAGTTTACCGGGATGCTTTGCGGAAGAGTCCTCCCCCTTTTTGGGCCCGTGGACGCGGGCGAAAGCCACAGCGCCGCCCAGCAGGGCCAGGATGAGAACCACCAGCAGGACACTGCCCAGAGTGGTGGGGACATAGGTGTTTTCTCCCCATTCGTTGACAACAACATCATAGAACATAAAAAATCCTCCTTTGTGGGTGCAAGGAGGGACGACATCGTAATACGGATTAAGGAAATAACGGTGTTTTCCTGTCCGTATACTTTTGCTTCCTTACGCCGGTATTGTCCGGGTCAAGTAGTGAGGGTTAGGATATGGTATATCCAATCTCAGCGATGCGCTCCCCTAGCGAGTATTATTTGGTTCGTAGTTTATAATATACGAGGACGGGGCGCGTTGTCAAGATTGCGGAGCAAAAATATCCGGCAAAGTTTTGGTTGCGATTGTAAATGTTTTATGGGACAATGGAAAAAAGGAGCATGGATTCCGACAAAAATAGCAGAAAGGTATGGACAGATCATGGAGAGATGGGCAAGGGCATTGTATCAGCCAGTACTTCCTCTGGGGGAGGACGGGCGCAGGGTAACGGGCAGCAAAGAGCATATTGCGCTTTCCAGGGAGGCGGCCAGAGAGGGCATGGTTCTCTTGAAAAACCAGGGAAATGTGCTGCCGTTATCCCGGGGCAGCAGGGTGGCACTGTTCGGAAAGGCCACTTTTGACTACGTGAAAGGCGGCGGGGGCAGCGGCGACGTGACGGTGGCCTATACCCGCAATCTGTATGAGGGTTTGAAACAAAAGGCCGGACATGTGGAAATCTTTGAGGAGCTTGCCGACTATTACAGGGAGAATGTAAAGCGGCAGTATGCCCAGGGCGTAGGGCCGGGTATGACGGTGGAGCCTGCGCTGCCCGGGGAATTGCTGACGAAGGCCAGAGCATACACGGATACAGCCATCATCAGTATCTGCCGCTTTTCCGGCGAGGGCTGGGACCGAAAGAGCGTCTATGATAAAAAAATCAGCAGGAAGGACTCGGTGATCGCCGGGCTGGAGCAGAAACAGGAAAGCGATAATGAAGTGTTTGAGGACGGGGACTTTTACCTGACCCGTGGGGAAAAGGACATGGTGAAAGCGGTAAAGGACCGTTTCCCCAAAGTGATCGTGGTCATGAATGTGGGCGGCATGGTTGACACGGACTGGTTTGCCGGAGAGGAAAGGATTCAGGCCGTTCTCATGGCTTGGCAGGGGGGCATAGAAGGCGGGCTGGCGGCTGCGGAGCTGCTGGTGGGAGAGGACAATCCCAGCGGCAAGCTATCGGATACTTTCGCAAAACGGCTGGAAGATTACCCTTCCACTTATAATTTCCACGAATCCGACGATTATGTGGAATATACCGACGACATCTATGTGGGATACCGCTATTTTGAGACGATTCCCGGGGCGGCGGAGAAAGTCAACTATCCCTTCGGTTTCGGCCTTTCTTATACCAGATTTCTTCTCTCCATGCCTACGGTGGAGAAGAGGGGACATCATCTCCGGGTCATGGTGGAAGTGTGCAATATCGGACAGACGGCGGGTAAAGAGGTGGTGCAGGTCTATTACAGCGCCCCTCAGGGCAGGCTTGGAAAACCGGCCAGAGAGCTGGCGGCCTTTCAAAAGACCAGACTGCTGCAGCCCGGAGAGACGCAGACAGTGGCGCTGCGCATAGATATAAACGATATGGCGTCTTACGACGATCTGGGCAAGGTGACCAGATCCGCGTATGTTTTGGAAAAAGGAGAATACCGCTTTTATGTGGGTACGTCCGTGCGGGACACCGTAGAGAGCAGCTATGTGATGGTACTGGAGGAGGATGTGGTCACACGGCAGCTTACTCCGAAGATGGTTCCCACGCAGCTTGGAAAGCGCATGTTGGCGGACGGCAGTTATGAAGAGCTGCCTCAGGGAGAGCCGGTGGATACGGACGCCAGCATATTTCCGGCCAGGCTGCCGGAGAGAGAGACAGGCGGCGTCACGCCTGTGGTAAAGCGGCGTGAGAGTTATCCGCTGTGGGGAAATGAGGACAATCGGCCGAAACTGATCGATGTGGCAGAGGGCCGCATTTCCCTGGAGGAGTTTGTGCAGCAGTTGCCTGACGAACAGCTTGCGGAGCTATTGGGAGGACAGCCCAATACCGGGGTGGCCAATACTTTCGGTTACGGCAATCTGCCGGACTACGGCATACCCAATGTCATGACCGCGGACGGCCCCGCAGGGGTAAGGATCGCACCCCAGTGCGGCGTCTGTACCACTGCCTGGCCCTGTTCCACCTTGCTGGCGTGTACCTGGAATCCCGGGCTGGCGGAGCGGGTTGGCGCAGCCGGGGGAGCGGAGGCCAAAGAAAACAACATCGGCGCATGGCTGACTCCCGCCGTCAATATCCACCGCAGTCCTCTCTGCGGCCGGAACTTTGAGTATTATTCCGAGGATCCCTACCTCACCGCCAGGATGGCGGGGGCCATGGTGACGGGTATCCAGAGCAACCATGTGGCGGCCACGGTGAAACATTTTGCGCTGAACAATAAGGAGACGAACCGCACGGAAAGCGACTCCAGAGCCTCCGAGCGCGCTATCCGGGAGATTTACCTGAGGGCCTTTGAGAGGATCGTAAAAGAGGCAAAACCCTGGAGCATCATGTCCTCCTACAACATTATCAACGGACGCCGGGCCTCCGAGAACCGGGAGCTGCTGGAGGATATTCTGCGGGGCGAATGGGGCTTTGAAGGTATGGTTACAACGGATTGGTGGGCTCACAGCGAGCATTACAAGGAGACGAAAGCGGGCAACGACGTGAAGATGGCATGCGGTTTCCCTGCAAGGCTGCTGGAGGCCAAAGAGAAAGGGGCACTGTCCCGGGAAGAGATGGAGATTTGTGCCCGCAGGATCTTATGGCTGATCTTGAAGATAGACTGATGCGGAGGAGCGGTTATGAAGATATTGGTGCTGGGGGGAACCAGATTTTTTGGCATTCCCATGGTGGAGGAATTGCTGCGGCAGGGACATGAAGTGACTGTGGCCACAAGACAGAGAAATAAGGATCCCTTCGGCGACGCCGTCCGGCGGATACAGGTGGAGAGAACCGATCCCCTCGGGATGGCAAAGGCGTTCCGGGGAAAAAGGTATGATGTGGTATATGACAAGATCGCCTACTGTTCAAATGACATCAAATATGCCATGGAGGCCATAGACTGCGGGAAGTATATCTATATGTCCAGCACCGCGGTGTATGAACCCAAGAAACCGGATACCCGGGAGGAGGATTTTGATGCGTTGGACCGGAAACTTGTATGGTGCGACCGCCGGGATTTTCCTTATGACGAGGTAAAGAGACAGGCAGAATGCGCGCTGTGGCAGGTATACGGCGACCGGGACTGGATCGCGGTCAGGTATCCCTTTGTGCTCGGGGAGGACGACTACACGGAGCGTCTGCTGTTCTATGTGGAACATGTGATGAAGTCTGTCCCCATGAATATTGATAACGTAGACGCCAGAATGAGCTATATACGCTCCGACGAGGCGGGAAAATTTCTGGCTTTTCTGGCGGACAGGGATTTCCGGGGCGCGGTGAACGGCAGCGCCCACGGCAGTCTGTCCCTGCGGGATATTACAGGATATGTGGAGAGAAAAACAGGCGGGAAAGCCTGCCTGGATCCTGCGGGGGAGGCGGCGCCCTACAACGGGGAGCCGGAGTACAGCATCTGTGTGGACAGGGCGGAGGAGCTGGGTTTTCGGTTCTCGGATATAAATGACTGGATATATGAGCTGATTGATTTTTATATTGACAGGGAGGAAGATGGGAAGTGATGCTGTTTTGAGCCGGTCATGGGAGTGGGTACGATGCTGTTTTGGGCCGATCATGGGAGTTGGGCGATGCTGTTTTTGAGTCAGTCATGGGAGCTGGGACGACGCTGTTTTGGGCCAGCTATGGGAGCAGGAGCGGAAGACGATTCCGCACTACGGCACAGCCCTGTATGGTAGGCCGGAGAATACGGAGATTTTACAATGATATATGCAGAGGAAGGAAAAGAACAGGAAAGATTTATTGATTTTGCAGAAAATGCGTTAGGGATACTGGCCAGGGAAAGGTACAGTGACTTTCTCGCAGTGTTCGACAGCAGCCGACTAACGGAACAGGATTTGTGTCTGGCGCTGAGATATCTGGACGAAACCCGGCCAACGGTGAAAATTGATGACCCGGTATTGCTGAAAAACAGACTTCAAAGGATAGATTTTTTGGCCTATACGGATGGGAGAGGGTATTGTATGGACTATGATCTGACAACAGACGGCGAGCCGAATGATCTAACAGTACAGATTGAATTTTTGAAAAATGATAACGGCTATTTTGTTGAACTGGATGATCTGCATACGCTATAAAGGCTTTCGGCACAGTCGCTTTCTGTTGCCTGGAGAGATGGATTGGGGGAATTTTTTCTCTGCGGCGGGTCTATGGGAAAAAATTTTATTTTTGTACCCACTTTTAGCGATAAAATACTCTTTTTTGGGATCCGATGGGGTCTATGTATAAAAATATGTCTTTTTAACCCCTGTTTTACAATAAATTTGGGGGTACAAACAGAATATTTTTTTGTATAGGCCCAGCTTTTAAAGAAACATGGTTTTCGGGGGACAGGCTTTTTATGGCTTATCCCTTTTCTGTTTGAGAAAATATAAAAGTTTTGCGCACATCCGGCGTTTGGATCCGTTATACACAGTGAAAGGAGGGCGGCCCGGTGTCCATGGACGAAAAAGCGCTATATGACAAGATTTACCGCTACTGCTATTACCGGCTGGGGCAGGTACAGACAGCGGAAGACATCACTCAGGAAGCCTTCCTGCGGCTGTGGGAGTGCAGGGATTACCGGGAACAGGGCAAGGCGCTGCAATATCTGTATACCACGGCCAGGCATCTGTGTATTGACGAATACCGCAGACGCAGGGCGCAGTCCCTGACCTGGAAGATGGAAGAACAACTGGCTGCTCCTGCGGAATTGGAGCCGGAGCTACGTCTGGGGTTACGGCAGGCGTTGGAAACTTTGTCGGAGGACGAGAGGGAACTGCTGGCGCTGCGCTATGCCAGCGAGATTCCTCTGGGAGAACTGGCCAAAATGCTGGGGATATCCCGGTTTGCCGCCCGGCGCAGGATCATGGCGGCGCTGGAAAAGCTGCGGGCGCAGCTTGAGTGATGCGGTAACAAGAGTATCGTGGGAAATGGGGGACAATATGAAACAAAGTAGGAGAAAAATAGAACGTAAGGGCGTCGGATATGATTGTTCCACGGATACCTTGGAGCGCGGGCTGCGGCTTTTATGGCGGGCTCCGGCTCCTCAGAGGCGCGACGTTTTCCTGACCGGAAGGCCCCTGCGCTCCATAAGTCACGGCGCGTTTGTACTGACGCAGGCAGCGTATATCCGCAAGCGGGTGTGGGTGCTGTCCGTGGCCGTGTTTGCCGCGTTGGTGGGGTTCACCGCCGGATGGCAGCGGGACGTGCTGCGGGTGGCTGCCAGCGCCATGCCCTTTTTTGCGCTGACAGCGGTACAGGAACAGGTACGCTCCTTTGCCTGCAATATGGCGGAGCTGGAGCTGGCCACCCGTTTTTCCGTAAAAAGTATTATGCTGGCAAGAATGGGACTGCTGGGCGGATTTCATCTGGCACTGATGTGTCTGCTGTTTCCGGTGCTTGCCCTGTATGAGCAGATGGAAATATGGCATACAGGCGTATACCTGCTGGTGCCGTATCTGACGACTACACTTTTGAGCATGGCCTGCTCCAGAAAGGTGCGAGGGCGGGAAACCATATATCTGTGTCTGGGCAACGCGATGCTGGTGGGCAGCGTACAGGTGATGGGACATGGGATCATGCAGTGGTATGCCCCGCGCTTTTTCGGCTGGTGGATTCTGGCGCTTTCGCTGCTGCTGGCCGGGAATATATGGGAGTACTATCGGTGCGCCTGTCAGGCCGACAGGATCTACGAGCAGGCGGGGGCCTGATACCCCTGAACAGGAGAATGAGATGAGAGAAGAGACAAACTTGTGTATCGACAATATCACGAAAAAATACCAGGACAGGATCGTAGTGGAGCCGATCAGTCTTAAGCTGACCACAGGCGTCTACGGTCTGCTGGGCGCAAACGGCGCGGGCAAGACTACGCTGATGCGGATGATCTGCGGCATATTGCGGCCCACATCGGGACAGATCTCGCTGGCGGGGGAACCCGTGACCAGCGAGGCGTACCGGGCCATGCTGGGATATCTGTCTCAGGACTTCGGGTATTACCCCGATTTTACAGGCAGCGAATTCCTGCTGTATATGGCTGCGCTCAAAGGGCTGTCCAAACCCCAGGCCCGGGAGAAGAGCGGGGAACTGCTTAAGCTGGTGGGTTTGGCAGAGCAGTCCCGCAAAAGGATAAAAACGTACTCCGGCGGCATGAAACAGCGGTTGGGGATCGCTCAGGCGCTGCTGAACGATCCCAGGCTGCTGGTGCTGGATGAACCTACGGCGGGTCTGGACCCCAAGGAACGGGTGCGGTTCCGGGATCTGATCGCCCGGGCGGGGAAGAGCAGCATTGTGCTGTTGTCCACTCATATCGTGTCTGACGTGGAGCATATCGCGGACAGTATTTTGATGATGAAAACAGGAAAACTGATCTATCAGGGAAAATGGGAGGAGAGTCGTGGAGACTTGGAACAGTTTTATCTGGAGCAGTTCGAAGACGGAGCAGAGAAGGGAGGGATGAGGCAATGAGCCAGTTGGGTATCTTATATCAATACGAGATGAAAAAGATCCTGAAGAGGAAAATGACCTGGATCGCCTTTATCGGCGCAGTACTCATCATGCTGATTGTCTGTTATGAAGCGCTGTTGAATAATTACAGTGAAACGAACGCGCAGACAGGGGAAAGTGTGCGTTTCAGCGCATATGACAGAGTCATACAGCGGGGAGAGCAGGCGGAAAAATTAAACGGCAGGCTCATCGACGATGCGCTGCTGAAGGAGATGCAGACGGCCTTTGCGGCGGTAGCGTCCCAGGAGACAATGCTGGAAAACGGAAGTATGACCGGTACTATGATTACGGCAGTCTCAGAGAATGAAGCAATGGAGGAAAAACTGGCACAGCAGCGAAGGCTGTATGACGCCGTCTATAATTATGTGAGAGGGGTAGTGGGCAACAATAAAGTACATACGGTGGATGCCGCCGCTTTTTACGATGAAAGACAGCGAACCATCACCGCCTACGAGGACACCGAATTTCTCACGGGAGGCGAGAGGGAATATTGGCGCGGGCATGAACGCCAGACCCCTTATCCGTATTATTGGGATCAGGGGCCGTCTATAATGCTGGCTTGTATAAAGACGCTGCTGGCGTTGCTGGCATTAGTGATCGGTATGGTATTTTCAGGCGTATTTGCAGATGAACATATGCGGAAAACTGACCAACTGGCGCTGTGCAGCCGCCATGGCAGGGGGATGCTCTATCGGGCCAAACTGCTGGCGGCCGTGACATTGGGGGTGGCGGCGACATTTATTGTGGGAGGCGTTACGCTGGTGAGTTTCGGTATTCTCTACGGATACGGAAAAAATTGGAATGCGCCGTTGCAGATGCATCTGGAGACTTCCCCGTATGCTCTGACTATGGGAGAGGCCATAGTGATCATGTTGGTACTGCTGCTATTGTCGGCATTGCTGCACAGTGTCCTGACGCTGGTTCTGTCTGCCTGGACAAAGAGCAGCGTGGCGACCATGAGCCTGATGACTGCATATATTCTGGGGACTGTGCTGATCAGTGTACCGGGACAATTACGGGCGCTGTCCCAATCTGTGTCTCTGCTGCCCGCCCAGTTGGTACGGGGCACCGCTTTCTGCGATATGCGGCTGGTGGGCGGCGCGGGACATTATCTGACCAACTGGCAGACAGGCATGCTGCTGTATCCACTGCTGACCCTCGGCCTTGCGCTACTGGGCAGCCTGC
The DNA here is from genome assembly GCA_910584375.1 of uncultured Acetatifactor sp. Taxonomy (GTDB): domain Bacteria; phylum Bacillota; class Clostridia; order Lachnospirales; family Lachnospiraceae; genus Acetatifactor. The sequence continues at coordinate 49,430 of CAJUAH010000024.1, forward strand.
TTTATCGTCGGTGGCAGATCAGTGGGAGGTGAATTTTAACATCTTAGACAGTGCGTAACACTTAAATGGAAGTAAGATAATGTTGCGTATAGCGATTCGATGAAAGGGGGCTGGAGGTATTCCGATCCCCGCAAGCGATATGTTGGGCTGGGACTGTACCCAGTGGACGATTTTGTCCGTGAGCCTCTTTACCATAGTCCCCAGACAGCCTATGTGATGGAACTGACGATCCCGGTCTGCATAATTGCCGTGGAGACAGCCGCTGATATCAGGCCGGATACGTGTTTTTTTACCTTCTGTGCGAATGCCCAAAAAAGTATTGAGAGTCGTCTGGGGCCTGTCTCCTGCTGGGAGGAGTTTACCGCCTCCAATATTACGTTTGACAAAAAGATTATTTTTTAGACAGCAAAAAATCCATTGATTAATAAATGAAAAAAAGATATATTATAACTGTAAGGGAGAGATATACCGAAAAGAGGTGGGATATGGCCAGAACAATAGGAATCGGGAATCAGGATTTTGAAACGATCCGAAGAGAGGGATATTTTTATGTGGACAAAACCCACTTTATTCGGGAGTGGTGGGAGAGCGGGGACAATGTGACGCTGATTACCCGCCCCCGGCGCTTTGGCAAGACATTGAACATGAATATGCTGGAGAAGTTTTTTTCGGTCAGTTATGCGGGGCGCGGAGACCTGTTTGAGGGGCTTTCCATCTGGCAGGAGGAGAAATTCCGCAAGTTGCAGGGGACATACCCGGTGATTGCGCTCAGCTTTGCGGATGTAAAGGAAACCACTTTCCGGGGCGCCAGAAAGAGGATCAGCCAGATCATAGCAGAACTGTATAACCGGTTTGATTTTTTGGCAGACAGCGACAGCCTGAATGAGAATGAAAAGGCATTATTCCAGAGGATCTCTGCGGGCGCAGGGGAGGATGAGGAAACCAATGGTCTGAGAACGCTGTCAAATTATTTGATGCAGCATTATGGAAAAAAAGCGATCATCCTGCTGGACGAGTATGATACGCCCATGCAGGAGGCGTATGTGAGCGGATACTGGGAGGAACTGACGGCGTTTACCAGGAACTTGTTTGGGGCAACGTTTGAGACAAATCCCTATATGGAACGTGCCCTGATGACCGGCATCACCCGCGTGAGCAAAGAATCCATGTTCTTGGATTTGAATAATCTGAAGGTGGTGACAACCACCTCAGAAAAGTATGCGGACTGTTTTGGCTTTACGGAAGAGGAGGTCTTTGCGGTACTGGAGGAATATGGACTGTCAGACCAAAAACGGCGGGTTAAAGATTGGTATGACGGGTTTACCTTTGGCAGTAGGAAAGACATCTACAACCCTTGGTCTATTATAAATTATCTGGATAAAAAAATGGTAGGGGCGTACTGGGTCAATACCAGTTCCAACAGACTGGCCAGCAAGCTGCTCCAGGAGGCTTCGCCCAACGTGAAGAAGAGCTTTGGGGAACTGCTTGGTGGAGGAGCGCTGGAATTGGAGATAGACGAGCAGATTGCGTATAGCCAGCTTTCCACCAAAAAGGACGCCATATGGAGTCTGTTGCTTGCCAGCGGATATCTGCGGGTGGCAGGTACAACTTTTGTGGAGAGGACAGGCCGCATGTACTATAAGCTGGTACTGACCAATAAAGAAGTATTCCTCATGTTTGAGGATATAGTGCGGGATTGGTTTGCCGAGAATGATAATTACAATGATTTCATCAAAGCTCTTTTATTGGGGGATGTAGAGGCGATGAATACCTACATGAACCGGGTGACCAGAGAGATGTTCAGCTATTTTGACACGGGCAGGAACCCCCGTAGTGAGCCGGAGAGGTTTTATCACGGTTTTGTGCTGGGGTTGATGGCAGAGTTGTCTGATCGGTATACGGTCACATCTAACCGGGAGATGTGGTCAGAACGAGCAAGCTCGTTCGGCAGGTATGACGTAATGCTGGAACCCGGAAATACAGCAAAAGACGATGCCATGATCCTGGAATTCAAGGTACAGGGCCCGAAGGAAAAGGAACTGTCCGACACTGTGTCCGAGGCTCTGCGGCAGATCGAGGAAAAGGATTACCAGGCGTCCCTGGTGGCAAAAGGAATACCGGCGGAACGGATCAGGAAGTACGGGTTCGCTTTCTGTGGGAAAGAAGTGTTGATCGGTTCTGCAAGGGCATAAACTCAAGTACAGGTTTCAGGGCTGGGGCTATAAAAATGTCGAGGGACTTTTTATAGCCTCAGTCTTTTTCCTAAATGGATGTTATTCTTGCTATGTATAAAAAACAGTAAATACGGAGGGCGAGACAATGGCGGCAAAGATTCTGATAATAGAGGACGATGAGGACATCAACAATCTCCTGTCCAGGATCATGCGGGGGCAGGGATATGAGACGGTGCAGGCTTTTTCCGGCACGGAGGGAAAACTGCGTCTGGAGATGGGGCGGTCTGACGGCCCGGCGGATTTGCTGCTGCTTGATCTGATGCTGCCGGGGATGATGGGGGAGGAGCTGATCGGGGAGATACGCCGGACGGATCCGGATATTCCCATTATTGTGTTATCGGCCAAATCAGGGATAGAGGAACGTGTGAAGGTATTGGAGATGGGAGCGGACGATTACCTGGTCAAGCCCTTTGCCGCAGCGGAAGTGGCGGCCCGTGTAGCGGGCGCCCTGCGCAGGAGCACCAGGCGGAAGGCCGACGGCGCGGGAGAGCAGGCCGACAGCGCAAAGGGACAGGGGAAAGGCGGACACGGGCCTCTGCGGTACAGGGAATTGACTCTGGATGCCGACCGCAGAGAAGTGCGGGTGCGGGGGCAAATATTGAATCTTACGGCCCACGAATATGACATTCTGCGTATTTTGATGCAGGAGCCGGGCAGGGTGTATTCCAGGGAGCGTCTGTACGAGCTGGTCTGGCAGGGGGGCTATTACGGGGAGGACAACACGGTGAACGTCCATGTGAGCAATCTCCGCAAAAAGATCGCCGCCGTGGACGGTTCGGAATATATCTCCACCGTGTGGGGCATCGGTTTTCGCATGGCCCAGAGTTAAAAAAGCATTCTTTACGATTTCTTTAAACTTTCTAAAGGACTTATTTACAGGGAATGTCTTAAGATCATATCATCACAGGCGAGCAGGGAAAAAACTTCCCTGCCGGACAGAAAGGAGAGTGCGGTATGACAGGCACGAATATGATCGTACAGACCCGCGGACTGACCAAGCAGTATGGAAAAACAATTGCTTTGGACAAGGTGGATCTGGACATTCCCAGAGGCAGTATCTATGGCCTGGTGGGCAACAACGGCGCGGGCAAGACCACATTTTTGAAAATTTTATTGGGGCAGGTATTTGCCACTTCGGGACAATTCAGTCTCTGGGAGGCGCAGGATGAGGTCTCCCAGCGCAGGAACCGCAGGCGCTGCGGCGCCATCATCGAGGCGCCGGGTTTTTATCCTCACATGACGGCGGCGCAGAATCTGGAGTATTACAGGATACAGAGAGGGATTCCCGGCAGGGAGAAGGTCGCGGAGAAACTGGAACAGGTAGGATTGGAAAATGTGGCCCACAAGAAGTTCAAGCAGATGTCTCTGGGCATGAAACAGCGCCTGGGACTGGGGCTGGCCCTGCTGGGAGAGCCTGAGTTTCTGCTGCTGGACGAACCCATCAACGGTTTGGACCCGGCGGGCATCATAGAGATCCGCAACCTGTTGCTGCGACTGAATCGGGAAAAGCATATCACGATCCTGATCTCCAGTCACAATCTGCCGGAGCTGGAAAATATGGTCACCGACTATGCATTCCTGAGCAGGGGCAGGGTAATCCGGCAGATCGACGCCGTATCCCTGCATGAACAGTGCGGCACTTATCTGGAAATCCGGGTGACAGAGCCGGAGCGCTACGCGGCTCTACTGGAGAGGGAACTGCATGTGACGGATTACAAGGTGATGCCCGACGGGGCGATCCGCGTCATGCAGCAGACCCAGAGCACTGCTCCCTATGGGAAACTGGCGGTGGAGCAGGGCATGGATCTGCTGGGGCTGGAGCGCCGGGAGATACAGTTGGAAGATTATTATATGCATCTGATAGGGGAGCAGGAGGGAGGAGAGATACGATGACAAACTATATAAAGAGTGAATTTTACAGGATACTTCACACAAAAGGCGTGTTTATCCTGACCGGGGTCTGTGTGGCGGTGGCGCTTTCCTATGTGGTGCTGCTGTGGTTCATGGTATCGGTGGAGGCGTCCACGGGCGGGTACTTCCGGTGGGCTACCACAAAACATGCTTTTTCCACGCTGGAGGCGGATATGCACATCCCTCTGTATCTCTCGGCGGTGATGGGCTCTCTGATAGTCTGCGACGATCTGAAACACAGGACAATCAACAACAGCGTGGCTTTCGGGATGTCCCGGGAACAGATCTTCCTCGCCAAAGTGATCGTGGGGATGGCGGTGTCCGCTGTCTGCCTGGTGGTGACGGAGTCCGTGCTGATCGGCAGCGGGTATCTGCTGCTGGAGGACAGCGGCGCGGCATATACCCTGTCGCTGCTGAAGGGTACGGCGGCCTGTATCCCGGCGTGGACGGCGGGATTGATCGCGATCATCAGCCTGTGCTATATGACCGGCAACGGCAGCGCCAGTATCTGGAGCTGGATGCTGATCATGGTGGCGGCTCCGGCAGTGGTGAGCATATTGGGGATGAAATTTGAATTTTGCGAGAGGTTGGCCTCCTGGCTGCTCTATCCTCTGATATCCACCACTGTACCGACGGAAGAATGGCTGGAATACAGTTGGTCCACCGCGGCGGGATTTTTAAAGTGCCAGGAAGCGGGTGTCATCGGCATAAGCGTATTTATCACGCTGGGCATCCTGGCCATACGCCGCAGGGAACTGTAGAGGATGATTTTGTACGACAGCCGCGGGGATATACGGGTAAGGGCCGTGTAAAAACGGCCCGGAAAGGGATAGAATATGTGGATCGTTGGAGGAATCGCCGCTGTATTGGGAACGCTGGCTGTGTTTTACGCGTTTCGCTATAAAATGTTGCGGGACTGTGTGAGACAGGCGGCTTTGGATATGGCGGAGATCATGGAAGATCCCCAGGAGAACCGCGTACTGCGGGTAGCAGCCCCCTCCAGGGAGGCGGAGCGGTTGTTTGCGCAGGTCAACCGTTATATACAGTATCATCAGCGGCAGCGGGTTGCCTGGCAGCGTCAGGAGAGGCAGTTACAGGAACAGATCGAGAATATCAGCCATGACCTGCGGACGCCGCTGACGGCCATTCTGGGCTATCTGGAGCTGGTGGACGGCAGCAGGCTGTCGGAGGAAGACAGGGAGGCTCTGGCGGTGGTGGAGAGAAGGAGTCGCTATCTGCAGGGACTGATAAGCGATTTTTATGATCTGTCCAGACTGGAGTGTTCCCATGTGCAACTGGAGCGCAAACCGGTGGAGATTACCCGCATGATCCGGGAGACGGTACTGTCCCATTCTCTGGAGTTTGAGGAACGTGAGCTGGCAGTGGAACTGGAGCTGCCGGAGTCAGGGGTGACGGTTGCCGGGGACAGGGAGGCTTTGGAGCGTATACTGCATAATCTGATACAGAATGCGCTACGGTATGCCCGCAGTTATTTTCGCATTTGCCTTCACCGGGAAAAGGCCCAGGGGACAGATGTAGCAGACAGCGCACAACATAGGATATGTCTGGACTTCTATAATGATACGGACGGGCTGTGTCAGGAGGATATTCCGCTTTTGTTTGACCGCTTTTACACTGCGGATCGCGCCCGCCCCGGCGGCGGCACCGGACTGGGGCTGACTGTCTGCGGTCTGCTGGCAAGGGCCATGGGCGGAACCGCAGAGGCGGAGCTGTCGCGGCAGGGTGAGCTGCGACTGACATTTATATTTGACAGTTGACCGTAAAAACAGTTGTTTGTGACGAACAACTGTTCTTTTTTGGCCCTCCATACAGAATTAACCGATTTTATCTCGAAATTAGCATATAAAATTTAGAAAAATATGTTACAATAAATAAAATACTTTTCGTTTAACGCTGATGAGAAAAGAGAAGGAAGATGCCTATGAAAATAGCAGTATGTGACGACTGTCAGGAGGACGCTGTGCATATTAAGTCTTTTCTTGTGGAACAGGACGCCCGGATTTATTTTGATGCGGGGCAACTGTTGACCGATGTGGAAGACCACGCTATGCATTTTGATCTCTATCTGTTGGATATCTATATGGATAATTCCATTAGCGGCATTGAGCTGGCCGGACATATCCGCGCCCACGACAGTGACGCCGTGATCTGCTTTATCTCTTCCAGCGACGCGTTTTACCGGGAGGCGTATGATTTATACGCGGTGCAGTATCTGCTCAAGCCGGTGCGCGAGGAAGACATGGCGCTGCTGCTGGAGCGGGTGGCGCAGAGGGCGGCCCGGGAGAAGGAGCAACGTCTGGGCTATAAATGGCGCGGCCAGACAGGATTTATCTCTTACAGCAAGATCCTGTTTATTGACAGCAGAGAGCATACGCTTTTTATCCACTGTGAGGATGGAACGGTGCAGGAGTGCAAGGGCAAGCTGGACGATCTGGAGATTCAGGTGGGCGGCCAGATCTTTTTGCGCTGTCATCAGAGTTTTATCGTTAATATGTATCATGTGGATAAACTGGACGGAAACGAGCTGTTGCTGGCAGGACACAATATTCCCGTATCCAGACGTTACTTCGCCGGAGTAAAGAATCGCTATCGGGAGATTTTGTTTGAGGAAGTGGATTGATGCATTCTATGGACCGCAGAGCAAAAATGAGGATTGTGAGAGGGATACTGCTGGCGGTGACGGCGGTATGTCTGTTTTTTCTGGCACAGGCGGCCCTCTCCTCCCATCGGCAGCGGCAGCAGCAGCGGATCTTGCAGGAGATGAGGGAAAACGCCATGAAAGCCGTGGAGTCCCGGGAACCTTTGGAGCCGCAGGAGACGGTTCCGTCCGCCGTGCCGGAGGAAACGCCTTCTCCCACCGCCGTGCCGGAGGAAACGCCTTCTCCCACCGCCACGCCGGAGCCTGTCATGCTGGAGAAGTACGCCGACCTGTACCGGGAAAACAGCGACCTGGTGGGGTGGCTCTCCATAGAGGGTATGGTCATAGATTACCCGGTTATGCAGTGCGAAGACGACGAATATTATCTGCATCACGACTTTTATGGGCAGGACAGCAAATACGGCTGCCTGTATGTCAGAAACAGGGCCGATGTGAACACGCCGGGCACAAACTTCATTATATACGGGCACAATATGAAGGACGGTTCCATGTTCGGAGATCTGGATCTGTACCGGAGGGAGAGCTTTTTTCAGGAGCATCCGGTAATCTGCTTTGATACGCTCTACGAGGAGAGAACCTATGAGATTCTGGCGGTGTTTCGTTCCCAGGTATACAATTCGGACGACGACGTTTTTCGGTACTATCAGTTTTACGAGGCGCAGACCCAGGAAGAGTTTGACGATTTTTATGAGAATATCAAGGAATTGTCCTTGTATGACACCGGTGTCACAGCAGAGTTTGGGGACAGTTTCCTGACGCTTTCCACCTGCGCCTACCATGTGGAGGACGGGCGATTTGCCATAGTGGCGAAAAAACTTCCTCATTAGAGTACAGAATATCCCTGCCGACACACAGAGCCGGGCCGCTCCAGCCGGGGGCCCAGACTGCTTAACAATTCATTGGTGATGACGCCGCATGTGTCGGCCAGGTCGGCTGCAGAGAGGTGTTCTTTGCCGTCCTTTCCGATCAAAGTGGCAATGTCGCCGGGGCGGACCGTTGGCAGATCGCTCACGTCCGCCAGCAGCTGATCCATACAGACTCGTCCTACGATGGGAGCGCGCTGCCCACGGAGCAGCAGCGCTCCTTTTCCATGGGAAATGCTGCGTGGCACGCCGTCAGCATAGCCGATGGTGACGGTGGCTATAACCGTGGGGCGCGAGGCGGTATAGGCCATATCGTATCCGGCGGACTCTCCGGGAGCAAGACGGTGAACCGAGGCTACCCGGGCGCGCAGGGAGAGTACAGGACGCAGCCAGTCTTCAAAGGCATGAGTGTCGGCGGCATTACTCAGCAGGCCGTACAGGGCAATGCCGGGTCGGGCGCAATCCACATCTGCCAGGGGGTAGCGCAGTATGCCGTAGCTGGCCTGGAGGTGGAGTTTTGTGTAGGAGGGCAGGTCTTTTCCCAGATATTCCTTTACTTTATAGAAGGCATCGATCTGTTTTTCCGTAAAGTTTCTGGAGACGTCATCGTTTCCGCCGGATGCCGCCAGATGGGTGTACATACCTGTGATCCGCAGACCCGGCAGGGAAAATGCCTCTCGGATCCGTGACATGTTTTCCGCAGGTTCTCCAAGACGGTGCATGCCGGTATCCACGGCAATGTGTATGGGAAGAGGGGAAAGCTCCTGCCTGGAAACGGAGCAGGCGTAAGCGCTTAATGCCAGAGCGTGGGCATGGTCCACTGCGGTCTGGGTCAGAGTATATTTATCCAGCAGAGAAAACTGTTCGGGGTGAGTATAGCCCAGCACCAGAATTTCCCCCGTGATATTTTGTGCGCGCAGTTCTATACCTTCACTGACACAGGCTACGCAAAAAGCCCGGATCCCCAGGGCGTTCAATTCCCGGGCTATCGGTCCGGCCCCGTGTCCGTATGCGTTTGCTTTGACCACGGGCATCAGGGCGCAGCGGCGAGGGAGCAGGGACTGCAGATACTTTACGTTGTGCCGCAGGGCGTCCAGGTCAAGCTCGATCCAGGCTCGGGCGCAGGGGACGGTTCCCGATGAATCCGTTTCGGAAGGTTCCAGGCGCGCCTTTGTCCTGCTGCCGGGAAGGGCAGTGAGCAGCCATGCTGCCGCAAGGGACAGCAGACATACTGCAAGATAATGGATCAGGCTCTGGTCTGTCAGAGACTGCAGCCCAGGCAGGCGGGAACAGATGCGTACAGCCACAATGACTGCCGGATGAAGAATATAAACCGCTGTGGATATCCGACGTAGCCTGAGACTGGGCGGACAGCCCTCGGGTTTCCACCGGTCTGTGGACAGCAGCAGGCCATAGAGGCAGTACATTACCGGTATCAGCAGCAGATACATGCTGTCGTGGCGCAGAGAATGCAGATAACGCAGCAGGAAAGCCTCTCCGGACATTCCGGCCAGGCACAGTGCCAGACCGGCTCCCAGAACAGGAACGCCGGGCAGGGCCTTTTCGGAGGGCTGTTTACATTGTTTGCCCATATAGGCTCCCATCAGCAAAAACAGCGGAGCCAGAAACAATCCGTTGCGGGTGTGGGACCAGACGCGAAACCCCAGATCGCACAATTCCCGCAGAGGCGGAAGATAAGCGGTCAGCCCATAATAGCTGTCCCCGCACAACCCAAACAGATACAGTACCCCGCAGACAAATGCCAGGGCGCGCACGCCAAGGCGGCGGCTGAGCAGCCACAGCAGCGACATTCCCAGCATACAGGCGGGAAAATACCACAGATGGTAGAAGGCGCCGTCCCAAACCAGCAGCCGCAGGAGCTGCCCGGGATTTAAGTCTTTGTAATGTCCCGCGTAGATTCCCAGAGGCAGGTAGAGCGCAATGCAGACCAGATACAGCCCGCCCGTCCGGGTGAGATAGCGCCGGAGCTTTCGCCCGGCTCCCGGCCCCGGTTCCAGAATGCGGGGCAATACGAACTGTCCTGTTACCATCAGGAAAAAGGGTACGGCCACTCTCGCAAAGACTCGGGTGAGCAGGAAATCCGCCTCCGGTGATATGCAGGTAAGGGGCGAGGTATGGATGGCGACTACCAGCAGGGCCGCCGCCAGGCGGAAACGGTCCAGTCCGCCGAAACAGGTTTTTTCATTCATCATTGTCTCCTCTGCTCTGCGCCAAGCCATTGTGTCAGCACAAAGCCGTCTACATTGTTACCCGAAATACAGTAAGGCGCAGTCTCATTGACCCAGACGGCAGTCTGCCCCCGATCCGCCGGGACATAGGATACGCAGACAGCCCGCCCGTCCACACGGATGCAGCAGGGGTGAACCGGAGAGTCAAACTGCCGGATATAGTCAGTATATTCTTCCAACGTCATGCCCTGCTCCGTCATAATCCGTGCGTGGGGAACTCCCACATACCGGAAATGCCAGGGCTCGTGCCCGATGCCGGTGATGTTTTCTTTTCCCGCAGGGTAGCGCAGGACAAAGCCATAATCGGCGGCGCGTTCTCTGAACTGTCCGCAGACGCCGGTGTCGGGAAATTCCGGGCAGATAAAGTCGATATGTTCCCGGCGCAGCCCCAGATCGATGGCCAGTCCGGTCTGATGCTCACTGTGGCCGGGGAGGGCCACATAAGTGCGGGTATATTCCGACCCGTTATCCCGCATACTCTCATCCCATATGGACTGCTGTTCCCCGCGGGATCGCCAGCCGCTGACAGGGGCGATGACATCCCAGCCGTCTATTTCATCCATCAACTGTTCCAGCCGGGCGCCGGCCTGCCGCTCCAGCAGTACGTCTTCCGGATGCCCCGTAAGCGCGTCGGCATTGGCCTGTCGTTTCAGCGTCTCATCATTCAGCCCTTCCGGTCGGCCGGTGTTGCCGATGACAGCCAGCCCTTTGGGGACGTCCCAGGCGATTTTGTACTTTTCATTTACCAGGATCAATATGCCCCTGTGCAGGTCTTCCCGGTCTAATACGATCTTTTTCACAGTTGTTCCTCCCCTTTATTACAAGAATAAGTTTCGTTCTCCACACTTTGCTACAAGTCTTCCAGGATCCGGTCCAACACTTCCGGAAAACTTATTCCGGCGGCCTTCATCATACCGGGATAGCGGCTGTGCTCTGTAAATCCGGGAATGGTATTGACCTCGTTGAACACGATCTCTCCCTCCGGTGTGAGAAACATATCCACTCTGGCAAAACCGCAGCATCCCAGCGTTTTATAGATCCTGACGGCGGCCCGTTTGATCTCCTGCGCTTTCTCTGCGGAGATACGGGCAGGCACATGGATCGAGGAAGTCTTGAGAGTATACTTTTCGGTGTAGTCAAAAAATCCTCCGGACAATTGAATTTCGTCCACTTCTCCGGTGATGGGCTCCCGGCTGCCCAGCACGGCGCAGCCCACCTCAAATCCGGGTATGTTTTCCTCCAGAATCACCTGGCTGTCATAGGAGAAGGCCAGCTCTACGGCGGGCTCCAATTCTCCGTAAGTACCGACCCGGGTCACTCCGTAGGAGGAACCGGCCCGCACCGGTTTCACATACAGGGGAAAACCCGCCTTGGAGGCAAAGGCGCGTGCCTCTTCCAGATCCGCTGTATCCAGCGCCAGGGATTTTGGGGTGCGTATCCCCGCCAGGGAGACCAGCCGGTGGGCCCGGTCCTTATCCATACAGAGAGCCGAGGACAGGGTACCGCAGCCCGCCAGCGGGATTCCGGCCAGCTCGACCAGTCCCTGGAGGGTGCCGTCCTCGCCGTTCTTGCCGTGGAGCACGGGAAAGGCGATATCCACGGAGAGCCGCCTTACGCCCTCCGGGTCAAAGGTCAACAGCTCATGGACGTCCCGGCGGGGGGACAGGGCGGCAGGAGTGCAGCATGCCATATCCTCCAGCCAGCGGTCCGCCCCGATCTGCTCTATCTCGCCTGTATAATGATACCATTCCCCCTGCCGGGTGATTCCCACCGGAATGGGCGTATACCGCTCCCGGTTCAGATTGCGAATCACCGCTGTGGCGGAGGCCAGGGAAACTTCATGCTCGGAGGAACATCCCCCGAAAAAAATAACTACATTTTTTTTATTCATGCGACTTAGTCCTTTCTGTTCTTATTTGACAGGTACATCTTTGATGGACGTATCATTGACGGGCGTATCTTCAATGGACGTATCTTCAACGGGCGTATCCTCAATGGGCGTGCCCTCCGGCAGAGGATAGCCTATGCGGCAGACATTGCGGTACAGGATGCGCTCTTTCTGCACCTGCCCGCTTTCTCGTTCTGTCAGCGTCTGTATCACATCCACCTCCTCCCAGACAGCACCCTGTCTGCGGCGGTAGCTCACCGGGCCGTTGCGCACGCAGTAGAGCAGGGGATCCTGTCTGTCCGCGTACAGATGCCCATAGATATTCTCCCGGTCAAAAGCGATGTGGACCTGGAAGGTACAGTCTGTGTCGTTGCGCACCTTCAGATCCTTCCAGCCCTCCGCCAGCGTGGCGTCCACCCCCATGGGGGCGTCGCTGGGGGGCTCGGGAAAATCCTTGCTGCTGTGTCCGTGGCGTTCTGTAACGGTCAGCGGAGAGTGCAGGAACACCCAGAACAACAAGTTGCTGAGCTGACACATGCCGCCGCCGGGGGCGGTGGTGAGACAGCCGCCGATCACGGTCAGGCCGTCCCGGTAAGGTTCCCTGCGGTCCGCGTGACGCGTGGCCAGGCTGAAAGAAAAGGTCTCCCCGGGCCGGATCAGCATACCGTCAAAGGCCGCTGCCGCCAGTTTCAGATTGTGTACTTTATTTTCCTGATAGATCATGTCAAATCCCGTGTCCCGGTTGTACATGGGGCAGCCGGAAGAAAATACCTCCACGGGCAACAGTGTCTCAGATATGGTTCTGCTATAATGGTTGCGGTCCAGTCTCATCCCCAGATAAAAGAAAAACTTTCGCTGCCATTTGCGCAGGGGGATCAGCCATGGAAAAAGCTGTGTGATCTGTTTTCTGCTCATTTTCATTACCTCTTTCCCACATATTGCGGACGCCTTCGGGAGGCTGCGCCGGGCGGGGAGTTTCATTTTAGGAGTCATTATAGCGTCCCTAAGTGACAATTCGGTTACAGGCGAAAAAAAATCCCCCTCTGGTACCGTATTGTATCAGAGAGGGATAAAACAAGTTTTCGCTATTCATGAAAAAAATCTTACGATTTTATGATATCGGTTTTTATGACATTGGCAGCCACAGGTTGAAGACGATGTTCTCATCGGCGCTTTCCGCCCGTATGCCGCCTCCGTGCAGTTCCACGATCTCCTTGGAGATAGCCAGCCCCAGCCCGGCTCCGCCCGTGGCGGAACTGCGGGAACTGTCCAGACGGAAAAACTGTTCAAAGATCCTGCTCAGTTTCTCCGGGGGGATGGTCCTGCCCCGGTTGCTGACGCGCACTTCCACACGGCTGCCGTCCGATCCGCCTGTGGTTTTCATGGACAGGGAAACGGCGGTGTCGGGATAACTGTAATTAACGGCATTGCGGATCAGATTATCGAAAACGCGCTGCAGTTTGTCCGGGTCACCGTTGATCTGTACCTCCGGCTGGATCTCCAACTGCCAGGACAGACCTTTGTCCGCCAATACCGGCAGAAATTCGTAGGTGATCTGCTCCAGCATACGGCTTAAGTTGATCTGTTCCGTCTCCAGTGTCAGGCTTGTCAGGCTGAAACGGGTGATATCAAAAAACTCGTTGGTCAGTTCTTCCAGCCGCAGAGCTTTGTCCAGGGCGATGCCGGTGTACCTGGCCCGCAGCTCGGGGGATATCTGGGGCTCGTCGTGCAGCAGACTCAGATAGCCGATCACGCTGGTCAGCGGCGTTTTCAGGTCGTGGGCCAGATAGATGATCAGGTCATTTTTGCGCTGCTCGGCCTCCCGGGCCACGGTCTCCGCCGAAAGGCCCTGAAGGCGGAACTGGTTCAGCTGCCCCTCCACCTCCCGCAGCACGTCGGAGAGCCGTACCGGCTCCTCTCTGGAGGCGATCAGTTTGCCGGAGGCATTGATGATCTCATCCAGATACCGCAGGGGCAGGTTCAGAAAGCGATAGGTGATGATGGCCCAGCCGACCACGATAATTATGGCCATGAAAAAAAACAGGTACTCTTTGAACACACGCAGAAACTGATACATGGGTTCCCATTCATACCAGACGCGCTGCATACAGAGAAACCAGCACAAAAAAACAAAAAAGATCAGTCCGATCACGAACCCGATCAGGGACATAACATAGCGCAGCATGATACGCCGGGAGATCCGGCTCCTCTGGAATATCTGATTATTCAATGGTATAACCCACCCCCCATACCGTTTTGACATATTTGGGCCGTCTGGCCGGTTCTTTTAATTTTTCCCGTATCCGGGCGATATGGGCCATGACGGTGTTATTGTTGTCCAGATATTTCTCCCCCCACACGGCCTCAAACAGCTCTTCGGAGGATACCACGCTGCCCTGATGCTCGCACAGATACCACAAAATATTGAATTCAATGGGAGTCAGGACGATCTCCTGCCCGTTTATGCTGCAATGGTGCGCGTCTCGGTCCATGTGCAGTCCGCGGATATCTCTTTCCGTCTGTTCCTGTCCGGGAACCGCCGTGTTGTAGCGGGTGTAGCGCCGCAGCTGGGTGCGCACCCGGGCGGTGAGCTCCAGCGGGTTAAACGGTTTGGTGATATAATCGTCCGCCCCCAGCGTCAGTCCGGTGATCTTGTCCATGTCTTCTCCCCGGGCCGTAAGCATGATAATGGGAAAAAGATGTTTTTCACGGATTCGCTGGCACAGTGCGAAACCGTCCATGTCCGGCAGCATTACATCCAGTATGGCCAGACTTACGGATTCCTGCTCCACGCAGGCCAGCGCCTCCCCGGCATTGTAACAGGTGAACACCTGATAGCCTTCATTTTTCAGGTAGACGGTCACCAGGTCGGCGATGGCCGCCTCGTCGTCAACGATCATGATCTTGTCCTGCATACGCTCCGGATACTCCTTTCCTGTCGTCAGACCTATTGTAACAGCGAAAGGACAAAAAAGCCAGAGAAAAGTTATTTGAATAAGGGAAAAACTATGTTATACTTTACTAAAAATTTATAATGAAAACAGCTAACTGAGGAATGATGTTTTGTGCGGGGGGTAGTGATTTGAATTTGGGAATAGAAACAGAAACCCTGGAATTTAAGCGATCTACAGGAGAATTGAAAGAAGCCATAAACTCTATATGTGCTATTTTAAATAAACATCAGCATGGTGAGATATATTTTGGAGTAAAATCTGACGGAACCCCGGTGGGGCAAACAGTTACAGAAGAATCCCTGCGTGAAGTCAGCCAAAAGATCGGCAATTTCATAGAACCCAAGATATATCCCGAGATTAACAGGGTGATTCTTGACGGAAAAGAATGTATTCATGTATCGTTTGAGGGAAACCAGATCCCGTATTTTTCATATGGCGTTGCGAGAATCAGAGTGGCCGATGAAGATTTACAGATGTCGCCGGAAGAAATCACAGAGTTACTTTTAAAAAGCGGCAGGGAGGGGAACCGATGGGAAAATCTGATATCCAATAAATCAATAAATGATATAGACGAAGAACTGCTGAAAAAATATATTGAACAGGCACATGAGGCAGGAAGAATATCGGTCTCTTACACTGACAAAAGGACGGTTTTAAATCTATTGGAGCTGACAGAGGGAGATAAACTGACAAATGCCGGGAAAGTGCTTTTTAGTGATGATCTTATTCAAGATATTCAAATGGCCATTTTTGCAACTGAAGAGAGGGTAACATTTAATGATATACAGAGATTTCATGGACCCGTATTAAAACTTGTGGACATTGCGGAGGCTTATATAAGGAGAAATATCCGCTGGAGGGTAGAATTTACAGGCTCTGTCCAACGCACGGAGATTCCGGAAATACCATTGGATGCCGTGAGAGAAGCTTTGCTGAATTCATTTTGTCATAAGGATTACTCCCTGGGGCAGAGCAATGAGGTGGCAATATATAAAAATAGAATTGAAATATATAATCCGGGTGCATTTCCTGAAGGGTTTGAGCCGCAGGATTTTATAGACAGGCTGGAAAGGCCGATCCGCAGAAATCCTAAAATAGCGCGTATTTTATATTATTCAAAAGAAATTGAGAGTTTTGGGACGGGGCTGAAACGAATCGCGGATGCATGCGCCACTGCAGGAATACGGTATGAGTTTAAGAGACTAAAATCAGGATTTGCGGTTTGTTTTTATAGAGTGGAGGATGAAACCGATAAAAAGCCGATAAAAGCCGATAAAAAGCCGATAAAAGCCGATAGAAAAAAGACAATTATAAAATATATCGAAGAAAATGGTTATATAACAAATAGAGCCGCCAGAGAGATATTAGGGTTAGCGGATTCGACCACAAAGAGAATTTTAAAAGAAATGGTTATTGAAAAAATATTGGTTGAGGAAGGTGAGCGCAAAACCAGAAAATATTTTTTGAGTCAAAACTGTGAATAGACCACATCCTTTTCCAAGGTATAAAATCCCACTTTTTACAGATACTAGCTCTACAAAGATCAGATGCATTCAATAACAGAACAGAATTTGTAAAAAGGAGAAAATATACCATTATGAAAGCAACGGGAATTGTCAGAAGAATAGATGACCTTGGAAGAATCGTAATCCCTAAAGAGATCCGTCGCACCCTGCGGATTCGGGAGTCGGACCCCCTGGAGATTTACACGGATCGGGAGGGACAGGTGATTCTGAAAAAATATTCTCCCATCGGGGAGATGACCACTTTTGCCAGGCAGTATGCCGAGTCCCTGGCCCAGGTTTCCGGCCATACCGCTTTGATCAGCGACAGAGATCAGTTTATCGCCACGGCGGGAGGCGGAAAAGGTTATCTGGGAAAAGAGGTGAGCAAGCAGATGGAGGAGAAGATGAACGAGCGGGAGACCGGCGTCTGTTCCCAGGGGGATCGAAACTTTTTCCGCGTCTGTGACGACCTGGAGGGAGAGTACCAGCATATGGCGTTCACCCCGATCATCTGCGAGGGGGATGTAATCGGCTCCGTGATCCTGCTGGAAAACGATTACAAGGGCAAGATGGGTGAAGTGGAGTACAAATTGATCATGTCTGCGGCGGGCTTTTTGGGCAGGCAGATGGAGCAGTGACTGACATGGCGCCGTTTCCGCTGGGAGCGGCGCTTATCATATTGGGGACGCCGCGCCTCTGGAGCCGAATATCACAAAAGGGGCCGTCACAGCCCCTTTTGAATTGTACGATCATATAACTGTATATCAGGCGTTCGCCATCTCGCAAAGTTCTGCCAACATCTTGGGGAGCTCCGTCTCCATATTTTCATCCGAAAACTGGCAGGTTCCCACCGCCTTGTGTCCGCCGCCGTTATATTTCAGCATCAGGTGTCCCACATTGACGTCGCTGGTGCGGTTCAGGATACTGTATCCCACCGCCGCGGAGCATCCCAGGCCGCCCCGGCCGCTTACGATCCAGGCGGAGATATTCTGCTCGGGATACATGCTGTAGATCATAAAACGGTTGCCGGTGTAGATCGGATCCACACCCCGCAGATCGGTAATGATTACATTGCCCTCGGTGCGGGTATACCTGGTGACCATCTCCTTGAACTTCTCCGTCTGCTCGTTGTACACTTCGATGCGCTCCTGCACATCCGGTAGCGCCAGAATCTCCCTGGTGGTCATCGTGCGGCAGGCGTCCATCAATTTCTCCATCAACTGATAATTGGAAATCGTAAACTGCCTCCAGCGCCCCAGGCCCGTGCGGGGATCCATCAAAAATCCCACCAGGATCCATCCCTGAGGATTCATCACCTCGTCGATGGTCAGATGCCCGGAGTCCACCTTATCCACGGCTTCCATCATATCGTCAAACTGAGGGAAACGCTCCCTGCCGCCGTAATACTCATAGATAATCCTGGCGCAGGAGGGAGTGATACGGCTTTCACCCTTGTATTTTCCCTTTAACTCATTTCTCTCGTGTTCGCTGGAATGGTGATCAAACCACAGACCGCACCCTTCCACAAAGGGTACGTTGGCCAGACAGTCGTTCTCATTCACTTCCACCAGGCCGTCCTGCAGATCCTTGGGATGGGCGAACTTCCAACTGTCAATGATACCGGCCTCCTTCAGCAGGGCGCCGCAGGCCAGACCGTCAAAATCAGAACGTGTAATCAATCTCATGTGTATCGATCCTTTCTATAACTCCATGCGCTTATGCGCATATTTATTATATCCTATTTATATAGGGATTGCAAGGGCTATCCGGCAGTAGTTTGTGTCAAGTACTCGTTGGCATTTTTCCTGTTTTTCTTTATGGTTACCTT